>NZ_JACVWH010000001.1:0-607942 GCF_020658495.1 Clostridioides sp. ES-S-0048-02
TCAAGATAAGATTTCCCACCGCAAGGGTAAGACCCCAGAAAGACTATCTGGTTGATAGGTCGAAGGTGTAAGTGCAGCAATGTATTTAGCTTATCGATACTAATAGGTCGAGGACTTGACCAATATTTATTTGATGTTCATTAATTAAAATATATATGTAGTTTTTAGAGTGTTAACTTTAAAAAACTAGTTTTACTAGCTATAAAAATTTAATGCGGGTGTAGCTCAATGGTAGAGTTCTGGCCTTCCAAGCCAGCTGTGAGGGTTCGATCCCCTTCACCCGCTCCAAAAGATTATGTGGTTACAATAGCAGAGAGGATACACCTGTTCCCATTCCGAACACAGAAGTTAAGCTCTCTAGCGCTGATGGTACTTGGTGGGAAACTGCCTGGGAGAGTAGGACGTAGCCACGTAATTTTTTTTTGCATAAAATTTTATAAAAATCTAATTATTATATGTTTTTATTTGTCTTTTATAGATTTTTTTGGCAATAAATGATATAGTGAATATAATTAAATATTTAAATATTTAATTTTTTTTGTTTTTTTGTAAGTTTATTTTTATAACTTTCTTTAAAATTTTTGGGAGATACACTTTGACATATGTTTTAAAAGTAATTTTAACAGTAAGTAGGATAAAAAATAAATAAAATAGAAATTTGTGTTAAATAAGGAGATTAATATGAAAAAAAATGCAAGATTGATAACAACAGGAATTCTTTCAATGGCAATTGTTGCACCTACAATGGCATTTGCTACTGAGTCTAATGCTATGGAAAATAATGCTAACTTAAATATAAATTTGGAGAAAAAAAGTATAGTTTTAGGAAGTACATCAAAAGTAAGTGTGAAGTTTAAAGAAAAGCCAGATGCTGATAGCATTACTTTAAAATATAAATGTTATGACATGCCACTAGATACAACTCTGAACTACAATCAATCAACTGGATTATATGAAGGAACAATCAACTACAATAAAGACCCAGAATATTTAAATGTATGGGAATTACAGGGTATAACAATAAATAGCACAACTAATCCTAAGACTTTAGATAAACAAGAATTAGAAGCTATGGGATTAAATTTAAAAGATTATGATGTAACACAGGAATGTATAATTGAAGACATAACTTCAAGAAAAGATGTAAGTAAATATATGAGAAAAACTTCTGCTCCTATAACAGAACTTACAGGAAGTGATAGATATGAAACAGCAGTTAAGATAAGTAAAGAAGGCTGGAAAAATGGTTCAGATAAAGTAATTATAATAAGTGGAGATGTAAGCATCGACGGTATTATATCAACTCCACTAGCTACTACATATAATGCACCAATACTTTTAGTTGAAAAAAACAGTGTACCAGCCAGTGTAAAAGCAGAATTAAAGCGTCTAAATCCTAAAGATATAATTATAATTGGAGATGATAATTCTATTTCTAAAACTACTGCTAATCAAATAAAATCAACTGTAAGTGCTAGTCAAACACGTTTGAATGGTTCTAATAGATATGAGACATCTTTATTGATAGCAAAAGAAATAGATAAAAATCATGATGTAGATAAAGTATATATAACAAATGCAAATGGTGGAGAAGTAGATGCACTTACTATTGCAGCAAAAGCAGGTCAAGATAAGCAACCAATTATATTAAGTGATAAAGACAGTCTTACAAACGATACATATAAGTGGCTACAAAGTGAGGATTTACAAAGTGCTTACTTTATAGGTGGTCCTCAAATGTTATCAACAAATGTTATCAATAAAATAAATGATATAACTAAAGATAGTGTTACTAAAAATAGAGTATATGGAGCAGATAGACATGAAACAAATGCAAATGTAATAAAAACATTCTATACAGAGGATGAATTAGAAGCTGTTTTAGTAGCTAAGTCAGATGTACTTGTTGATGCTTTAGCAGCAGGGCCATTGGCTGCTAGTTTAAAATCTCCAATACTTATAACACCAAAAACATATGTATCTGCATATCATAAGGATAATTTAGAAGCTAAATCTGCTAATAAAGTGTATAAGATAGGAGGCGGATTAACTTCTAAGGTAATGAATTCTATAGCATCATCATTATCTAAGCATAATACAACACCGACAGACCCAGGAACTAGTAATGGAGCAAAGACAGTTATGATTGACCCAGGTCATGGTGGCTCGGATACTGGAACAACAGGTAAACCATTAGGTGGAATTAGAGAAAAAGATTATACTTTAAATACTTCACTTGCAACAACTGAATATTTACGTTCAAAAGGAATAAATGTAATTATGACAAGAGATACAGATAAGACTTTATCACTTGGAAATAGAACTGCCCTATCTAACTCTTTAAGACCAGATTTATTTACAAGTATACACTATAATGCATCTGATACAACTGGAAATGGAGTAGAAGTATTTTATAAACTTGCAGACAAAAATGGTGGAACTACTAAAACTGTAGCTACAAACATATTAAATAGAATTTTAGAGAAGTTTAATCTTAAAAATAGAGGTATAAAAACAAGAACACTATCAACTGACCCTACAAAGGATTACTTGTATGTTTTAAGAACTAATGATATGCCAGCTGTACTTGTAGAATGTGCATTTTTAGATAATGAGAAGGATATGAGTTTATTGAATTCATCATCAAAAGTAAAGGACATGGGTACACAAATAGGTAAAGGTATAGAAGAGTCATTAAAATAGTACATAATGAAAATACTTAAAAAACTCAGCATAAATTAATTTATGACTTTAGATTTAGTTTAAATCCATAAAATAAAAATATAATTCTGTTAGTAATAAAGACTATGTATAAGTTGTTGCAGATATAAGTGCAAATAGTGTATACATAGTCTTTTTGTGTTGAAGTTTTGGTTGCTAAGTCTCAGGTGTAATTATAGAGATGTATTTAACTTCTAGGTATTAATAGGTCGAGGACTTGAATAATATTTATATGATGTTTATTTATTAAAATATATATGTAACATTTAGAATTCAACTTTGAAAAATTAATTTTATTGACTTATAAAAATTTGATATAAAACTCTACAAAATATAATCATTATATGTTTTTATTTGTCATTTATAGATTTTTTTAGTAATAAATGATATAGTGGAAATGAGCAGATATATTTAATTATGTTTATTTTTTGTAATTGTTTATTTTTTGTAATTTAATTTTTAATAAATTTTTGCAAATTTAGATAAGCACACTTTGCTGTGTTTTAAAAAATTAAAAGATAAAAAAAGCAAGGTGAAAATCTATGTTAAGTAAGGAGATTAATATGAAAAAAATACGAGATTAATAACAACAGGAGTTCTTTCAATGGCAATTGTTGCACCTACAATGGCATTTGCTACTGAGTCTAATGCTATGGAAAATAATGCTAACTTAAACATAAATTTGGAGAAAAAAAGTATAGTTTTAGGAAGTACATCAAAAGTAAGTATAAAATTTAAAGAAAAACCAGATGCTGATAGCATTACATTAAAATATAAATGTTATGATATGCCACTAGATACAACTCTGAACTACAATCAATCAACTGGGGTATATGAAGGAACTATAAATTATAATAAAGACCCAGAGTATCTAAATGTTTGGGAGTTACAAGGGATAACAATAAATAGCGCAACTAATCCTAAGACTTTAGACAAACAAGAATTAGAAGCTATGGGATTAAATCTAAAAGACTACAATGTAACACAGGAATGTATAATTGAAGATATAACTTCGAGAAAAGATGTAAATAAATATTTGAGAAAGACTTCTGCACCTATCACAGAACTTACAGGAAGTGATAGATATGAAACCGCTGTTAAAATAAGTAAAGAGGGATGGAAAAATGGTTCAGATAAAGTAGTTATAATAAATGGAGATGTAAGCATAGATGGTATTATATCAACTCCACTAGCAACTACATATAATGCACCAATACTTTTGGTTGAAAAAAATAATGTGTCTGATAGTGTAAAAGCAGAATTAAAGCGTCTAAATCCTAAAGATATAATTATAATTGGAGATGAGAATTCTATTTCTAAAACTACTGCTAATCAAATAAAATCAACTGTAAGTGCTAGTCAAACACGTTTGAATGGTTCTAATAGATATGAGACATCTTTATTGATAGCAAAAGAAATAGATAAAAATCATGATGTAGATAAAGTATATATAACAAATGCAAATGGTGGAGAAGTAGATGCACTTACTATTGCAGCAAAAGCAGGTCAAGATAAGCAACCAATTATATTAAGTGATAAAGACAGTCTTACAAACGATACGTATAAGTGGTTACAAAGTGAGGATTTACAAAATGCTTACTTTATAGGTGGTCCTCAAATGTTATCAACAAATGTTATCAATAAAATAAATGATATAACTAAAGATAGTGTTACTAAAAATAGAGTATATGGAGCAGATAGACATGAAACAAATGCAAATGTAATAAAAACATTCTATACAGAGGATGAATTAGAAGCTGTTCTAGTAGCTAAGTCAGATGTACTTGTTGATGCTTTAGCAGCAGGACCATTGGCTGCTAGTTTAAAATCTCCAATACTTATAACACCAAAAACATATGTATCTGCATATCATAAGGATAATTTAGAAGCTAAATCTGCTAATAAAGTGTATAAGATAGGAGGCGGATTAACTTCTAAGGTAATGAATTCTATAGCATCATCATTATCTAAGCATAATACAACACCGACAGACCCAGGAGCTAGTAATGGAGCAAAGACAGTTATGATTGACCCAGGACATGGTGGTTCAGCACCTGGAAATTCATTTGGATGAATGATTGAAAAAGATTACAATTTAAATACTTCACTTGCAACTACTGAATATTTACGTTCAAAAGGAATAAATGTAATTATGACTAGAGATACAGATAAGACTTTATCACTTGGAAGTAGAACTGCTTTATCTAACTCACTTAAACCAGACTTATTTACAAGTATACATTACAATGGTGATAATAATAGAAAAGGCCATGGAGTAGAAGTGTTTTACAAGCTTAAAGATAAAAATGGAGGAACTTCTAAGACTGTGGCTACAAACATATTAAATCGAATTTTAGAGAAATTTAAACTTACAAATAGAGGTATAAAAACAAGAGTACTTACTAGTGACCCTACAAAAGATTATTTATACGTTTTAAGAACCAATGACATGCCAGCTGTACTTGTAGAATGTGCATTTTTGGATAATGAGAGTGATATGAAGTTAATAAATTCACCTGCAAAAGTAAAAGAAATGGGCACACAAATAGCTAAAGGAATAGAAGAATCATTAAAGTAATTAAAAATAGAGTGATTAAAGTTTAATATAAATTTATGATCGTGAGTTTATATTAAAGCTATAATTTGAAGTATGGGTGTGTAAATATATAAAGACTATATATACATTGTTGCATATACAAATGCATAACAGTGTATATATGGTCTTTTTTGTAGTTAAATTCAATAATTTGATTGTATTTTGAAAAATGCACAATATGATATAATTAGATAATATACACTTAATTTAATTAAGGAAGGTGATTATGTGGAATATTTATTAAAAAAAAGCAGTCTAAAAAAAGATGAAAATGAATCCTTAGGCAAATATAAGGAATTATTGAATAGAACTGAAAATAACTCAAGAAGTATTATTTTATTAGTACCAAATAACAATACTAGAATAAGATATGAGAGGTCATTAGAATTAGATTATAGTGAAGAATTAAAAATAACAACATATATAGGATTTGTAAAAAAAGAATTATTAAAATATTGGGCACTTATAATAGAGAAATGTGAAGGAATAAATAAAAAATCTATATCTCCAACATTTATATCAAATAGTTTAAGTGAATATTTAATAATTAAAAAAGTTAAGGAAAAAAGAGTGAAAGAAGGATATTTCGAAGATATCACAGGAACGAATAAATCAATCGCAAGAAGTATAATTACAAATATAAGTAAGTCCGCATTTAATTTAATTGACTTTGATTTTATTGGAGAAAAAATATATTCATCAAAGAAAAATAGAAATAGTATATATAGATTTTCATATACTCAGATGGATGAAATTATATCATATTATATAAATACACTGCTTTCAAATTCAATTTTAGATAATGCACTGAGTGTATATCTATATAATAATTACCTTCTTAATGATGAGTTTTATTTAAAAAATTTACTTAAAGAATTGAGATATATAGTAGTTGATAGTCTTGAAAATTCAAGTAATGCAGAAGTAGATTTTATTGAAAAGGTGTCAAGCAATGCATTAGAAAGCTATATATTCTTTGATTTTAGTAAAGATTATTCTGTATTTAATAATATTGACATGGGTTATATAAATGAAAAGATAATATCTAAAATTAAATTTAAAGAAGAAATTAACTTTGAAAAAAGTAATATAAAAATAGAAGATTTATATTTATTACCCTCAAGTATAGAATTAAATCAATCAAGTCAACTATATAATGAAATGTTAGATTTAGTGAGCGAAAAGGTTGTAACACTTATAGAAAGTGGAGTATCTCCAAAAGATATAGCAATTATATCACCTATAAACAATACAATATTGGAGTATCAAATTAGAGATTCTTTGAAAGAAAAAAATATAGATGTTTTTAACACTAAAAAAGATAAAAAAGCTATAGATTACCCATATGGAAATGCTTTAGTGGTTGCAACTTGCATATTTTATGGATATTTAGACTTTATAAAAGATGAAGAATATATAAGTTTTTTAGAGACTCTTTTAGACATAAACAGAATAAAAGCATTTAAGATTTTTAAAGAAACAAGGTATTTAGAAGTTGATAAAATAGGAGGATATAATCAATATCGTGATATTTTACAGTATATTGAAGAAAAAAAGAAAAGTGATATAAAAATACATGAATTTTTAATTCAATTTTATATAGATAAAATGTTAAATTTAAAAGATGGTAAAAAGAATGTTGGTCTATGTAAACAGATAATAACTGAAAGTGAATCATTTAGTGAAAGTGCAAACCTACTTGGATTGAAAGAAGAAAAGATTTTTATAGAAGCTTTAAAGACGACAATAAATGATTATTATTCTGTTATTGATATAGAAGAGTTAAAAAGCAAAGATAAAATAGTAATAACAACTCCTTATTCATATATATCATCAAATATAGATAGAAGTGTCCAGATATTGGTAGATATAGGAAGTAATTCTTGGAATATGAAAATAGAAAAAGATATAAGTAATTTAATTGTACTTAGAAAATCTTTTGAAGAGAAAAAAATTTATACAAATGAAATGGAAGAGTACTACAAGAAATATTATCTATATAATACAATATATAATTTATTGTTAAGTGCAAAGAAAGTTTATGCATATAAGAGTGAATACACAATTAATGGTTATATTCAAGAAAGTATGCTATATAGTATACTTTTGAAACTCTCACATAAAGGAGATAAAATTTATGATTAATATAAACTATAGAGAAGACCAAATACCAATAATAAATTATGAGGATGGAACTATGGCAGTTCCAGCAGTTCCTGGGGCTGGCAAGACATTTATAATAACCAATTTAGTAGCTAAACTACTCCTTGAACAGAAACATAAAGGTGGTAAAATATTAGTTCTTACATATATGAATAGTGCTGTAAATAATTTTAAAGGTAGAATAAAAAAAATACTTGAAGAAAACAAAATAGACGATATTAACTCATATGAAGTAATGACTATACATAGTCTAGCTGTAAAAATAATAAAGGAAAAACCCGAAATAGTAATGCTAAGTGAAGATTTTAATATAGCTGATGATTTACAAAAAAGTATTATATTAAATGAATGTATAAATAAATTTAGATTTGATGGAGGAGAAAGAGCATTTAGATGGTTTCTAAAGGAGCAAAAAGATGAGAGATGGAAAGAGATAACTCTTGAAGCTTGGGAGAGAGGTTTTTTTGAATTTGTAGGAAATGCTATAAGTGAACTTAAATACAAGGGAATTTCTCCAGATAAGCTTGAAGAGATACTATCAAGAGGGCACAAAGGCATGCTTAAAGTGATTTTGCCAATATACAAATTGTATGATAGAAAATTAAAGCAAAATGGCTTACTAGATTATGATGATATATTAATTCTAGCAGAAAAAACCTTATGCTTAGATGAAGGACTTAGAAAAAAATTCCAAACTAGATATAAATATATTTTTGAAGATGAATGTCAAGATTCAAATGAAATACAAGGGAATATAATAAAAATTATATCAAGTGAAAATAATAATTTAGTTAGAGTGGGAGATATAAATCAGAGTATAACAGGTACATTTTCATCATCAGACCCTAGGTTTTTTAAAGAATTTATAAAAAATGCAAAGTGTTGTTATAGGATGGATATGTCAAATAGAAGTTCAAAAGATATACTAGATTTAGCAAATTCACTTGTAGAATATGTTACAAAAGAATTTAAACAAGAGGAATGCAGATATGCTCTTGAGGATATGCAAATAAAAACTGTTCCAACTGGAGTTGGATATAAAGAAAACCCTAAGCCAGAGCATTATAATATAAATGTAAAATGGTATAATAGTTGGAAAAATGAAATAGAACAAACTGCTAAATATGTTAAAGGTATAAAAAAGAAATATCCAGATAAGAGTATAGGAATACTAGTTCCATTTAATGAACAAGTTACACAAGTTGCTAAGGAACTTAGAGAGTATAGTCTAACCTTTGAAGAATTGGGTCCAAATTCTTTAAGTAAAAGAAAGGTTATAAATAGCATAGCTTCTATTATAGATTTTATGCTAAACTGCGATGATATAGAAAAGTTAATAATCGTACTTGATAAGGTTTTTATAAATACAGACAATGAGATAGAAGAAAAGAATTTTTTAGACAGATTAAAAAAATATACAACAGAAGAAATTATATATGATTTGAAATTTAATAAAGATAAATTTGAATCACTAGAAATTAATGAAGAAAGCGATATATATACAAGTTTTAAATATGGTATAGATATTATAAAACAGATATTAGAATACCCAATAATAAGGTTAGACCTGCTGATACTGTTCATTGGTAAAAAGCTCAACTTAGAAAAAGAGGATAAAGCAGTATTAGATTATATATCTTTTTATATAAAGTATTTAGTTTCGGAAAATATATATATGGACTTAGAAGATGTTTACAATGTTCTATTTGATGTTAAAAATAAGGTGTTTAATCACATAATAGATGTAGTTTATGAGATAAATGGATATGAGCCAGAACCTGGTAGCATAACACTATGTAATTATCATAAATCAAAGGGGATGGAATGGGATTGTGTGTTTTTATTAGGTCTTGTTGAATATAATTTCCCTGACAATATTACTCAGAAATTTCAGAGTGATAAATGGTACTTAAAAGAAAAATACAAAAATCCAATGGCTATTATTAAGTCAGAAATTGAAGCTATATTAAAAGGTAGTATTTCAACTGATTACGCTTATCAAACTAAAATTGATTCTATAAATGAGAAGATTAGACTTTTATATGTAGGAATCACTAGGGCAAAGGAGATGTTAGTACTTTCAGGGAGTGCTTATAGAGATGAAAATGATATAGGTAATAAAAGAAAAGAACAGAATCCTTGTGTTTATTTAAGAAGGTTGAATCAATATATTATTGAGAAAAGGTCAAATTAACATATAGATGAGTTAAGTTGATATATTATTGAAAGAAATATAAGTTAATATATGATGAGTTTAGCTTATATACTGTTGAAAGAATGCCAAATTAATATATAATAAATAGTTATTAAAAAATAAAGTTAAGAGAGAAGTGATATGATTGAATGATAAATTAAAATATTTTTCTTATAGTCAAAATTCAATTAACACATATAAATCGTGCCCACTAAAATTTAAATATAAGTATATTGATAAAATAAATTGGAAAAATGATGATATAGGTAGTAGAGAATATTATGATAGTTTAAAAACTGGAAGAGACTTTCATTTAATTTGTGAAAGATACTTTAGTAATATACCACTTGGAATCTATTTTAATGAAGATGATAAAAATAGTAAAAGATTTTCAAAATGGATTGAGAATATAAAAAAAATTGTTCCTATCGAAAAAGAAAAAATGTATTTACCAGAATATGAAGTAAGGATGAATTTAAATGGGGACATATTACAAGCAAAGTATGATTTAATTGTAGTTGGAAAAGGCAATATAGAGATATGGGACTGGAAAACTGAGTCTAAAAAGATTAACTATAAAAATGTGGAAAGTAGGATTCAAACAATAGTTTATATGTTTTTGGCAAAAGAAGTTATACCAAAAGTTTTAAAAATAGAAGTAAATGTTAAAGATATAAGTATGAAATATTACCAACCTGAATTTGATGATTTGCCAATTAATATCTCATATGATGAAGAAAAACATGAAGCAAATAGAAATAAGATTCAAAACTATATAAACATGATAAAAAGTACTAATTATGAAGAACATACATACGAACACAATCTATACAATGATATAGAAAAGGTATATAATAAAGAAGAACGTATGTGCTATAGAAATAAAAGTCATTGTAAGTATTGTGAGTTTAATAAATTATGCAATGACAAAGAAATAGATTATAGTATTTTGGAGGCGGAAATTTATGGGACTTAGGTTTATATTAGGTAGATGTGGAAGTGGAAAATCTACATATATATTAGATGAAATTAAAAAAGAATCTCAAAAAAATGAAATGACATCTGTTATACTTTTAGTTCCAGAACAGTATACATTTGAAGCTGAAAATAGAGTAAGCAAACTATTTTTAGGAAGAGAAAAGGACAAGTACTTAAGAGTTAGAGTGCTTAGTTTTAAAACACTGAGTAACATAGTTTTTTCTCAAACAGGAGGATTAACAGATGTAAATATAAATTCTAGTGGAAAAGCAATGATGGTGTATCGAGCGATAGAAGATGTAAGTGAAGAGTTAAATGTATTTTCAAAATCAAAGTCGCAATCTGGTTTTGTAAGTTCAATTACAGCTATGATATCAGAAATGAAACAGTACAATATAAGTCCTGAAATGTTAGAAAATATATCTGGAGAATTAGAAAATGAGACATTAAGTTTAAAGTTAAAAGATATAAGTAAGATATATAATTCTTTTGAAGGAAAATTACATGAAAATTATATAGATGCTCAAGATATGTTGACTTCATTATCAGGCAAAATAGAATTGAGTAACTATTTAGAAGGAGCTTATGTTTATATAGATGAGTTTACAGGTTTTACACCAAATCAATACAATGTTATAAAAAGTATATTAAATAAAGCTAAAGATGTTAATATATCTTTGACTGTAGATAATGTTAATTATATTGGATATAGCAAAGCAGATGTATTTTCTAGAACTAAGTTTACTTATTCAAAATTAACTCAATTATGTAATGAAGAAGGAATAAAAATATTACCACAAGTAAATTTAAATACAGGCACTATAAAAAGATTTGAAGGAATTCAAGAGTTACAACATTTAGAAAAGTTTTATAATGCTTATCCATATAAAACATATATAAATCCAACTAAAAATATAAAAATAAAAGAATTTAATAATCTATATTCAGAGGTAGAAGAAATAGCTAAAGAAATTGTACATTTGGTTAGAGACAAAAATGTTAGATATAGAGATATAACTCTTGCTACAAGAGACTTAAATAGATATGATTTTTTGGTACATTCTATATTTAATGAGTATAACATACCTAACTTTATAGATAAAAAGAGAGAAGCAAAAAGTAATCCAATAGTTATATTAATTATTTCGGCTCTAGAAATGAAAAACAGACGATATGGATATGAAACTATGTTTAGGTATTTAAAGAGTGGTCTTATAGGAATTGATAATGATGATATAAATTTACTAGAAAATTATGTACTAGCCAATGGGATTAAAGGTAAGAAATGGTTTGATGAAAAGTGGGATTATAGAATAACACAAAGTCTTACTAATGAAGAAAGTGAATTTGAGGTAGAATTAAAAGATAAAATAAATAAAATAAAAAATAGAGTATTAGAGCCAATAATAAATTTACAAGAAAAATTAAAGGGAAAAAACAGAGTAAAAGAAATTTGTAAGTATATATATGAGTTTTTACTAGATATAAATATGCCAGAAACTATAGAGAGTTTAATAGTAAATTTTAAGGATAAAGGAGAACTCGATGTTGCTAATCAGTATTCACAAGTTTGGGATATAGTAGTAGATGTTTTAGACCAAATGGTGGAACTTATGGGTGAAGAAATAATATCCTTAGAAAAATTTATAAAATTAATAACTCTTGGTTTTGATGAGTATGAGTTAGGGCTAGTTCCTCCTAGTATAGACCAAGTACTTGTAAGTAGTGTGGACAGAATGAAAAATCCAAATACAAAATACTTATACTTAATAGGAACTACAGATGGTGTATTTCCTTTAATTACAAAAGATAGTGGAATATTAAGTGATAATGATAGGGAGAGTCTTGGAAATAAAGGTATTGAAGTTGACATAGATAGTAAAACTAGAAGTTTTGAAGAACAATTTTTAGTATATAAAGCCCTTACTTCAACATCTGAAAATCTAATTATAACATATCCTATATCTGACCATGAGGGTAAGACACTTAGACCTTCAATAATTGTATCAAGATTGAAGAAAATATTCCCAAATGTAGAAAATAAAAGTTATTTGATAGAAGAAGATAAAAGAACTAATGAAGATATACTTAAAAAAATAACTGTAAAATCACCTACATTTAACGAGCTTATAAGTGTAATAAAAAACTACGATAGTGATGAGTATAGCAAAGAAGAAATGAATAGTATCTGGTTAGATATATATAGATACTATCTAAAGGATGAACTATATAGTTCTATAACAAAAAAAGTTATAAAAGGTCTTAGTTATACCAATCAAGTTCATAGGATTGAAGAGAAAAAAATAAGGTCATTATATAAAAGTAATTCTCTTAGTGTGTCTAGGCTTGAAAAATATGCAGAGTGTCCATTTGCTTATTTTATACAATATGGCCTTAAAGCCAGAAAGCGTAAAGAGTATTCATTTACACCACCAGATTTAGGAACCTTTGTTCATAATATTTTAGATAGATTTTCAAAAGAACTATCACAAGATAATTTATTGTGGAAAGATATTGATGAAGAATATATAGAATTAAAGGTAGGTATTATAGTTGATGAAATAATCTCAAAGATACCAGGATATATATTAAATAGTTCTGAAAGATATAAATATCTTGCGTATAGATTGAAGAATATGCTTACAACAGCTATAAATATAATTAGCCAACAGATAAAACAAGGTTCATTTGAACCTGTAGATTATGAAGTTAAATTTGGTAAAGACGGTAAATACCCTCCTATAAAAATAGTTTTGAATAATGGAGAAGAAGTAAATTTAATCGGTCAAATAGATAGAGTAGATGAGTTTGAAGAAGGTGAAAACAAATATATAAGAATAGTAGATTATAAATCAGGTAATAAAGCTATAAGTTTAACAGAGATATACTATGGCCTACAATTACAATTACTTGTATATCTTGATGCAATCCTTGAAAGTGTAAAAGAAGAAGAAGATATAAATTTAAATCCAGCAGCAATATTATATTGTAGAATAAATAACCCAATAGCAAAGTTTAATGAAGATAAAGATGACGCTGAAATTCAAGAAGCAATATTAAAAGAGCTTAGAATGAAAGGGCTTGTGGTAAAAGATTCTCATATAATAAAAGAGATGGATAAGTCATTGATAGATGGAAAAAGAAAAAATTCATTAGTAATACCAGTAGGTCTTACAAAGGATGGAAATGTAGGTAAAAGCACATCTACAGTAAGTTATGAAGATTTTAGGTTACTTAGAAAATATGTAAAACATTCGATAAAGGATTTATGTGAAGAAATGTTGAGTGGTGAAATAAAGATATCTCCATATAAACATAAAGAGGGAACATCATGTGATTTTTGTGATTATTCAGCTATATGTCAATTTGATTCAACTATGAAAGATAATAAATATAAAATTTTAAATAATAAGAGCAATGAAGAGATAATAAAAATGATGGAAGGAGATGTTGATTGATGAGTTCTCCTAAATGGACAAAAGAGCAAACAGAAGTTATAGAAAGTAGAGACTGTAACTTACTTGTTGCAGCTGCTGCTGGGTCGGGAAAAACAGCAGTACTGGTTGAACGTATAATTCAAATGATAACAAGTAGAGAAAATCCAATTGATATAGATAAATTATTAGTAGTTACATTTACTAATGCGGCTGCATCAGAAATGAGAGAGAGAATAGGTGATGCTATAGGAAAAGCATTAGATGAAAATCCAGAAAATAAACATTTACAAAATCAACTTGTCTTATTAAATAAGTCAAGTATTACAACAATACACTCATTTTGTTTAGATGTTATAAAATCAAACTTCCATAGAATAAACCTAGACCCTAATTTTAGAATAGGAGACCAAACTGAATGCGCTATTTTGAAACAAGAGGCAATAGAAGAAGTATTTGAAAAATTATATGAAGAAAGAGAAGAGGGTTTTTTAAATTTAGTTGAAAGTTATGCAGAAAGAGGCGGAGATAAAGAGGTTCAGGATATTATTTTAGGAATATATTCATTTGCAATGGCTTCTCCTGAGCCTAAAAAATGGCTTGTTGATTCAGCAGAGAGATTTAACATTGATGAGGACTTTGATTTTTCAGAATCTATTTGGGCTAGAGCTATATTAGACACTGTAAAAATAGAAATTGATGGAATTTGCTCAAATATGGAAAAGGCCTTAAAAGAAGTTAAGTCAATAGAAGAGCTAGAAACTTTTACAGAGAAGCTTTCGATTGAGTATAAGAGAGTGGTTGATATTTCAGAAGCATGTAATAAATCATGGAATGAGGCACATAAGAAGATGTCAAGTATGTCTTTTGAAAACTATGTAAAAGGTATAAAAAGGATACCAAAAGATGCTCCTTCATATATAAAAGAATCAAAAGAAAAAGCAAAAGTAATAAGAGATAAAATTAAAAAATCTTTAGAAAGTATAATAAATGCTACATTTAATAAAGATAGCGAATCTATTAAAGACGAAATTAAATATCTTTATAATATAGTTAAACCAATATCCAATATTGTTCTAAGATTTGAAGAAGAATACAGCAATAAAAAAAGTGAAAAAGGAATAATAGATTTTAATGATATAGAGCATTTTGCCTTAAATATACTTACGAATATAGATGAGAACGGAAATATCGTACCTTCTGATATAGCTATGGGGTATAGAGATAATTTCTATGAAATATTTATAGATGAATATCAAGATAGCAATCTTGTACAAGAAGTACTGCTCAAAACTGTAGCAAACATAGATACTCCAAATAGATTTATGGTTGGTGACGTAAAGCAGAGTATCTATAGATTTAGACAAGCAAAACCAGAGTTGTTTTTACAAAAGTACAATAACTATAAAGATGAAAAAGGAAGTTCTCACAGAAAAATAATGCTTTATAAAAACTTTAGAAGTAGAGAAGAAGTTGTAGACTCTGTAAATTATATATTTGAAAATATAATGAATGAGAATATAGGAGAGATTGAATATACAGAAAAAGAAAGACTTAATTTGGGTGCAGATTTTAAATCAGATTTAGATGAGAACTCTATTGTTGGCGGAGCAACAGAAATACACCTTATACAAAAAAATACTAAACCTAGTAATGATATTATAAATAATAAAGATAATAATGTTAATAATGAAGAAAATGAAGTAGAAGAAGATGAAGAACTAGACAATATACAACTTGAAGCTAGAATGGTTGGAAAGATTATTAAGGATTTAATGAGAGCCAATGAAGACGGAAAGATTCAAAAAGTTTATGATAAAGGAATTGATGCCTATAGACCTGTGGAATTTAAGGATATAGTGATTCTTTTAAGAGCTACATCTGCATGGGCACCTGTGTTTGCAGATGAGTTGATGAATATGGATATACCTACTTATGCTGATGTTGGAGTTGGATATTTTGATACAATTGAAATAAAAACAATACTATCATTACTTCAGATAATAGATAATCCAATGCAAGATATACCACTTATAGCTGTGTTAAAGTCACCTATATTTGGATTTACACCAGAAGATTTAATTGATATTAGAATTCAAAATAAAGATAAAACTTTTTATGAAGTTTTAGAAAGTACATCAGAGTATGATGAATTTACAGAATCACAGAATGAAAATAAGTCGGATTTTGTACCAAGTGAAGAATGTATAAATAAAAGCAAAGACTTTCTGATTAAACTAAAAGAATTCAAAGAAAAATCAATGTACATGAGTACAGATGAATTTATATGGTATTTATATACAAAAACTGGATACTATGCTTATGTTGGAGCATTACCAGGTGGAAGTCAAAGACAAGCCAACTTGAAAGTACTTTTTGAGAGAGCAAAACAATTTGAAGAGACTAGCTTTAAGGGAATATTCAACTTTGTAAATTTTATAGAGAAATTAAAAAAATCTAGCTCTGATATGGGGAGTGCAAAAACACTTGGAGAAAATGCAAATGTTGTTAGAATAATGAGTATCCATAAGAGTAAAGGTCTAGAATTTCCAATAGTTATATGTTGTGCTATGGGAAAAAATTTCAATACTCAAGATTTTAAAAAGAGTATTTTATATCATCATAACTTAGGATATGGACCTCAGTTTGTGGATTATGAGAGACGAATTTCTTTTCCAAGTATAGCTAAAGAAGCACTAAAAAGCAAAATAAATATAGAAAATTTATCAGAAGAGATGAGAGTCTTATATGTTGCATTTACGAGGGCAAAAGAGAAACTGATTATAACAGGCTCTACTAGAAATGTACAAGATAGCATGAAAAAATGGTCCAATGGAATTGAAAATTTAGATACAATATCACAATATGAAATACTAAAAAGTAAGAATTTCTTAGATTGGATAATGCCTTGTGTATTAAAACATAAAGATTTATCTAATTTATTGGAAGATATGGGATTAGATGTGCCATTTAATGTTGAACATAATTCAAAATGGTATGGAAAGTTATGGAATAAGGATGATATTTTAATACAAAAGAAAAATGATGAAGAAAAAGAAAGTATTGAAGAAATTCTTGAAAAAATAGATGTAGATGAGCCTGATAGCGATTATTATGCTGAAATAGAAGAAAAGTTAAACTATATATATCCATATGAATTTAGTACAAAAAAACCTGCTAGTATATCAGTTACAGAAATAAAAAAGATACAAAATAATTATGAAGAAGAGTTGATAAATACTATATTCGAACAAAAAATAACCTTAAAAAAACCTCTATTTATTCAAAATGATGAAGAAAAAGAAAAAATAAATGGAGCAGAAAGAGGTACAATAATTCACTTAGTTATGGAAGTTTTAGATTTAAAGAAGGTAAACAACATAAGTGATATAAAGATGCAAATAAAAAGTTTTATTTCAAAGGGTATAATAACAGAAAAGCAAGCTAGTATAGTAAATCCTTATAAAATATATAAATTTTTTACATCTAATATAGGAAAAAGGATGTTAAATGCTGAACTTATAAATAGAGAAAAGGCAATTTATGCACAAGTAAATATGAAAGATATATATCTTTATGAAGAATTGATAAAAAATGATGATAAGAAAATTTATGACAAAGAAAGTGTCATGTTAAGAGGTATAGTTGATGCTTATTTTGAAGAAGATAATCAGATAGTTTTAGTAGATTATAAAACAGATTTTGTAAATGAAGAAAATATAAATCAGATAATAGAGAAATATAAGAGACAATTAGATTTATATGCAGATGTTGTTGAAACTTTAACTGGAAAATCAGTAAAAGAAAAATGTATATATTTATTTGGAATTGATGAGGCTGTTTGTTATTAATTATTTTGATATAAATTAGACATAAATATAAATGGGGAGGGAAAAAATGAGATTCATTCATACATCAGATTGGCATTTAGGGAAATACCTAGAAGGCCACTCTAGAATTGAAGAGCAGGCAAAATTTTGTGAGGACTTCATACAAATAGTAGAATCAAATGAAGTTGATATGGTAATAATTGCTGGTGATATATATGATAATTCTAATCCACCAGCTCAAGCAGAAAAACTGTTTTATAGAACTGTTTCAAGACTTGCTAATAATGGACAAAGATGTGTAATAATAATTTCTGGGAATCATGATAATCCAGAGAGACTTTCTGCAATAACACCTTTAGCACATGAACAGGGTATACTTATATTTGGTTATCCATCAAGTTCTACAGAAAGAGCTAAGTATGAAAAGTTTGAAATAATAGAGGCTGTACAAGGATGCACAACACTAAATATAAATGGAGAAAGTGTTGTAATTGCTACATTACCTTATCCAAGTGAAAAAAGATTAAATGAGGTTTTTTCAAGTGAAGATGATTTGGAAAAGCAAAAGACTTACTCTGAAAAAGTAGGTGATATATTTAGAAGTTTAGGAGAAAATTTTAGAAGCGATACTATAAATATAGCAGTATCACATATATTTGTAATAGGTGGAGAGAGTACAGAATCAGAGAGACCAATACAACTAGGGGGAAGCTTTCTGGTTGAAAAAAAAGACTTACCAGAAAAAGCTCAATATACTGCATTAGGACATTTGCACAAACAACAAAAAGCTTCTGAACGTTTAAATGCATATTATTCTGGTTCTCCGCTTCAATACAGCAAAGATGAAAGAGCATATACTAAAGGTGCGTATATAGTGGATATAAAAGCAGGAGAAAAACCAAATATCGAGGAAATTTATTTTAATAATTACAAGCCAATAGAAGTATTTAAATGTAATGGTATAGATGAAGCTTTAGATATATGTGAGAAAAATCAAGGTAGAGATATTTGGTCATACTTTGAAATAAATACTGATGAGATAATATCTCAAAGTGAAATTAAAAAAATGAAAGAATTATTAAAAGACATAATAGAGATAAAACCGATAATAACATCTTGTTATGAACAAGAAAGTGTAGATATAAAAGAAAAGTCTATGGCAGAATTATTCAAAGAATTTTATTCCTTTAGTAGAGGAGTAGAACCAAAAGGAGAACTTATGGATTTATTTCTAGATATAATAAGTGAAGAAGGTGAATCAACAGATGAGACCAATTAGATTAGAACTGACTGGACTTAATAGTTATATTGATAAACAAGTTATAGACTTTGAAAAGCTAATTGAAAGAGGTTTGTTTGGAATATTTGGGACTACTGGAAGTGGGAAATCTACAATTTTAGATGCCATAACCATTGCTATGTATGGAAATATATCTAGAAATACAAAAGAATATATAAACAGTGTATGTGACAAAGCAATTATATCATATGAATTTGAGATAGGAAGCAAAAATACAAGAAGAAGATACATTGTAGATAGAACTATTGTAAGAAGTAAAACAGGAACAAAAACTTCTGGCGCTAGATTAGTAGAGGTGTTAAATGATAATACAAAAAATGTTTTGGCTGATAAAGTTGTTGAAGTAAATGAAAAAGTGGCTCAAGTTGTAGGACTAACATCAAACGATTTTACGAGGTCAGTAGTTTTACCACAAGACAAATTCAATGAGTTTTTGAGATTATCACGTGCAGATAGAAGAGACATGTTAGAGAGAATTTTCAATCTTGAAAAGTATGGAAGAAGTCTTGGAGATAAGGTAAAAAAGAGAAAAAATTTACATTTGCAAAAGTTAAAAGACTTGAAATCAAAATTAAGTCAATACGATGGAATTACAGAAGAAGTGTATAATAATATCAATCAAGAACTAATAGAGTTAAAAAAACTAGAAAAAGATAAAAATAAAACTTTAGATTTAGCTCAAAAATCTTATGAAGAGAGTAAAGTAATATATGAGGAACAATTGAAACTAGAGAAAAATGAGCTTAGAAAAAATGAACTTAATCTAAAAAGCAATGAGATAAAAGAAAAAACTAATCTTGTAGAAAATGATAATAATGCAAGAAGAGTGGACCCATATATAGGCACAGTTCAAAATTTAGAAAAAAGAATAAAAGAGGACAGTTTCACAGTAGATAATTTAGATAAAAAATTAGTAATTTTAAATCAAGAACTTGAAGTTACAAAGCATAGATATGAAAAAATAAGTCGAATTAAAAATGAAGAAGTTCCTAAGTTAAGTGAGGAAAAAATAAAGTTACAACAAGCAATAAAACTAGAAGAAGAATTAGTTTTACTAGATAAGGAATTAAAAGAATTAAAAGAAAATGGCCTTGATTTAAGTAAAAACAAAATGGAGTTAGAAAAACTAAAAAAAGATTCTGAATCTAGAAAAGAAGCAGTTATTAAGTCTGTAAAAGAAGTTGAAGGAAAAATAGATAAAGTAAATATAAGTGCAGAATTAAAACAAAAAATATTTTTAGCATATGAATATGAGAAAGATTATAATAAAGTACTAGAAGAGAAAACTCAAAAAATAAATAAGCTAGGAGAAATATCTAAGGATACAGAAGATATAAATTTAAAAGTTAGATATATTGATAGAGATAAAAATGATATCAACCATAACCTAGAAAGTTTGTCTCTTCATTTAGATGTTCTTCTTAAGAAATGTCCTGGTAAAAGTGAAGATTTGCTTTTAAAATCTGAATATGTAACTGAATTAAGAAATAAGGCAAATAATACCAAAGAAAATGAAAGTAAGAAAAATAATATACAAGATGAATTAAAGGTAGTTTTAGAAAAGAAATTTAATATTGAGAGAGAGCTAAGTCTAGTAAATGAAAAGCTTGAGAATAATAGAAAAAATAGAGAAGACCTTGAGAAAGAGTTGGAAGAACTGAAATACTTGAATTTGGCTTCTGAACTTAGACGTGAATTAAAAGAAAATGTGCCATGCCCAGTTTGTGGTTCAAAGCACCATGAAAATCATAATATAACTAATTATGATGAAAATATAGTTTTTGTCAAAGACAAATTGGATAAATTGGAAAAAGAAAAAGTAAGCATAAGACACAATATTGAAGAATTAAATTCTAAAGTAAGTGGTTATGTGTCTGTAGAAAAAATGAAAACTAAAGAATTGGAAGATGTAAAAGGAAAGCTTGGGGAAATTCCATCAAGTCAATTATTTAAAAGACTTGATGATGAACAAAGAAAATTAGCTGTACTTAAGTCTAATATTCAAGAGTGGGAAAAAGAGAAGGAAAGCACCGAAAATAAAATAACATTGGCAAAAGAAGAAAAAAATAGAATTGAAAAAGAAGAATTAAAGATAAATGAAAGTCTGAATAACTATAAGAAATTAATAAAAGACTTAAATATCGAAATTGAAAACCTGGAACATAAATGTAAGAAATTAAAACAAGAGTATTTAGGATTAAAAACAATTACTAAAGTCTCAAATCTATCATCAAAAGTAGAAGAAATAAGAGAAAATGAAAAAAAATTAGAATTATTAAATACTGGATACTCAAACTTATTAAAAAACAGAGATTTATTAGATATTAAAATAAGAGAACAAGAAAGTAAGTTACATGAAATAGAATTAGAGTTAATAAAAGCTAGAGAGTTATATGTAGAAAAAAAAGTGAATAGAGACAGTAAGTATAAAGAAGTAATTAACATAACAAAAGGTGATTTAGCTGAAAATCTTTTACATAGTGTTGAAGAACGTATATGCAAGATACTAGAACAAGAAGAGTCTAGTAAAGTAAAGCTAGAAGAACAAAGGTCAGAATATGAAAAAAATCTTGCTGAAAAGCACAATATAGATGGAAGACTTAAAACTGCTAAAGAACAATATAAAGAACAAAAAATAATATTAAATAAACTGCTAGCAGAAAATAAGTTTGAAAGTATATACGCAGTAAAAAGAGCGTTATTAGAAAGTGAAGAAGTAAAAAAATTGATTGAAGAAATATTAGAATATGAAGAAGAACAAAAGTTATTATCATTTAAAATAAAATCATCAAAAGAAAAATTAAATGGAAGAATTATTAAAAAAGAATACTTTGAACAATTAAAAGATAATATTTATAATATGAAAGTAGAAATAGGAAATATATCCAAAGACATTGGAGCTAATCAAAATAGGTTGCTAACATTAAAAGATTCTTTAGATAAGATAAATGATTTTAATAAGGAACTTAGATTGGTTGAACATAAAGTAGATTTGTTAGAAGAATTAGATAAATGTATACAAGGAAATAAATTTGTAGAATATGTCTCTACAAATCAACTAAAGTATATAGCTTTAGAAGCATCAAAAAGACTAGAAGGAATAACTAAAGGAAGATATGCACTTGAAATTGACTCAACACTCAATTTTGTAATGAGAGATAATTTTAATGGAGGAGAAAGAAGAAGTATTGATACTCTATCTGGAGGAGAGACATTTTTAACTTCACTATCATTAGCACTTGCTCTTTCATCTCAAATACAATTAAAAGGAAGTGCACCGCTTGAATTCTTCTTCTTAGATGAAGGATTTGGTTCATTGGACAGTGAACTTTTGGAGATTGTTATAGAATCATTGGAAAGATTGCATAGTAATAATCTAAGTGTGGGTATAATAAGTCATGTCGAAGAACTTAAAAATAGGGTTCCTGTTAAGTTATTGGTTTCATCAAGTGAAGCTGGTGTAGGTTCAAAAGTAAAAATTGAATACAGTTAGAAACAATATGTTAATTGAATATATTATCTAACATTTCCAAAAAATATATAATTGTGATATAATTAAAACTAATATTAAATTTATTTATAATTAATGTCAATATAAAAAAACAAGTAAGTAGGAGTGTGGTAAGTGTTGGAATCGCCCAATAGTTTGGTCCAGATTATAATTTTAGTAGTATTACTTATGGGGTCTGCATTTTTCTCAGCATCAGAGACAGCTTTAATGTCTTTAAGTAAAATCAGAATAAGATATATGCAAGATGAAGGAGTCAAAGGAGCTAAGTTAGTAAGTTCATTAATAGAAAGCCCAAATAAACTTTTAAGTTCTATATTAGTTGGAAATAATGTTGTAAATATAGCAGCAACATCCATATCAACGTCACTGTTTATAGGGTTGATGGGAGAAAAAGGAGTAGCAATTGCTACAGCTGTTATGACAGTACTAGTGTTAATATTTGGTGAAATTACTCCAAAGACTATAGCAGCAAGTAACTCAGAAAAGGTTTCTCTTTTGGTATCTAAGCCTATAAGAGTAATTATATTTGTATTAAGACCAGTAGTATGGGTATTTAATATAATTACGAATGTTATATTTAAATTGTTTGGTATAACACATAAAGGAGCCAAGTCATTTATAACTGAAGAGGAATTAAAAACTATGGTAAATGTAAGCCATGAAGAAGGCGTCCTTGAAATGGAAGAAAGAGAAATCATAAATAATGTATTTGAATTTGGAGATATGCAAGCTAAAAATGCAATGATACAGAGAATAGATATGGTAGCTATAGATATGGAAGATAGTTACGATGAAATCATACAAGTATTTAAAGAAGAAAAACTAAGTAGAATGCCTGTATATGAAGAAACTGTAGATGATATTATAGGAATACTTAATATAAAAGATATTATATTTTTATCAGATGAGGAAATAGAGTCATTTGATATTAAAAATTATATGAGAGAACCATTTTTCACATATGAGTTTAAAAAGATAACACAGCTTCTTGAAGAGATGAAACTTGAAAAAAGTCAAATGGCTATAGTCGTAGATGAATATGGTGGGACATCTGGGCTTTTGACTATAGAAGATTTAGTAGAAGTAATTGTTGGTGATATAGAAGATGAATATGATGAAGAAGAAGATGAAATACAAGTTATAAAAGAAGATGAGTATATTGTAGATGGAAGTACTAAAATTGGTGATGTCAATGAACTTATAGGTGTAAACTTAGAATCTGAAGAATTTGATTCTATAGGTGGGTTTATAATTGGACATTTAAGCAGACTGCCAGAAGAAAATGAAGTAATTGAAGTTGATAATATAAGATTTTGTATAGAAAGTATAGAAAAAAACAGAATAAAAAAAATAAGAATATATACATGATGTAATAATGTTCTTAAATTTATTATAAGTGCATTGAATGTAGAATTTAAATTCTATATTTAATGCACTTATTTTTATTTTATATTCAAATAAAACTAGTATTAAATGGACAAAATAGAAATATAAATTAGAAGGAAGGAGATTTTTAAGATGAATATATTAGAAAATGATTTTTTATACAAATTAAAAAATAACACTATCTTTTTTTGTATATACACATTGTTGTTTATTTTTATTTATAAAGCGTTTCCATACATAGCTCCATTTTTTTTAGGTGGAATAATAGCTCTTATGATTAATCCTATATCCCAAAAATTAGAAAATAAGTTTAGCATCAATAAGGGTGTATCTACATTAGTTTTGAGTTTTCTTGCAGTAGCAGTAGTAAGTACAGTTACTACAATAATAGCAATAAATTCAGTGAAAGAATTAATGAGATTCCTAAATAATATATCTGCTAACCCTGAAGATATAAGCAATACAATTATGTATTTTTTAAATAAAGTAAATAACTATATGAAATCATTTCAAGAAATAGCTAACTTTGATATAGAACAATTAGTAAGTAAGTTTAGTAATGAAGTAATGCATATTACAAAAAATCTCCTTACAAGTATAATTGGACTGGCTACTTCTATTCCATATATTATAATATTTATAATTACTTTGTTTATTGCTACATATTTTATAGCAAAAGATTTAGATAAAATTGAAAATAATTTTTATAATATGTTTACTAGTGATGTAAGAAAAAAGGTAAAGAATGTAAAGAAGGAAGCAGGTCTTTCTCTTGTAGGGTATATAAGAGCTTATACAATACTTATGGCTATAACTTTTTTTACTATATGGGGAAGTTTTGCTATATTTGGATTGAAATATGGTCTTATAGTAGCTTTTGTAGGAGCTTTAATGGACTTAATTCCATTTTTAGGAATAATAACAATATACCTTCCAATAATCGTGTACTATTTTCTTATAAAAAATTATTTTATAGCTGTAAGTATGACTATAATATTTTTTGTTTTGTCTCTGATAAGAGAAATACTTGAACCTAAATTAGTATCAGTAAATGTTGGGTTAAATCCATTAGCAACACTGGCTGCAATTTTTATTGGAATTCAGGTAAAGGGAATAATAGGAGTAATTTTTTGTTTGGGTTTGGTATGTATGCATGATATACTTAAGAAGGTGGATATCTTTTAACTATAAATAATTAATATATTTTTGTAGTAAAATTTTATTCACTAATAAATAAAAATTCCATTAATATTGTAAGAAAGAAGGTATATTCATGAAGCAAAAAGTAGTAGAAAGATTTTTAAAGTATGTATCATTTGATACAACATCGAATTCTCAATGTGAAAATTGTCCATCTTCAGAAGGTCAAAGAGTTTTAGCTGAATATATAGTTGAAGAGTTAAAATCAATTGGTATTGATGAAGTAAGTTTAGATGAAAACAGTTATGTAATGGCTACTTTAAAAGGAAATGTTGAAGGTGTAGATACTATAGGGTTTATATCACACTTGGATACAATTGAAGATATAAGTGGAAAAGATATTAAACCAAGAATAATAAAAAATTATGATGGAAAAGATATAGTTTTAAATGAAGAATTAAATGTTGTTACCTATATAAAAGATTCTCCAGAATTAGTAGAATTTAAAGGAGATGATTTAATAGTTACTGATGGAACAACTTTGCTTGGTTCTGATGATAAAGCTGGAATAGCCGAAATAGTAACTGCAATAGAATACTTAATCAATCATCCTGAAATTAAGCATGGAGATATAAAAATAGGATTTACACCTGATGAGGAAATTGGAAGAGGTGCAAATCTATTTGATGTTAAAAAATTTGGAGCAAAATATGCATATACTTTAGACGGAGGAGTAGTTGGAGAACTTGAATGTGAAAACTTCAATGCAGCAAATGCAACTATTACTATACATGGTAGAAACGTTCATCCAGGTTCAGCTAAGAATAAAATGGTCAATGCTATACATATAGCAGCTGAAATATCAGAAATGTTCCCAGCGGATGAAAGACCAGAAACAACAGAAGGTTATGAAGGCTTTTGGCATCTAAATACTATAAATGGAAATGTTGAAACTGTAAGCATGGCTTATATTATTAGAGACCATTGTAGAGAAAAATTTGAACAAAGAAAATCTATATTGATAGAAAATATAGAAAAAATAAATAAGAAATATGATAATAGAGTGGAACTAGACTTAAAAGATTCTTATTATAATATGAAAGAAAAGATTGAGCCAGTTATGTTCATCGTTGATATAGCCAAAGAGGCAATGGAAGAAGTAGGCATAAAGCCACGTTTAGTTCCTGTAAGAGGTGGTACTGATGGTGCAAGACTATCATTTGAAGGACTACCTTGTCCAAATATATTTACGGGAGGATTAAACTTCCATGGTAAAAATGAATGTATTCCAGTTAGTTCTATGGAGAAAGCTACTAAATTAATTATAAGAATAGCTGAAAAATATGCTGAAAGAGTTTAGTTAAAAAGTATTCAAAAATTAAGAGTTTAAAGTTATAATAGCTATATCATTCTTTATGAAACAAATGGATTATAAGTTTGTTTTGTATTTAAGATGATGTAGCTATTTTATAATTATCTTGATAAAAGGTAATTATATTTACTTTGGGGTATAAATAAGTATTGCAGAGTGTCTATAAGTATTAATATTTTAAATAAGGGGGAATTATATTGAAAATTAAATCTAAAAAAATAATGGTATTTGCACTTGTATTAGGGCTTGTAATGCCTAGCTGTGTATATGCAGATACAACTAGCAAGAATCAAAATTCGCAGGAAAATATGAATAGCTATATTCAAAACAGAAAATCTCCAAAGGGAGAAAAGTTAATTGGGGAAGATAGATTTGATACAGCTATAAAAATATCTCAAAGTGGATGGAATAATGGCTCAGAGAGGGTTTTTCTAGTAAATTCAAATTCATTACCAGATGCACTAGCTTCAACTCCTTTGGCAAGCAAATTGGATGCTCCAATACTACTTACTAATAAAAATAATGTACCAGAAAATGTAGCAGATGAGATAACAAGACTTAATCCTGAAGAAATTATTTTAATTGGAAGTGAAGGAGCAATTTCATCAAATGTAAAAAAATATCTTGAAGATACAGGTGTTTTAGTAAGCAGAATTGGAGGAGCAGATAGAGAAGAAACTTCTTTGCTTCTTACTAAACAATTGGATGATACAGGAGATTTAGGCGTTTCAAAAATAGCAGTAGTTAATGGCTATAATGGTCTAGCAGATGCAACTTCTATATCAAGTCCAGCTGCAAGTGATAATATGGCTATAATATATGCAAGTAAAGATAGTATACGAAGTGAGGCTAAAAGTTTTATAACACAAAATTCAAATGAGACATACATAATAGGTGGAGAATATAATATAAGCAAAAAACTTGAGGGACAACTAGTAAATTCAGAAAGACTAGCTGGAACAGATAGAAAAGACACAAATGCTAAAGTTTTAGAAAAATTTTATGGAAAATTAAGTAAGGTTAGTAATATGTATTTTGCAAAGGATGGAAGTGGTAGAGAAGCTGATTTAGTTGATGGGCTTGCTGCTGGAGTATTGGCAGCAAAAACAAAATCGCCTGTCATTCTTGCAAGTGGAAGTTTAAGTAATGGGCAACAAAGTTTTATAAAGAAAGTAAAAGCAAATAAGTTTGTACAAGTTGGTGGAGGAAAAAATAGTAATCCTTATACAGAAGCATTAGGATTACAGTAGTTTTATCAATTAGCAATATTATATAATAGAGACAAGTAAACTAAGTTATGTTTAATTAGAAGTTTGAATTAATGTATTTGAAATTCTAATTAAGTTGCAAATAGCCTAGTTTACTTGTTTTTGTGCAAATATACACTTTATAATATTGTAGGTTATACAGATGAAGTTATTTAAAACATAATTAGTAGAAATTTTGTGATACTTTACAATATCGTATGTTGTTATACAGTTTTATGATGATATAGAATAGAAAAGACACTTTAGTGTAAAGTGTCTTTTTATAATATATTTTACTTTTGTAATTAAATTTACTCTATATGTTTTAAGTATTAGCCTTTAACGTTTTTAATACATTCTTATGGAATACTACATTTAGTTAATGTTGATTATATTTCCAGTATTAATATCGATTAAATTGATATCAAGTTCAAGTTCATCTTCATCATCAGTTTTTATAATATCTATAATTGCTACAGAATGGCTTCCATCTTTGGGGATAGAAGTACTTCCAGGGTTTATAACTATTAAATTGTCATCCATATATAGTTTCTTTACATGAGTATGTCCTAAAACTAATATGTCAGCACCCATTTTCTTTGATTTATCAATAATTTCTTCTTCTGTTTCTGTATAACCATGATTTAATATAATCCTAATTTCTCCAAATTGGCTTATGACATAAGGACTTTGAATAGGATGTTCTATTACCATCTGGTCGACATCTGCATCACAGTTACCTTTAACAATTATAATATTTTCTAATTTGTTTAATACTTCAATAAATTTTTTAGGGTTATATCCTTCTGGAATATCATTTCTAGGACCATGATATAATACATCTCCTCCATGTAAAAGAATATCACAATCAGATAATACATTTAATGCTTTTTCAAAGTAAAGTAAACTACCATGAGTATCACTCATTATTCCTATTTTCATATTAAAATCCTCCTAAGTGCAGTCTATAAAAATTTTTCAGATACTCTATGCCAAAATTCGTAATTTGACATCCTAAGTAATTTTATTTTTGCATCAGACATGCTAACTTTTATATTTTCAATTTGTCTAAATCTGTGTTCAACACCATCAACAACAATCAATAATGAATCTTCAAATCTGTATTCTGGTGCAATTTTTATAACAGATTCATTTGAACATATTATACTTGATGTAAAACATCTATATGCATTAGTGTTTATTGGATGTAAAGGTGTAATCTGCATAAGTTCAAGTTTTATATCAACAATACTACCACCAGCAGAATAGTTGTAGGCGGTTGAACCTGTGGAAGTAGAAATAATCATACCATCTCCACTAAAATTTTGTATATGTTTATCATCAAGGCTTAGATTAAGATGTATAGTTCTAGACTTGTCTCCTCTTATAACAACTTCATTTACAGCAAGCATGTTAGAGCCGCTAGTAGTTGTATATACTTCAGCATTAAGAAGTGACATTTCTTGAATAATATAATCCTTTTTTATATAAGCTTCAATAAAGCTATCAATCTTATCTGGTAAAATATCAGGAAAAAATCCCAGATGTCCTGTATTTATACCCATTATGGGAATTTCAGGAAAATCGAAATCTCTAACTGTTCTTAAAAAAGAGCCATCACCGCCAATTGATATAATAAGTTCTGTATCTGGATAAATATCTGAATACACCTCAAAGCCAGCGTTGACAAGTTTTCTAGTTAAGAGTTCTTTAGTCTCAAGGGACTTATTTAATTGGTTTGCATTTATAGTTATAATTCTTTTCATATATTCACCTCTTCATACTTTGTATTATAACATAGTTTTATAACTCTTAATTTATAAATTTATAAATGACCTAGCTTGTTGTGAATGTGTTAAAATATGTATAGGGGGTATAAAAAATTACATAAGAGGTGAAGACGTGTTTAAGGTAAAAAATATCACAAAAAAATTAGGTAAATTTAAATTAAATAATATAAACTTGGAATTAAAAGAAGGAGAGATTATTGGAGTTATAGGACCAAATGGTTCTGGAAAGACAACTTTAATAAAAATTATAATGGGGATTATTGATGCTGATGAAGGTGAAATTGAACTTTGTAATGAAACAATTGACAACTCTCCAGTAAGTTTTAAAAACAATATTGGTTTTGTATATGATTCTTTACAATTTTATCCGCATTTGAAGGTGAAAGAGTTTAGAAGAATAGTATCTTTATTTTATAGTAATTTTGATAGAGAAAGATTTGATGAATATCTTGAAAAATTTGAAATAGAAGAAAATATACATATTAAGAATTTATCCAAAGGACAATCTGAGAAGCTTATGCTAGCAAATGCACTTAGCCATAATGCAAAACTACTTATTTTGGATGAACCAACCGCTGGAATAGACCCAATTGTAAGAAAAGAAATAATGCAGTATCTAAAAGATTTTGTGAAAAATGGAAGTAGTAGTGTAATAATTTCAACTCACAATACTGATAATTTAATTAGGATTGCGGATTATCTTATTTTTGTAAATAAAGGAAATCAAATTTTTACAATAAAGAAAGATATGATAGAGCAGGAATATAAAATAATTAGGGCAAATAAAGCAGAATTAGACGAAATTAAAGAAAATATAGTGGGTGTAAAAGAGTATAAATATTATAGTGAAGCACTACTAAAAGTTGGAGATAGCTTAAAAGTAAAAAGCTTATTGATAGAAATTGATAAACATAAAGTTAAAAATCCTACTATAGAAGAACTAATGTATTATTATGTAAATGAGGTGAAATAATGTTCAATTTGATAAGAAAAGATTTAATAGTAGGAGTTAGTTCAGATGGGATTCGTAATTTGAAGTACATATTGCTATTTTTTATTTTTTATTTTTTCCTTAATTCAATTTCGTATTATACTGTAAGTGTTGTCATAAGTTATTTGATTTTTGTAAATACATTTGAATGTGATTATGAAAGTGATTCAAGAATATTTATAAGAAGTATGCCAGTTAGTATTGAAGATATAGTGTATTCAAAGTATTTATTAGGTGTGGGATTAATAATTTTTATAACAACAATTGCATCTTTAATAAGTAAATTGACATCATTAGTGTTTTTTAGAAGCATGGTTTTAAATGATGTGTTCTTTTCTATAAATATATTTTTAGCAATTTTATCAATAGTACTTCCTTTATTTTTTAAATTTGGATATGGCAAAATGAAAATTTGTGGATTAATAATAAGTATTTTAGTTTATTTTGTATATGGGAGTATTTTAAGAATGGTTAGTATGATAGTATATCAAGTAAAGCATGTTAATTATAGTAAGGTAGGAGGCGTATACCTTTCAAATTATATTACTGATATGACTAATACTAGATATATAAATCTATATAGTATTACATTTTTGACTATAATGATTTTTATAATATCTATGTATTTTTCTATTAAGATTTCAAAAAAAAATAAGTTTAATTATAAAAGTTTTTAATTAATATTATAGCGTAAAATATAAGGAGATTAGAAATGAATAAGTTTATAAAAGTTTCAATTTTTATTTTGGGAGTTTTTACACTATTCATAGCTATAAATAAATTAGCATATAGAGATATGGTAAGTGTCAAAGATTATGAAATAAATCATTTAGAGGAAATTGTTTTTGATTTTGATAGCAGAAGAAGCGAAGAAATTGGTACTGTTATAAGATTCAAAATAAGTAATAATAGTAAATACAGATATAGATTAAACAGTGCAAAAATGAGATTTGAGAATTGTATTGAGAGTAAAAAAGGAGAGAATAAATGCTCTTATTATGTAAATATAGATTTGTTTAATGAAAAAAATTCTATAACTGAAAAAACCTTAAACTATGGGATAAAGTCGAATAATCAAGGTTATGTCGATTTTGTGATTCCAAAGGGGTTAAACTTTGACTACAGGTATTTTAATGACTCTGGTATGAGTGTAGAATATAAGGGCGAATTTACTGTGGAAATGCCTATCGCAAAAGGTTTATATCTAGTAGTTAGAAAAAATAATGATGTATGGAATTCTAATGTTATGGAGTAATTTGAAAAAATTGAAAAATAAAGTTATTGCATATATAATTAAAATAGTATGAAATTTATAAATATTCAGGCTAGGAGGGTGTTCAATGTCAATAAGCAATGTAAGAGAGTATTTTAAAGAATTTGGAAGGGAAGATAGCATACTAGAGTTTGAACAATCTAGTGCTACTGTAGAACTTGCGGCAGAAGCAGCAGGAGTTATTCCAGCTAGAATCGCTAAGACTCTTTCATTTAAAATAGGAGAGGATGCAATTTTAATTGTTACAGCTGGAGATGCTAAGATTGATAATAAAAAATACAAGGATGAGTTTAGTTGTAAAGCTAAAATGTTAGCACCAGAAGAAGTTCTAGATTTTACTGGACATGCTATTGGTGGTGTTTGTCCATTTGGTTTAAAAAATCCTTTAAAAGTATATCTAGATGATTCAATGAAGAGATTTGATACAGTATTTCCTGCATGTGGTAGCAGTAATTCAGCAATAGAACTTACATGTGATGAAATGGAGAAATTTTCTAAGTGTGAGAAATGGGTAGATGTTTGTAAAAATTGGTAAAAAATATAATGAAAATTAGTAAAAAAATATCCCTGTATACAGTCTGTGTGGGGATATTTTTATGTGGAAAATATTTATAAATCTAAGAGAAAAATCTAATTTAAACTAATAATCCAAAAAAAAGTTAAAAAATTCTGATTTTTCTTCAAAATAATAAAAAAATGACAAAAAAATGGAAAAAATGTAGTAAATATTGTTAAAAAAATAATTAGAAATTATTGAAAAATTATCCTTTGAGTGATACTATTATAAATGTAAGATATTTAAAAAACAAAAATAATCACGAAAAAATATGATTATTTAGCTCTATTAAAATAATTTTGATATGATAGAAAAAATTTATATATGGGTTGAAATACTAATATACATAACATTTACTATTGATATACCCTAGAATGAACATCATAAACAAATTATTTTATCTATAACCATTGTGAGAGAAGTCTTATTCTAGCTTGAAATTTCACAAAATTCCAAAAAGCGAGATTTTTTTTAAGAACAGTTGACTTTAAATTAACAATTTATAATTAAATTAATGTCATAATCGGTTAATATAATTGCATATAAATATAGGGCGGACTTTAATTAAGGTTATAAATTTCTCGACGTATACTCAAATACTTTATTATAGATGTTGCCGAGATTTTAATTAATAAATGAAAATAAAATATTTATAAAATACTGAGGAGGCTATTATGGATTTAAATTCTAAAAAATATCAGATGCTTAAAGAGTTATATGTAAGCTTCGCTGAAAATGAAGTTAAACCTTTAGCAACAGAGCTTGATGAAGAAGAAAGATTTCCTTATGAAACAGTGGAAAAAATGGCAAAGGCAGGAATGATGGGTATACCGTATCCAAAAGAGTATGGTGGAGAAGGTGGAGACACTGTAGGTTATATAATGGCTGTTGAAGAATTGTCTAGAGTTTGTGGAACTACAGGAGTTATATTATCAGCTCATACATCTCTTGGTTCATGGCCTATATATCAATATGGTAATGAAGAACAAAAACAAAAATTCTTAAGACCATTAGCAAGTGGTGAAAAATTAGGAGCATTTGGTCTTACTGAACCTAATGCTGGTACAGATGCGTCTGGACAACAAACTACTGCTGTTTTAGATGGAGATGAATACATACTTAATGGCTCAAAAATATTTATAACAAATGCAATAGCTGGTGACATATATGTAGTAATGGCAATGACTGATAAATCTAAGGGTAATAGAGGAATTTCAGCATTTATAGTTGAAAAAGGAACTCCTGGATTTAGCTTTGGTGTTAAAGAAAAGAAAATGGGTATAAGAGGTTCAGCTACTAGTGAATTAATATTTGAAGATTGTAGAATACCTAAAGAAAATTTACTTGGAAAAGAAGGCCAAGGATTTAAGATAGCAATGTCTACTCTTGATGGTGGTAGAATTGGTATTGCAGCACAAGCTTTAGGTTTAGCACAAGGTGCTCTTGATGAAACAGTTAAATATGTAAAAGAAAGAGTACAGTTTGGTAGACCACTATCAAAATTCCAAAATACACAATTCCAATTAGCTGATATGGAAGTTAGAATACAAGCGGCTAGACATCTTGTATATCAAGCAGCTATAAATAAAGACTTAGGAAAACCTTATGGAGTAGAAGCAGCAATGGCAAAATTATTTGCAGCAGAAACAGCTATGGAAGTTACTACAAAAGCTGTACAACTTCATGGTGGATATGGATACACTCGTGATTATCCAGTAGAAAGAATGATGAGAGATGCTAAGATAACTGAAATATATGAAGGAACTAGTGAAGTTCAAAGAATGGTTATTTCAGGAAAATTATTAAAATAGAGATATTAAAATATACACAATAGGTCGATATTAAAATAGATATGGAGGAAGGATTTATGAAGATAGTCGTTTGTATAAAACAAGTTCCAGATACAACAGAAGTTAAACTAGATCCTAATACAGGTACTTTAATTAGAGATGGAGTACCAAGTATAATAAACCCTGATGATAAAGCAGGTTTAGAAGAAGCGATAAGATTAAAAGAAGAAATGGGAGCTCATGTAACTGTAATAACAATGGGACCTCCTCAAGCAGATATGGCTTTAAAAGAAGCTTTAGCAATGGGTGCAGATAGAGGAATATTATTAACAGATAGAGCCTTTGCAGGTGCTGATACTTGGGCAACTTCATCAGCATTAGCAGGAGCATTAAAAAATATAGATTTTGATATTATAATAGCTGGAAGACAGGCTATAGATGGTGATACTGCACAAGTTGGACCTCAAATAGCTGAACATTTAAAACTTCCATCAATAACATATGCTGAAGAAATAAAAACTGAAGGCGAATATGTTTTAGTAAAAAGACAATTTGAAGATTGTTGTCATGACTTAAAAGTTAAAATGCCATGCCTTATAACAACTCTTAAAGATATGAACACACCAAGATACATGAAGGTTGGAAGAATATATGATTCTTTTGAAAATGATGTAGTAGAAACTTGGACTGTAAAAGATATAGAAGTTGACCCTTCTAACTTAGGTCTAAAAGGTTCTCCAACTAGCGTATTTAAATCATTTACGAAATCAGTTAAACCAGCTGGTACAATATACAACGAAGATGCAAAAGCATCAGCTGGAATTATTATAGATAAATTAAAAGAAAAATATATCATATAATTAAGGGGGGATAAAGAATGGGTAATGTTTTAGTAGTAATAGAACAAAGAGAAAATGTAATTCAAACTGTTTCTTTAGAATTATTAGGAAAGGCAACAGAAATAGCCAAAGATTATGATACAAAAGTTTCTGCATTACTTTTAGGTAGTAAGGTAGAAGATTTAATAGATACATTAGCACATTATGGAGCTGATGAAGTAATAGTAGTAGATGATGAAGCTTTAGCAGTGTATACAACTGAACCATATACAAAGGCTGCATATGAAGCAATAAAAGCAGCGGACCCAATAGTTGTATTATTTGGAGCAACTTCAATAGGTAGAGATTTAGCACCTAGAGTATCTGCTAGAGTACATACAGGACTTACTGCTGACTGTACAGGACTTGCAGTAGCTGAAGATACAAAATTATTATTAATGACAAGACCTGCTTTTGGTGGAAATATAATGGCAACAATAGTTTGCAAAGATTTCAGACCTCAAATGTCTACAGTTAGACCAGGCGTTATGAAGAAAAATGAAGTTGATGAAACTAGAGAAGCTGTAATTAATCGTTTTAAAGTAGAATTTACTGAGGCTGACAAATTAGTTCAAGTTGTAGAAATAATAAAAGAAGCTAAAAAACAAGTTAAAATAGAAGATGCTAAAATATTAGTTTCTGCTGGACGTGGAATGGGCGGAAAAGAAAATTTAGATATACTTTATGAATTAGCTGAAGTTATAGGTGGAGAAGTTTCTGGTTCTCGTGCAACTATAGATGCAGGATGGTTAGATAAAGCAAGACAAGTTGGTCAAACTGGTAAAACTGTAAGACCAGACCTTTATATAGCATGTGGTATATCTGGAGCAATACAACATATAGCTGGTATGGAAGATGCTGAGTTTATAGTTGCTATAAACAAAAATCCAGAAGCTCCAATATTTAAATATGCTGATGTTGGTATAGTTGGAGATGTTCACAAAGTACTTCCAGAACTTATAAGTCAATTAAGTGTTGCAAAAGAAAAAGGTGAAGTTTTAGCTAACTAATTTCTTGGGGAGGGTATTATGAGTACAAGCGATGTTAAAGTTTATGAGAATATAGCTGTTGAAGTAAATGAAAATATATGTACAGTGAAAATGAATAGACCTAAAGCCCTTAATGCAATAAATTCAAAAACTTTAGAAGAACTTTATGAAGTATTTGCTGATATTAATAATGATGAAACTATTGATGTAGTAATACTGACAGGGGAAGGAAAAGCATTTGTAGCTGGAGCAGATATTGCATATATGAAAGATTTAGATGCCGTAGCTGCTAAAGATTTTAGTCTTCTAGGAGCTAAAGCTTTTAGAGAAATAGAAGATAGTAAAAAAGTAATAATAGCAGCTGTAAATGGATTTGCTTTAGGTGGAGGATGCGAACTAGCAATGGCTTGTGATATAAGAATTGCATCTGCTAAAGCTAAATTTGGGCAACCAGAAGTAACTCTTGGAATAACTCCAGGGTATGGAGGAACTCAAAGACTTACAAGACTGGTTGGACTGGCAAAAGCAAAAGAATTAATCTTTACAGGTCAAGTTATAAAAGCTGATGAAGCTGAAAAAATAGGGCTAGTAAATAAAGTTGTCGAGCCAGAAGCTTTAATGGAAGAAGTTGAAAAACTAGCTAAAACAATAGCTAAAAATGCTCAACTTGCAGTTAGATACTCTAAAGAAGCTATACAACTTGGTGCTCAAACTGATATAGATACTGGAATAGATATAGAATCTAATTTCTTTGGACTTTGTTTTTCAACTAAAGACCAAAAAGAAGGAATGTCAGCTTTTATTGAAAAAAGAGAAGCTAACTTTATAAAAGGATAAACAAATCTAATTAAAAATATATTTGCTGTTAACTAGATTGAATAAATACTTTAATCTAGTTAACAGAATATAAATACTAAAATAACAGGAGGTTATAACTATGAAATTAGCTGTAATAGGTAGTGGAACTATGGGAAGTGGTATTGTACAAACTTTTGCAAGTTGTGGTCATGATGTATGTTTAAAGAGTAGAACTCAAGGTGCTATAGATAAATGTTTAGGCTTATTAGATAAAAATTTAACTAAATTGGTTACTAAAGGAAAAATGGACGAAGCTACAAAAGCAGAAATATTAAGTCATGTTAGTTCAACTACTAACTATGAAGATTTGAAAGACATGGACTTAATAATAGAAGCATCTGTAGAAGATATGAACATAAAGAAAGATGTTTTTAAATTATTAGATGAGTTATGTAAAGACGATACTATTTTAGCAACAAATACTTCATCATTATCTATAACAGAAATAGCTTCTTCTACTAATAGAGCAGATAAAGTTATAGGAATGCATTTCTTCAATCCAGTTCCTATGATGAAATTAGTTGAAGTTATAAGCGGTCAATTAACATCAAAAGTTACTTTTGATACAGTATTTGAATTATCTAAGAGTATCAATAAAGTACCAGTAGATGTATCTGAATCTCCTGGATTTGTAGTAAACAGAATACTTATACCTATGATAAATGAAGCTGTTGGTATATATGCAGATGGCGTTGCAAGTAAAGAAGAAATAGATGAAGCTATGAAACTAGGTGCAAACCATCCAATGGGACCTTTAGCATTAGGTGATTTAATAGGATTAGATGTTGTTTTAGCTATAATGAACGTTTTATACACTGAATTTGGAGACACTAAATATAGACCTCATCCACTTTTAGCTAAAATGGTTAGAGCTAATCAATTAGGAAGAAAAACTAAAATAGGATTCTATGATTATAATAAATAAGAACTGAAATCTAAAAAATTTAACTGATATTGTCTAAAAAAAAACAATCTCAAAAATCTGATAAAAATCTAATTTAATGGGGGTAATGAATATGAGAGAAGTAGTAATTGCCAGTGCAGCTAGAACAGCAGTAGGAAGTTTTGGAGGAGCATTTAAATCAGTTTCAGCAGTAGACTTAGGTATAACAGCAGCTAAAGAAGCTATAAAAAGAGCTAATATAACTCCAGATATGATAGATGAATCACTTTTAGGAGGAGTACTTACAGCAGGTCTTGGTCAAAATATAGCAAGACAAATAGCATTAGGTGCAGGAATACCAGTAGAAAAACCAGCTATGACTATAAATATAGTTTGTGGTTCTGGATTAAGATCTGTTTCAATGGCATCTCAACTTATAGCATTAGGGGACGCTGATATAATGCTAGTTGGTGGAGCTGAAAACATGAGTATGTCTCCTTATTTAGTACCAAGTGCTAGATATGGTGCAAGAATGGGTGATACTGCTTTTGTTGATTCAATGATAAAAGATGGATTATCAGACATATTCAATAACTATCACATGGGTATAACTGCTGAAAATATAGCAGAGCAATGGAATATAACTAGAGAAGAACAAGATGAATTAGCCCTTGCAAGTCAAAATAAAGCTGAAAAAGCTCAAGCTGAAGGAAAATTTGACGAAGAAATAGTTCCAGTGGTTATAAAAGGAAGAAAAGGTGACACTGTAGTAGACAAAGATGAGTATATTAAACCTGGTACTACAATAGAAAAACTTGCTAAATTAAGACCTGCATTTAAAAAAGATGGAACAGTTACTGCTGGTAATGCATCAGGAATCAATGATGGTGCTGCTATGTTAGTAGTAATGGCTAAAGAAAAAGCTGAAGAATTAGGAATAGAACCTCTTGCAACTATAGTTTCTTATGGAACAGCTGGTGTTGACCCTACAATAATGGGTTATGGACCAGTTCCAGCAACTAAAAAAGCTTTAGAAGCTGCTAATATGACTATTGAAGATATAGATTTAGTTGAAGCTAATGAAGCATTTGCTGCTCAATCTATAGCCGTAGTAAAAGATTTAAACATAGATATGGCTAAAGTTAATGTTAACGGTGGAGCAATAGCTATAGGACATCCAATAGGATGCTCAGGAGCAAGAATACTTACTACACTTTTATATGAAATGAAGAGAAGAGATGCTAAAACTGGTTTAGCTACACTTTGTATAGGTGGTGGAATGGGAACTACTTTAATAGTTAAAAGATAGTTTTAGATTATAATTTTTAAAAATTAAACATTTAACCATGAACTTAACCTGTAAGAGTAACTATTTGTTATTCTTACAGGTTTTTATGGTTAAAAAATAATTATTATCTATTAAACAAAAATAGTGTAAAATATATAATATCATGGTTTTGAAGATATAAAAGAAAGTAGGTAAAAGTTTGTTTAAAAAAGAAAATCAAAAATATAATCTTATATCCTATACAAATGAAGAAGAAATGACTCTAAAAGAAGTTTTGCTGGACAAGCTAAATTTTTCGGTTAGGTCACTATCAAAAATGAAAAGAGAAAAAAGTGTATTAGTAAATGGTGTATATAAAAAGCCAAGTTTAAAAGTGTCTCGTGGGGATTTAATAGAGGTAAAAATAGAAGAAGAAAAAGCAAATTTTGAGCCACAAGATTTAAATTTACAAATAATATATGATGATTTTGATATAATTATGGTAAATAAGCCACCATTTATGGTAGTTCATCCAACTAAAAGTCACTATGATAATACAATAGCAAATGGTATTAGTTATTATATAGAGAAGCATAAAGAAAATGTAAAAATACGATTTGTAAATAGACTTGATATGAACACTTCAGGACTTGTTATAGTAGCAAAAAATGCTTATGCCCACCATACTTTGTCTACATCAATGAGTGAAAACAAAGTTGAAAAAACATATATAACAGTAGTGAATGGGATTATAGATGAAGATGAGGGAACTATAAATGAACCAATTTATAGACCTGAAGAGGATTCAATAAAGAGAGTAATAGATGAAAGAGGGCAAGCATCTGTTACTCATTATAAAGTAGTAGAAAGATTAAAAAATGCAACTGTACTAGAAGTAAAGCTAGAAACTGGTAGAACACATCAAATAAGGGTTCATATGGCTCATATAGGTCATGGAATAATAGGTGATGAGTTATATGGTTATATAGATGGAAATCTTATAAATAGGCAAGCTCTTCATGCATATAGCTTAGAGTTTGAACAACCAAGAACAAAAGAAATTTTAAAATTTAAAACAGATATACCAAAGGATATGCAAGAGTTAATATCGAAATTAAGATAGATGGGGTGATATATATGATAATACATAAATTTATAATACATGTTTTGGATAAGAATAGTGATGTTCCAATATTAAATGATTTTGAAGGTAAAGTTAATCAAGAAGTAGATGGATTTTTTCAAAAAGCAATAAAGAGAATTTCAAAGGATGAAGATTTAAGAAAAGGGATTTTTAAAGATTATAATGACAATTTAATTAAAAATTGTTGTGAACAAATAATATATGATGAAAGTTCATTTTTAAAAAACTCTAAAGAAATAGCATCTTATCTGTTTGATGTTATGAAGATTAATGTAGCATTAGAATCTTGTGATTTGGCAATTTGCTTGTATACTGTAAAAGATGAAAAGAGTGTTGCTATATTGAAATTAGATTATAAAAAATTGTATACTCATTCAATTGAGTTTGTAGATGATAAATTTAATATTCAAATGGTATCAAATGAAATTGGTATTCCAGAAACTTTAAGACAAAAACAAGGAGCTTTAATTGGATTAAGTGGAATGAATGATGAGTTTCATCTAAGACTCTTAGACAAAGATGCAGAAAAAGAGGGTTCAGAATCAAAGTTTGTAACAGAATTTTTGCATGCTAAAAAAATAGATGATGATAAGTATAAGACAAAAGTATTTAAAAATACAGCCGAAAATTGGATAACTAATGCTCTTAGTAATGATATAAAACAAGCAGAAGATGTAAGAAGTATATTAAATTATACATTAAAAGAAAAACATGAAATTGATATAAATGATTTTGTTGATAATTCAATTAAGGATGAAGAATTAAAAGGTAGTTTTAAAGAGCATATGGAAGAAAAAGGTCTTGATGAAGGTTTTAGCATAGATAAAAAATGGGTTGAGAAAAAGCTCAAAAAGAGAAGTATAAAAACTGATAATGGCTTTGATATAAAAGGGAACCTAACTGATTTTGAAGACCCAATGAAATATACTGTAAAGCAAAATCAAGATGGAACTATAGATATAGTAATAAAGAATGTAACATTTTATGAAGAAAAGTAATCTTAATTTGAGTAATTTATATGATTGGATATAAATTAAGTTAGAAGAAATGTATAGTTAATATAGTTATAAATAAAATGTAGATTAGTCTGTGTAAACTTCTAATAGAAATATTAAGTAGAAGTATACACAGACTATTTATATTTGTAGACAAAATGATGTTATTTATTTTCTTCGATATATTTACATATATCACCAATACATTTAAAGTTTTCAGCTTCCTCATCTGGTATTTCTATACCAAATTCATCTTCAAGAGCCATTATAATCTCAACAGCATCTAATGAATCAGCTTCTAAATCTTCCATTAAAGATGCTTCCATAGTTATTTCATCTAAATTGTCTAACCCTAATTGTTCTGCTATTATTTCTTTTATTTTTTCAAACATTTTAAGCCTCCTACAGCAGTTTTAATTAATTTTAATGTTAGTTTAATATAATATCAAAAATTTTTCAATATGCAATTAGTAAAAAATAATAAAATTTTATAAAGGTAGTAATAAAGTCTTATTTGATGAATAAACTTTATTGATAACAAATATAACTTAGGAGGAAATGCTATGAAATATGTAGGCTTATTACTAACATCTGTAGGAATATTTTTACTTATAGCAGTAAATTTTTATTATAATTCAATAACTTTAGATATGCAACGAATAGAGGACTATGTAATGGAAACCAATTTAATTCTTGAAGATGTAGCAGAGAAGGAAAGCTATGTATCTAATGAAAAGGACGATTATATATCAAGATTAATGCATGTAAAGAAAGGCATAGAAAATTCAAAAACATCCTTCTTGATAGAAAGATATAAAGAATACAAAGTAAAATCAATAGAAAGTTTAATTTATACTATATCAGAAGAAAAAAAGGATTATTTAGATGAAGTTGATAGATACAATAAACTAGGAGAAAAAGAAATAAATAAATTAATCAATAAAAACTTTTTAGAAGTAACTTATCTGTCTATTACTACATATATTTAATTAAAGAGACAAAAGTTAGTCTCTTAATGATTCAAGGAGGATTAGTTATGACAAAATTAGAAGACAATATGGAACGTTTCTTTGGAGGATGCGAAGGATTTTTTAGTAATAAAATGTTGATAATAATAGTTATAGTATTCTTATTATTATGTACAGACATTTTAGAAGACTTATTATGCGATGACAATATATGGATATGGGTTATATTAATAGTATTGTTGTTATTTAACTTCGATGATGGTTGTTGTTGCTAAAAAATATTGATTATTAAATAGGCAGAGCCAGTAACTTATACAAGTTATGGTTTTGCCTTTTTTAGTTAAGATAAAAAAAATAAAAAAATAATAAAAATACATTAGCAAAATGGAAACCAAATGCATAGTATATGTTAGGAGCGAAAAGCTCAACAAAATATCAACAGGAGGTAACGTGGAATGTTAGATAGATTCTTTGGAGAAGATGGATGTTTTGGTGGAGGAGGATGGTGGATAATCGTACTATTCTTCCTATTTTTAGCTTTTGGAGAGAGCTGGGCAGAATTTGACATAATGGCATGGATTCCATTCTTAATAGTTTTATTAATACTTTGCTGCTGTAGTGGATGTTTAGAATAAGAGTAGTAATTATTAAAAAAGGAGGAGTTTATTATGTTAGATAGATTTTTTGGAAACGATGGATGTTTTGGTGGGGGAGGATGGTGGATAATCGTATTATTCTTCCTATTCTTAGCTTTTGAAGATTGTTGGAGAGATATCGATATAATGTCATGGATACCATTCTTAATACTATTATTAATAACTTGTTCATGTGGTGGATTCTTTGATGGTGATGATGGTTGTGGCTGCGGCTGCTAAAACTAAACTGTTAAAGTGAAAAAATGCTGGTATGTTTTATACCAGCATTTTTTTATTTTATTTTTTAATGTAATTTAAATTAAGAATGAATATTATTAAAATTGTTGAATATAGGGTATAATATAAAATATAATGTATTTAAATGTACTTGCTTTTATGGTAAAATAAGAACTTATATAAATATAGTTAAAATAAGAACCTGTATAAATTTGGTTCAGATTTAGATAAATTTAGCAAAATTAGGAGGATGAAAATGAAAAGTAATATAACGATAAAAGATGTTGCTAAACAAGCAGGCGTGTCAATATCTACAGTATCTAGAGTTATAAATGATTCAAAACCTGTGACTGATGAAGTCAAACAAAAAGTTTTAGAGGTTATAAAAGAAACTGGATATATTCCAAATCCACTTGCAAGAAGCTTAGTAACTAAAAAGAGTCAATTAATAGGGGTAATAGTTCCAGAAGTTTCAGATTCTTTTGTTAATGAGATATTAAATGGAATAGAAGAAGTTGCTAAAATGTATGATTATGATATTCTTTTAGCTAATACATACTCTGATAAAGAACAAGAGTTAAAGAGTATAAATCTATTAAGAGCAAAACAAGTAGAAGGTATAGTTATGATTTCATGGGTAGTTGAACAAGAGCATATCAACTATATACAAAATTGTGGTATACCAGCAACATATATAAGTAAAACTGCTAGAAATTATGATATATACACAGTGAGCACTAGTAATAAAGAAGCTACTTTTGATATGACAGAACATCTTATAAAGAAAGGTCATGAAAAGATAGCTTTTATAATGACAAGTAAAGATGATACTGTTTTAGAAATGGAAAGACTTTCAGGCTACGAAGAAGCACTTTCAAGTAATAATATAGAGTTGGACAAGAGTTTAATCAAATATGGTGGAACTGATTATGAAAGTGGATACCATAGTATGAAAGAATTATTGGATGAAGGAATAATACCTCATGCAGCCTTTGTTACGGGTGATGAGGCTGCTATAGGAGCTATAAATGCTATCTGTGATGCTGGATATAAGGTTCCAGAAGACATATCAGTTGCAGGATTTAATGATGTTAAGATAGCTAAGATGTATAGGCCTAAGCTTACTACAGTTTATCAGCCTTTATATGATATGGGAGCAGTAGCAATAAGAATGGTTATTAAATTAATCAATAAAGAATTAATTGAAAACAAGAAAATAGAATTACCTTATCAAATTGTTGATAGAGAAAGTGTTATAGAGAGAAAGAAATAAAGTTATTAAAGTCAATCAGGTAGTGTTTAAAACACTACCTGATTTTTAGTTTAAATAATATGCAATTAAAATATTTTAGTTAAAAATAATAACTTTAAGCCTTAAAAGTAGTTTATTTTTGTTTATTCATGAGGATTGGATTTTTTAGTTTTCTTAAATATACTCTTAGATTTTTTTTGTTGATTATTTGGTGTATTTTTTGGTGCAGGTGTATTTGATTTACCTTTAGTTGGTTGCTTAGTCTTTTTAGTTTTAGCAGGTTTAGTATCTCTTTGAGTCTCTGCATCTGATATTTTATCCATTATAGTATCTAATTTTTTACGTTGATTGTCATCTAAAAATGCTTTGAATTTTGATACTACTTCCTCTCTTCCATCTAGGTTCTTACCTATCTTTATAAGTTCCTCCATAAGTTCACTTTCTGATTTCCCTTTGTAATTATCAGCAATCTTTTCTATCTTATCCTTGTCAATATTTTTTTGCTTAGCCATCTTTTCTAATGAATCTGTATCTATTTTTTTCATAAAAAAACCCCTTTCTATAAATATATATTGAATTATATTCATACTATTTATATATAGAAATAATATTGAAGTGGTGAATTGTGAGTGATATATAATATAAATAAAAATTCTTATAGATAATATATATGCACTGAGCTTTAAAAATGGAACATTAAAATATGAAAAACATACTTTAATATAGGGCAATTATATAATATAAGGGGGAATTGTCTTGAATAACTTACTATTTTTGATTGGAGTGATTGCATTGAGTAATGGTAATATCTCTATATTTGATGATAAAGATAAATCAAAAAAAAATAATAGAGCCAGAAAAAACAAAAAAAATTCAAATGAGAAATTATCAAAAGCTATACATGAAACTTTAAGGTTTGATGCAAATGATATAAAAAGAGGTCTAAGACTTATGGATTTGAGTGAAGAAGACCTAGAAATGGGAATGGAAATAATAACAAGAACTAAAAAATACATGTCAAGAGATGAAAGGAAAATACTAGTAAAAATAGAAAGTATTTTGGACTTAGTTAGAGGCATAAAGAAACTTAACAATATAGATGTGGTAGATGTTGAAGAGGAAACAGATTTTTTTAGAAAAATGGATAGTGAAGACAAAAAAAATATGATGATAAAAGAAATTATAGATGTATTTCCAGAAAAGAGAAAAAATTCTGTTGAAAAGGCTATAGGAATGAAAAAAAAGATAGATTTATTTGCAGAATTGTTTTTACCTGATGATTTTGGTGAAGGTGGATTTAGTTTAAGTTCTTTGGCAAATATAAATAATCTAGGTAGTATGAATAATCTTAAACTGCTAGGAAATCTTTTAAGAGGTGATGATAGTAATAATGATGATGATGATGAATATGAAGATAATAATGAAGAAGATGAAGAGTCAACATATGAAGATGAAGAATTAGATTATGAAGATGAGATAGATGATAATGAAGAAGAATTAACAGAAGATGAAGAAACAGACCATGAGTATGCAGAAAATGATGAAAATATAGTATATGATGAAGAATTATATGATGTTAATGAACAAAAGCATGAACATAATCGTAATGAAAAAAATACTAGAAGTAAAGCTAAGAGAAAGTAATAATTAACTAAATACATAAAGAGAAAAGGAAGAAAAAGTAATACTAGAATAAGATTATCTTAATTACTATATAAAACCACTTTAAAAAATTCAAAATTTATTATATAATAATAATATGAAATCCTGAAACATACGATAAGGCTTTTTTAAATTCAACCTACAAATGAAATACGGGAGACCGTGTCTAGTAAATTATAACATGCCTGTTTAGTTTGGACGTTAAAGGTTACTGGCAAGTCACCCACCTGGGAGTGCCTAGGGTGTGAATTTACTTAGCCACCGGTGTTTCGGGACAAAAAAAGTGCTACTATTTTAAATAGTAGTACTTTTTTTTATTAAAATGCATTTTTCTACCAAATATACCTAATTATTGAGAAATTTAAAAAGCTAAGTAACAATTAGGATTATAAGTGCATAGTATTAATTAGGCTATAAAAAGCCGAAGACTTAATAAGAATCGCTTACAGGGAGGGCAATGAAAAATGCAAGATTACAAAAAAAATAAAAGAAGAATGCTAAATCAGCCAATGTCTACAATGAATGAAGAAGAAGTGTATACAGATGAAATAAGTTCAGATGAGATGAGAGGATTCAAAAAATCACATCATCATAATGGATGTAACAATGATAATAATTGTGATTGTCATGATGATTGTAAACCTAATCCATGCAATCCATGTAAACCTAATCCATGCAAACCTAATCCATGTGATGACAATTGTGGATGCCATGATAATTGTAAATGTGATTGTGAACCATGCCAAATGGATTCAGATGAATGTTTTGAAAACAAATGTGGACCAAACTGCTGTAATCCTATATCTCCAAGAAACTTTTCTGTAGCAAATGCAGTTCCATTTGCAATAGAAGCTAATAGAATTTTTGATACTATGCAATTCCAAACATTTACAGATGCAACTGGACCAAATGGAGAACCATTAACTTTTGAAACAGAAGTAGTAGAAGTATTTGGTTCAGTTCCAAGTGCAGGTAGAGCAAGTGTAACTATAGATAAAATATGCTTAAGTAATGATGGAATAGTTATAGACACAGGAATGACAACTTTAGAAGATTTCGATTTAGATCCATTAGGAGATATAATAGGAAGAAACTGTGAAACAACTTTTGAATATGCAGTATGTGGAGAAAGAAACGCTGAATGTTGTAGACAAGGAAAAGGCAAATCAGTAGCTTATAAACAAAGAGGCTTAACTGTAGCAGTTCGTAATCTAGTATTAGAACTAAGAGGTAGATGTGGATGTACAGAATTCGTTGCATTAGCTTTCCCAGCAGTTAGAGCAGGAGGTGGATGTAAGAGAAGAGTTGATTTTGTAGAATTTACTTTTAACACACTTTCAGCACCAATATGCTTGCCAGCTGACGGAAGAGCTGTCACTTTAAGACAAGAATACCAAACTAACTTAACTGTAGATTGTATAGGAAAATCTATATTAAAATTAGAATGTAATGAATGTTGTGAACCTATGTATGAATTAATTATACCAAATGATATAGATTTAGTACTTTGCTTACAAGAAACAGTTAGCACATTAATAAGTGAACAAATAGTAGTTTTAGCATCACCAAACCCAATCCAACCAAGACTTGTTGATACTTTCTCTAAAGTATGTGATTTTTCGCAATGTGGACCTAATCATGGAAGTGGAAATTCAGGTTGCCACAGATAGATAGGTAGATATATAGACAGTTTAAATTATAAATAAAAATCATTTAAGGAAGGCTACCAATAGTAGATGATTTACATTGGTAGCCTTCACGTTATTTATAACTAATGTATAGATTTTATAGATTTAAAAAGTACTATAGTATGTAATAAACAAGTAAATATTGATACTATTGTCATTGTGTATATGTATGCATAAATATTAAGTCCTGGAATGGGAAGAAATACATATAGAGCTACTAGCTGAATTAACATACCAATGATAGTGTTTATACTTGAAGCTAATTCTTTTCTTATTGAATGTAAAATACCAGATAGTGTTTGATTTAGTGACATAAATAGTGGTACTAAAAACATAGCTTTTAAATATTCTCCAGCAAGTTTATTTTTAAATACTAGTATACATAAATCTTTTCCAAAGAAATAAAAAAACACTGATGATAGTATACCTACAAACAAAGTTAGGAGTACAGAATACTTTATTTTTTTTAGGACACTTTTACGTTTTCTTAAGGCCATTTCTTGTGATATAGTAGGTATCAAATTTACAATAAGTGCTGAGCCAACAGTAAATGGTAAAAATATAAATGGCATTACCATCCCGCTGACGACACCATACATACTTAATGATTGTTGATAAGTCATGCCTGATAATGCTAATCTTGATGGTATCATCATAGAGCTAATAGATTGTAAAAGTATATTTGACATTCTATTGCAAGTTATAGGTATGGACATTTTCAATGTTTCCATAGAGGAAGTATAAAAATCTTTTATACTTATAATATATTTATTGTCAAATGAAGAATCTCGACATAAACATATGAGCATAAATATGATATTACTCAATTCACCAATAGATATACCTAAAAGAGCAATATAACAATTCATAGACTTATCATTTACATACATAACGAGTAAAAAAACAAATAGAATTTTACCCATCTGTTCAATAATTTGTCCAATAGCAGGAACTTTTACGTTCTTTATGCCGTAGTAATACCCCCTAAGTACATTTGAAAGTGTTATTATAACTATGGCAGGACAAACTGCTAGTATAAATAAGTTCAATTTAGGGTCTTTTAGAAACTTAAGTGATAAAAAAGAACTATTGAAAGATGCAACTATAGATATAATTAATGCTACAAAAAATGATATGTATAAAGTTGATATAAACAAAGCATTAGTGTTGTGCTTATCATTTAAAGCTTTTCTTTTTGCAACTAGACAACTAAGTGCAGTAGGTATTCCAGTTGTTGTAACAGCTAAACAAATCATTAAAAAGTTAAAAATCATATGATATATACCTAGACCTGTTTCGCCTAAAGCTCTTGATAAGAATATTTTATATAAAAATCCAAATATTCTTACGACAAAGTTAGACATAAATAAAATAACTGTTGATAGTACTAAATAAGGTACTTTCAAAAAAATCACCTCCTTATCTTTTAAATATATTCATAAGGAGGTGTAAAAATTTATAATTTTATAAATTCTGGTTTCATTTTATTAAATTTAGATACATACTTAAATCCCATGTTTTTTAGTAATGAATATATGTAATCAAATTCATATGCAACTTGACTTACATGATGTGAATCTGAGCCTGTGGTTATGATTTCTCCTCCTAAATCTTTATACATCTGAAGGATATATCTAGATGGAGTTAAATCTGGCAGGTTGTATCTGTAGCAAGATGTGTTTATTTCGATACCTTTACCATCATAGATAGCTTGCTTGAGAGTTTCTTCAATTATATCTGAAAATAGTCTGTCATCTAGGATGGTATCATAAGGTGCATATCTTTTAATTAAATCTAAATGACCTAAAACAGAGTAATCCTTGTAGTTTTTAACAATATTATACAAATAAAGGTAGTAGTTCTCATAGACCTCATGTTGAGTCTTACCTTCAAAATAGCTACCAAGGTATAAATCCATTGTATCTATAGCATGAATAGAGCATATTATAAAATCTAATGGATATTGATGAGCTTCTTTTCTATATGTATCTATTAATTGAGTTTGAACTCCAAATTCAATCCCTTTTTTTATTGATATTTTATCTTTATATCTATTTTTAAGAGTTTCTAGACTTTTAAAATAATCTTCGTAAACAATCGAAAAAGAATCATCCGCATAAACATCATAATCGACATGGTCTGTGAAACAAATTTCATTTATACCAAGGTCTATAGATTTTTTTATCATTTCTTCCATTGTAGATTTTCCATCAGTAGAGAAACTTGAGTGCATGTGATAGTCGTAAAACATAAATATTTCCCCTTTTTATAAAAATTTTGGTATTATATATACATACTAAATAATATCAAATATATGCTAAGGCATCAATAAAATATAAAAACAATAAGCGGTGATAAATGTGGAAAAATACAAAATAGATTTAAGTGAAAGGAAGTCAACTAAATATATACAAATATTTAATCATATAAAGCAGTTAATAATAAACAAAGAACTAGTTGAGCATGAAAAACTTCCACCAATAAGAAAGTTATCAGATTATTTACATGTAAATAATACTACTATAGTTAAAGTATATGAGCTTTTGGAAAATGAAGGATATGTATATAAAATTATAGGAAGTGGAACTTTTGTATCAAATTCAAATTCTTATAAAAATGGTATAGATAAAGGGAAAAACAAGAATATTAGACAAAGAGATGATTTAATTCATTTCGATAATGGAAATCCATCTAATGATATGTTTCCTATAGATTCATTTAAAAATGCTGTAAACATGGCATTATCTAAAGATGGAAGTTCAATATTTGATTACGATGAAGGGCTAGGCTCTGAGGAGTTAAGAGAAAAGATGGTAGAGTATTTAAGTGATGAAAATATAAATACTACTAAAGAAAACATTCAAATAATCTCAGGAGCACAGCAAGGTATAGATATAGTTTGTAAAGGGCTTATAAGTTATTCTGATGTTGTTTTTATGGAAGAACCCTCTTACAATGGAGCAATTGAAGTATTTAAAAGTAGAGGTGCAAAAATAATATCTATACCTATGTTAGATGATGGAATTGATATAGGTATTTTAAAATTAAAATTGGAAAAAATAAAACCAAGACTTATATATATTATGCCTAATTTTCAAAATCCAACAGGTATATCTTATTCTACATATAAAAAAAAGAAGCTAATAGAATTGGCAGAAGAGCATGATTTTTATATAATTGAAGATGATTTTATCAGTGATTTTATATTTGATTCAGAGGATAATAGGACAGTCAGGAGCTATGATGATAAAAATAGGGTAGTATATATAAAGAGTTTTTCAAAAATACTTATGCCAGGCTTAAGAATAGGAATTGTAGAAATGCCAAATGAATTATTAAAAAAAGTTTTGTGGGCTAAATATTCATCAGACATATCAACACCAGGTCTTATTCAAAAATCAATGTATTACTATATGGAGAATTTCAATTGGAAGAATTATCTAAGTCATATAGAGAAGATATATACTGATAAGTACAAGTTAGCAAAAAACTTGATTAATGATAAATTGAGTGGTAAATTAAAAGTTAGAAAATCTTGTGGAGGTATAAACTTTTTTTTAGAATTGCCAAGAGGGTATACATCACAAAGCTTTACAAGTTTTATGTTAAATAAAGGAGTATCCATGCTTCCAGGGACTTATTTTTTTGATAATCTAGTGGATGATAGATTTTTTAGAATAAATATAGCTCGTCCAAGTATGGAAGAGTTAGAAAAGGGAATATCTATAATAAGTGATAATATAGAAGAGTTTTTCTGTGAATATAAAAATAAGTTAGATATAAAAAGTAATAAATTATTTTATTAATAAATAGAAGTTTTTTAGGAGGAAAAAATGTTTGACAAGAAGAAATTAGATAGGATTAATGAATTAGCAAAGAAAAATAAAGAGGGAGCTCTTTCTGATGATGAAATCAAAGAAAGGGAGATTTTAAGAAAGGAATATTTAGAAAATTTTAGAGCTCATTTTAAATCAAGACTTGATAGTGTTAAAGTAGTCTCACCAGAAGAATATGAACAATATATGAAAAATAATAAAAATTAAAACTTAATAGGAGGAAAACATGGACTTAAAGCATAAATTTAAGAATGCATGGGAAATTGAAAAAAAAGAGAATGCTATTGAACAGGTTATGGAATATGCTCGCAATTATATGGATTTTTTAAGTAAATCAAAAACTGAAAGACTTTCAGTAAAAGAAATTATAAAATTGGCTAAAGAAAATGGTTATATTTCAATAGATGAAGCTATGGAAAATGGAAGTGTAAGTCATGGGGACAAGATTTATGCTATAAATAAAGAAAAAGCAGTGGCACTTTTTGTAATAGGTAAAAACTATATAGAAAAAGGTATGAAGATTATAGGTAGTCATATAGATTCTCCAAGATTAGATTTAAAACCAAACCCATTGTATCAAGAAGCTAATCTAGGTTTTTTTAAGACTCACTACTATGGAGGAATTAAAAAATATCAATGGACAGCTATTCCTCTTGCTTTACATGGAGTAGTTATATTAAATGATGGTACAAAGGTGGATGTATCTATTGGTGAAGAAGACAGTGACCCAGTGTTTTGTGTAACTGACCTATTAGTTCATTTAGCTGGAAACCAAATGCAAAAGAAATTGTCAGAAGGAATCAGTGGTGAAGCTTTAAATGTATTAATTGGAAATATGCCTTTGGATGGCGAAGAAAAAGAACCTATAACAGCAAATATATTAAAAATTTTAAATGAAAAATATAGTATAGTTGAAGAAGATTTATTAAGCGCTGAGATTGAAGTAGTTCCAGCTGGGAAGGCAAGAGATTTGGGGTTTGATAGGTCAATGGTATTAGGATATGGTCATGATGATAGAGTATGTTCATATGCTGCTGTAAAAGCTATACTAGAGACTAGACAACCAGAATTTACTTCAGTTACATTATGTGTAGACAAAGAAGAAGTTGGCTCCCAAGGAAATACAGGTATGCATTCAAAGTTTTTTGAAAATACTGTGGCTGAGTTAATAGCTTTAGAAGGCGATTACTGTGATATTAAGTTAAGAAGAGCTTTAGCAAATAGTAAAGTATTATCAGCTGATGTTGCAGCTGGATATGACCCAAATTTTGATGAGGCATATGAAAAAAGAAACTCTGCATATATGGGAAATGGAATAGTTTTAAATAAGTATACTGGTTCGAGAGGTAAGAGTGGATGTAATGATGCTAATGCTGAGTTTATATCAGAAGTAAAAAGAATTTTTAACGAGGGTAATGTAGTATGGCAAACTGCTGAACTTGGTAAAGTGGACCAAGGTGGAGGTGGAACAATAGCCTATATCTTAGCAAATCAAGGTGCAGAGGTTATAGATTGTGGTGTTGGTGTTTTAAATATGCATGCACCGCATGAGATTGTTTCTAAAGTAGATATATATGAAATGTACAAAGGATATAAATCGTTTTTTAATATAAATTTATAAGTTTAATATAAATTTATAAGTTTAATATACAATAGTATAAGTAATAAGTAATAAGTAATAAGTAATAAGTAATAAGTAATAAGTAATAAGTAATAAGTAATAAGTAATAAGCAAATAGAGTAGTATTATACTATGCTCATTAATTAAATGAACATAGTATAATACTACTTATTTATTATTTTATTATTTAACAGCTTATAATTTAAATTTGAGTGTCGTGTATTAAAATTATTATATTATGATTTCAAAGTACTCACATAGTCTGTTTAGAAATTTATCTTCCAATGGAGAAAAAGTTTTCTTTTTAGAATAAATAAAGAAAAATTTTCTTGTAAAATCAACATCTTTTACTTTGTAGCATTTTATTTTGCCTGCATTTAGATAATCAATAGCTGAAATATATGATATAAAAGATACACCAAGGCCTAATCTAACCATTTCTTTAATGGCTTCATTTGATTCTACATGAGCTATTACATTTAATTTGTTTACCGGAAAGTTATTTTTGCTAAGTGTGTTTAGTATTAAGTTTCTAGTACCAGAGCCTTCTTTTCTCATAATAAAATTGACAGAAGCCAATTCTTCTATATCAATGTAATTGTTATTGTTATCAATTTTAAAATCTGAAGGAGTAATAAGTACAAGTTCATCATCTAATAAGTCTAGATATTCGATTTGAGGATTGTTAATTTTAGAACCAACTAATCCAAAGCTTATCCGTTCATTTAAAATTTCTGATATAGCATATTGAGAATCATAATGGCTTATGGAAAATTTTACATCTGGATAACTCATAGAAAAATTCTTCATAAAATCAGGTAAAATATAAGTTTCAGGTATAGAACTACATGCTATATCTATAATGCCTTCTATTTTACCTGAATATTCTTTTATATCATAAATTGCACGTTTGCAGTTATTTAATATATATATGGCATGCTCATAAAGAATTTCACCAGATTTTGTGAGTGTAATAACTTTGTTGCTTCTGTTTATAAGTACAGTTTCTAACTCTCTTTCTAAATTTTGTATGTGTGCACTTACAGTAGGTTGAGTTAAAAAAAGTTCTCTTGCAGCTTTTGAAAAACTTTGATGTTTTGCAACAGCAACAAATACTTCAAGTTGTTTAAAATCCATTATTTAATCCTCCTTAAATTATCTAAAACTATTATAACATATTTGATAAATTAATAGTTAAAGGTGATTTTTTGAAATAGAAAACCTTAAAATGTTTATGGAGTTTTTGATTGTTTAGGAATAATTTGGTATAATGTTATAAGGATATTTACCACAAGTATCTTGTAAATTGAATTTTCAAAATTCAACTTTAAAATGTGTTTTGTTACAAAAAAATTACAGATAGCTTCTTAATCTTATTAAATTTAAATAAATATTATATAATTATTTTATAAAATAATAAACGTAATTATTGAAAAAAAAGATAATCACACAATGAGATATAGATAAATATTATAAAATTTAAGAAAGGAGGATTGATTTATGAAGTTAAAAAGGTCATTAGTTTGTGTAACTATTTTAGGGATTGTACTTGTTGGATGTCATAAAGAAACTACTAAAGAGAAAAATCAAGTAGCAAGTAAAGCAACACAGCAAAAAACTATGACAAAAGTTCAAAATGATGTTAATGAAATGATGGATAAAGATTATAAATATGTTATAAAAAATATGGGAATACCTTATAACACAATTTATTATATAAAAAATAAGAATTTAAAAAAATCAAATACAATGCAAGATATAAATACATCAAGTTATATGACATTAGTTTACCCTAAATATACTGGAAACAATGAATTAGATGGAAGTGCTTTATACATTAACATTAATAAAAATAAAGTTGTTAATGTTGAAACAAATTCCTTTTCATCACAAAGTATAACAGCTATAGATGAAAGCTATGGTATTATGATTGAAACAAATGATAATGAAAAATCAGCTGTATCCTTAGAGGAATATAAAAACATTGACTTGGGAGAGTATATTGGAGTTGAAGAATCTAGGATAAATGAAATCGTGGGTAATGCCAATTATAATTTAACAGCATATAACCATGAAGGAAATAGGGTAGTGAAGAGTTATAGATTAAAAGAAGATAATAAATTATTAGACAAAGAAATACTTACAATAAGTATAGTAGATAATAAAATAAAGTCTATAAAAACTATTGAGAGTGATAAAGTTGTAAAAATAATAAAAGGAGCTTTATTAGAATAATGAATTTTAAAGCATACAAGTCTGTTTTAAGGTAGAAGTAAATTTCTAACTTGAAGCAGTTTTTTTTTATAAAATGTATAAAATTGAAATTAATACAATTAATGATAATTTTATAAGATTTATTAAATTTAAACTGCAATTATAGATAACAATTAGTTATAATTAAATATAAGCTAAAATGATTTATTGCAATTTACAATTATACTACATTAAGAATGTTTTTAAATAAAAAATATATTGGGGTGTATTTAAAATGATAGGATTAGCAGATGCCATAAAAATTATTGAAGAAAATGTTATACCAATAAGTAGGATTAAGAGAGTTAATCTTATAGAAGCAGTAAATAAAGTAGTTGCAGAAGATATATATTCAACAATTGATAGTCCTCCATTTGACAGGTCACCATATGATGGTTATGCATATGATGCAAATTCTGAAAATAAAAATTTAAAGGTTATAGGAACATTATATGCAGGAGAAGTGTTTGATGGTATATTAAATAAAAATGAAGCAGTGAAGATAATGACTGGTGGAAAAATTCCAAAGGGAGCAAACTGTGTAGTAAAGAAAGAAGATGTGACAACTAGAGAAGACATGATAACTTTAAATATAAAACTAAAGGAATATGACAATTATATATTTAAAGGTGAGGATATAAAAAAAGGTCAATTAATTATTAGTAAAAATCAAAATATAGGGTATGATGGTATAGGAGTATTAGCGAGTCTTGGAATATCTAAATTAACTGTATATGATGATTTAAAAGTTGGTATTTTAAATACAGGAACAGAATTACAAGATATAAATGAAACTTTGGAGGATGGCAAAATATATGATAGCAATAGATATACATTATATTCAAAGCTTTTAAAGCTTGGAATACAAGCAGATACAATATGTAATTGTACTGATGATATACAAGAATTAGAAAAAAAAGTAAAGGATATGCTAGAAACTGTAGATTTTTTAATTACTACAGGTGGTGTATCTGTTGGAGATAAAGATTTAATACCAGATGTATTTAGAAACATAGGAGCAAAAGAATTGTTTTGGAAGATAAATATTAAACCTGGAGGAGCTTGTTATGTAGCTACATTGGGAGAAAAAATATTGTTTGGGCTTTCTGGCAATCCACATGCGGCAATTGTGGTATTTGATAATGTAGTTGTTCCTGTGATTGAGTATTTAACATATAAGGACAGCAATCATTATATAAAAGCTATATTTAAAGGAGAATTTAACAAAGTCTCAAATAACGATAGATTTGTAAGTGGAAAATTATATACAGATGAAGGTAAATTATATGTTACATTAAATGATAAAAAAGATGCCAAGGCTAGATTATCTGCAACATTGAGAAGCAATTGCATGATTAAGATAAAAAAGAGAGAAATAATAAAAGAAAATCAATTAGTAGATGTTGTTGTTATATAGTTTTATGAAGGGGATATGGTTTTATGTATAATGTATTATCAATTGTCTCTTATTCAGGAGTAGGTAAAACTACGTTGATTGAAGGTATAGTAAGAGAATTAAGTAAAGAAGGGTATAATGTTGGAGTTATCAAACACACATGCCATGATTTTGAGATAGATGAGGAAGGGAAAGATACTTATAAACATAGAAAATCAGGTGCGAGGAAAGTTTGTATAATATCAAATAAGAGGTTAGCATATATTGAAGAGTTAAAAGATAAAAATCCACTATATAAAATGATTAAGTTTTATGAAGATATGGACTTGATTATTATAGAAGGATATAAAAATTATAGATTTAAAAGATTAGAGGTAATTAGAAAGGATAAGTATAAGGATATTTTATCAAATAAATCTGATTTGATAGGTATTATAAGTGACATAGAATATGATTTAAATATTAAGCAGTTTAGTTTGAATGACTATAAAAATGTATCAAAGTACATAGAATATTGTATAAAAAATAATACTTTAAAATTAAATGATAGTGAAATAAAAAACATATTAAAAGAATAATTTTAAGATATTATTTTGATATAAAATGGTATAATTATTTATATATAAATAAAGATATGAGAAATTTATTTAATTATAAAAATCGTATTTTGAATTATAAAATATTATAGAAATCGTAGGAGGATAATATGAAAAAAATATTAGTAGCATGTGGAGCAGGAATTGCAACATCAACAGTAGTTTGCGACAAAGTAGAAAGATTGGTTAAAGAAAATAACATACAAGCAGAAGTTATACAATGTAAAATTGCTGAATGTGCAACAAAACAAGAAGGTGCTGATTTGATAGTATCTACTACTATATTACCAACAACTTATGATATACCTGCAATAAAAGCAACAGCATACATAACAGGTATAAATACTGCTGCATTAGATAAGAAAATATTGGATGCTTTAAAATAAGTTTTTGAGTTTACAGTTATAAAAAATATTTAGTACTAAATATAGAGTTGTATCTTGTAAAATTTTATTTACATAGATATGGCTCTTTTTAGGTGTATTTTAAATATATGATTATATAAAATAAGTATTCAATTTTATGAAACATATTCTTTTGAATTGCAATTTTATAAAAGATTTAAAATTAGTGTTATGTTATACTAATTTAAGGGTATTTTTTAGACGTATTGGTAAAGGAGGATTTAAAACTTATGATAAAACAATTTGTCAAATATTATAAACCATATAAGAAAATCTTTACATTAGACCTTATAGCTGCGTTCTTATTTTCTTTATGCGATTTAGTTTATCCTATGATAACTAGAAATATAATGGATGACATTGTTCCAAATAAAAATTTAAGAATGCTAGTAGTTTTTGCAGTTGTACTTATACTTATATTTATAGCAAAAGCAGGGCTTAATTATTTTATGCAATATTGGGGACATGTCATTGGTGTAGATATGCAAGCTGATATGAGAAATGAGGTATTTACACACTTACAGAGGCTTCCAAATACTTATTTTGATAATAATAAATCTGGTGTAACTATGTCTAGAATAGTAAATGATTTAATGGATATAACAGAACTTGCACATCATGGTCCTGAAGATTTATTCATTTCTATAGTAATGTTAGTTGGTTCATTCTTTATACTTATAGATATAAATATTCCTCTTACTCTTATAATTTTTGCTATATTGCCATTTATAATTTGGTTTGCTATAACAAAAAAAGATAAGATGAATATAGCCTTTATGAAAAGTAGAGTTACTATAGGTGATGTAAATGCAACTTTAGAAAATAGCATAGCTGGAATGAAAGTAACTAAGTCTTTTTGTACTGAAAAAGAAGAATTAAATAAGTTTGTAAGAAGTAATAAATTATTTAGGAGAGCACGACAAGATTCTTATAAAGTAATGGCAGAATATTATTCTGGTATGAATTTATATATGGATATTTTGGAATGGGTAGTTGTTATAGCTGGTGGATACTTTACTTATCTTGGGAAAATTACTTTAGGTGATTTTGCTGCATATATATTATATGTAAAGATGTTTATACAACCTATGAAGAAATTGATAAACTTTACAGAACAATATCAAAATGGTATGACAGGTTTTAAAAGATTCATAGAGATAATGGAACAGGACCATCAAAAAGAAGCTAAAAACCCTGTTGAACTTGAACATGTAAAAGGTAACATCGAGATAGAAAATATATCTTTTACATATGAAGATGATACCCAAGTATTAGATAATCTAAGTTTATCTATAGAAGCTGGTAAAACTATAGCTTTAGTAGGTCCTTCTGGTGGAGGAAAGACTACATTGTGTAATTTATTGCCAAGATTTTATGAGTTTGATAAAGGTGATATAAAAATTGATGGAAAAAGTATCAGGGATGTAAGTTTAAAATCTTTGCGAAAAAATATAGGTATAGTTCAACAAGATGTATTTTTATTTACAGGAACTATAAGAGATAATATTCTTTGTGGAAATCCTAGTGCTACAGATGAAGAGATGATTGAGGCTGCAAAAAAAGCTAGAATACACGATTTCGTAGAAACTTTGCCAGATGGATATGATACTTATATAGGAGAAAGAGGAGTAAAATTATCTGGGGGACAAAAACAAAGAATTTCAATCTCAAGAATCTTTTTAAAGAATCCTCCAATAATAATATTGGATGAAGCTACTTCCGCTTTAGATAATGTAACAGAAAGAGAAATTCAAGAGTCCTTAGAAGAGTTAAGTAAAGATAGAACAAATTTAGTTGTTGCACATAGGTTGACTACTATAAAAAATGCTGATGAAATCATAGTACTGACAGATAAAGGAATTGAAGAAAGAGGTACTCATGAAGAGTTAGTAAATAAAAATGGAGTATATAGTAGATTACACAATAACTAACATATACATTAAATTTATAAACATAGAATATATTAAGATTCATAAAGCAAATTCATTTTATATTAATGAGATGTTTTATGAAAAATGTATTCTATGTTTTATTTTTTGCAAATTATATTTAATTCTATTTATAAAAGTAGTGTTAAATAGCCAATTTACAGGATAACGTTTTTACAAAAAGAATAATTTAGAAAACTAACTTTAATTTATAGAATTTATAGAATTTTATGAAAAAAATCGAATTTTGACTTGAAATGTTTTTCAAAAGTAGTAAAATAATGGATAACTATACATACATTGTATACAAATATATTTATTTATGAGGGGGGATTTTGTATGGAGGCAATAACAGCTTTTTGTCTAGTTTTAGTATCACTGACGATAGGAGATGTAGTTTCAGCAAAAACTAAAGCTTTTGTTCCATCAGTTTTTGTATCAGCAATTATATTTATAGTAGGATTTTGGACTTTTTTCCCAGAAAATATCGTGGATTTAGCAGCTTTGGGGACACCATTAGCACAATTAGGCATGCTTTTATTAATAACTCATATGGGAACTATGATGAGTATTAAAGAGCTAGCAGGTCAATGGAAAACAATTGTAATAGCGTTAGCAGGAATAGTAGGAATATGTGTAGGAGCTTTGGCATTAGGAACTCTAGTGTTTGGATGGGATACAGCTGTAATCGCTACACCTCCTCTTACAGGAGGATTAGTTGCATCTATAATGATGGCAGATGCGGCTACAGCAAAAGGTCTTGCGAGTTTGGCAGTTTTAGCGATTTTAATGTATGTGGCACAAGGATTTGCAGGTTATCCTATCACAGCATTGATGCTTAAAAAAGAAGGAAAAAGACTTTTATCAGATTTTAGAAGTGGAAAAGTAACTGTAACTAAAGTTGAAGAAGAAACTGAAAAAGTACCTGAACAAAAGAGTAAGTTTAAGATAATTCCAGATTTACCTGAAAAGTACGACACAACATATATGATAATACTTAGATTAGGACTTGTAGCATGGTTAGCAGTACAATTTACAAATCTTACAAATGAAGTTGTATCAAGATATGTTATCTGTTTAATATTTGGTGTAATAGCATCAGAACTTGGAATAGTTGACAGAAAGCCACTTAATAAATCTGGTTCATTTGGATGGTTAATGACATCATTGATGGCTTTTATATTTGCAGGATTAGCAAAAGCTACACCAGCAATGCTTGCTGAAATGGCTGTTCCTCTTGTAGGAATTATAATATTTGGTGTAATAGGTATGGGAATATTCTCTATTATAGTAGGTAAATTTTTGGGTGAAAGTAAGGAAATGGCGTTTTCAGTTTCACTTACAGCACTTTATGGTTTCCCACCAAATTATATATTAACTGAAGAAGCAGTAAAGGCTCTAGCTGAAACTCCAGAAGAAAAAGAATTTCTGATGGATAAAATGCTTCCAAAGATGCTTGTTGGTGGATTTACTACAGTAACAATAGCTTCTGTAGTAATAGCAGGTATTTTTGTAAATCTTATATAAACTTTAATTAATAAATAAGGCATTTAAAAAATAAGAAGAATATGTTACACTTGGAGGTCTGGAATGAATATTAAAGAAATAACAAATGGATATAAAGATTATGTAATCAAACTTAGAAGGGAATTTCATGAAAATCCTGAAAAAAGTATGGAAGAATTTAGAACATCAAAGAGAATTAAAGAAGAGCTTGATAAAATAGGAGTACCATATGTATCATCTGGAGGGACAGGTGTAGTCGCAACTATAAAAGGAAATAATCCAGGAAAAACTGTAGCACTTAGAGGAGATATGGATGCACTTCAAGTTGTTGAGTGTACAGAAGTAGAATACAAATCAAAAAATGAGGGGCTTATGCATGCTTGTGCACATGATGGTCACACATCAATGCTTTTAGGAGCAGCTAAGGTTTTGAATGATATTAAAGATGATATTAATGGAACTGTGAAATTATTTTTTCAACCAGGAGAAGAAGTAGGTAAAGGTGCAAGAGCTATGATTAAAGATGGTGCTATGGAAGGTGTAGATGGTGTATTTGGAATTCATCTTTGGAGTGATGTAGAGTGTGGGACTGTGTCAGTTGAAGAAGGTCCAAGAATGGCTTCTGCTGATTTCTTCAAAATTACTGTAAAAGGTAAGGGTGGTCATGGTTCACTTCCTCATCAAGGTGTTGATGCGGTACTTGCAAGTTCTGCATTAGTTATGAACTTACAATCCATGGTTAGTAGAGAAGTCAGTCCTTTAGAGCCGCTAGTTGTAAGTGTTGGAATTTTAAATTCTGGAACAAGATTTAATGTAATAGCAAGTGAAGCTGTTCTAGAAGGTACAATAAGATTATTTAATCCAGAACTTAGAAAACAAATTCCTACGATTTTAGAACGTATAGCAAAATCTACAGCAGAAGCATATAGAGCAGAGGCTGAGTTAGAGTATGGATATTTAACACCAGCTGTTATAAATGACAGGGAATGTTCAAAAATAGCTACAGAAGCAGTAATTAAGCTATTTGGAAAAGAAAGTATAGCACTATTTGAAAAAGTAACAGGAGCAGAGGATTTTGCTGAGTTTATGAATATTGCACCTGGTGCATTGGCATTTGTAGGGGCTAGAAATGAAGCTAAAGGAGCTTGTTATCCTCATCATCATGGGTGTTTTAATATAGATGAGGATGCTTTAGAGATTGGAACTGCCTTATATGTTCAATATGCAGTAGACTTTTTAAATAAATAAATTTAATATACTATAAAGAAAAAGCAGAGATTAAGTTTATACTCTGCTTTTTTATTGTCTATAATTACTATAAATATTGACTATAAAAAAAAGATATGATATTATAAAAGAAAATGATAATCAATATCAATTAATAAGAAGGTGATTTAATTGAGTAATATAATGTTTGCGTTTTTAATAACTTTGTTTGCAGGTTTGTCTACTGGAATAGGAAGTTGTATAGCGTTTTTTGCTAAAAAGACTAATACTAAATTTCTTTCTGTAAGTTTAGGATTTTCTGCTGGTGTTATGATTTATGTATCTATGGTAGAAATATTTCCTAAGGCACAAGAAGCTCTAACAAAGTCTATGGGAGAAAAATTAGGAAGCTGGTCAACTGTAATAGCTTTTTTTGCAGGAATGGCTATCATTGCAATTATTGATAAGTTAATTCCTCAAGAAGAAAATCCTCATGAGATAAAGAAAATGGAAAATTTGGATGAAAAAAATATACAAAAAAATAAATCTCTCTTAAGAACTGGGATATTTACAGCAATGGCTATAGCAATTCATAATTTTCCAGAAGGGTTAGCTACATTTATATCGGCGCTTGATGATGCTACAATAGCAATACCAATAGCTATAGCAATAGCTATACACAATATACCAGAAGGAATATCTGTATCTGTACCAGTGTATTACGCTACAGGAGATAAAAAGAAAGCTTTCTATTATTCTTTTTTATCTGGAATGTCAGAACCTTTAGGGGCTATTATTGGGTATGTACTTCTTAGAAATTTTCTAAATGACACTACACTTGGAATTGTGTTTGCTCTTGTGGGAGGTATTATGGTATTTATATCACTTGATGAACTATTACCATCAGCTAGAGAATATGGTGAGCATCATCTATCAATTTACGGATTAATTGCAGGAATGGTTGTTATGGCTATTAGTTTATTGCTATTTAAATAGATTTTTAGATATCCAATTGTAACCTAAAATTAATATCAAAATGATATAATTATTAAGACAGATTATCATATGTCAAAAATATCATTTTGGAGGTGAATTTTATGGAAAAGAAAATGAAGTTTAAATTTGATTGGTATAGTTCACCTGATAGGATAGAAGAATGGTTAGAAGATATGGAAGAACAAGGATATAACTTATATAAGATAAGTAAATTTGGAGGAATATTTTATTTTTATAAAGGAACTCCAAGAAAAATAAAATATGCCATTGATTATTATTATGATGCTGAGGAAGATTATTTTAATAAACATAAGTATAGAGGGTGGAATCTTATATTTAGAAGCATTGGTAGTTTTATAGGTACATCTTCATGGTATGTATGGAGTAAAACATATGAAGATGTACCTCCTAAATTGTATAGTGATTTGGATAAAAAAGATAAAGTAAAATCAATTTTATTCATGAATGTATTTTTATTTACTATTTTAGTAGTTATTTTTATATATTTATTGTTCACTGAAATAAGAAATTTATTTAATGGTTATGGAGTAGATATTTGTACTATCGCATTGCAAATTATGTTATTAATTTTGTATTTGGTACAATTATATAGAAGAATAATGTATTACTTAAGGATTAAAAAATTAACTAAATAAAGATGGAGAGTGTCTCAAAATGACTTTGAGACACTTTTTTTATCAATAAATGTTATTCTTTATATATATTCGTATCAGTTATAACCTTTTAGATTTTATTTAAATCTTGAGTATTGATAAGAATAATTTAAAAATGTTATTCTAAGGTATCGGATATTTAAAATCACATTTAAATATATCAATTAAAAAAATTCAATAGTGTGTAATAAGAAAGTGTATAAGGCGTTGTAATTAGAAAATAAAAATATATTTAAATATAATCAAATATAGTATAATACAATCACAGAAAAGTGTGATTGTATGAGTAAACACTATAAACATTTATACAAGGGTTTCAACTTCTAATTAAAAAGATGATTTAAAAATCAGGTTGAATTTCTCAGACAATAATGCTAGTGCTAAAGGAATGATAATAGATGATTAGTTGTCGCATATATGGATTAAGAAAATACAAGAAAAAGATTAGAGATAATGAGGAAGTTGAAAAGAAGTTAAAAAGAGAACTGATAAAACTTTCAAGGAAATATGAAAGTTTAAAAATAAGAAATAAAATAGAAGAAGGGAGAGCTACTAGTCAAAATATTCAAAAACAAGTAGTCAAAGTACAAAAACTTCATCAAAGATTAGCTAATATAAGAACTGATTATATAAATAAAACTATAAGCGAGATAGCGAAAAACAAGCCATCTTATATAGTAATTGAAGATTTAGCTGTTTCTAACTTGATGAAAAATAAGCATTTATCAAAAGCTATTATGAGTCAAAAACTCTATGGATTTAGAACCAAACTAACATCTAAATGTAAGGATAATTGCATAGAACTTAGAGTTGCAGATAGATTTTATCCATCATCAAAGACTTGTAGTAAGTGTGGAGAGATTAAAAGAAACTTAAAACTCAAAGATAGAGTTTACAAATGTGAATGTGGATTATCTATAGATAGGGATTTAAATGCAAGTATTAATCTTAAAAATACTAAAAAATATAAGCTAGCTTAAAATCAAATTGATTCGCACACACGTGGTTCAAGAGTGCTTATATATGTACGGAGAGCTAACTTCGGAATTTAAGCCTTTGGAGAACTATACAAAATCGTAGTCGCTTAGGTAAGGCGAGGTTCAGTGAAGAAGGAAAAATCTCTATATGGATATATTTGACCATATTTTGAGTAGCAGGAACTTATGATTAGGATAGCAATTTGTGAAGATGAAAAAGAAACACAATGTTTAATAGAAGAATATCTTTATAATATATTAAAAATTATTAATGTAGAGTATGAAATATAAAAATATAGTTCTGGAGAAGATTTACTCAAAGTAAGTTTAAAAGATATAGATATACTGCTTCTTGATATACTCATGGAGCAAATGAATGGAATGGATACTGCAAGAAAGATTAGAGAAGTAGATAATAAAATGGAGATAATATTTATAACCTCCTTAATAGATTATGTGCAAGAAGGATATGAAGTAAGAGCTTATAGATATTTGTTAAAACCCATAGAATTAGAAGAATTAAAAAAACATATATTAACTTGTATTAAAGATATTGAAACAAATAAAAGTAATTACATTGTAATAAAGAACAAGTCTAATATATACAAGATTTATTTAAATGAAATAAAATATATAGAAATTCAAAAAAAAGATATGTTAATACACACAATAAATAAGGGTTTTGGAGTAAAGTATAGTCTAGGAAAAATAGAAAAAGATTTAAAACTAGATAAATTTGTAAGATGTCATAAAAGCTTTATAGTTAATCTAAGTTATGTAGAAAATATAAAGCCCAATATTGCTATTTTAGAAAGTGGAGAAGAAGTACCTATTAGTAGATATAGATATAAAGAGGTTAAGGAAAAATTTTTGAAATTTCTTGGTGATACAATATGTTAAATTTTATGTCTGATTTATTATTAATTGTATCTATATGTGTACGATTTATTATTCTGAAAAGGATATTAATTTATAAAGAAGATAATAAAAAAGACAAACAAATAGTATTTTATACTTTATTGGGATTAATTTATATTATAGTTAAAATAACTAGATTATTTAATATAGAAGAAAATTATATTAATAATATGTACTATTTGATTGATGTTGTAGTATTTATTGTATGGGCGATATATTATAATTATTTTTACAACATAGGATATATTAAATTTATAATTTTCTTTTTCCTATTTAATATTTATTATGATTGTTTTAAAGATGTTGTAGATAGAATTTTATTTTTTGTAGTTACAGGTAATTTTGTTTCATCTAAAGAGTGGCTTTTGGCATCTGATTCTGATAATATAAAGGTTTACATATACAGTAATCTACTTATTATATTTGTATATATGATACTTAGTTTTCTGTATAATCGATTTAAATTGCTTAGCCAAGATAAAAGGAATTATGTATATTTGTTATTTGCTCTAATGGCTAACACCATGAATATAATTGGAGTCTATATATCAAGAATATTAGAACGGTTTAGATGGTTACATTCAGAACCATATTATTTTGAGAATTTTGTAAATCCAAAGATAATAGGAGCTAGCACCATTGTTCTTATATTATTGTTTAGGCAAATAATAAAAGATAATAAATTAAAATCTCAGAATGAATTAATAAAAAATAAGTTAGATATGCAATATGCTCATTATTTAAGTATTCAAGAATCTCATATGAGGGTTAAGAAGCTTTATCATGACATAAACAATCATATTTGCTGTATAGATAATCTTAAAAATGATGGCAAAGAAATTAATGAATATATAAATAATTTAAAAGATGAAATTAGAGAGTTCAAATCTATTTATAATACAGGAAACATGATATTAGACATTATAATCAATGAGAAGAGTGAAATATCTGTCAAAAAGGGAATTAAATTTATTTGTGACATAAACTTTTCAAAAGTTGATTTTATAAAACCCATAGATGTGTCAAGCATATTTGCCAATATTTTAGATAATGCAATAGAAGCATGTGAGAAAATATCAGATGAAAATATTGATAGATATATTAGAATTAAAGGAACTATAACAAAATCATTTTTTGTACTTAAATGTGAGAATAGTAAAGCAAATAATGTTATTTCTAATAAAAATATACTGTTAACAGATAAGATGGATAAATTTGTACATGGAATAGGAATTCAAAGTATTAAATCGTCTTTACAAGAGTATAATGGAGAATTATTATTAGAAAATCAGAAAGACAAATTTATACTAAATATATGCATACCATTGAATCAAGATGCTGACAGTTGGGTCGATTAAGTTACTAGTTGGGGCATCTATATTGATACTTAAAAATAAGGATGTTATCTTTTTAATAATAAAAGATAACATCCTTATTTTTAAGCATAAAGAAATTTATAATTTTACTAATCTTAATTATAAGAATTAGTTACAAAGAAAGGTGATATATATTGAAAAACTAACCATAAAAATAATAAAAATACAAGATATTGTAATACAGGATGTAATTAATAAAAACTTGAAAAGTAGAAATACAATGGAGGAAAATATATATGAAGGCGAAAAAATATATTTTAGCTATGATAGTAATTTTAAGTATAAGTTCAAGCTTAATGGTAGGATGCACAACAACTGTATCCAATGAAGATTTAAATAACTCAGAGCAAGCTAGTGAAAATTCATCAAACAACTCAATTGAAGCTAAAAAAAATGACTCTATTAAACTGTTTGAGGATTACTCAAAAAAAGCTGGGACTGTAGAAGGATTGGAAGAAGTTAAAAAAGATTTATCTCAAAAATTTTCAAAGGCTATAACGGATAGTGGTTATAAGGTAGTTAATTCAAATTCAGATGGAAGTTTTGTAGTTTCTATAAATGGATTTGAAAAGCCACCTGAAAAAGATATTAGAAGTTTATTTTACTCTATGTCTGAAGATAACAAAAAAGGAAAATCAGTAGTAGATATTCTCTGTGCTAAAGAATATCCTGAGAATAAAAAGTTAGCTGAAAGTGATAAATATATTAAATTTATGTACAACATATTTAAGTCATTAACTAATACTGATTTAACTGAGAAAGATTTTTCAAATAAAGTTATAAAAATATTTAATGAAGGTGTAGGCTCTGTAGAACTTCCCTATATGAATGATATACATGTTGAAGTTAACAAAGTTAAAAAATCTACTAAAGTACTAAAATTGAGTTTAGAATATGAATTTGATATTTCAAGTCATTGATGTAATAAATAAATTATGACAGGTTAGAAATAAATTATAAAATAAAATTCATATTTATCTTTAGTAATGTTTTTTATTCAAAAATATATTATTTGTGGTTGCCATTTTATGTTAAAGGACAGTATAATATAATTAAAGTATGTTATAACATACAAAAGTTAATATATATTATCCAAAGGGGGATTTTAAATGAGTCAAACTGATAGAATAGAAGCATTTAGACAAGAATACGTTAATTCTAAACCTATGATATGTTGTGAAAGGGCTAGAATTTTTACAGAATCACATAAAAAGACTGAGGGAGAAGCCATATGTATAAGAAGAGCGAAAGCCTTTTTAGATGCATGCAAAGAACTTCCTATAAAAATATTTGAGAATGAATTAATTGTAGGTACAGCTGGTAAATTTAGAAGAACAGGTATATTAACACCAGAATTTTCTTGGCAATGGGTAGATAAGGAAATGGATACTTTTGATGAAAGAACTCAAGACCCATATGTCATATCAAAAGAGCAAATAGAATTTATAAGAAAAGAGATATTTCCATATTGGAAGGGTAAATCTTTGGAAGAAGTTTTTTTAGCAAGAATTCCAGAAGATACAGCTAAGATATTGGTAGATACAGGAATAATAGATAATGATTCTAAGTGGAGACAGGCAGTAGGGGAAGTAACTCCAGATTATCAAGATATACTATTTGTAAAAGGATATAAGGGGATAAAGAAAGAAGCAGATAAGAAGATAAAAGAATTAGATATATCAATTTCAGAAAATATTGAAAAAATAGATTTCTATAAGTCTGTTTCTATTGTTGCAGATGGTATCATGACATTGGCAAATAGATATTCAAAACTTGCAAAAGAAATGAGTGAATCAGAGAAAGATTCAAAAAGAAAGTTAGAACTTATAAAAATATCAGAAGTATGTGAGAATGTACCAGCAAATCCTCCAACTAGTTTTTATGAAGCGATACAATTTGTATGGTTTGTGCAATTAGGTGGTGTTTTATCTGAAAATCCATTAGCATTGAACTTAGGTAGATTTGACCAATATATGTATCCATATTATGAAAAAGATACTAAAAAAGGAAATATAACTAAATCAGAGGCTCAAGAGTTGATAGAGGCTCTATGGATTAAGCTATCAGAGTGGGTATGGACAATATCAGCAAATACAGCAAATTATTTTGCAGGATACAACCAATTTCAAAACCTTACTGTTGGTGGCAAAAAGAGAAATGGAACTGATGGAACGAATGATATTTCATATATGTGTTTAAAGGCAACAGAAAGTGTAAAAACTCATCAACCAGGTTTAAGTGTTAGAATAAGTCAGGGAGCACCAGATGATTTTGTTATGGCAGTTGCGAAATTAGTAAAACAAGGTACTGGTTTTCCTGCTATACACAGTGATAGTGCAGGGGCACAAATGTTACTTCAAGATGGATATGATGCAGAAGATGCAAGAGATTGGAGCAATTGTGGTTGTGTAGTTCCTCACTTTAGAAAGACAGGTCAATGGACTTCAGCAGTAAATATTAATTTTGCAGCAGCACTAGAATATGCTATGAATGAAGGGAAGAGTAGATTAACTGGAGAAAAAATGGGGTTAGATGTAAAAAATATCAATGAATTTGCATCTTTTGAAGAAGTTAAAGAAGAGTTTTTAAAGCAACTAGCATATCTTATCAAGAATTCTGTTATAGGAACTACTGTTGCTCAACAAATTCATAAAGAAATAGTACCAAGACCATTTTTATCTACCTGTGTAGATGGTTGTTTGGATAAAGGTATTGATTTAAGTAAAGGTGGGGCAAAATACAATATAGGACCTGTTTTAACAGGCATAGGTCTAGGTGTAGTTTCAAACTCATTGGCAGCTATAAAAAAATTAGTATTTGAAGATAAGGTGACTACATTAGAAGAGTTAACAAAAGCATTAAATAATGACTGGGAAGGCTATGAAGAATTAAGAAAACTTGCCTTAGATGTTCCTAAATATGGAAATGACAATGATTATGTAGATTCATTGGCTATTGAAGTTTCTGATTTTTATTACAGTGAAACTAGAAAATATAAGGATATTTTTGGTTCTAAATTTAATAGTGCATTTATGGGTATATCAAACTATGTTCCAACTGGAAAAATAGTAGGTGCAACTCCATGTGGAAGAAAAGCTACAAAACCTTTGACAGAAGGAGTTTCTCCATTTGTTGGAACTGATACAACAAGTCCATTGGCAGCTATGAAATCTGCATCAAAAATAAATCATGATGTTCACACTGGAGGAACACTTCTAAATTTGAGATTTAATCAAGATTTGGTTGAAACAGAAAGAGGGCTTAGAAATCTAACTTCTATGGTAAAATCATATTTTGCACTAGGTGGATTCCACGTACAATTTAATACAATATCAAATGATGTCTTATTAAAAGCTCAAGAAAATCCAGAAGAATATAAAGATTTATTAGTTAGAGTTGCTGGATATAGTACTCAATTTGTTAATTTATCAAGAGAGATGCAAGATGCTATAATAGCCAGAAACTCACACAGTAAATTTTAATTATGAGGTAGATTATGAGTAAAAAAGGTAAAGTTGTAAAGGTACAACATTTTTCAGTAAATGATGGTGATGGAATAAGGACTACTATATTTTTAGAAGGATGCAAATTAAAATGTAAGTGGTGTTCTAATCCAGATTCATGGAGCAATATAGTAAAGCTAGGAGTCATGAAGGATAAGTGTATATCTTGTAATAGGTGTACAGATGTTTGTCCTCAAAATATAAGTTCATTATTTGACAGAAGTCAAATAAATGATAAGTGTGATTTGTGTGGAAAATGTGTTAAAACATGTCTTAATGATGCTATCTGTATAATGACTGAAGAAATGACTGTTGAAGAGATTGTAAAGGAAGTTGAAAAAGATTTTATATTTTTCTTTGAGTCTAACGGAGGAGTAACTTTTTCTGGAGGAGAACCCACACTTCAAATTGAATTTTTAAGAGAATTAGTTGATGCTTTTTATAATAAAGGTATAAACATAGCAATTGAGACTTGTGGATATTTTGAGTGGGATAAAGTGAAGGATGTCTTTGAAAAAATAGACCATATATTTGTAGATATAAAATCTATGGATGATAATGTTCACAGAGCATATACAGGAGTAAGTAACGAGATAATATTAGAAAATATATGTAGACTTTCAAAATTAAACAAATCTATGGTTATAAGAGTACCAATTATTTCTGGAGTGAATGATAGTGAAGAAAATATAAGAAACACTGCATTATTTGTAAAGCAAAATGTTTTAGGTGGAAAGATGGAATTACTTCCATATCATAAATTTGGACTTGATAAATATAAAGCATTAGGGCTTGAAGATTATATGTATGAATTTGATGAAATTTGCAATAGCCATATGTTAAAATTAAAAGAGATAGTAGAGCTTACAGGAGTAAAAATCATAGAATACAAATAGGCTATCAGGAGGATTTTAACATGGATAATAAATTTCCTAATGTAGGAGAAAACTTAAGGTTATTAAGACAAGATATGGGTATAAGTTTAGATAAAGCTTCAAAGATGACAGGAGTTAGTAAAGCAATGCTGGGGCAGATTGAAAGAGGTGAATCTAGCCCCACTGTATCTACCTTATGGAAAATTTCATCTGGATTCAAAATAAACTTTACGACACTATTAAATGAAAATACAAACACTTATGAGGTTATAAAAAAAGAGGATGTAGAACCTATTATTGAACAACAAGGCAATATGAAGTTGTATCCTATATATCCTTTTAGCCCTCAAAGGAGGTTTGAACTTTTTATAATTGAGCTTGAAGCAAATTGTACTCATGTTTCATCTACACATAGTCATGTTCTGGAAGAGTATGTACTTGTAATAGAAGGTAAACTTGAACTTAATGTAGATGGAAAAACTTATATTTTAGAGTCTGGACATTCAATTAGATTTGATGGAACACTAGAACATTTATATAAAAATTTAAATAACGGAAGAACTGTATTTCATAATATAGAAGTTTATAGATAATTTTATAGTTATCTATTTTGGGAATAAATATTTATTACCAAAATGGATAACTTATTTTTATAATGTCGAAAAGATTTGTATGCATGTACTAACATTATTGTTTTAAAATAAACATAAAAGCATTATAATAATATTAATAAAATATAATAAAAAGGAAGAATATATGATTATGAAAGTTATATTGACAGTATTAGTATTAGCAATCTTATATATTCTGTATAAGTATGAGACTCAACATATAGAAACAACAGAATATACCATATTTAATGAAAAAATTCCAAAAGAATTTAATGATTTTAAAATAGTTCAAGTAAGTGATTTACATAATAAGGTATTTGATAAAAACAATAATAAAACATTGATAGATAAAATTGAATCCTTAAATCCAGATGTTATATTTATAACAGGAGACTTAGTTGATGGAGAAAATAAAAATTTTCAAATTGCATTAGATTTAATTGATAATTTAGTAAAAAAATATGAAGTGTACCATATAATTGGAAATCATGAACAAAAATCTTTAATAAAAAAATACAAACATCTATATAGGGATTATTTTAAGGAATTGTATTCAAAAAAAATAATAAATATGGAAAATGAATCTGTAAGAATATATAAAGGAGATAGTTATATTAATCTATATGGTTTAATCATACCATTGGAATGCTATCCATATTTTTTTGCTAATAATAAAAAGTTAGAATTGCGTGACAGTTTTGTACAAGATAAGTTAGGTAAAATAAACGAAAATGAGTATAATATACTTTTAGCTCATACACCATTTTTCTTTGAAAAATATGTAAAATGGGGAGCTGATTTAGTTCTGGCTGGTCATGTTCATGGTGGTATAATAAGAATACCTTTTATTGGAGGTGTACTATCTCCAAATAGAGAGTTTTTTCCTAAGTATGATTGGGGAAAATATGAAAAAGGTAGTAGCACTATGGTTTTAAATAAAGGCTTAGGAGGTTCAAAAGTTCTCATTAGACTTAATTGTAAACCAGAAGTAGTAAGAATTACATTAAAGTCTAATTAATAAGGTTTTTTGTGTATATAAACATCAATGACATATATATAAAATTGGTGTAAAACCCTATTAAATAGATACAATTATTAATTTTTAATAATTATTTAATTAATGTAAATAAATTGTTATTTTTAGCATGTAATATTTAAAATATAGGGGGTAGTTAAAAATCATGGGTGATATAATTAGATTTTATGAATCTGTAAAAAACAAATATCCGAAATTAAAAGATGGAACTAGAGTTCATATGTGGCCAAAAGAAAATATCATAATTGGACCTATTTATGATGAGGCAAATGGATATGAAAAAAGTATAGGAAGTGTGGATAGTTTAAGTTGGAAGCAAGTTGTTGTACTAGCAGAATGTGATGGGAAAAATACTACTAAAGATATATTAGATATATTATCCAACAGATATAGAAATATCCCTGACATGAGAGATAAGGTTATGGAATTTTTTATGTTTTATGATAATGAATATTTAACCTTTGAAGATGAGGAACAAACATTATCAAGTGTTTTTGAGATAACAGGAAATAAAGTATATCTTACACCTTTATACTTTACAATAGAGATAGATGGTAATGACAATAGGGTTCAATATTTTTCTGAAGTTATAAGTTTATTAAAGTGTATGTATGAAAAAGGGTGTAGGTTTATAGAAGTTATTGGTGAAGGTATTCTAAAAAACAAAGATATGAAAGAAGTATTTCAATATATGTTAGACCATTTTGATTTAATTATAGTAACTAAAGATAGTTTTACTATTGAAAGAAGTTTGATAAGAGAATTAGATGATTATCGTCATAAAGTAATATGGAATGTATATTCAGAGAATGATAACATACATGTTAAATTAAAAGAAGATATAAAAATAACTAGTTTGATAAAAAGAGGGCATACAGTAGTAAGGGGAGCTAGAGGAAGAGCAATAAAAATAGAAGATATGAGGTTTAAAGATATAAGAGAAAGATTTTCAAAATATGGTGCAGAATGGAGCCATGTATATATTTCTTCTGATGGCAGTGTAAAATCTTATTCCATTCAAAAAGAAAAAAGAGTCTATTTAGGCAATATATTTGACAATTCAGTTGAAGAAATTTTATTAGAAATGCAAAATAAGATTGATAATCAAGAGATTGTATATCAATAATTATCAAAATTAAGTTTTAGGAATAATTTATGATTGATTGTTTAGTTTTGTGTTAATAATCGTTAATGAGGTGATGTAACTTGTTAAGATTATTGAACAAATTTTTTTATAATGTTTTACTTAAATGTTGGATTTTTATGATGTTATGGATTTTTAGAGAACTTTTTACAGATACAAAATTAGTCAAAAAATTTAAACTTCATAAAATATTTATGTAAAAATCATATAAAATTCATATAACAGATGTATTATATAGAGTATAGAAAGACTAGCTTAAAAACCATAATATAATACCCTATTGTAATGATAACCCTCCCTCACATCCTCAAATAGAGTTATCATTACAAGAATTAATCCATAAATTTAAAATTTATGGTTTTTTTTTATTTAATTTGTTTTATTATCTAGGAATATGATTTATTATAGAATATATAATAAGTAATATAAAATACATTTGATTAAGTTTTTGACATGTTTTTAACTATACTAATAAGGAGGAGTATTTATGAATGTAAATAATCGCAAGTGCCCAGAGTGTGGTGAACATAGTAAAAAATTTGAAGTAATAGAAGAGTGTGAGGAGTGTGTGACATTTGAATGTTACACTTGTGGAACTATATCTATATTAAAGTATTGCGACAACTGTAAAGAATTTGTATTTGTAAATATTCCAAATAATGTAGAGACCTATGAGTATTGTTGCAGTAGATGTAATAATAAGATTTAATATAATTAAAATATATAATTTTATATGTTGTTTATACAAATATCATATAAAATTCATATATGTAATGTATTATAGAAATATAGAAAGAACTAGCTTAAAACATAATATAATTACCCTAAATTTATAATGGCAACTCTCCCTCACATCCTCAAATATAGTTGTCATTATAAAATACTTTGGCTGTTTCAAAAATGTAAAATCATTTTAGAAGCAGTCTATTTTTTTATAAAAAATAAAGAAGGCAACGGGAAGCCTTCTTTCGTGTAAAAAAAGTTTAATTTTTTGTTAAGATTTGTTTGTTTATTTTATATTATCTTTATAATATGTTTTTATTTGAAGGTTGGCAATGGATTTTGCACAACTGGTCATTATGAATGTAAAAGTGGAATATTATTAATAAATAATAATTACAAAATTGTAATTATTATTTATTAAGCAAATGCGTAAAATATCACATTAATGGGTATATAATTAATAATATACTAGTTTGGGGAGGATAAAATTATGAATTATAAAACAATCATATTAAATAGAAAGTCTGTTAGAGAATATAAAAAGACAGATATTAAAAAAGAGTATCTTAGTGATATTAAGAAATACTCAGAATCTTGTAAGAAACTAGTTCCAGAGATAGACGTTGATATAAGAGTAATGAATAGAAGTGAAGTTTTTGACAATTTAGATAAAATAGCAGGATATAAAGGAAACATGATAGATGCTCCAAGTTATATTATAATATTATCTGAAGTAAAAGATAATTACATCGAAAATTCAGGATACATAGGAGAAAATATAATTTTTAAGGTAACAGACCTTGGAATAGGTTCTTGTTGGGTTACTTTTGAGGATAGTAAAAAGGTATTAGATAAACTTGGAATTGACTCAGACAAAGAGGTAACAGGAATTATTGCCATTGGATATGGAGAAAATGCAAGCAATACTAAAGTACTAAATGCTACAAAGACTGGTGATAATTATTCAAAATCTGATATGCAAGTTGTTTCAGACAATAGTTCTTCTCGTTTAGGTGTAGAAGAAGTAGTTTATATGGATGAGTGGGGAAATAATGCAAATACAAATATATTAGAAGAGAGAGCGCTTCTTGATGCATTCCATTATGCAAGATTAGCTCCATCTACATTAAATAGACAACCATGGAGATTTATAGTTGATGGAGGAGTTGTAGTTTTAGCAGTTAGAAAAGATGGTCATACTAATTTGTATGAAGAAAAAATAGATGTTGGTATAGTTATGCTTTATTTTGCAACAATAATAAGTGCAACTATGTTTGAGTTAAAATGGAATTTAGGTACTCCAGACAAAGATTATAAAATACCAGAAGACTATAAAATAGTTGGATATTGTAATATATAAAACAGTTTAATATTTAATTTAGTTTTACTTAAATTAATTTCTATAAAGAGTTCAATACATTATATGGAATAATGTCATTGAACTCTTTTGTTGTATAGTTGTATAATCTAATTTCAGCATTATTAGTTGATAAATTTTATGTAAAAGAGGATTATTAATGTAAATTATTGGACTTGATATAAAGCCAATATAAAATTGATAGCTAAATGAGTAAATGTTATACTTTAAACTGAATCTGTATCTATTGTTGAAATAGTATTTTAAATCTTACAATTTTGTGCATAGATTGAGAGGTATATTATTTTATTAAACTGTATAATTTGCTTGGAGGGAATGTTAAATGGAATGGATAAATAAATTAAATCAAGCTATTACTTATATTGAAGACAATCTTGAAAGTGGAGTGGATTATGCAGAAGCAGCAAAAATTGCATGTTGTTCAACCTTCCATTTTCAAAGAATGTTCTCATATATTGCAGAAGTACCTTTGTCTGAATATATTAGACGTAGACGTATGACTAAGGCAGCATTTGAACTACAAAATAGTAATATTAAAATTTTAGAGCTGTCTGAGAAATATGGTTATGATTCACCCACATCTTTTAATAGGGCTTTTCAAAACATACATAGTATTTCTCCGTCTGCTGCTAGAGCAAAAGGTGTTGTTTTAAAAGCATATCCTAGGATAACCTTAACTATTTATGTAAAGGGAAATGTAGAAATGCAATATCGTATTGTGGAAAAAAAGGGATTTCGTATTGTTGGTATAAAAGAAAGTATGAATATGATTGTAGAAGAGTGTTTTGATAAAGTTCCTAAATTGTGGGATAAATCCATAAAAAATGGAACAATTGATAAGATTTCAGAGTTAATAAATAACGAACCTCATGGGTTGCTTGGAGTTAGTGTATGTACAGATAATAAAGGCTTAGATTATTACATTGCTGTCTCAACGGATAATCCTATAGTAGAAAATACTTATGAATACTTTATACCATCAGGTACATGGGCAGTATTTGAATGTATTTCCCCAATGCCAAATGCTATTGCTATACAGGAATTGCAAAAAAGAATTATTACTGAATGGTTACCAAGTTCTGGGTATGAGTATGCTAGTTTACCAGATATGGAACTTTATCCTAAAGGTGATATTAATGCTCCTGATTATACAGTAGAAGTTTGGATTCCAATTAAGAAACAAATTCAAAACTAGAGAAATAAGATGAAATTTTGAAATAGCAGACTAAAAATAGTCTGTTATTTTTTGTGAAATATGGAAAGTAAGCTTTACATAAAACATATCTGGGTGTATAATTATGGAAAGCAAGCTTTACATAAAATGAAATGATTTAAGGAGAAAAATGTGAAAAATAGATTAGAAGAAATAAGAAAAAAGAAAGGGATAAAGCAGGAAGAGCTTGCCATTGCCTTACAAGTCTCAAGACAAACGATTGGTTCATTAGAAAATGGCAGATATAATCCATCAATTATTTTAGCATTTAAAATAGCAAGATATTTTGATATGAGTATTGAAGAAATATTTATTTATGAGGAGGAGTAAAAATGAAAAAGAATAGATTATATATGGGTATTGTTTATCTTGTTTTTGGAGTTTTATTTATTTTATTGGCTACATTAACAGAATTTTCATTTGAAGCTTTTATATGGGGGCTTGCTGGAGCATCTTTAGGACCTGGAATATGTATGATATGTCAATATATATATTGGAGTAAGCCTGAAAAGGCTAAAGAGTATGAAAAAAAGCTAGAAAATCAAAAAATAGAGATGAATGATGAGAGAAGAATTATGTTACGCGATAAATCTGGACGTATTACTAACCAAATTATGTCTTATGTTTTAGTGATTATTATATTTATTGTATCTGCATTGAGTGTATTTTCAATAATGGTAATAAGTAAATGGGTTTTAATTGGGCTTGGATTACTTCTTTTATTTCAATTTATTTGTATGGTAGTTGTATATAATAAGTTGGATAAAAAGTTGTAGTGAAAAAATTAAAATCACAATAAAAATATTAAGGTTTTAAGTTTTATATTCTTAAGAGAATTTTAGATGTTATCTTTAATATACAATTATATAAATTTATAAAAAGCCACAGTTGAAAGTAAAAGAAAAAGTGTTAGTGAATATTTAGGGAATGTGACAATAAAAAACTCTTTAGTTTAAACTAAAGAGTTTTAATTTATTGGTGCCGCTGATGGGACTCGAACCCATATGGTTTCCCGTACGATTTTGAGTCGTATGCGTCTGCCAGTTCCGCCACAGCGGCTTATATTTTAAATCCGAACTACTTGTATATCCTACCAGATTTTCCAAGAATATGCAAGAGGAATATTGAATATAAAGCACTCATCAAACTGTCAAAATATCATAAATACTAGCTTTTCCTCATGAAAACTTATGAATCAACACAGTTGATTTTGAGTTAATTGCATCTACCAATTCCACCACTCGGTCATGTCATGTTTATTATTATAGCAAAAAAATATATTGTTTGCAACATATTTAATTTTAATATACTATTATTATTATGGGAATATTAAATAATAGCATATTGGTATATAATATATATGTTACAAAAATAGAGAATCTTTAGGAGTGATATAATTTGGAAAAAAAATTAATTATAATAGATGGAAATTCAATAATAAATAGAGCATTTTACGCTTTGCCAGAAATGAATAATAAAGAAGGCTTAAAAACTAATGCTATATATGGCTTTACGACAATGTTGTTTAAAATAATAGATATATATAAACCAACACATATAAGTGTAGCTTTTGATAGAAAAGCACCTACATTTAGACACTTAGAGTATAAAGATTATAAAGCAGGAAGAAAGGGAATGCCAGATGAATTAGCAGAGCAATTACAGCCACTAAAAGACCTTTTAGATAAATTTAAAATAAATAGATTAGAAATAGATGGTTATGAAGCAGATGATATTATAGGAACTGTTTCTAAAAAAGCAGAGGATAATGGATATAAAGTATACATAGTAACTGGAGACAAAGATGCCATTCAACTTGCTTCAGATAAGACGACTACTCTTATAACAAAAAAAGGTGTAGGAGAAGTTGAAGAATATGACTTTAACTCTGTAATTGAAAAATATGAAATGACTCCAACTCAGTTTATTGACTTAAAAGGACTTATGGGAGATAAATCAGACAACATACCAGGAGTACCTGGAATAGGGGAAAAAACAGGAATAAAACTTATAAAAGAGTTTTCTAGTATAGAGAATTTAATAGAAAATACAGATAAACTTAAAGGAAGCGTAAAAAAGAAGATAGAAGAAAATAAAGAAATAGCTATTCAAAGCAAAAGACTTGCAACAATTATAAGGGATGTACCAATTGAAGTAAATTTGGATAGTATGATTTTTGGCGATTATGATAAAGATGAACTTTTAGATAAGTTTAGATATTTTGGATTTACAAGCCTTTTATCAAGATTAGTTGACTTGGTTGACTCAGATGATACTGAACAAGTAGAAGAAAAAATAGAAATATTAAAATTAAAAGATATAGATAAATTTATAGATGAAGTAAATAAAAAAGGACAAGTTATTTTAAAAACTGTTAGAGGACAAGGTAATATACTTGAAAAAAATATAATATATATCTTTATAAGTGTAGATGGAGAAAAAATATATTATATAGATTCAGATGAAGTAACAAAATTAGATGGTATACTTTCAAATAAAGAAATCAAGAAGTTTGGATATAATTTAAAGGATGATTATATATCTTTAAAGCCATATAATATAAACTTGGAAAATATAAATTTTGATATAACAATAGCGGAGTATTTAATAGATTCTACCTCATCTACATCATATGACTGTAGTGCTATAGCTATGAAATACTTATCAAAAAAAGTTAAATCAAAAGAAGAATTACTAGGTAAAGGTGTTAAATCTAAGAACTACGAAGATTTAGAATTTGAAGATTTGGCAGAGTATATGGGGCAAATAATCTGCACAGTTAAAGAAACAATTCCTATGATGGAAAGAAGTTTAATCGATATGAGTATGGATGGTCTTTTTTACCATGTAGAGATGCCCTTGGTGGAAGTTTTAGGACATATGGAGTATGAAGGTATAAAAGTAGATAAAAGTATACTAGATGACCTAAGTATTGAGTTTAAAGAAATAATTTCTACACTAGAAAAGGAAATTTATGAATTATCAGGAGAGCCATTTAATATAAATTCACCAAAACAATTAGGTGTTATATTGTTTGAAAAATTAGAACTTCCAATAATCAAAAAAACCAAGACTGGATACTCAACTAATGCAGATGTCTTAGAAAAATTAAGGGATAAACATCCAATAATAGACAAAATAACTGAGTATAGACAAATAGTAAAGCTGAATTCTACTTATGTTGAAGGTCTTCTAAACATAATAAATCCAGAAAGTAATAGAATTCATTCATCATTTAATCAAACTATAACAACTACTGGAAGGATTTCATCTACAGAACCAAATCTTCAAAATATACCTATAAAAATGGAAATGGGTAGAAAAATAAGAAAGGTGTTTATTGCAGATGAAAATTGTAAGCTAGTTGATGCCGATTACTCACAAGTAGAACTTAGAGTTCTTGCACATATGAGTCAAGATGAAAATATGATAGAAGCATTTAAACATAATGAAGATATTCATACTAAAACAGCTTCACAAGTTTTTAATGTTTCTATGGAAGATGTAACTAGTGAATTAAGAGGTGCGGCTAAGGCAGTAAACTTTGGTATTATATATGGTAAAAGTGATTTTGGATTGGCTGATGATTTAAATATACCTGTGCCAAAAGCAAAAGAGTATATAGAAAGTTATTTTGCTAAGTATCATAAGATAAAAGAGTTTATGGACACTACAGTAGAAAAGGCCAGTGAAGATGGTTATGCTGTGACTATCTTAAACAGAAGAAGATATATACCAGAAATAAAATCTAGCAATTTTATGGAGAGAAATAGAGGAAAGAGATTTGCAATGAATGCACCAATACAAGGAAGTGCAGCAGATATAATAAAGATTGCTATGATAAATGTTCACAAAAAGTTAGAAGAAAATGATTTGAAATCAAAGCTTATACTACAAGTTCATGATGAATTGATAGTTGAAGCAATTGACGATGAAATAGATATAGTTAAAAAGATTGTAAAAGATGAAATGGAAAATGCTGTAAATATGGATGTTCACTTAGATGTAGATTTAAATGTTGGTAGTTCTTGGTATGAGACAAAGTAGGTGATTTTATGTTGATATTAGGACTTACAGGAGGGATAGGCTGTGGAAAAAGCAGCCTATCGAATATATTTAGAAAATTTAACATTACTATAGTGGATGCAGATATTATATCTAGACAAATCTTTGAGGATGAGTTGTTATTAGAAAAAGTATTTAAACATTTTGGTCGAAATATAAAAAAGGATGATGGAACTTTAGATAGAAAAACTCTTGGGAAAATAGTTTTTAATGATGAAGAAAAACTTAATGAGTTAAATAATCTGACACATCCAATAATAAGAGAAAAAATAATAAGTGATATAGAAGAAGCTAGAAAAAAAGACGAAAAGATAGTAATATTAGATGCAGCAATATTAGTAGAAAGTGGATTTTTGGAAATAGTAGATAAGCTATTAGTGGTTACTTGTAAACAAGAAGTACAAATTAGCCGAATACAAAAGAGAGATAATTGTAGTAAACAAGAAGCACTTAGCAGAATAAATTCACAAATGAGTCAGGAAGAAAAATCCAAATATGGTGATTATATAATAGATAATTCGGGAACAATAACTGAATTAGAGAATAAAGTATACAAATTTATTGAATACATGAAGGAGAATTGGCGTGAATAATAAGAAAGTATTGGTTCTATCTATTTTTATAATCTTATTTGGGGCACTATTAATGGAAAGCAAAATAATACATAAGTTTTTGTATCCTAAAAAATACTCAGAGTATGTAGAAAAATATTCTAAAGAATTTAATTTAGATGAAAATATAGTTTACAGTGTCATAAAAGCAGAAAGTAAGTTTAATAGCTCTGCTGTTTCAAAAAAAGAGGCCAAAGGGTTAATGCAAATATTAGACATAACTAGAGATTGGGGAGCGGAAGAACTGAATCTAGAAAATATTGATATTTTTGACCCAGAAACCAACATAAGAATTGGTTGTTGGTATTTAAATAAATTATATAAAGAATTTGGTTCATTGGATTTAGTAATAGCTGCATATAATGGTGGCTCAGGTAATGTAAAGAAATGGTTAGAAAATAATGAATATAGTAAAGATGGAAAGAATCTACATGATATACCCTTTGAACAAACTTCAAAGTATGTAGAAAAAGTAAAAAATAATTATAAAAATTATAATAAGATATATGGCGAGAAGGGGAAAAACTAATGAAGAAAATAAAAGTCTTAACAGTAATTTTAGCTATAACTCTTATGATAGTTGGTTGTAGTAATACTAAAACAAAAGAAAGTAGCAGTGAATCAGGTATTAAAAGTCAGAGCTCTATAGATGCCAAGTATATAAACTTAACGATGGTGACTCCTAAGACTATAAACCCTATAACAAATACTGATAAGTCTGTTGGCTACATAATGAACTTAATCTATGATGGCTTGTTTACAATAGATGAAAACTATAATGTAACTCCTCAATTAGTGAAGGAGTACAATATAGCTCAAGATGGAATGAGTATAGATATAAAATTAAACGATGCAAAATGGCATGATGGAAAAGAAGTTACTTCAAATGATGTAAATTATACAATTGGTTTAATTCAAAAAAGTGCAGAAAGTCCATATAATGAATTTACAAAAAATATAGCTTCTGTAAATATTAAATCAGATAAAGATTTTACAATAAAATTTAAAGCTAAGTATGCTTTTTCTATTGATAGTTTAATATTTCCAATAGTATCTCAAAATCATTTAGATTCAAAAGATGTAAATGACAAAAATAATAATATGATAGGAAATGGGAAATATAAAATAGAATCATATACAGAAAGAGAAGGAATGATTTTATCTGTGAATAAGGATTACTATGAAGAAGTTCCTAAAGCTATGAAAAATGTAAAAGTAGGAATGGTTCCTAACGAAGGTGCTAGAACATCTATGGTTATGGCTCTTGATAGTGATATAACAAATGTTACGCTGAATGATTTGAGCAAATTTCAAGAAAAAGAGTTTAATATAACAAAATATCAAGGTAGAGATTATGAATGTGTATTATTTAATTACAATAATTCTTTTTTTAAGGATGTCAATTTTAGAAAAGCAATTGCACATTCTATAAATAAAAGTAGAATTATTAGTGAAGGTTATATGGATGATGCAACTCCTGTTAATTTTCCACTTAACTCAAAATCAAAATATTATAGCAGTGATGTGAAAGATTTAGAGTACAATAAAGATAAAGCGATTGAGTATCTTAATAAAGTAGAATATGCAAATATAAATGCAGTGAATCCAAAAAATGATAAGGTAGATAAAAAACAAAAAAAATCAACTAAAAAAAATACAAAGAAACTTACTGCAGAAGAACAAAAAAAGGCTGAACAAGAAGAAGCTGAGAGAGTAAAAAAAGAAGCTGAAGATAAAAAAAATAAAGAAAAAGAGGAAGTAAAGAAAAGACTTTCTGAAATGAATTTAAAAATAATAGTAAATAAAGATAATAGTGAGAGGTTAAAAACATCACATATAATAAGTGAAAACCTAAAAGCTATAGGAATAAACAATACGATAAATCAGTTATCCGACAAAGAAATGGAAAGTGCCCTTAATTCTAAAAATTACGATTTGGCATTGGTAGGATGGAAATTATCTATTGTACCAGATGTAAGTAGTATAATAGCAAGCAGCGGATATACTGATGATAAGTTAAATGGATACATGTCTGCACTGACAAGTTCTGCATCTGAAATTGAAACAAAGAAAGCTTATAAAGATGTACAAAAATATGTTAAGGATAATGCAACATTTATAAGTTTAGCTATTAGAAACAACTATATTGTAAGCAATAGTAGACTAAAAGGAAAGATTACTCCAAATGAATTTGATGTATATGAGGGAATCTCTAACTTAGATATAAGCTCAAATGAATCGAAATAAATTAAATGACTAATTTATATTTAAAAAATTTAAACTGTGTGATAAAATACCCTTATAGGGTATAAGGAGGTAATTGATATGAAAAAGAAACTATTAGTAGAAGGTATGAGTTGTGGACACTGTGTAAATCACCTTAAAACTGCATTAACAGAAGATATAGATGGTGTTGAAGTTTTAGATGTAGATTTGGAAAATAAATGTGCATCTGTAGATATGAAAGATGATGTATCAGTTGATAAGTTAAAAGAAGTAATAGCAGAGTTAGGGTTTGAATTAAAAGGAATTGAATAAAAAATAATAAAATAAAAAAAGACCTCTATTGGGGGAGTAATAGAGGTCTAAAAATGGGGGAGATTGAGTATGTTTGATTTTACATTACTATTATCTCCCCTTTTAAATTAATATATACATAAAAAGTAAAAAATTTCGAGAAAGATTCACATTTCGTAAACTTTTTGAATATACTATAAATAGCTAAGGGAGGGAGTATCATGGAGTCTAGAGGATATAAAGAAGATTTAAAAAAAATGATACTTGATATGGCCCACAAAGAACTTGAGAGTTATGTATCACAAAAAGGAGCAAAAAAATACTTTGAAGGTAATTTGGATAAAGTTATTAATAATAATATAAAAAAATTCAATCAAAGTATTGGTCTTAATAGAGTATATTTAAAAATGTTAAAAAAGTGTGCATATCAAGAAAGTGTAACTTCGATATCAAGAACTATCAAAAAAGAAACATTATTTAAATCAAAAAAAGAGCTATTTGCTTTTTCAGAGTACTTAAAGCTTAATGTTAATAAGCGACTTTCATATAATCAGATTTTAAGAAAAATATCAAGGTATATATACTATAATAGAAATTCATATGCTCAAAAATATGTTACTTTCAAAAGAGGAGATGAAGAATATCTTTTAGAACCTGAGAAAATAAAAGATGAACTGATATCAAGCTATAGGTCAAAAACTAGGGAAGATATGAAATCAATAGCAAAACTTTTAGATATAGAAATAGAGGATGATTATAGTGCTGAAGATATTAGAAAAAAAGTAATAAACTATATTATAAAAGAAAAAATTAAAAATTAAATATAAAAATTAAAAAAATAAGTTCTATTATTTTACACAATCAAGATAACTTGAGTACAATTTTTTCTTGTGTTTAATAGAACTTATTCTTTTTTTGACATATTCTTTTAAATAATTTAATGCTACTTAAGTATTACGTAGTATTATTCAAATTTTTAACTTAATTTGATTTAAATAAAGTTATAATAATGATATAATATAAAAAAAGTAAAAATTGGAGAGTGATTTCAAAATGAAGTTTAGTTTTTGCCATAACAATTTTAATGTTACTAACTTAGAAAAAAGTTTGAATTTTTATGATAAAGCTTTAGGTCTAAAAGAAGTAAAGCGTAAAGAAGCAGAAGATGGAAGTTTTATACTAGTTTATTTAGGAGATGGGATTACTAGCCATACATTAGAGTTAACTTGGCTTAGAGATTGGGATAGACCATATAATTTAGGGGATAATGAGTTCCATTTGGCTTTAGAAGTTGAAGAGTTTGATGAGGCAAAAAAACTTCATAAAGACTTAGATTGTATATGTTTTGAAAATGAAAGTATGGGAATTTATTTTATAGCGGACCCAGATAATTATTGGATTGAAATACTTCCTAAGAATCATTAATTTTAATAATATAATTATAATTTCTTTACAATTAATAATAGAATAAGTTATCATTAAAATATAGTTGTTAAAAATGGATAATAGTGGTACAAATTTATGATTATAAAAATATGTTGGGGGGAGTGATAGTAGTGAAGAAAGCTATAACGGCTTTAGGGATTGGAGCAGTAGCAGTATCTGTTAGTTCCATACATGCAAGTGCTCTTGAAAAGGGAGTTGTGACAGCTAGTGCTTTAAATATAAGAAGCGGGCCAAGTGCTGATTGTGACAAAGTAGCAAAGTTATATAAGGGAAAAACTGTAGAAATTTTAGAAAAATCTAATGGTTGGTATAAAGTAAGAGTGTCAAGTTCTGTTGTTGGCTGGGGAAGTTCAAAATACATATCAACGAGTGGTTCATCTGGAAGTACTTCGAATCAAAATAATTCAACATCAAGTGGAACATCTATTAGTGGGAATGGAAAAGTAAATGTCAGTTCTAGATTAAATATAAGAAGTGGTGCAGGTACAAACTACTCATTAGTTGGTAAAGCAAATAATGGAGATGTAGTAAAGTTATTAGAACAAAGTAATGGATGGTATAAAATAAAGCTATCAAATGGAGTTACTGGATGGGCTAGTAGTCAGTATATCTCAAAAACATCAGAAGATGTTGGAACAAATGATTCTAATTCAAGTAATACTACTAATAATAACAACACTGATAAAAATCAATCTAGTGAAGTATCACTTGAAGGCAAGAAGGGAAAAGTAACATCTACTGTAAGTTTAAATGTAAGAAGTGGTCCTGGGACAAGCTATTCTGTAATCGGAAAATTAAATGGTGGAGATGTTGTTGAGTTAAAAGCTAAAAGTAATGGATGGTATAAAGTAAAATTATCAAATGGGACAACTGGATGGGTAAGTTCTAGTTATATTTCTGAGACTACTGAAGGATTAAAAGAAAACTCTAATTCATCATCTAATAATAATTCCCAATCTAATAGTAATTCAAATTCTTCATCTATTGGAAATTCAGATAAATCGACTGTAAATGGTTCAAAAGTAGTAGATTTTGCATATACACTTATTGGAATACCATATCAATGGGGAGCATCTGGTCCAGATAAGTTTGATTGTTCTGGATTTACACAGTATGTTTTTAAACACTCAGTTGGACTTTCTATACCAAGAGTTTCTAGAGAGCAAGCTCAATTTGGAAGTGCAGTTTCTATGGGTAACTATGCACCAGGAGATTTAGTTTACTTTGATACTGACGGAGATGGAGCAACGAACCATGTAGGTATATATGTAGGCAATAGTAAGTTTATACATTGTAGTGGAACTCAAACTAATCCTAATAAGGTTAAAGTAGACAATTTGACTACTTCATATTGGTCTAAAGCATTGCTTGGAGCAAGACGATTTGCTTAGTAGATATAATTTTTATTAAAAAATTAAAATAAATAAGTTTTCTATTCATAAATTGAGACTCTTAAAAATATACTTTATTAATAATATAATTTTGGGAGGGGACAAACTAATGAATAGAAGAAAGACGATATACAGAGGATTTAATAATAATAGACATAAGATAGATGTGCGTAAGTATATAATAACTATTGCTTGTTTATGTTTGATTGGCTATTATTCTTATACAAAAATAAAAGATAGCAAGATGTTAGAGTATATATCAGCTAAAATACCATTTCTAAATAGTTCATCAGATATAACTTATAAAGATATATCTGATGAACTAAATGCCATAAAAAATGGAAAAAAATCTAAATCACAAACCAATTCAAATAATAATCAAAATAATAATTCAGAAAAAGCAGTAAATAATACCAAGGAACCAGAAGAAGTAAAATTAGCTACTATTGAAGGATGGGATATATATACTATCCAAGTTGCTGCAATAGATAATGATGACGATTTGAAAAAAATACAAACATCATTAGTTAGTAGTGATATACCTTTTTCAGTTATGGAGAAGGATGGAGTAAAAAAAATACAAACATACTCTTCTTTTGATGAAAATGAAGTTAGAAAACATATGAGTTCTATAAGAAAAGTATTTCCAGATGCGTTTTTATCTCATTTAGATGCACCTATGCTATCTTTAGAATATACAAGTAATTATGCTTATATAGATAGTATATCCAAAGAATTAAATAAATTAATAACAAACTTTAAAGAAGAATCAAGTTTTTGGTCGAATGATGAAAATAATGTGGATATGGAAAAATATAATACTATTTTGACAAATAGAAAGGCAATATCACAAAATATATCAAAAGAAGCTGAAAAAATTGATTATTCTGAAATGAGTTTATTTAAAGATAATTTGATTGACTATGTAAAGAACATAAACGAAAAAATTGATACTGCCTCAAAAGCAGCAAATGAAGAAAAATATAGTGTAAGTAAAAGTCTACTTTTATCATCTATGCAAGAGTATTCTTTGTTCATAAATTCCATAAAATAAAATACAGAAAATTTAGACTTTAGAAAGCTATAGGAAAAGGATTGTTTAATAAGACAATCCTTTTCCTCGTTTTAACTTAATAAAGAGGCGTTGATTTATAAAATAAATTATAAAAATAGGGATATTTTTTTAACAATTGTTAAGATTTTTTAATATATATAGTATACTTATAGAAGGCAGAAAAAATGTTTTTTTATAGATAAGGGGGTAAAACAATGAAACTCTTAACTTTTAAGGGAGGGATACATCCTCCATATAGAAAAGAGTACTCTAACACAAAGGCACTTGAAAAAGCTCAAGCTCCAAAGATAGTTTACATTCCTCTTCAACAACATATAGGGGCACCAGCTAAACCTATTGTTGAAGTTGGTGATGAAGTAAAGTTTGGGCAAAAAATAGGTGAACAGCAAGGTTTCGTTTCATGTAACGTTCATTCTTCAGTATCAGGTAAAGTTATTGCTATTGAACAACATGAAGTACCAGGTGGTTCAGCTCAATGTGTAGTTATCGAAAATGACTTTAAGGAAGAATTACATGAAAGTGTTCAACCAAAAGGTCAGTTAGAGGATTTGAGCAAAGAAGATATAGTAGGTATCATAAAAGAGGCAGGAATAGTAGGTATGGGTGGAGCTACATTCCCTAACCATGTAAAAGTATCTCCTCCACCAGACAGTAAAGCAGAAGTAGTTATATTAAATGGGGCAGAATGTGAACCATATTTAACTGCAGACCACAGATTAATGGTGGAAAATCCAGAAGATGTTGTATTTGGTTTAAGAGCATTAATGAAAGTATTAGATGTTAAAAAAGGATTTATAGGAATTGAAACAAATAAACCAGATGCTATAGAAGCCATTCAAAATGTAGCTAAAGATTATAGTGAAATCGAAGTTGTTGGCCTTCAAGTGAAATATCCACAAGGAGCAGAAAAACAACTTATTTATGCGTGTACAGGTAAGGAAGTTCCATCAGGCGGATTGCCAATAGCAGCAGGTGCAGTTGTTGACAACGTTGCCACAGCAGCTCAAATAGCTAAATCTATTAAAACAGGTATGCCTTTGGTAGAAAGAATTACTACAATAACAGGTAGCTGTATCAAAGAACCTAAAAACCTAATAACAAAAGTTGGGACATTAGTCTCAGAAATAATAGACCAATGTGGTGGTTTTAAAGAAGATAAAAAAGTTGGTAAAGTGATAATGGGTGGACCTATGATGGGGATAGCTCAATATACTACTGAAATAGCAACTAATAAAGGTTCTTCAGGGATTTTATGTTTAGATGAAGAAGAATCACGTACACCAGATGTTCAAAATTGTTTAAGATGTGGAAGATGTACAGATGTATGTCCATCATTCTTACAACCACTTTTCATAAGTGCATATTCTTTGAAGGAAGATTATGACACAGCTGAATATCATAGAGCTATGGATTGTATAGAATGTGGGTCTTGTTCATTTATTTGTCCAGCAAGAAGACCATTACTTCAATCTATAAGATCAGCAAAAAGAGAAATAGGAGCAAAGAGAAGAAAGCAAGCTGCTCAGAAATAAAGAAAGTTAAGGGGGAAAAACGATGGAAAATAAGTTGATAGTATCATCTTCTCCTCATGTGAGAAGTAATGAAGATACTTCATATATAATGAAACAAGTTATTATAGCACTCCTTCCAGCAGCAGTAGCAGGAGTATACTTCTTTAGACTTAATGCATTGAGTGCTATGTTTTTTTGTATACTTGGTACAGTAGGTACTGAATTTTTATATCAAAAACTTATGAAGCATAAAAGTACTATAGGAGATTTTTCAGCTGTTGTAACAGGATTATTATTAGCATTTAACGTACCAGCATCACTTCCTTGGTGGATGTGTCTAGTAGGAGGAATATTTGCAATATTAGTAGTTAAAATGGTATTTGGTGGAATTGGATGTAACTTTGTCAATCCAGCACTTGCTGCAAGAGCATTTTTATTAGCATCATTTCCAGTAGCAATGACTGCTTGGACTCAACCAGGTGTTAACTGGATAGGTAAAAATTTAGATGCAGTTACTACTGCAACACCATTAAGCTTTTTGAAAAATGGAGCAGCAGGATTAGCAGACCTTTCTAGCAATGGAATTAGTCTCGCTGATATGATGATTGGTAATATTGGTGGATGTATAGGTGAGACATCAGCAATATTATTATTATTAGGTGGAGTATACCTAATGTATAAAGGCATAATAAATTATGTTATCCCAGTATTTTACATAGCAACTGTATTTATATTAACATTCCTTTTAGGTGGATTTAATATAAATTTTGCAATATATCAACTGTTTGCTGGAGGACTTATGTTAGGTGGATTCTTCATGCTTACGGATTATACAACTTCGCCTATGACTAAGAAAGGTCAAATAATATACGCTGTATTAGCTGGTCTTATAACAACTGTTATAAGAATGTATGGTGGATATCCAGAAGGTGTATCTTACTCAATACTACTAGTAAACTGTCTTGCACCACTTATAGATAAGTTTGTTAGAAACAGAGTGTTTGGGGAGGTGGCTAAATAATGAATAGTATGGTAAGACTAGGTGGAACTTTACTTGCTATAAGTGCAATAGCCTCATTAGCACTTGGAGCTACAAATCAAGTTACAGCTCCAGTAATAGAACAAAGAAATATACAAGCAAACAATGAACTTAGAAAAGCAGTACTTCCAGAAGCAAAAGAATTTAAAGAAATGAAGGAAAGTACTTATAAAGACCTTGGAGATGGTCTTATAGCTGAAGTATATGAAGGGCTAGATGGTTCTGAGGTAGTAGGATATACTTTAAAAGCTAAACCAAGTGGCTATGGTGGAGAAATTGAAGTTATGGTAGGTATATCAGCTGATGGCCAAGTTACAGGTGTTGATATTGGTAATATGTCAGAGACAGCAGGACTTGGAGCAAAAGCTAAAGATGATGCATTTAAAGGTCAATACAAAGGAAAAACTGCTGAACCTCTTGAAGTAGCAAAAGGAAGCACAACAGCAGAAAATCAAATATTAGCAATATCAGGTGCAACTATTACATCTACAGCAGTTACTACAGGAGTAAATGCTGCAATAGATGTCTTCAATAGTGCTCTTAATAAATAAGGAGGGTTAATTATGAATTTAGCTAAAGTATTTAAAAATGGGCTAATAGATGAGAACCCAACATTTGTGCAAGTTATAGGTATGTGTCCAACACTAGCCGTTACAACTTCAGCAATAAATGGAATCGGTATGGGTCTTTCAACAGCAGCAGTTTTAATATGTGCAAATTTAGTTATATCATTACTAAGAAAAATCACACCAGATAAGATAAGAATACCTATATTTGTAGTCATTATAGCTACATTTGTTACAATAGTAGGAATGGTTTTAAAAGCATATGTTCCTGCTCTTGATAAGGCTCTTGGTATATATATACCATTAATAGTTGTTAACTGTTTAATACTAGCTCGTGCAGAAAGTTTTGCTTTTAAAACTGGTCCACTAGCTTCAATTGTTGATGGTGTAGGTCAAGGTCTTGGATTTACTGTTGCTCTTACAGTAATAGGTGCAGTAAGAGAATTACTTGGAAATGGTAGTTTATTTGGAATGACACTATTTGGAGCATCTTTCCAACCAGTATTAATATTTATATTACCACCAGGTGCATTCTTAACATTAGGATTCTTATTTGCAGGATTTAATAAATTAAGAAGTAAAAAAGCGTAGTGGAGGTGTAATAAATGAATTTAATACTTTTATTTTTAAGTATCGTTCTTGTTAATAACGTTATAACATCTCAGTTCTTGGGTATATGTCCTTTCTTAGGAGTTTCTAAGAAAGTTGATACAGCAGTAGGGATGGGAGTTGCAGTTACATTCGTTCTAACTCTAGCTTCAATTATAACTTATTTTATACAAATTTTATTAGTAAAGACTGGAACTGAATTTTTACAAACAATAGCTTTTATATTGGTTATAGCTTCTATAGTTCAGTTCGTTGAAATGGTAATTCAAAAGATGAGTCCATCTTTATATCAAGCATTAGGAGTTTATCTACCTCTTATAACTACAAACTGTGCAGTTCTTGGTATAGCTCTAGTTAATGTTCAAAAAAGTTATAATTTAGTAGAAACAATAATAAACGGATTTGGAGCAGGAGCTGGATTTACTTTAGCAATAGTAATATTCGCAGGTATAAGAGAAAGACTAGAATTAGCTGATATACCAGAAGCGTTTAAAGGTTTCCCTATAACACTTATATCAGCAAGTTTAATGTCAATAGCTTTCTTAGGATTTACAGGACTTATAAAGCTATAAAAAAGAGGGGTGAAAATAGTGATACTTACAGCTGTATTAGTTTTAGGAGTTATGGGCTTAATCTTCGGGATAGTATTAGATTTTGCATCTAAAAAGTTTGCTGTAGAAGTAGACGAAAGAGTGGAAGCTATACTAGGAGTACTTCCAGGTGCTAACTGTGGTGGTTGTGGATTCCCAGGATGTGGAGGTCTTGCAAGTGCGATAGTTGAAGGAAAAGCACCAGTTAATGGTTGCCCTGTAGGTGGAGCAGATGTTGGTGCAAAAGTTGGAGAAATAATGGGCGTAAGTGCTGAAGCAGGTGAAAAACAAGTAGCAAAAGTTATTTGCAAAGGAACTTGCTCAAGTGCAAAAGATAAATATGAGTATGAAGGAATATCTGATTGTAGAGCAGCAAATGTTTTAAATTCAGGAGCTAAAATGTGTAAGTTTGGATGTTTAGGTCTTGGAACATGTAAGACTGTTTGTAAATTTGATGCTATTTCTATAGTTGATGGAGTAGCAGTAATAGATGAAGAAAAATGTGTTAACTGTGGAAAATGTAAAGAAGCATGCCCTAAGGGTATAATAATTACAAAACCAGAAAGCCAATCAATAGTTGTAGAATGTAATAGCAAAGAATTTGGTAAAGCTGTTAAAGAAAAATGTACTGCTGGATGTATTGGTTGTGGAATGTGTGTAAAAGCTTGTAAATTTGATGCAATAATATTTGAAAACAAAATAGCTAAAATAGACCCTAGTAAGTGTGTAGGTTGTATGCAATGTGTAGAAAAATGCCCTACAAAAGTAATATCAGGTGATATAGCTAAAAGAAAGAAAGTTACTATTGACCAAGAACTTTGTGTGGGATGTACAGTGTGCAAAAAACAATGTAAGTTTGATGCAATAGAAGGTGAATTAAAAGAAAAACATAAGGTAGATGCAGACAAGTGTGTAGGATGCCATTTATGTATGGAAAAATGTCCAAAGAAAGCTATTAAAATTTTGTAATATGGACAAAATAAAGATATGGAATAATTTCCATATCTCTAATGAGTACATAAAACAGAGGTATGGAATAATTTCCATACCTCTATTTTATGTATATTTATTTTATTGGTAATAAATATAACAATAGTGTAACAAAAAAGGTTCGACATTTCTGTTGAATTTTTTACAATATAGTGATAGACTAAATAGGTACAAATTACGTACAAATGAGGTGAATAAATGAATATAATCTTGGCATCAGCCTCTCCAAGAAGGAAAGAAATTCTAGAGAATACAAATGTAAGATTTGATATAATTAAAAGTGAAATTGATGAGATTATATTGGAAGGTGAAGCACCAAAACATTTAGTTATGAGATTAGCTTTTGAAAAAAGTATGTTTGTAGCATCTAAACATAAGAAAGATGTTGTTATTGGAGCTGATACTGTTGTTGTTTTAGATAATGCTATTTTAGGAAAGCCTAAAGATGAGTCTTGTGCAAGAGACATGCTAAGTAGACTATCTGGAAGAGAGCATCAAGTCATAACAGGTATTAGCTTAATAAACTTGTGCAAAGATAAAAAAATAATTGACTATGTAATCAGCAATGTAAAATTTAAAACGTTATCAGAAAAAGATATTGAGGATTATCTGAAAACTAAAGAGTCATTTGACAAAGCAGGAGCTTATGGAATACAAGGATATGGAGCTTTGCTAGTTGAAGAGATTAGAGGCGATTATTTTAATATAGTTGGACTTCCAATTTCAAAGTTAGGTGACTTGTTAAAGGAACATTTTAATATAAATCTTTTTTATGGAGTGTGATTTATCTGAAAAAGTCATTTAATTCAACCATTAAGGTAAAAGAAATGGCACTAGAGGAAAGACCCAGAGAAAAGATGCTTGCTGAAGGAGTAGAAAGCTTATCAAATGCTGAATTGTTGGCTATACTTTTAAGAACTGGTAACAAACATAAAAATGCAATCGAGTTAGCCAACTATATAATAAATAAAGATATTCAGGGTATTAGACATTTAGAGGAAATGACAATAGAGGAGCTGTGTAATATAGATGGAATTGGATTGTCAAAATCAGCCCAAATTAAAGCAGCTTTAGAACTAGGCTTTAGAGTAGCTAGTTTTAAACCTATGAAGTATAAAATAAAAAATCCTTGGGATATACATAAATATTATATGAATAGTCTGAGGTATTTGAAAAAAGAGGTTTTTAAGGCAGTTCTTTTAAATACAAAAAATGAGATAATATCTGATGTAGATATATCTGTAGGGACTTTAAACTCATCATTAGTCCATCCTAGAGAAGTTTTTAAAGAAGCTATAAAGAGAAGTGCAAGTAAAATAATAGTGATGCATAATCACCCCTCAGGAAGTGTAGAACCATCAAAGGAAGATAAAAATATTACATCAAGACTTATTAAATGCGGAGAAATAATTGGGATTGAAATAATTGACCATATAATAATTGGAGATGGATTATACTTTAGCTTTAAAGAAAATATGATAATTTGACTTTATATGTGATAAAATAGTAGGAGAATGTTTTAAACATGATTCTTAATTAGTAGGAAGGAGTAAAATCATGGCTAAGGAAAAAAAGAAAGAAAAAAGAGGTTTTTTTAGTTTTAACAAGATGACAAAGGATATGGGAATAGATTTAGGGACTGCAAATACATTAGTTTACATAAAAGGACAAGGTATTGTTGTTAGAGAACCCTCAGTTGTTGCAATAAGAGATGACAGTAAAGAAGTTTTAGCAGTAGGTGAAGAAGCTAAAAAAATGATAGGTAGAACACCAGGAAATATAGTAGCTATAAGACCAATGAAAGATGGAGTAATAGCTGACTTTGATATAACTCAATCAATGATTAGTTACTTTATACAAAAAGCAGCTGATAAAAAAGGTGTTGTAAGTCCAAGAATAGCTATATGTGTTCCTTTTGGAGTTACAGAAGTTGAAAAGAGAGCTATAGAAGAGGCTGCAAGACAAGCTGGTGCTAAAGATGCATTTCTTATAGAGGAACCAATGGCAGCGGCTATAGGAGCTGGATTAAAGGTTGAAGAGCCAGAAGGTAATATGGTAGTTGATATCGGTGGAGGTACTTCAGAAATAGCTGTAATATCTCTAGGAGGAATTGTTACTGCTAAATCTATAAGAATTGGTGGAGACGAATTTGACGAGTCTATAGTTGCCTATGTAAAAAAAGAATATAATCTTATGATAGGTGAAAGAACTGCTGAAAATGTTAAAATTAGCATAGGTTCTACATTTAAAGATGATGAAGAAATAAATATGCAAATAAGAGGTAGAGATTTAATATCAGGGTTACCTAAAACAATAGAAATATGTTCTACAGAAGTTAGAGAAGCATTAAAAGAGCCTGTGAGTTCAATAGTAGATGCTATAAAATCTACATTAGAAAAGACTCCACCAGAATTAGCATCAGACATAATGGAAAACGGAATAATGCTAACAGGAGGAGGAGCTTTACTTAGAGGTCTTGATAAACTTATTACACAAGAAACAGGAATGTCTGTTCAAATAGCAGAAGCTCCTCTTGATTGTGTTGCACTTGGAACAGGAAAATCTGTTGAAGACCAAGAAATTTTTGAAAAAGTATTAATGATGAATGCTAAAAATTAGAAGTTGGTGATGGCCTTGAGATTTGACAAGAATAAAAATGAGAAAAAAAGGATTAATGTTAAAGTGATAGCAACGGGCGTAGTTGCTATCACTTTAATTGGAATTGTGGGTATATCAATTGGTAAGTTTTCAAGTGGAAGCCCAGTAAACTTAGGTGTAGCATCAGATGCTATTACAAGTGTAGGAAAAGGAATAAATGATGGATTTTCATTTATAAAAAATGGTTTTAAAGATATCTTAAATTATAGAGATAACTCTGAAAAGGTAAAAAAATTAGAATCAGAAAATGAAAAGCTTAAAAAAGATGTTATAGCTTTAAATACCAAATTAGACAAGACAGAATCATTAGAAGAATTAAAGAAGACACTTAGCTTTGTAGAAGAAAAATATAAAGCAACAAGTATTTCTACAAGTGTTGTAGGTAAAAATGATGGAAACTGGTATGAGAGTTTTATAATAGGTGCGGGAAAAAATTCAGGTGTAAAAAAAGAAAGTATAGTTATGAATGGCAGTGGTCTAGTTGGTATAGTTTATGAAGTTTCCAACGATTATAGTAAGGCAATTTCACTATTAGATTCTAAATCATCTGTAAGTTTTAAATTAGCAAAAAATGCTAGTGCTAAAGGAGCAATTACTCAAAATACTACTTTAGACAATAAGGATAGTTATAATAGTAAAGGTTATTTACAAGGTTATATGTTTGACTCATCATATAATGTAATTCAAGGAGATATAATAACAACATCTGGTCTTGGATTTTTCCCAGAAGGCATACCAATTGGTGAGGTTGAAAAGGTAATTGATGATAAAGATAAATCACTAAAATATGTAGTTGTAAAACCTTATGTTGATTTTAAGAATATAGATGACGTTGTAGTCATAGAACCAAGAAATATAGGATAAAGGGGATAAAAAACAATGAAAAAAGTTTTACTTTGTCTATTGGGTATTGTGGTTATGACTATAGAAAATAGTATAACAAATTATATAAATATTTTTGGAATAAGCTTTAACTTAGTTCTTATATATGTAACTATAATTTCTCTTTATTTGGATGAATTAGAAGGTGGGATTATAGCAGCTATAATAGGGCTTATTAAGGACATAACCATTGGTGGAATTCTTGGTGTAAATGCATTAGTTTTGTTTGTTATTGCATATGCGATTGGACACATGAGGGATCAACTATATAAAGGTAGCTATATTATTACTTTCGTTTTGGTTTTAATAGGAAGTTTAATTGATTCAATTGTCAATATAGGTACATCTAGTATAATCTATCAAAGCTATAGCATATCAACACTTTTAGTAAAGGGTCTACTAGTAGCACCAATAGTGAATAGTTTAATTGGTTTAATAATATATCGCTTGTCTAAAAGAGCAGTTTTAAAACTTAAAGAAGATTAGTTGGTGATTTCATGGAAGAAAATAAACAAGTTGATAGATTTAAAATAATGAAAATAGTCATAAGCGTGATATTTTTAGCTATTTTAGTAAAAATAGTCTACATGACTACATTTAAATATGAATACTACAATGAGTTAGCTGAAAATAAAACATATAAAAAATTGGCAATAGAGGCTCCAAGGGGAGAAATAAAAGATAGATATGGAAGATTGCTAGCAGGAAATAAAAATTTATTTACTGTTCAAGTTTCAGGTAACGATATTAATAAAAAAGATGCTAATAAGCGTTCAAGAGCAAATGAAATATCATTGAAGCTTATAAATTTACTTGAGAAAAATGGTGAAGAATATGTAGATGAATTTCCTATATATGTAGAAAATGGAAAGTACTATTATACATATGACAGAGAGATTAGAGAATATAAATCAGAAAATGGAATACCAAGTGATTATAATGCTAAAGAGAGTTTTTATTACTTGGTAGATAAACTTATATCAGCAGGAATCTTGTCTCAAGAAGATAAAAGGTTAGATGCAACAAAATTACAAGCAAAACTAAATGAAAATGGATACTATCCTCCTATTTTAGTTAGTAAATGGATGTTTACAGCAGAGAGAGATAAGAGAGATTGGTTGGCCAGTTATAAAATAAAAGAGACTAATTTAAGTGCTGAAAAAGCGTTTGAAAAAGTAAGAAATAGCGATGCATTTAAGATTGATAAAAGTTTAAGTAATGAAGATGCAAGAAAAATAATGGTTGTAAGAGATTTAATAAAATCAAAAGGATATTCTCAATATAATCCAGTAACAATTGCAAAAGATGTAGGAGAAACTACCATTGCACAGATTGAGGAAAGTGCTATGGACCTTGTTGGTGTTTCAGTAGCAGTTGAACCAGTGAGATATTATCCTAATGGAACTTTAGCTTCACATATGTTAGGATATGTAGGAAAAATGCCATCAACTCAGATAGAATCATATCTACAAAAAGGATATAAAACAGGAGATATGGTAGGTCTTGCAGGAGTAGAAAAAAGTAATGAAAGCAAGCTAAGAGGAACTGATGGTTATAAAATGGTTAAAGTTGATGCATTGGGTAGAATCAGTAAAGAAATTGAATCAAAAAAACCTAAATCAGGAGATACTGTATACCTTACATTAGATAAAGATTTACAAGAAGTTTCAGATAATGCATTAAAACAGATAATAGAAGTTGCTTCAAAAGGAGGTACTTTTAAAAGTAAGTTTGGGGATAAGCCAATTAGTGCATATGCAGGAAAGGCACAATCAGCAGCTCTTATAGCTATTGATGTTAAAAATGGAGAGGTTTTAGCTTCATCAAGTTATCCTGACTATGACCCAAATAAATTTGCAAAGGGTATTTCCACAGAAGACTATAAAGCACTACAACCAAAGAATCCAAATGACTTACTAGCAGGAAGTCCACTATTAAACTTAGTTACACAAGGGGAATTCCAGCCAGGTTCTTCATTTAAGATGGTAACCTCAATGGCAGCTTTAGAAAATGGTCTAAATCCAAATTTCACTATAAATGACCCTGGAGTTATTATGCTAGGGAAAAAATCATTTGGGGACTATGTGTGGAACCATGGTAGAGGAAATCATGGTATGACAAATTTATATAAAGCTATACAAGAGTCTTGTAACATATATATGGCAACTATTGGTACAGGTAAGACATGGCCAGATGGAAAAAGTATTGGTATAGATATGAATGCAAATAAGATACTTGAGTATGCAAAACTATTTGGATTAGATGAAAATACTGGGCTTGAAGACGAAGTAGAAGAAAGAGCAGGTAAGGTGCCTAGCACAGAGGATAAATTAAAATCAACACAAGCATTGTTAAAATCAGCTTTAGATAGAGAGATGGCCAATGACTTTGTTGATATAACTAGAGATAAAAATCCTAAAGAATACGAAAAAAGAATCGATGAAATTGTAAGTTGGGCAGCTGAAAAGAAAACTCCTGGTAGAGTAGAAACGATGAATAGATTGAAAAAATTGGATGTTAAAGAAAATAGAGTGGAAGATGTAGCGGATATGGCGGTATTTAGTTACTTTAACTTTGCAAAATGGAGTACTGCTGATACATTCAACTTAGCTATAGGGCAAGGTGAAAATGCCTATACACCAGCTCAAATATCAAGATACGTAGCTGCTATAGCAAATGGAGGTAATTTAGTAGAATTATCTGTAGTTGATAGAGCTGTTTCAAGTGATTATTCATCAGTAAAAATTAATGACCAAAAGAAAGTGGAAAAAATACCTTTCAAAAATCCAGACAATCTAAAGGAACTAACAAAAGGTATGAAATTGGTTGCTAGACAAGGTACAGCAAAAAGTGCTTTTGCTGATTTCCCAATAGATGTAGCAGCAAAGACTGGTACAGCTGAGAAAAGTGGTAAAATACCTACAGATAATGAATATGAATATTTAAAGAGTCATATGTCATCTTATAATGTTAATCTAAATGATGCAATTAAAATGGCTGATAAGATGAAGGCAGAAAAAGAAAAAGAACTTTCATTAGCTAAAGAAAAAGAAATAAAGAAAAAACTAGAAAATAAAGATTTAAAAGACGAAGAAAGAAAGAAATTAGAAGAAGAATTAGAAGATGGAGTAAAAGTTAAATTAGAGGATACTGATAAAGTGAATTCTTCATATTTAAGAAAAGCTATAAAAGAATTAAATCCAAAAATAACAGATGACCAAATAGATAAGTTTAAAGCAGATTATGGTTCTTTTACATGGACTGTTGCATTTGCACCAGCAGATGACCCAGAAATAGCTGTTGTATGTGTAATTCCTCAAGGTGATTCAAGTGTATTCTCACTTTTACCAACTAGAGAAGTTATTGGAACATATATGGGATTAGAGCCAACTAATGGCAAAAAAGACAACAAGACGGATGATGTTAATAATTCTTCTGACGAAAATATAAATTTCGAGTCACAAATCAATAGATAAGTTAAATCCATTTATAAACTTTAGCTTTATGTAGAAAAAATAAAAGGGTTTAAAGCGCATTTGAAGAATATAAATGATATATCACTCTGGAGGTTGTTATGTCTTTAAGAGAAATTTGTAGTCAAGAACTAGTAGAGTTCAAGGGTAATAAAAGAGGGATAATAGTAAATATAAAAAGAGAAGCTCCATTTGAAGAAATACAAGAAAATATAATAAACAAATTGGAAGCGTATGTTGGTTTTTTTAATGGTGCTAAAATTAGTAAAATTAACAGTGATTATTTAACTGACATGGAGATTCTAGAATTAAAAGAAGGAATTACTTCTAGATTTGATGTGGAATTTGTTGAAGATCAAAAAATTGAAGAAAATAATAATTTTCAAACAAAATATGTCAATACCCTAAGATCTGGCGAAAATATTGAATTTGAAGGTGATGTAGTCATATTAAATGATATGAGACCTGGTTCAAAGGTCATTTCAAAATCAAATACAGTTGTTATGGGAGATATAAATGCTGGCGCTAAGGTTGTAGCAGGAGGAAATGTTTTTGTAATGGGGAAAATAGAAGGTTTTGTGCATGCAGGTTCAGAGGGCAATGAGTTTGCCTATGTTGTTGCTGGAAATCTTAATCCAAAAATATTGCAAATAGCAGATAATATTGCAGAAGCTCCAGATGATGAAGAAAATTATGAAATTGAATCAGAAATTAGCCCAGAAATAGCCTTTGTGAGTAATGGAAGAATTGTAATCGAAAGCTATTTGTCAAAGTTGGACAAATAGAAAGAAAAATAGGGGGTAGTATTATGAGCGAAGTTATAGTTATAACATCCGGTAAAGGTGGAGTTGGAAAAACTACTACCGCAGCAAACTTAGGAACTGCGCTAAGCCTAGAAAATAAAAAAACTGTAGTTGTAGATGCAGATATTGGACTTAGAAATTTAGATGTAGTAATGGGTCTTGAAAATCGAATAGTTTATGACATAGTAGACGTTGTTGAAGGAACTTGTAGGCTTAAGCAAGCTCTAATAAAAGACAAAAGATTTGATAATCTATATTTATTACCAGCAGCACAAACTAGGGATAAAAACGCTGTATCAGTTGAGCAAATGGTTGACCTATGTGAAAAATTGAAAGAATCTTTCGAGTATGTAATAATAGACTGCCCAGCAGGTATTGAACAAGGATTTAAAAATGCAATAGCAGGTGCAGATAGAGCTATTGTGGTTACAAATCCAGAGATATCAGCAGTAAGAGATGCAGATAGAATAATAGGTCTATTAGAAGCAAATGAAATAAAAGAAATAAGATTAGTTATAAATAGAATTAGAAATGATATGGTTAAGCGTGGAGACATGATGGACAAACAAGATATAATAGAGATACTAGCAATAGATTTATTAGGTCTTGTTCCTGATGATGAAAGTATAATTATATCAACAAATAAAGGTGAACCAGCAATACTTGATTCAAAATCTCTTGCTGGTCAAGCATACAAAAATATCGCAAAAAGGATACTAAATGAAGAAGTTCCTCTACTTGAACTTGAAGTTGAAGATGGATTCTTTGGTAGACTAAAAAAAATGTTTAGCATGGCTAAGTAGCAAAGGAGGATACATCTGTGTTAGATTTATTTAGAGTTTTTTCTAACGAAGCTAAAACTAGTAAATCTGTTGCTAAAGAGAGGTTAAAACTAGTTTTAGTTCATGATAGAGTAGATTGTTCACCACAACTTTTAGAGATGATAAAAACAGATATTTTAAAAGTAATAGCCAACTATGCAGAAATAGAAGAAGATGGCCTTGAAATCAAAATGTCTAAATGCAGAGGTGAACATGATGACAAACCTGTATCTGCATTAGTTGCTAATATACCATTAAAGAATATTAAAGATAGATGTATGTAATTAGTGCTTAAAAGGGGGATATCCTTATTGGTATATGCCCCTTTTATTTAATTATATGTTTAAAGATAGAAAGACGGTGATTCTTTGAAAAAAATCAATATTAATTATAAGTCGACAATTAAGTTGATAAAACAGTTAGACTGGAAACTTATAGTTACAGTATTAGCTATCTTTATTTTTGGGCTTGTTATACTTAGTAGTGCAACACATGCTAATTCTACAGGTTCATATAATCAATTAGTTAAGCAAGGACTAGCTTTTGTGCTTGGAATAGGAATGATTATAGTAATACTATTTTTTGATTATAATCTTCTAGGAAGGTACTATAAGGCTCTTTATATAATAAGCCTTGTTTTATTAGCTGTAGTTTTATTACCTGGAATTGGTACTGAAAAAGGCGGTGCGAGGTCTTGGATTAACTTAGGTCCACTTGATTTGCAGACTTCTGAAATAGTAAAATTAACATTTATACTTAGTTATGCAAAGATACTTGAGACAAAGAAGGATAAATTAAATACATTAAAAGAGGTTATACCTGTTGTAGTTTATTCTCTCCCATTCATTGGATTACTACTTGCTCAACCAGACTTAGGAACAGGAATTGTATTTTGTTGTATGGTATTTGCAATGCTGTTTACAGCAGGTCTTAGTTCTAAGCTAATAAAAAGAGGAATAATAATACTCTTGGTATCAATGCCATTGATGTATTTAATGATGGCAGACCATCAAAAAGTAAGAATAGAAGCCTTCCTAAATCCAGAAGATGTAACCTTAAAAGGAAACTATCAGGTTATGCAATCTTTGATAGCAATAGGCTCTGGTGGTATGACTGGAAAAGGTCTGTATAATGGAAGTCAAAACCAAGAAGATTTCTTACCAGTACAAGATAGTGACTTTATATTTGCTGTTGTGGGTGAAGAACTTGGTGTAATAGGAATGACAGTGCTTATAATCTTATTTGCAATATTTTTATTACGGATTTTAGCAATTGCAAGAGATGCTAAGGATTTTTATGGGACCCTCATTGTAGTTGGTGTTATGGGTATGTTTGCTTACCAGATAATTCAAAATATTGCTATGACTGTTGCGTTAATTCCAGTAACAGGAGTAACATTACCTTTTGTAAGTTATGGAGGAAGTTCACTATTAACATCTTTAGCCAATCTAGGATTAGTACTAAATGTGTGTATGAGAAGAAAGAAAATAAATTTCTAAGTGTAAGAGTTCTAAACATAAATTGAGGAGATTGAGTATAATGAATATAGCATTAGTAGCACATGACCAAATGAAAAATACCATAGTAGGATTTTGTATAGGTTATGAATCAATTTTAAAAAAATATGGACTATATGCAACTGGAACTACAGGAAAAAGAATAATGGATGAAACTGAATTAAAGATTACTAGATTGGCATCTGGACCTTTAGGTGGAGACCAGCAAATAGGTTCTTTAATCGTAACACAAGAAATAGATTTAGTTATCTTTTTAAGAGACCCACTTACATCTCAACCTCATGAGACAGATATACAAGCTTTGATAAGACTTTGTGATGTGTACCATGTTCCAATAGCTACAAATCTAGCTTCTGCAGAAATATTTATAAAAGCTCTTGATAGGGGAGAACTATCATGGAGAGAAGTTAGGAAGAGCAAAAGTCAACGTGTTTAATAAAAGTAAATAATATATAAAATTAAGAGGTAGCTAAAATAGCTACCTCATTTTAATTTGTTCTATAAGATAAAAACTCTAATGTGAGTTTTTTTATATAATTTAAATGATGGAATATAGATATATGTCATTTAAATAAAAATAACTATTTAACTAATTTTGCAAATTCTGCACCAAACTCCATACATTCTTTTAATGTTTCCTCACTAGGGAAGAATTTTTTCTTAAGAGATTCTACAGGCATTTTGAATGTCATAGCTTTAAGTAAAGTTTCAGCCATAGTTATACCTTCACCACTCCAACCAAATGAACCAAATACTCCTGCTATCTTACCTTGGTTAGCCATTGGGTCTATAACAGAGAATAAATCCCACATAGGTTTAACCATTGTTTTATTTATAGTTGGAGAACCTAATAGTATTACTTTTGATACTACTAATGTATCATGCATTTCTGTTAATGTCATATTTTCTAAATCATATAATTCAGCTTTTGCACCTTCTTTATCAAGTCCCTCTTTTATCTTTTTAGCCATTTCTAAAGTATTGCTATAAGCTGATAAGTAGAATATAGAAACTTGATTTTGATTAGTTGTATTAATAGCTTCTGTAGACCACTCAACATATCTCTTTACAGCAGCCATTGGGTCTTTAGTAAGCATTGGACCATGAGAAGTTAATATAGTATCAAATTCTAAGTTTAGCCCTACAACCTTGTCTACAGCACTCAACACGTGCTTAGCAAATGGCTTAACTATGCAATCATAGTAATGTTTAGCTGATTTTAGATAATCTTCACTGTTTACTACTTCTGAATCAACACTTGCAAAATGACAACCAAATGCGTCACAAGTTAAAAGAGTCTTGTCCTCTTCAATGTAAGTAAACATTGTATCAACCCAATGTAAGAATGGAGCAGTTATAAATTTAAGATTTCTCTTACCGATATTTAAAACTTCACCATCTTTTATTACATGACAATTAAAAGGTCTATTTATTTGACCATCTAAGTATAATTTAGCAGCTTTAGTACAATAAACTTCTATATTAGGATTTAAATCTAATAAGTATTTTAAACTACCAGCATGGTCTGGCTCTGTGTGATGGACTACAACATAGTCAATTTTAGCTATATCAGTAACTTCTGATAAATTACTTAAAAATTCATCCTTAAAATTTGCTTTTACTGTATCAAATAAAACCGTTTTTTCGTCCTTTATTAAGTAAGAATTATAAGTTGTCCCAAACTCTGTTTCCATTATTATGTCGAATACTTTTAAACCTTCATCTACTACGCCAGTAAAGTAGATATCTTTTTTTACTTCGAAAACTTTACTCATTTTTAACCCTCCTAAAAATTATCATTATATAAATAACATACCCCATTTTGAGGTCAGTGAAACAAAAGATGTCATTATAAGTCATCAAAAACATAGTTTTATGTTTATAATATATCATATTTGGTAAAAAATCTGTATTTTAATAAAAATTTAATAGAAAATATTTTTAGATATACTATTTTGTGAATAATATAGATTTTAAATTCAATATTTTAGTTATATTTTTGATAGAAAATATTTTATCGTGTATAATATTACTTATAAATAAGAATAAAAATAAAGAACTTGTTTGGAGGAATTTTAATAAATGAATAAAGTAGACTTGAAAAAAATCTTAAAAAAAGTAGAAAAGCCTGCTAGATATCTTGGGAATGAAATAAATTCAATTCATAAAGATACTAGCAATAGTGAATTGATAAGATATGCACATTGTTTTCCAGACCTGTATGAAGTTGGGATGAGTCACTTAGGAAGTCATATATTATACGATGTAATAAACAAAGATGAAGATGTATTTTGTGAGAGAGTATATTCTCCTGCTGTTGACATGGAAAATATAATGAGAGAAAAAAATATACCATTATTTGCATTAGAGTCAAGAGAGCCTATAACAAACTTTGATTTTGTTACTTTTACACTTCAATATGAACTTTCATACACTAATATCTTAAATATATTAGATTTAGCCAATATACCAATATTAAAAGAAGAAAGAAAATTGGAAGACCCATTTATAATGGTTGGAGGTCCTTGTGCTTATAATTCGGAACCTTTAGCAGATTTTGTAGATATAGTAATATTAGGTGAAGGTGAAGAAGTTAACTTAGAAGTAGTAAATGAGTATAAAGAGTGGAAGAAAAATAAAACAACTAGAGGTGATTTTTTATACAGAATATCAAGTATAGAAGGAGTATACATACCAAGTTTTTATGATGTTAAATACAATGAAGATGGTACAGTTCAAAGTGTAACTCCTAATAGAGAAGGGGTTACTAAGAGTCCTACTAAGAGGATAATAAAAAATGTTGAAACTGTAGATTATCCAGAAAAATTAATAGTACCTTATATAGATACTGTTCATGATAGAATAGTGTTAGAATTGTTTAGAGGCTGTACAAGAGGATGCAGATTTTGTCAAGCTGGTATGATATACAGACCAATAAGAGAAAAGAGTGTTGAAAGACTTAAAGAGATACTTGACAAATTAGTTAAGAATACTGGATATGATGAAATATCATTATCATCACTTAGTACAAGTGACTATAGTAAGTTGTCTGAGCTTACTGATTATTTAGTAGATGAATATGCATCTAATAATATAGGAATTTCACTTCCATCGCTTAGACTAGACAATTTCTCAATGGAGATTGCTGATAAAATACAACAAGTAAGAAAATCTGGACTTACTTTTGCCCCAGAGGCAGGAACTCAGAGACTTAGAGACGTTATAAATAAAGGTGTTACAGAAGAAGACTTAGAAAATGCAACAGAAAGAGCTTTCGAAATGGGATGGAATAGTGTTAAACTATACTTTATGATTGGTTTGCCAACTGAAACTTATGATGATTTGGATGGAATAGCCAAATTAGCTTATAAAGTTATTGATATTTACAGAAAAGTAAATGGAGGTAAGCTAAAAAGAAGTTTTAGTGTTACAGTAAGTACATCTACATTTGTACCAAAACCATTTACACCGTTCCAATGGCATGGTCAAGATACAACAGAGGAAGTAGTTGATAAGCAAAGACATTTAGTCAATAAATTGAGAAATAACAATATAAAATATAACTATCATGATTCAAAGACTAGCTTGATGGAAGCTGTAGTAGCTAGAGGAGATAGAAAGATAGGAAAAGTTATATATGATGCATTTAAATTAGGTGCAAAATTTGATGGCTGGGCAGAACACTTCAGTTTAGATATATGGAAGGAAGCTATGGAAAAAAACAATCTTTCTATAGACTTCTATGCACATAGAAATAGAGGATATGAAGAGGTATTCCCTTGGGACCATATAGATGTAGGTGTAAGTAAAAAATTCTTGATTAGAGAAGATGAAAATGCTAAAAAAGAAAAAATCACTTCTGATTGCAGACATAATTGTAATGGTTGTGGAATAAATATACATGATATAGGAAGGGGGCTTTGTTAATATGAGTAAAATAATTAGAGTCAAATTTAAAAAAGAAGGTGATATGATATATATATCACATCTTGACCTTCAAAGATTATTACAAAGAGCATTTAGGAGAGCTGAAATAAATTTATCACATTCTCAAGGATTTAACCCTCATCCTAAGATGAGTTATGGTAATGCTTTAGCATTAGGGACAGAAAGCCAAGGCGAGTATGTGGATATTGAGATAGAAGATGATTTATTGGTAGATGAGTTTTTAGATAAAGTGTCAGTTCAGCTTCCAGAGGGGATAGAATTTATTAAAGCAAAGGAAATTGATAGACAGACACCTTCTCTTTCTTCCGTAATAGATTATGGAGAGTATCTGTTTAATATAGATTTAAAAAGGCCTTTGACTAAAGAGTTTGTAAAAAGAAAAGTAATTGACTTTATGAATAATAAAGAGATAATCATAACAAAAAAGAATAAAAAAGGAAAATTGGTTGAAGTTGATATAAGGCCCATGATAAGAACTTTTGATGTTTTAAATTTAGAAGATGAGCATATTACTCTTACTGCTACTATAACTACAGGTTCAAAAACTAATTTAAATACTAATATACTTATTCCTAAAATGTTAGAGATGTTTGAACTGGATATTGACCCATTAGAAGTTGATATATTGAGAAGAGATTTATATGTATTAGAAGATGGGGAATTAGTGACTCCTATGTAAGTTCGTGAGAGGTGAAGTTGTGAAGAAGATAGTTATTGAGTCCTTAATAGGGTCTCAGAAAACAGCAGTGCTTGAAGATGGAAAGTTAGTAGAACTTTTTGTTGAAGATAACTTAAATAAAAAAACTGTATCCAATATATATCGTGGAATTGTAAAAAAAGTTATACCAGGAATAGAAGCATGTTTTGTAGATATTGGATTTAAGAAACTTGCTTATTTACAGTTAAAAAAAGAAAGTACCATAAAATCTGGTCAAGAGATTTTGGTTCAAGTAAATAAAGAAGAAATTGGTACTAAGGGTGCAAAATTAAATACTGAAATTAGTATATCTGGAAGGTATATTGTCTATATACCTTCCAACGACAGAACTACTATATCAAATAAGATTACTGATGAAAGAGAAAGATTTAGATTAAAAAAAATCACAAAAGCAGTGAATAAAGAAAACTTGGGATTAATAATAAGAACTGAAGCTCAAGGCTGTACTCATGATGAAATAAAAAAAGATATAGAAGAGTTAAAATTAAAGTATGATAATATTTTAAAAGAATATAAACTTGGTATGGGACCAAAGCTATTATATAAGTCCTTAGATTTTGCAACTAAATATGTAAAAGATAATGTAAATGATGAGATTGAGTCTATAATTATCAATAATTATGATAAATATCATGAATTAAAACCTATTTTGAAGCTTATAAATAATGATTATATTGATAAATTATACCTTGAAGAAAATAAAGATGTATTTGATTTATATAGAATAGAATCTCAAATAGAAAAATTATTAAATGAAAAAGTATGGTTAAAGAGTGGTGGTTATTTAATAATAGAAAAAACAGAAGCTCTTACCGTTATAGATGTAAATACAGGTAAGTTTGTTGGAACTGGTAAACTTGATGAGACTGTTTATAAAACAAATATTGAAGCTGCAAAGGAAATTGTGAGACAGCTTAGAATTAGAGATATAGCTGGAATAATAATAATTGATTTTATTGATATGTATAAAAAGAAATATCAAAATGAGGTATTACACATACTAGAGGAAGAGTTTAGTAAAGATAAGAGAAAAGCTGAAGTGTTAGGAATGACAAAACTTGGCTTAGTAGAAGTTGCAAGACGAAGAGAAAAAGAGTCTATTGATAAGTATTATTTAATGGCTTGCCCATGCTGTGATGGAACGAAAACTATAAAATCTATACATCATATAGTGGATAGTGTCGAAAAAGAAATTATGAGAATAAGTGAGCATACAGTTTATAAAAACGTAATAATAGAATTCAATGATTTTGTTTTTAAACAAATAAAAGAAGATTATATGGATATAATTGATAAAATTGGTGAAAAATATAATATGAAAATTTCTTTAAACGCAAACTGCGCATTAAAACACAACAAAACAAATGTTATTTTTGATAAAATAGTTGACAATAAAATGTAAATATTTTATAATTAATAATTGTAATGCCGCACAGTAAAGGTCTAAATCTTCTAATGAAGTACCTTGTACTGGCGAGTTTGAGACCGAGGAGGTGTATTTAATGTACGCTATAGTAAAGACTGGTGGAAAGCAATATAAAGTTTCTGAAGGTGATGTATTATTCGTTGAAAAGTTAGAAGCTAACGCAGGTGATGTTGTTACTTTAAACGAAGTATTAGCTTGCTCTAAAGATGGAGAATTAAAATTAGGTTCTCCAGTAGTAGAAGGAGCATCTGTTCAAGCAAAAGTTGTTGAACAAGGTAAAGCTAAGAAAGTTATAGTTTTCAAGTATAAAGCAAAAAAAGATTACAGAAGAAAACAAGGACATCGTCAATCATATACTAAGATAGTTGTAGAGAAAATCAACGCTTAGTTATTGGACTAGTTATGATAAAGGTTAAATATTATTATAATGATGATTTCTTGTTGCAAGGTTTTTGTTTAAAGGGACATGCTGATTTTGCTGAAATAGGCTATGATATAGTCTGTTCTGCAGTTACGTCTAATGCTATTGCAGTTATAAACTCTTTAGACAAGTTACAAAAGATTGAATTTGAAAAGGTAGTAGGAGAAGAAGGGCATATAGAATGTATAGTTAAAGATGCATATCTAAAAGATGCACAGTTATTACTAAATCACTTTCAATTAGCGGTTGAAGAAATTAAACGGGAATACCCAAAAAATATAAAAAATTTAAAAAAGTAGGGGGTGACTCCATATGTTAAACATGAATTTACAATTATTAGCATCTAAAAAAGGGGTAGGTTCTTCTAAAAATGGTAGAGATTCTATATCTAAAAGATTAGGTGTTAAGAGATTCGATGGGCAATTAGTAACTGCTGGAAGTATAATAGTTAGACAAAGAGGAACTAAAATACATCCAGGAACTAATGTTGGAAAAGGTAGCGATGATACTTTATTTGCATTAGTTGATGGTACTGTTAAATTCGAAAGAAAAGACAAGAAGAGAAAAAAAGTTAGTATATATCCAGTAGCAATAGCTGAGTAATATACATAAAAGGAGTGTTGATGCACTCCTTTTTCTTATAATACTGATGAATTTATAATAGTATTTTTGGTAAAGCTAATTAAAAGTTTTTAATTAAGTAGGTGAAGAATTTGTTTATAGATAAAGCGAGAATATTTGTAAAAGCTGGAAATGGTGGAAATGGTTCGGTAGCATTTAGAAAAGAAAAATATGTTCCAGCTGGTGGGCCAGATGGTGGAGATGGTGGTCGTGGAGCGAGCATCATATTTGAAGTTGATTTAGGTCTTAGAACATTAATGGACTTTAAATACCAGAAAAAATATCAAGCTCAACACGGTGGCGACGGTAGCAAAGGTAAAAGGGCTGGTAAAAATGGAGAAAGCTTAATATTAAAAGTACCAGCAGGTACAGTAATAAGAGATGAAGCTACAGGTCTTGTACTAGCAGATTTAAAGAAAGAAGGAGATACAGCAGTAGTTGCAAAAGGTGGTATAGGTGGTAAAGGTAATCAACACTTTGCAAATGCAGTAAGACAAGCTCCAGCTTTTGCAAAGTCTGGTACAGATGGAGAAGAAAGATGGATAACTCTTGAACTTAAAATGATAGCAGATGTAGGTCTTTTAGGATTTCCAAATGTAGGTAAGTCAACATTTTTATCAGTTGTAACCAAAGCTAAGCCCAAAATTGCAAACTATCATTTTACAACATTGACACCAAATTTAGGTGTTGTTCAAACTAAGTTTGGAGATAGTTTTGTACTTGCTGATATACCTGGAATTATAGAGGGTGCTTCTGAAGGTATAGGATTAGGTCATGAATTCTTAAGACATGTTGAGAGAACTAAGGTATTGATACATATTGTAGATATATCTGGACTGGAAGGTAGAGACCCAATTGAGGATTTTGACAAAATAAATGATGAACTTAAATTATATAATGAGAAGCTTTCAACAAGACCTCAGGTTGTAGTTGCAAATAAATTTGATATATTGGAAGATGAAAGCCAATTTGAAAAATTTAAGGATGAATTAGAAGGTAGAGGATATACAGTATTTAAGATGTCTGCAGCAACTCGTCAAGGAATAGATGATGTAATTGCCTACGTTTCTAAAATGTTAAAAGAAGTAGAAGATGTGGAATTAGTTTCAGAAGAAGAAATGTATAGACCAGAACTTGATATTGGAACAGAAGAAGGATTGAACATAGATGTTGAAGATGGTGTATATGTAGTTACAGGTAAGGCACTTAGAAGAATAATGTATTCTGTAAATTTTGATGATATGGAATCACTTCAATATTTCCAAAAAGCTATGGAAAGTCAAGGTGTATTTGATAGGCTTAGAGAGATGGGAATTGAAGATGGGGATGTAGTTAGAATTTACGAATTGGAATTTGAATTTTACAATTAATTTTGATATAGAATTATAGAGGTGATAATATGTTAAAAGGAAAGCAAAGAGCATATTTAAGATCTTTAGCAAATACTTTAAAGCCTACTACACAAATTGGTAAGGAAGGCGTTACAGAAAGCTTTTTAGAGCAATTAGAGGATATGCTAAGAGTTAGAGAACTAGTAAAGGTTACTATACTAGAAAATGCAGGTCTTGATGCTAAAGAAACTGCTAATGCAGTATGTGAAGCTTTAAGAGCAGAGTTTGTTCAAGCTATTGGTTTTAAGTTTACTATTTACAAGAGAAATATTGATGAGCCTAAGATACTTTTTCCAGGTCATGAACAGGCAAAAGCTAAGGTCAAAAATAACAATGTTACAAAAAAAGGTAAACCAACTAAAAGAGCAGTTAGATAATTAATTAGATTATTTTAGAAGAAATAAGTTAAAAAATATAGTGACAATTGGGAAAAATTGTATTATACTATTAACAATAAATTTAAATTAGCAATCTTATCAAGAGAGGCAGAGGGACTGGCCCTATGAAGCCCGGCAACCAGTATATTTTAATATACATTGGTGCTAAATCCTGCAGCAATTACGCTGAAAGATGAGTATAAACCCGTCATATGGCTTGAGTTTATACTCAAGCTTTTTTAATTGGTATATTTATATATATAAATAAATTAATACAATCAAAAGTGATGGGGGTATGTAACAGTGAAGATAGGAATATTAGGGTATGGAACAGTAGGAAGTGGATTAATAGATTTAATAGAGAATAATACTTTAAAAAGAGAAATAGAAATAGCTGGAATTTTAGTTAAAAATAAAGAGAAGCATAAATCAAAGAGATATTTTGATAAGGTAACAACAGATATAGAAGATATATTTAACAAAGATGTTGATATATTAGTTGAAGTAATTGGAGGTCTAAATCCAGCTCTTGATTATGTAACAAGAGCTCTAAATAAAAAAATACATGTAGTAACAGCAAATAAAGATTTATTAGCTGAAAGAGGTAGTGACCTTATAGAACTGGCTAACTTAAATGATGTTAGCATTAAATTTGAAGCATCAGTAGCAGGTGGTATTCCAGTTTTAAAGCCATTAATAGAATCATTAGAAGGTAATAGTATAAAAAGTATAAATGCTATTTTAAATGGAACATGCAACTTTATATTATCAAAGATGTATGATGAAAATTTACCATATGATGTGGCTTTAAAACAAGCACAAGAGCTAGGATTTGCAGAAGTTAATCCAGATGCAGATGTATTAGGATATGATAGTGCTAGAAAACTATCTATATTATCTACTTTATCTTATGGGAAAATAGTGTATTGGAAAGATTTGTTATTAGAAGGAATAACTTCAATAGATGAAAAGGATATAGAATATGCTAAGAAATTAAATTGTAAGATAAAATTAGTTGCTAGAAGTAAATATGAATTGGGAGAAGTAAGTGGATTTGTTAGACCTGCATTGGTGGATAATGATAATATGCTGTCTAAAATAGATAATGAGTTTAATGTAGTAATTATAGTGGGAGATTCTGTAGGAGAACTTTCTTTTGTAGGTAAGGGTGCTGGAAGAGGTGCAACAGGAAGTGCTGTTTATGCTGATATCATAGATATAATAGATAATAGAAGTTCAAATATAAAGTCTTTTTCAAAAGGTAAATTGGATTTGAGTGGGCTTATAGAAGATGAATGTAGTGCAGTAGTTAGATTTAGTGAATATAATAAAGATGGAATTTTAAAATGTTTAGATAAATATGTAGATAGCTATAATATTATAGATGAAGAAGAATTTGCTATTTTTATAAATGCAAAATCAGAACATGAAATTGATAGGTTCTTAGAAGATGTAAAGAGAAATGAATATAGTAAGTCAGTTAAAAAACTATTAAAAGTAGATTAAAATATCTATGTAATGACTGTAAAAATTTAAAGGTGAAGAAAAACAAAAAGTTTATTTTGTTTTTCTTCACCTTTTTAACAGCTGGTGACTTAATAAGATAATAGAAAAATAGATAGATTATAACATTTTACTTATTCAATAAAAAAATTTTCACTCGCCTCGTTAATAGCTTGCTGAGTTACCCTTATATATCGCTGTGTAGTGGCTACAGAGCTATGGTTTAAGAGTTCCTTAACTAATTCTAAGTTATTGTTACTCTTTTCAAATTGAGTAGTAGCATAGAGCTTTCTAAAGCTATGTGTGCTTATGTTATACAAATTTAAGTATTTACAAATTATTCTCAATTGTTTCTGGATAGCTTTTGTCTTTATATTTACTAAGTAGTCATCTGATTTAAGATTATACTTTCTTGCATGTTCATTTATAGATTCAATTATATTTTTGTTAACAGGTCTATACTGTAGTTTACCTGTCTTTTTTTCATTTATTTCCAACATATTACCTTTAAAATTACCTATTTTTAATCTTAAAATATCTGATATTCTTAGACCTAAATTAGCTTCTAACATTAGTGCTAATGCAACCTTAGGATTCTTTCTAAATCTTTTTTCAACGCCATTTTCACTATAAATAAAGCCCGTATGTAGTAGTTCCATTATCTTTTTATATTCGTCTATTTCTATAGGTCTTGTTGCCATTTTCAACCACTCCTCTTAGTTTGATTTGATAAGTTTAGGTCGGTATTTATTATATAATATAAATGAAATATTATATATTGGAAAAATATACCAATTACTTTATATAAGTGTGCTATATGTGATTAAGGAGAATTTTTGAAAAATATTGTTATAAAAATTTATCAAAATTGTGATGAAATAACTATGCTGATAAAGTAATTAAAAAGGTTATTAAGATTATGACAAATATAATTAGAAAATGGAAGCATTTAGTTAATTTTTATACATTTTATTTTTTTCGAAATAAGTTTTTTATAAAAAAAGTATTTTTATATCTAATTAATTTTCCACTTGTAGATAAATTTCTCATGTGTTTTTTAGCAACAAATAAAGCTGAAATTAAGTAGATTATTATTACAATTTGAAGAATAGTGTCATAATAGCTAAGATAATAGAACCAAATTAAGTTATTATATATAACATTATATGTATCAGCAAAGCTAGAAACTAATACAGTAGAGTTTGCAATAGGATAAAGTATAAAAATAAATAAACCTGCTAAAAGTCCATGTGCAAACTTACTTAATATGTATAATTTTAAGTCTATATCTGTTTTTGATAAAAATGTACAACATTGAGCTAGTATGGACAATCCGCTAAATCCTATCAGAAAACTAGCCAAAGATGCTTTTAGGATTTCTGGGGCACTTGTTATACTAGATACCTTATTACAACCAATTGTGATTTCAAATAGACCGCTTACAAATGCTTGACAGAGTTCTTTATTGACACCTAAAAGTGAAAGTGGTAAATATATAACTGATGCTATTAAAGAAATTACATTAAATAGTGATAGTATTTTAAATACTACCGAAAAAACAATTACAAATCCACCAACTGTAAGTAATGTATTTACTCCATTAAAGACAGCATTTCCAAATAGAACAAAAAAACCATTACCACTAGAACTTCTAATATTAATTATGTTTTTTATGTTTGTTTTTAAATCTAATTTTGTCTTTGGAAGATTTTCATTTCCATAATTTCTGAAAAAAAGACCAACCAATATAGTTCCCAAGTAATGGCATAAAATCATCAAGTAACCTAAATTTGAATTTTGAAACATACCTGTACCAACTGAGCCTATTATAAATAAAGGTCCTGATGTAGAACAAAAAGATACCAGTCTTTGGGCTTCATGCTTAGAAATCTGTTTATTGCTTCTAAATTCAGAAGCTAGACTTGCTCCCACTGGATAACCAGATACTGCTGATATTGCAAAAGCTAAAGCACTTTTTCCTGATACATTAAACACAAGTCTAGTTATGGGATTAATAATAAACCCTATAATATCTACTATTTTTAAATCGACAATTAGGTTTGCACCAATTATAAAAGGGAGTAGCGATGGGACTAGAACATTAGACCATATGGAAAAACCCTCTCTTGCAGATTTTATAGCTTCATTTGGGTATAAGATAATGCCTAAAACTAGAACCCCAACTATGATAGCTGGAGCGAAAAAACCAATAATTTTATTTTTTTTCATAATATCACCTGTAAATTTGAGTTATAAGATATTATATTAAAAGTAACAAAAATATATGAATGTAATGGCTTAAGATATATAATAGATATATATTATAACAACGACTACTACATGGGAGGAAAAAATGTTTAATAGTATAGCTAGTAAAAAAGTTTATGAACAAGTAATTGAGCAAATTCAATATAAAATATTAAATGGAGAGTTAAAAAAGGGTGATAAACTACTATCTGAAAGAGAATTATCTGAACAAATGAATGTAAGTAGAACCTCTATTAGAGAAGCTATCAGGGTTTTAGAAACTATGGGTGTGATAGAAAGTAGACAAGGTGAGGGTAATTTTATATGCACAAATATAGAAAAAACTTTAATAGAACCTTTATCTATGATTTTTAAACTGAATAATGGTACACTTGAAGACATACTAGAGCTTAGAATAATTTTAGAAATTGAGATTGCAAAACTTGCTTCAAACAGAATAACTTCTTCTGAATCTATAGAATTAAAAAGTATAATAGATGAAATGAGAATAGAAACCAATAAAAAAGATAATAATCAAATTTTGGTTTTATTAGATCAAAAATTTCACAGCAAATTGGCTACAATAAGTAAAAATTATTTAATTCAAAGTCTTTTTGTAACAGCCTCAAAATTGTTTGATGGATTTATAGAGGATGCAAGAGAGAAGATAATTGCAGAACCTTTAAATGAAACTATCTTGCTTAAGCAACATGAAGCTATATATAAGGCAGTTATAGAAAACAATACTGAACTTGCACATGAAAAAGCGAAAGAGCATATGAGATTTATAAGTAAAAACTACAGAAAAAATGAAAATTAAAAGTTTGTTATAAAATAAATTATTCTTGCAAATAGAAGATAATGGTACTATTATATAAATGTAAAACTGGTATGACCACATACCAATTTTATAGTTTATTATAATGGGAGATTAAAGATGGTAAAGTTAAAAGTACCTTATTCAAAGCAAGGAATGATTTTAGAAATACCTAACAAACGTTTTCTTGGTGTCTTGGAATCAAAATCGGATAATTATGTAGAACATAAGACACAAGAAGAAATAGTTGAAGAATCTATGAATAATCCAATAGGCTCTTTATCATTGGAAGAGTTAGTTAAAGGAAAAAAGAATGTAGTCATAATTACAAGTGACCATACAAGACCTGTTCCAAGTAAAGTAACTATGCCAATTCTTTTAAGAAGAATTAGGAAAGCTAATCCTAAAATTGATGTGAAGATTATAGTAGCAACTGGTTTTCATAGGCCAAGTACAAGAGAAGAATTAGTTTATAAGATGGGAGAAGAAATTGTAGATAATGAAGAAATAATCATGCATATATCTACTGATGATGAAGCTATGTGCAAGGTGGGTGTATTACCTTCAGGTGGGGATTTATATATAAATAAACTTGCATATGATGCAGAACTTTTAATCGCAGAAGGTTTTATAGAACCACACTTTTTTGCAGGTTTCTCAGGAGGAAGAAAAAGTGTACTTCCAGGAATAGCCTCTGCAAAGACTATAATGTATAACCATTGTAGTGATTTTATAGATAGTGACAATTCGAGAACTGGAAAATTAAAAAATAATCCTATTCATGAAGATATGGTATATGCAGCTAAGGTTGCCAAACTAGCATTTATATTGAATGTTGTAATAGATAAAGAGAAAAAAGTAATAGCATCATTTGCTGGTGATGTCGAAAAAGCACATACCCGAGGTTGTGAATTTGTAACAGAACTCTCAAAAGTAAATTCCATAAAGTCAGATATTGTAGTGAGTACAAATGGTGGATACCCATTAGACCAAAATATTTATCAAGCAGTTAAGGGGATGACAGCAGCAGAGGCTACCTGTAAAGAAGGTGGAGTAATAATAATGATTGCAGCATGTAATGATGGTCATGGAGGTCAATCCTTTTATGAAAATGTAGCAAATGCAGATTCTCCAAAACAACTTTTAGAAAAAATTAGAAGTGTTGACAGATGTGATACAATTCCAGACCAATGGGAATTTCAAATATTAGCAAGAATACTATCTAAGTATACTGTAATAATGGTAACAGATAAGTGTAGTCCTGAAATGATAAATAAAATGCATATGAAACATGCATTTAATTTTAAGGATGCTTTAGAGATGGCTACTAATATAGTCGGTGAAGATAGTAAAGTTACAGTTATACCTGATGGAGTATCAGTGATAGTTAAATAAAAAAGGGGTGTAGTTTATGGAAATTTTGACATGTATTAAACAAGTACCTGGAACAACCACAGTAGAGGTTGATGAATCCACAGGTGTATTGAAAAGAGATGGAGTAGATTCAAAAATGAATCCTTATGATTTATATGCTTTAGAAACAGCACTTAGAATAAAAAACGACATAAAAGCTAATTTAAAAGTACTTACTATGGGTCCTCCGCAAGCAAAGAAGGTAATAGAAGAGAGTTTTATGATGGGGGCAGATGAAGGAGCTTTAATAAGCGATAGAAGATTTGGAGGAGCAGATGTCTTGGCAACTTCTTACACTATATCGCAAGGTATTAAAAAAATGGGTAGAGTAGACTTAATAATTTGTGGAAAACAAACTACTGATGGTGATACAGCGCAGGTTGGACCTGAAGTAGCCGAGTTTTTAGATATACCTCATGTAACTAATGTTACAAAATTAATTGAAATCAAAGAGAAAAGCATAGTTGTTGAAATAGATATGCCAAATGATTTACAAGTATGTGAAATTGAGTATCCTTGTTTGATAACAGTAGAAAAAGATATTTTTCAACCAAGATTGCCTTCATTTAAGTTAAAGTTAGAAACTAAAGAAAGAAAAATACCTGTGTACAGTTTAGATGATTTTGAAGATAAGGACGAAGATAATTATGGATTAAATGGTTCCCCTACTCAAGTTGTAAGAATATTTCCTCCTAAGCCAAATACAGATAAAAATATTATGAGAGGAAATCCAGAAGAGTTAAGTTCTGTGCTTATAAATAAATTAGAGGAATTAAAATTAGTCTAAGGGGGAAGAAGAAATGTCAAAAATAGTTGTAAATCAAGATAAAATAACTGATTTAAAAAGAGTACTAGAAATTTGCCCTTTTGGTGCTATAGAAGAAAAATCAGGTAAGGTAGAAATAAGTGCTGGCTGTAAGATGTGCAAATTGTGTGTCAAAAGTGGACCCAAAGGTGCATTTGAATTTATAGAAAGTAATAAAGCAAAAATAAATAAGGATGAATGGAAGGGAGTGGCAGTATATGTAGAACATCATAATGGAAATATACATCCTGTAACATATGAACTTATAGGAAAAGCTCGCAAAATGGCATCAAAAATAAAGCAACCTGTATATTGTGTATTTGTAGGAAAAGATATAAAAGATAAATGTAAGAATCTTATCTCCTATGGTATTGATGAAGTATTTGTATACGATGAAGATGAATTTAAAGAATTTAGGATAGAACCATATGCAAAGGCAATAGAAAACTTTATAAATAAAATAAAACCAACAATAATGTTGGTTGGTGGAACTACATTAGGTAGGTCATTAGCTCCAAGGCTTGCTGCTAGATTTAAAACAGGGCTTACAGCAGATTGTACAATACTTGATGTGCAATCAAACACTGATTTAGACCAGATAAGACCAGCATTTGGTGGAAATATAATGGCTCACATAAATACAACCAATAATAGACCTCAATTTGCCACTGTAAGATATAAAATATTTTCAGCTCCAGAAAAGGTAGAAAATGCTACAGGAAAAATAACTTTATGTGAAATAGAAAAAAAAGAATTAAAATCTAAGATTAAAGTACTAAGTGTAAAAGAAAAAAATAAAGAAGTTGGTCTTGAAGAAGCAGAAGTAATAGTAGTTGCAAGTAGAGCAATAAAGAAACAGGAAGATATGGATATGATATATAAATTAGCTGACAAGTTAAATGCTCAAGTAGCAGGAACAAGACCAATTATAGAAGCGGGTTGGATAGATGCTAAAAAACAAATAGGTCTTAGTGGTAGAACTGTAAAGCCTAAATTAATAATAACTTGTGGTGTATCTGGAGCTGTTCAATTTGTTGCAGGAATGCAAGGAGCTGATTATATAGTAGCTATAAATAAAGATGATAAGGCACCTATACTTGATGTAGCACACTTAGCTTTAATAGGAGATATTTATGATATTATTCCTAAATTGATAAAAAAAATAGAAAATAAAAAAAATGATAAGCAAATATATGTGGCATCAGCAGCTGAATAGGGGGATAGAGATGTATAAATTAATTGATAAAAAAGATATAGATTTTTTAATAGATATTTGTGGAGATGAAAATGTAGTAGTTGGAAGTGATATAAATGAAGATTTTTCACATGATGAACTTGGAGGAATAGAAAAATATCCTGAGGTTTTAGTAAATGTGATTGAAACCAAGCTAGTATCTAAAATAATGAAATATGCATATGAAAACAATATACCAGTTACGCCAAGAGGACAAGGAACTGGTCTTGTAGGAGCTGCTGTTGCCATAAATGGTGGAATAATGATTAATCTATGTAAAATGAATAAAATACTTGAGGTTGATTATGAAAATCTAACATTGACAGTAGAACCAGGAGTTTTGCTTATGACAATAGGTCAATATGTTCAAGAGAGAGACTTATTTTATCCACCTGACCCAGGTGAGAAGAGTGCTACAATAGCAGGTAATATAAATACTAATGCAGGTGGAATGAGAGCAGTAAAATATGGTGTTACAAGAGATTATGTTAGAGGTCTTGAAGTAGTATTACCAAATGGAGAAGTTATAAATATAGGGGGAAAAGTAGTTAAAAATAGTTCTGGATATAGTATAAAAGATTTATTAATAGGTTCAGAAGGAACTTTAGGAATAGTTACAAAAGCGATATTAAAATTGCTTCCTTTACCAAAGAAAAGTGTAAGTTTACTTATACCTTTTCCTAATTTATCAATGGCAATAGAGACTGTTCCTAAAATAATAAAATCGAAATCAATACCAACAGCCATAGAATTTATGGAGAGAGATGTAATATTGGCTGCGGAAGAATTTTTAGGTAAAAAGTTTCCAGATAATACATCAGATGCTTATCTTCTACTTACGTTTGATGGAAATAGTATTGAAGAAATTGAAAAAGAATATGAAAAAGTTGCTAATCTGTGTTTAGAAAATGGAGCATTAGATGTATTTATATCAGATACGCAAGAAAGAAATGATTCTATATGGTCAGCCAGAGGCGCTTTCTTAGAAGCTATAAAGGCATCTACAACAGAAATGGATGAATGTGATGTCGTTGTACCAAGAGACAAGGTAGCAGAGTTTATAAGATATACTCATGAGCTTCAAGATGAGTTAAAAATAAGAATAAAAAGTTTTGGTCATGCAGGTGATGGAAATCTACACATATATATATTAAAAGATAGTATGGATGAACATACCTGGAAAGTAAGATTAAAAGAAGCTTTTGACTGTATGTATAAAAAATCTAGAGAACTTAATGGTCAAGTCTCAGGTGAACATGGTATAGGATATGCAAAAAAAGAGTATTTACATGAATCAAAATCAGATGCCTATATGATGTTAATTAAAAATATAAAAATAGCTTTTGACCCTAAAAATATTTTAAATCCAGGAAAAATATATTAAATATATAAATGTTATTTTTAAACATAAAAGTTATAAAAAACAGGTTTAAATTTAATAACTTAAATTTACTTTTTAATGTTAATAGTATTTGTAAATATTAATATTATTTATAAAGATTTTAGGATGGCAATGTTTATTTAACTTTAGAAATATGAAATATTATTTAAGTTAAGTTGGTGTTACCATCCTAAAAATATGAATACACATGTGAAGCGTATTTTATCTATAAAAAATATTTGTAATTATAAATACATCTTATTAATTTAATGAGGTTATTTAAAATTGATAAGGTTATTTAAAAAACTTATTTTACATATATTGGACGAGTGTAAAAGTCCATAGGACCTTTTACTAAACCTTGATTATTTCTATAATATACTGAGTTGTATATATTTGTAGATTTTATATCATAACTTATAAGTGTTTTAAAAATAGCATCATCTAATGAAAATGATATATTTGAAAATTTATTTATTATGTCTATGTTAGATTTATTTTTTATCTCTTTTAGAACTTCTCTACCTTTGTCATTAAAAGCAAGTATTCTTATATAAGGAACAATATCTATATCTTTTACAAGGTGAATATCGCTTTTTTTTATGCCTAACAATATATTATTTAAAGTTCTCTTGATTTTAGTTAAAGTATATCTCTTAGATTTAATTGATAATTGTAATTCGTATAAAGAATTAGATGTAAAAATATCTTTGTAAATTTTATTTTCTATACCTTCATTTACTTCAAAATAATCCTTTAAATTGGATATGTCCCTAAGTATGATTGTCTTTAAAGTATCAAAAAATAATTCATCAAACATAGGAAAAAATTTATTATCTATTTTTTCGTTTAATATACTATAAGTTTTTTCTGGAATAACTTTTTTTAACTGAGAGATATTACAATTTTCCTTAAGTGAAGTTCTTATAGCAGTAGCAGAGCAAATACTATTATCAATTTCTTTAGAGTTGTACTCTGACTGAACTCTGGAAATAGTAAATGGCTTTATATTGCTGTTTAAATTGATAAGATTTTTTATATATTCTATACCAAGTATATTATTTGATGAATTTAATATTTTTAATAATTGTTCTTTTGTAGTTTTTTGAGATAAGTCGCTGTTTTCATATTGGTGTATATAATCAAAAAGTGAATTAGCTCTAGCCACTGGAAATAACATACCATCATCTAAATATTTTTTTAAAAGTAATTTAAATTCGTTTGGCTCATTTGCTAAAATCTCTGCAATACTATAAAGAATATCTGTGTTTCCCTCTTCACTACCAAAACATACAGAACTTATGCAGTTTAGAGAATTTAAAATTGTTATGGCACCATGAGAAAAAATTTCGGCACTTTGGCAAGCAAACATAGTTGGTAATTCTATAACTAAGTCTACACCATTTTCGACAGCAATTTTTGCTCTAGTATATTTATCAAATAAAGCGGGCTCACCTCTTTGAAGAAAGTTTCCACTCATGATTGCCACTGTATGTGTTGCATTTGTTTTTTCTATAGATTTAGATAAATGATAGATATGTCCATTATGAAATGGGTTATATTCAACTATTAATCCAAGTATATTCATAAAATGCTCCTTTTTCCTTTGTTTATTTTATCTATATTGTAATTTATTATAATATGTATAAAATTTAAATTTTTAATTACCTAGCTAAAAAACATAAAAAAATTTGTTAAAATGTAGAAATACTACATAACAAGAAATCAGTTAAGTGTTATTAAAATAACTTTATTAAGCCTTTATATTATATTATTATAGCAAATGGGAAAGAATAATCTACATTAAGTTAATTTGTTAATAAATTGTTATTAAAACACACAATTTGCTGTAGTAGAAATATGATATAATATAAAAAAAAGTATATACTTTTATATTAAAAGGTGATATATTATTTATGAAAATCGTTTAATGTATACAATAATATATCTATGACAAAATAATAAAATATAAGTTTTTAGACATTTATTATGAATCAAAATTGATTACATATCATTTATAAAAATCTAAGGAGGAAATAATAATGAAAATATTAGTATTAAACTGTGGGAGTTCTTCATTAAAATATCAATTAATAGATATGAGTAATGAAGAAGTTTTATGTATAGGATTAGTTGAAAGAATAGGAATCGAAGGTTCTATACTTAAACATGAAAAAGCAGGAAGAGATGATAAATACATTGTTGAACAACCAATGAAAGACCATAAAGATGCAATAGCATTAGTATTAGAAGCTGTTGCTCATCCAGAATTTGGTGCAGTTAAAGAAATGAAAGAAATAGATGCAGTAGGGCATAGAGTTGTTCATGCTGGAGAAAAATTTGCAACTTCAGTAGTAATAACTCCAGAAGTAGAAGAAGCTTTAAAAGAATGTATAGATTTAGCTCCACTTCATAATCCAGCAAACATAATGGGAATTGATGCTTGTAAAGCTATACTTCCAGGTGTACCAATGGTAGGAGTATTTGATACTGCTTTCCATCAAACAATGCCTAAATCTTCATACTTATATGGTTTACCTCATGAATTATATACTAAATATGGAGTAAGAAGATATGGGTTCCATGGAACTTCTCATAACTATGTATCTCAAAAAGCAGCAGAGATGTTAGGAAAAGATATAAAAGACTTAAAAATAGTAACTTGTCACTTAGGAAATGGTGCTTCTATAGCTGCTGTTGATGGTGGAAGATGTATAGATACATCTATGGGATTCACTCCATTAGAAGGATTAATAATGGGAACTAGATGTGGAGATATAGACCCTGCTATACTACCTTTCTTAATGAGAAAAGAAGGTTTAGATGCTGATGGATTAGATAAATTAATGAACAAGGAATCTGGAGTATATGGAATGACTGGAATTTCTAGTGATTTCAGAGATATAGAAGATGCAGCTAAAAATGGAGATGAAAGAGCTCAAGCAACATTAGAAGCTTATGTTAAAAAAGTACAAAAGTATATAGGTGCTTATGCTGCTGAAATGAATGGATTAGATGTTGTAGTATTTACTGCTGGTGTAGGTGAAAATGGAAAGGCTATAAGAGCAGACATAGCTTCTAATATGGAGTTCTTAGGAATGAAACTAGATAAGGAAGCTAATGATGTTAGAGGAAAAGAAACAGTAATATCTACTGATGACTCTAAAGTAAAAATGCTTTTAATACCAACTAACGAAGAATTAATGATAGCTAGAGATACATTAAGATTAGTAAAATAATTTAATTAAACTTATGCCTATCAAGTAAAAATACTTGACAAACAAATGCTAGATTTGTATAATAAATTTGGTGATATGTTGAGGTGAACTTAATGAAAGTTAGCATAGAAAAAATAAATAGAAAAGAAACTGACAAAATAGACTTGAATTTTTGTGAAAAAATTGATACTATTAGTTATTGTGATGAGATTTACAAATTAGTATCACCTGTAAATTTAAAAGGTAAAGTATCAAAGACTAATAAAGGTTTGTATCTAGATATAGATGTTAATTTTACAATTGTTGACAATTGTTCAAGATGTCTTAAAGAAGTAGAAATACCATTAGAGTATTCTATACAAGGTTTTTTAGTAAAAGAAGAAGATTATGATGAAGATGAATTTGAGGAGTTTGATCCTTTTATATTCGATGGTGAAGAAATCGACCTTATTGATATAATAGAACAGACATTAGATTTTAATGTGCCTCATAAAGTTCTTTGTAGTGAAAACTGTAAAGGTCTTTGTCAAGGATGCGGAGCAAACTTAAATAAAGAAGAATGTTCTTGCAGTGAAATTACAAACGATGAGGAATACATAGATCCTCGTTTTGCTAAATTAAAAGATTTATTTAATTAAATTTTGACTAAGGAGGTGGCGTAAATGGCAGTACCAAAGCGTAAAACGTCTAAATCAAACACAAAAATGAGAAGAGCAGCTAACTCAAAGATGGAAGCAACAGGATTTGTAAGTTGCCCACAATGTCATGAGCCAAAATTACCACATAGAGTGTGTCCAGACTGTGGATATTATAAAGGTAAAGAAGTTGTATCTAAGTAATAGCTTCTAAAAAACATGTAGAGTGTACTCTACATGTTTTTTTTGTACATATAAAAAAGATGATTTACTAGAGAAATAAATGGATTTTATGCATATTAAAAATTAGAAAAATAATAATATAAGTATTGAAAATTTTTGTGTGTTACTATATACTACTATTAGTAGCTGGTACTAATTACAGCTATAAAATTTGGAGGGAACATGAAAAAGAAGAGTAAAGCCCAAAGACAACAAGAGCTTATAGATATGCTAAAGACTGATCCTTTTTATACTGATGAAGAATTATCAAGTTTGTTTAATGTTAGTATACAGACAATAAGATTAGATAGAATGAGTCTAAACATACCAGAGCTAAGAGAAAGAGTCAAATCAATAGCAGAAACTCAGAGTTCAAAAGTAAAGACTTTAGGAGTAAAGGAAATTACAGGCGAAATCATTGATTTATCTGTAGGGCAATTAGGTATATCTATGTTAGAAGTTACAGAGGACATGATTTACTCTAAAACTAATACTTTGAAAGATACGTATATATTTTCTCTAGCAGATTCATTAGCAATGGCTATAATAGATGCACCTAAAGTTATTATGAGAGTTGCAAATGTAAAATGTTTTAAGTTGATAGAACAACAAGACAGACTTATAGCAAAAGCAGAAGTGTATAGAAATATAGACAAAAAGCATTATGTAAAAGTTGTTATCAACAATAAAGCCCAAGAGCAAATATTTAGAGGGAAGTTTATCTTTGAAGAGTTAGATTAGGAGGAAAATCATGAAAATAGTAATAGATGGAATGGGTGGAGATAATGCACCAAAATCTAATGTAGAAGGCGCAGTAAATGCTATAAAAGAATATCAAGTAGATTTAATAATCACAGGAGATAAAGATTTATTAGAAAAGGAATTTTCAAATTATGAATTTGATAAAAATAAACTAGAAATAGTTCATACTACTGAGATTATAGAAAATGAAGATAAACCAGTTAAGGCTATAAGAAGCAAAAAAGATTCATCTATGGTAGTAGCATTAAACCTCGTAAAAGAAGGTAAGGCAGATTCTATAATATCAGCTGGAAACACAGGAGCTTTACTTGCTGGTGGATTATTTGTAGTCGGTAGAATAAAAGGAATTGATAGACCTTGCTTATGCTCAGCAATACCAAATGTAAAGCGAGGAATGACACTTATAGCAGACTGTGGTGCGAATGCAGATTGTAAATCTAAGAATCTAGTTGAATTTGCAGCTATGAGTAATATTTACTCAAGAAAAGTGTTGGGACTTGAAAATCCTAAAGTGGCACTAGCAAATGTTGGACTAGAAGAAGGTAAAGGCAATGATTTAGTTAAAAAATCATATGAGGAAATTAAAAAATTAGATTTAAATTTTATAGGGAATGTAGAAGCTAGAGAGGTTATAAATGCATATACAGATATAATTATTTGTGATGGATTTACAGGTAATATATTACTTAAATCTGCTGAAGGGGTAGCCCTTTCAGTTATGAGTCTTATAAAGGAAACTTTTATGGCTAGTACAAAAAGCAAAATAGGAGCATTACTTATAAAAGATGATTTAAAAAAATTAAAGAGTTTTATAGATTATTCTGAGTATGGTGGAGCTCCACTTCTAGGATTAAATGGAGGAGTTATAAAGGCTCATGGTAGCTCTGATGCTAAAGCTATAAAAAATGCTATAAATCAAGGTATAAAATTTACAAAAGGAAAAGTTGTTGAGGATATCAATCAATTTATAAGTAAATATAATGAAGAAAATAAAAATAACGAAGATGAATAAACTCGTTTTGGAGGTTTAATATATAATGAATACAAAGGCTGGAATATTAGGTGTGGGAAGTTATCTACCTGAGAAATCATATGATAATTTTCACTTCGAAAAAATAATGGATACATCAGATGAGTGGATAAGCACTAGAACTGGTATTAAGGAAAGAAGATTTGTAGAAGATAATGAAGCAACTTCTGACCTAGCATCTAAGGCTGCTTTAAAAGCTATAGAGTGTGCAAAGTTAAATGTAGAGGACATAGAGTTGATTATTTTGGCAACAATTACTCCTGATATGTCTTTGCCTTCAACTGCATGTATAGTACAAGAAGCAATAGGAGCAGTGAATGCTACTGCATTTGATATATCAGCAGCTTGTTCTGGATTTGTATATGGAGTAACTATTGCAAAGCAATTTGTGGAAACTGGTTGTTATAAAAATGTACTTGTAATAGGAGCAGAAACTTGCTCAAAGTTTCTAAACTACAATGATAGGTCAACAGCAGTATTATTTGGAGATGGTGCTGGAGCAGCTGTTATTGGACCTGTAAGTGAAGGCGGAATCCTATCTACACATATGGGTTCTGATGGTAGGGGAAAAGATTGTTTAAAGATACCTGCTGGAGGTTCAAGACTTAGAGCAAGTAAAGATACTGTAGAAGCTAATCTACATACAATAGAGATGGCAGGTAGCGATGTATTTAAGTTTGCAGTTAGAAAGATGGCAGAAACATCTTTAACAGCTCTTGAAAAAGCAAATTTAAATACAACTGATATAGACTATCTAATACCACATCAAGCTAATATAAGAATAATACAAGCTTCTTCTAAGAGATTAGGGCTTGATATGAATAAGGTTTATGTAAATATAAATAAGTATGGAAATATGTCTGCTGCATCTATACCTGTTGCGCTAGATGAAGCATATAAAGAAGGAAAAATCAAAAAAGGTGATAATGTAGTTTTAGTTGGCTTTGGTGGAGGTTTAACTTGGGGAGCTTCAGTTGTTAAGTGGACTTTATAGTACAAAACATCTAAAATTCTTTAATTAACAAAATTAGCTTTATCTAAAAATTAAAGTTAATTTACAATAAAAAGTTTACTTTTGATTTTAAGTGAAGGAGAATGATATGAATAAAATTTGCAAACTGTTAAATATAAAATACCCAGTTATCCAAGGGGGAATGGCATGGGTAGCTACTGCATCATTAGCAAGTGCTGTATCTAATGCAGGTGGACTTGGAATAATAGCAGCAGGAAATGCACCAAAAGAAGCTATAAAGGAAGAAATTGTTAAATGTAAAGAATTAACAGATAAACCTTTTGGTGTAAATGTAATGCTTATGTCACCATTTGTAGATGATATAATAGATTTAATTATAGAAGAGAAGGTTCAAGTTATTACTACTGGTGCTGGAAATCCTGCAAAGTATATGGACAGATTAAAAGAAGCTGGAACAAAAGTTATACCTGTAGTACCAACAATAGCTTTAGCGCAAAGAATGGAAAAGTTAGGAGCTACAGCAGTAATAGCTGAAGGGACAGAAGGTGGAGGACACATAGGAGAACTTACTACTATGGTTTTAGTTCCACAAGTTGCTGATGCTGTTAATATACCTGTAATAGCAGCAGGAGGTATTGTAGATGGTAGAGGTATTGTTGCTTCATTTGCACTGGGTGCGAATGCAGTTCAAGTAGGAACTAGATTTATTTGTAGTGAAGAGTGTTCTGTACATTTAAACTACAAAGAATTAGTGTTAAAAGCAAAAGATAGAGATGCAATTGTTACAGGAAGAAGCACAGGTCATCCAGTAAGAACATTAAAAAATAAATTATCAAAAGAATTCTTAAAGATGGAACAAAATGGAGCTACTCCTGAAGAATTAGACCAAAAAGGTACAGGTGCTTTAAGATTTGCAACAGTAGATGGAGATATAGAAAAAGGTTCATTTATGGCAGGTCAAAGTGCTGCTATGGTAAAAAAAATAACACCTTGTAAAGAAATTATAGAAACTATGGTAAATCAAGCAAAAGAGATTATGCCAGGCATAGAACTGTAAATCAGGAGGAGCATGATGGGAAAAGTTGCACTAGTATTTCCTGGTCAAGGAGCCCAGTATGTAGGGATGGCTAAGGATTTATATGAAAATAACGAGGTTGCCAAAAATGTGATAGACGAGGCTTGTAGTGCCTTAAATATAGATTTAAAAAAGCTTATGTTTGAGGGTGGTGAAGAAGAACTTTCTAAAACTGAAAATACTCAACCAGCTATGGTTACACATAGTGTAGCTGTACTAAAAGCGATACAATCAAAAATAGATTTAAAATATGATGCATGTTTAGGTTTATCTTTAGGAGAATATAGTGCATTAGTTGCAGCAGATGCAATTGATTTTAAAGATGCTGTATGCCTAGTTAAAAAAAGAGGTAAATTTATGCAGGAAACAGTCCCAACAGGGGTTGGAGCTATGGCAGCGATTTTAGGTTTAGATAGAGAAATATTAAGAAGTGTTGTAAAAGACATACAAGGAGGGATTGTAGAAGTAGCAAATTACAATTCTCCTGGTCAGATAGTTATATCTGGTGAAAATGAAAAGATAGAAGAAGCAATGGTAAAATGTAAAGAGGCAGGAGCAAAAAGAGCTGTTAAATTAAATGTAAGTGGGCCTTTCCACTCATCAATGTTAAGAGAAGCTGGAGTAAAACTAGCTAGTGAATTAGACAAAGTTAATATGACTAAGCCTAAAGTTGATGTAGTAGCAAATGTAAATGCAGATTACTATGAAAATGAAGGTAAAGACTTGCTTATAAAACAAGTAAGTTCTTCTGTACTTTGGGAAGATTCTATAGAAAGATTATTAAATGATGGGTATGATACTTTTATAGAAATGGGACCAGGAAAAACTTTAAAAGCATTTATTAAGAAGATAGCCTCTAATAAAAAAGCAAGTGTGAATATTTACAATATAGATGGTATAGATTCTTTAAATGAATTTGTACAAGATTATGGAAATGGAGAGATATAATGATAAATCTTACAGGACAAGTAGCAATTGTTACTGGTGGCTCTAGAGGTATAGGGAGAGAAATAGCAAAGAAACTAGCATCTCTTGGAGCTGATATAGTAATCAATTATACTTCTAAAGAGGATGAAGCCCTAAAAACTAAAAGTGAAATAGAAGGTATGGGTGTAAAATGTACTTCTATAAAATGTGATGTATCTAAATCTGATGAAGTAAATCAAATGATGGACTCTATTATAAAAGAGTTTGGAAAAATTGATATATTAGTTAATAATGCAGGTATAACTAAAGATGCATTACTTATGAGAATGAAAGAAGAAGATTTTGATAGAGTTATAGATATAAATTTAAAAGGTGTATTTAATTGTACAAAAGCAGTTATTAAACCTATGATGAAAAAGAAATATGGTAGAATAATAAATATGACTTCAGTAGTTGGAATCATGGGAAATGCAGGTCAAACTAATTACTGTGCATCAAAAGCTGGCGTGATTGGATTTACAAAATCTTCTGCAAGAGAATTAGCATCAAGAAATATAAATATAAATGCAGTGGCACCAGGATTTATAGAAACAGATATGACTAAAGTACTAAGTGATGAGGTAAAAGAATCAACACTATCAAATATACCAAAAAAATCTTATGGTAAACCAGAAGATGTAGCCAATGCTGTAGCATTTTTAGTTAGTGATATGTCAAGTTATATAACAGGACAAGTGTTAAATGTAGATGGTGGAATGGTAATGCAATAATAAAAAATAATACTTTAAAAAGTAGAGAAATCTATTTAAAATAAAAATTAAAATAAAAAATCTTAGGAGGAACACAATGTTTAATAAAGTTGTAGAAATAATAATAGAACAATTAGGAGTAGAAGATAAAGAAATAACTATGGAAACATCATTAATGAAAGATTTAGAAGCAGATTCATTAGATGCAGTAGAAATAATAATGGCACTTGAAGATGAATTTGGTATAGAAATACCAGATACAGAAGCAGAAAACTTCAAATCTATAGGGGACATAGTTAACTATATAGAAGCTAACAAATAGTCGAGCTTTAAAAAAGTGGAGGTATCAGATGAATAAAAGAGTAGTAATAACGGGACTTGGATGTGTTACACCATTGGGAACAGGAAAAGAAGAGTTCTGGAACAATATAAAATCTGGAGTATCTGGTATAGATAAAATAACTAATTTTGATGCTAGCACATATCAAACTCAAATAGCAGGAGAAGTTAAGAATTTTCATCCAGAGGAATATATAAGCAAAAAAGAATTAAAGAGATTAGATAAATTTGCTCAATTTGCAATAGTTTCTGCAAAATTAGCAGTTGAAGATGCAAATCTTGATTTAGATAAAGTTGATAGAGAACGTGTTGGAGTTATAATAGGCTCTGGTATAGGTGGGGTTGAAGCAATAGAAACTCAACATAAAATTCTTTTAGAAAAAGGAAACAAAAGAGTAAGTTCACTATTTGTACCTATGATGATAGGAAACATGGCAGCAGGTCAAGTTTCAATATTTTTAGGAGCAAAAGGACCTAATACTAATGTATGTACAGCTTGTGCATCAGGAACTCATTCAATAGGTGATGCCTTTAAGGTTATACAAAGAGGAGATGCAGATATTATGGTAGCAGGAGGCTCTGAAGCTGCTGTAACAGGACTTGCATTTGCTGGATTCTGTAATATGAAGGCTATGTCAACTAGAAATGATGACCCTAAAACTGCATCACGCCCATTTGACAAGGACAGAGATGGATTTGTAATGGGAGAAGGAGCAGGTATTGTTATATTAGAAGACTTAGAACATGCTTTAGCAAGGGGTGCAAAAATATATGCAGAAGTAGTAGGATATGGTTTAACTGCTGATGCATATCATATGACAACTCCAGCTGAAAATGGAGAAGGAGCAGCTAGGTCTATGAATATGGCTTTAAAAGATGGAAATGTTCCACTAGAAGAAGTAGATTATATAAATGCTCATGGAACTTCAACTTATTATAATGACCTATATGAAACTATGGCTATAAAAACTGTATTTGGAGAAAATGCATATAATTTATGTGTATCATCGACAAAATCTATGACTGGTCATTTATTAGGAGCATCAGGCGCAATAGAAGCAGTTGTTTGTGCAATGAGTATAGAAGATAATTTTGTACCTCCAACTATAAATATACAAGAAGTTGGCGAAGATTTAGATTTAGATTATGTTCCAAATAAAGGTAAAGAAAAAGATATTAGATATGCACTATCAAATTCTTTAGGTTTTGGTGGGCATAATGCTACAATTGTACTAAAAAAATATGTATAAATAAATGACAAATATTAAAAATAACATTAAAAAACAAGCACTTGTTTTTGACCTTATAAATTTATATTAACTAAATTAAAAGTCCCCTAAATTAGAATAAATGTCTAATTTAGGGGACTTTTTTATTAAATTTTAATTCTAGCACATGTTGTAAATCATTTTGATATATTGTATCATAAATTATTGAGAGGTTATATATATGCAATTTTTCATTCTACAATATACAGAAGGAGGGCTAAAATTTTGAATTTTAGACTACCAAAGAAAAGTTTACCCAAAAAGATAATTTTTATAGCTATAATACTTATTAGTATTATTTTGTTTATAGGGTATGATCAAAATGGACTTAAAGAAAGAGAAATTATAAATAAGGGAAAATATATGTCTGAAAGTCTTGTGTCGGATAAGAAGTATGATGAAGCAAAAAAAATGGTTAAAACTTCTTTTGAATCTATCCCAGAAAAAAAATACAATAAAGTATATAATGAAGTTTGGGATATGTTAAAGACTATTTCATATGTCCCAGATGGAACGAAGATAATTATTGATTCGTTAGAAAAGATGAGAACATCAGATGTAAAATTATCTGATGAATGTAGATTTGGTATAGAGAAAAGACTAGCATCAGTGTACATAATGGATAATAATTATTCTAGCGCAGTAGATTTAACTGTAAAGTCTATAAAATTAGCTGAGAAATTAGGGGATAATTATGAAAAAGCAAGACTAGATGTTGATTTGGCGAGCATACTTTTAAAGGTAGGTGGATATGAAACAGGAGAAAAATTAATAAAGGATTCTTTTAAGATAGATGTTGATGAAGATGAAAAAAATGGAATGGTTAGATTATATGCTCTTATAAATTTAGCAGAAATATATGTAGAGTTGGGAGAATATGATAAAGCCATTGAAACATGTAGCAATGTAAAAGACTATAAAAAGTTTGTAAACATAGATGATTACAATGATTTTGAAATAATGGCTTCTATAATGCAGGCAAATGCACATGTAGGAAAAAATGAGATATCAAAGGCAAAGACTCTTTTAGAAAGAGCTGATTATCTTATAAAATATGATAAATCAATTCATATATTAGATAAAGGTATGTATTACTATATGGCAATGGGAAATTTGGAATATAAAAGTAAAAACTATGATTCTGCAATAGATAACTATAAAAAAAGCCTAGAGATATCTACTAAAAGAAAGTTAACTCAAGAGAAAATAAAAACCTTAAATGAAATATTGAATATATATGAGAAACAAGGGAATGTAAACTCTGTAAATAAGTACCAGAAGATATTAATAAATGAATATAAAGAGAGCAAAAGTATAAGAGATTCGGAAATTAGTTTTTATATAATTGATAAGGTATCACGTGAAAGTGAGTTTTTTGAAAAAAGTAAAAAAGAAATTAAGTCTTATAAAATATTATTTAGTGTAATTTTAATTATTACATTAGGTTCTACTTTTTTATATAATAGATTGAAGTACTTTAAAGCACAAAATTTACATGATGGACTTACAAATGTTTATAATAGGAAAAGTTTTGATATTATGTATAATAAGTACAGAGAAAAAGATGATAACTTTGCACTTGTAATGATAGATATAGATAATTTTAAACTTATAAATGATAATTATGGACATAAATTTGGAGACGTTGTCATAAAGGGCATAGTAAATACTATTTGTGTTATGCTTGAGCAAGAAGATAAAGTATTTAGATATGGTGGAGAAGAGTTTTCTGTATTGATAAGAGATAAATCTGGTGAAGAAGTGTTTGATATAATTGACAATATAAGAAATGCAATTGAAAATAAAAAATGGGGTGAAGATGTGAATGTAACTATAAGTGCAGGTATAGCCCATGTCTCTGATAGCAAAAACATATTAGAAGAAGCTGATAAAAATCTATATAAAGCAAAACAGCTTGGAAGAAATAAAGTAGTGTACAAATAATTGTATATTATATAGATATGAGGTATAAATATGAAGCAGTCAATAGCTATAGTAACAGATAAGATAACTAAACTATCATCTTTCTTGGAAGAAAATATACGATTAGTTTTAGAAAATTATCTTGATATAAATCATTATTATTTAGAAAATTTAAAAGATGATGATAAAATACAAGGTGATTTTGTTTTAGTAATGAATGATGACAGATTAAATAGCATGAGAAAGCATTTAGTACAAGATAGTAAAATTATAGTTGTGAGAAGAACTCTTAAAGAAAAAGAAATATATGGATTGTTTTCAATACCATATGGAACAGAAGTATTAGTTGTGAATGACACAAAAGAAACTACATTAGAAACAATAAGTCTGTTTTATAAGATAGGAGTAAAAAATTTAAAGCTTACTCCATATATTGAAGGACGAACCTATGAAAATATAGATATAGCCATAACACCTGGAGTAACCCAAAAAGTACCAAATTATATAAATAAGGTAATTGATTTAGGAAATAGATACATTGATATATCTACTTTTATAGAGATAATAAATGGGCTTAAAATTGATGTGAAGGAAATAAGAAAAAATCTGATGGTATATTCTGAACGTCTAATAAGCTTAGATAATGGTGTCAAAGACAATTATAGACAATTATTTCTAAAAATAGAAGAACAAGATGTTATATTAAATTTGTCAAAGGATGGAATAATATTTACTTCAATAGATGGTGTTGTAAATACATTTAATAAAGAAGTATTAAAAATTTTAGGAATAGACAGAAATATACGAGGAAAAAACATAAAAGATATTATCTCTAAAGATTTGGATATTTTACTTGAAGACAAAGAAATTGCTGATGAAGTTGTATTTACAAATAAGAAATATATAAATGTAAATAAAAAAAATATATTTTCTATGGGTAATAAAGCTGGTATATACTACAATTTACAAGAAATAACCTATATAAAAAAATTAGAACAAAATCTTACCAATAAATTAAGAGAGCAAGGTCAAATAGCAAAGTACACATTCAAAGATATAAAAACTAAGAATAAGAGGATGACAAAGTGTATAGAGTTAGCTAAAAAAATATCTAAATCAGACCTTTCTGTTTTAATAATAGGAGAGAGTGGAACTGGTAAAGAATTATTATCCCAATCAATTCACAATAACTCTAATAGAAGTAATCAGCCTTTTATAGCAGTTAATTGCGCTGCAGTTCCAGATAGCTTATTAGAAAGTCAGTTATTTGGCTATGAAAAAGGCTCTTTTACAGGAGCATTAAGAGAAGGGAAAAAAGGTCTATTTGAACTTGCAAACAATGGAACTATATTTTTAGATGAGATTGGAGATATGCCTCCATTATTACAGACAAAATTACTTAGAGTACTTCAAGAAAAACAAGTTATGCCTATAGGTTCCCACAATGTTATAAATATAGATGTTAGAATTATAGCTGCGACAAATAAAAATTTACCTAAAATGATTAGAGAAGGTAAATTTAGAGAAGATTTGTATTATAGATTGAATGTACTACCAATAGACATACCATCATTGAGGGAGAGAAAAGAAGATATAATAACTCTCATGAATTTCTTTTTGGAAAAGGATATAAAAATTTCTCCTGAAGTTGAGGTTATTTTAGAAAAATACAATTGGCCAGGAAATATAAGAGAGTTGCAAAATGTTGCTTCTTATGTAAGTTTAATGTGTGAAAGTATGGTTTTTAAAGATGACCTTCCACCTTATATAAAGACAGAATATATTAGTAGCTTTGATGATGGGGTTAGTTATACCAAAAAAGAATTTGAGTATATACTTAGAATACTATATGAAAGAAAAGATTTAACTTCTGGAGTTGGAAGAGGTTTTATAATAGAAAAACTTACAGAGGAGGGTATTGAAATATCTGAAAGTAAAGTAAGAAAAGTATTGTCTTATTTGAGTGAGTGTGGATACATATCATCTAAATCTGGAAGATGTGGAAGTCAAATAACACAAGAAGGTATAAAGTTTTACAATAATATGAATTAGGTATATTAAAGTAAAAGATTCTAAATAGAAATATCTTAGAACTTGGAAAGATATATATAAAAGTTAAACCATCTTATGCTCAAATTAACATTTAATACTATATATTAAAAGCATATAAAAATAAATTAAATATAAATAGGTTTAGACAATAGGTTTAGATAGGTAATAGGTTATAAGTAAATAACCCATTACCTATTTTTATTTGCAAAAAAATTTGTATTTATATCTAAAAATAAAAAAATATTTGATGGAAGCATTGTGAATACTTGATAAATAATAAATAAACGTAAAGTATAAATTTTGGCATATATATTGCTAACTATATAGATAAGACAACAAAATAATTGGGAGGTTTAATTATGAAATACAAAACAACAGGGACTTGTGCTACAGAAATTGAATTTGAGGTAAAAGATGACAAAGTTACAAATGTAAATTTTGTTGGTGGATGTGATGGAAATTTAAAAGGATTAAAAGTATTGGTTGAAGGTATGAATATAGAAAATGTAATTCAAAAACTAAAAGGAATAGAGTGTAAAACAAAACCAACATCTTGTCCAGACCAACTTTCTCTAGCATTAGAGAATTATATAAATAAAAAATAAGTACATAAAACAATCAACTAGTTAGGAGTTTAATTATGAAACCAATAATAGGTATTTTAGGAAATCTGATAATAATGGAAAATGGAATGTTTCCTGGGCTTGAAAGATCCTATGTAAATAATGACTATATAAACGCAGTATTAAAGGGAGGAGGTAGCCCAGTTATTATTCCAGTAAATACAGATAGAGAAGTTATAAAGAGACAGATTGAGATGGTTGATGGAGTTTTAATATCTGGAGGATGGGATGTTAATCCTCAATTATATGGTGAAGAAACAAGAGAAGAAACAACGTTTATATATCCCGAAGTAGATGAATTTGATTTAATTGCTATAAGTATAGCTTTAGAACTTAAAAAGCCAATACTAGGTATATGCAGAGGGCTACAAATATTAAATGTAAGCCTAGGTGGAACTTTATATCAAGATAATAGTCTTGTTAAAGGAAGTTACATAAAACATACACAATCTTCTAAAAGACATGTAGCTACTCATAAGGTAGATGTTCAAGACGGGAGTATTTTAGAAGGTATTTTAGGAAAACAATTACTTACAAATAGTTATCATCATCAAAGTATTAAACAACTTGGTGAAGGATTAAAAGCCATAGCATACTCAAAAGATGGTATAATAGAAGCTATTGAAAAAGAGGATGAAAATTTTGTAGTAGGAATACAGTGGCATCCAGAAATGATGGTAGATTATTGTGATAAAATGGAAAAGTTATTTAAATATTTCGTAAATATTTGTTCAACTTTATAATATACCTTGGGGGGATTAAACATGAACGAAAAAAATAAAATGGGATTAATAAGTATTATACTTTTAGGTATTAATGCGGTTGTAGGAGCAGGAGTTTTCCTATTACCAGGAAACGCAATGAAGGCATTTGGTGTTGCGAGTATATTTGTATATATGTTTGATATGCTATTAGTTTTATCTATGGCGTTTTGTTTTGCTGAAGTGGCAGGTAAATTTAATAAAAATGGTGCTGCATATGTGTACACCAAAGAAGCATTTGGAGATTTTTTTGGATTTGAAGTAGGTCTTATGAAATGGGTAATAGGATGTATTTCTTGGGGAGCGTTAATAGTAGGTTTTCCTACATCTTTATCAGCAGTATGGGCTCCTGCAGGTGACCCACATATACAAAAAATTATAATAGTAGCTATGATAGTTGGACTTACAATTATAAATTTATTAGGAGTATCTTTATCAAAAATTGTACAAAATGTTATAACAGTAGGTAAGCTAATTCCATTAGTATTATTTATAGTAATAGGTGTATTTTTTATAAAAGGAGCTAATTTTACTAATTCAACAATGGTACCACCAGGAGCAGGAGTTACAGAATTTGGAGCAGCAGCACTTTTAATGTTTTATTCATTTACAGGGTTTGAATCTATAGCAGTAGCAGCAGAAGATATGGAGAATCCTCAAAAAAATATACCTATAGCAATTATAAGTGTAATAGTAATTGCATCAATAATATATATATTAAATCAAGTTGTGTGTGTTGGTATTTTAGGAGATAAATTATCCAGTACAGCTACTCCTGTTGCAGATGCGGCGAGAATATGTTTTGGAAATATGGGTGCAGGATTAGTTACTTTTGGGACATTAGTTTCTGTTGGTGGAATTTGTATGTGTGGTGCTTTTGTAAATCCAAGAAGCTGTGTAGCTTTAGCTGATGACAAAATGTTACCAAGAATGTTTGCAAGGAAAGATAAAAATGGTACACCATATGTAGCGATAATAGCAACTATGATAATTACTATACCAATAGCTTTGTCTGGAAGTTTTGCTGAATTAGCAGCAATAAGTGCAGTTGCTAGATTTATACAATATATACCTACTTCTCTATCAGTGTTAGTATTTAGAAAGAAAAGACCAGAATTAGTAGGGACTTTTAGAACTCCATTTGGAGCAGTAATTCCTTTAATTGCAGTGTGTGTTGGTACATGGTTATTATTCCAGGCGTCTATGCACCAATTAGTTATGGGATTAGGAGCATTAGCAGTTGGAGTACCACTATACTTTATAATGAAGTCTTATAACAGAAAAGTTTATGGAGAAGATTTAAAGAAAGTTATTTAAATTATATTGTAAATACTATTTAACTAGCAGAGGAATATTATCAAAAAATTGAATATAAATAAATATATATAAGGTTATATTAAAATATTATTAAATTTTTATTTTAGTATAACCTTATATTGTTATTAATACATGAAAAATATTGTAATAGATGTAAAATAATAGTATTATGTTTATTAGATAAAAAACTTGTTAGGAGGTAAATTTATGTCAGAAATAACTTTAAAGAATGGTATAGAAGTATCTATTAGAGAAGGCGTAAAAGAAGATGCCCAAGCTATTATAGATTTTTATAATGAAGTAGGTGGGGAAACTCATTTTCTTTCATTTGGGAAAGATGAATATAAAATATCTTTAGAAGACCAAGAAAATTCTATAGAGTCAGCAAAAGCATCTGATAACTCAATAAAATTAATTGCATTTATAGATAGAGAGATAGCTGGTATTGCTACAATTGATTCCAATCAAAAAGCAAAAGGAAAGCATGTTGGAGTTTTAGGAATTGTTGTTAAAGAAAAATACTGGGGAGCTGGATTAGGTAAAAGACTTATGTTAGACCTTATAGAATGGTGTAAATCAAATGGAATAACTAAGAAAATAACTCTTGTTACTAATGAAGAAAATCATAATGCTATAGAATTATACAAAAGAGTCGGATTTGAAGTAGAAAGTATATTAAAGAAAGAATGTTATTACAATGGTGTTTATACTGATTTGATAGGGATGTCACTTTTATTAGGAATATAATTAGTGTACATTTTATCTCGAAAAAATCATATTAAGTATGGTATAATTAAAAAAAGAATATACCTTAATATAATTTTGGAGGACGAATTATGAAAAATCTGTGTAAAATATCAGATGAATATTTAAATAGTAAACTTAAATATTTAAAGTTATTATCAAAACAATATCCAAGCATATCGAAAGCAAGTACAGAAATAATAAATTTAGAGGCTATATTAAATCTTCCAAAGGGAACTGAACATTTTATAACAGATGTACATGGCGAATATGAGCCATTTGTACATGTTTTAAAAAATGGTTCTGGTGTAATAAAGAGAAAAATAGAAGAATTATTTTCAAATACAATAAGAGATAGTGAAAAAAAGATGCTAGCAACTCTTGTATACTATCCTGAACAAAAACTAGACTTAATAATTAAACAAGAGGAAAATATAGATGATTTTTATAGAATAAATATCTATAGGCTTATAGAACTTTGTAAGTATGCTTCCAGCAAATACACTAGGTCAAAAGTTAGAAAACTTTTACCAGAAAATTTTAAATACATAATAGAAGAACTTTTACATGAGCATATTAAAAGTGAACATAAAGAAGAATACTATAAAAGTATAGTTGAGACAATAGTTGATATAGGTATAGCTAAAGAGTTTATAATTGCAATTTCCACGGTTATACAAAAGTTAGTTGTTGACAGACTACATGTAATAGGTGATATTTATGATAGAGGTCCAAGACCAGATATAATTGTAGATAAGCTTATTGAACATCATTGTGTAGATATTCAATGGGGAAATCATGACATACTATGGATGGGTGCAGCATCAGGTGAAAAAACTTGTATAGCAAATGCACTTAGAATTTCGGCTAGATATGCAAACCTAGATATCGTAGAAGATATATATGGGATAAATCTATTACCTTTAGCTACTTTTGCAATAGAAATGTATAAAGATGACCCATGTAAAGAATTTATTCCTAAGATTAATGACCAAAGTGTGACAACAACAGAAAAGTCTTTAATGGCAAAAATGCATAAGGCAATAAGTATAATTCAATTTAAACTTGAAGGTGAAGTGATAAAGAGAAGACCTGAGTTTGAAATGGAGCATAGGCTTTTGCTTAACATGATAAATTATGAAGAGGGAACTATTACTTTAAAAGGAAAAACATATAAACTAAAAGATACTTATTTGCCTACAATAGACAAAAAAGACCCATATAAATTGAGTATTGAAGAAAAAAATGTTATTGAAAAATTAGTGTCTTCATTTAGAGGTAGCGAAAAATTACAAAAGCATGTTTCATTTTTATTTTCTAAAGGAAGTATATATTTAAAGGCAAACTCAAATTTATTAATTCATGGATGTGTCCCATTAAATGAAGATGGAAGCTTTATGTCTATGAATATAATGGGAAAAGAGTATAAAGGTAAAATCCTTATGGATAAGATGGAATCTCTAGCAAGAGAAGGTTTTTTCTTTAAAGATAAAGCAGAAGAAAAATTATATGGTATGGATATTATGTGGTATTTGTGGACTGGAAAATGTTCATCATTATTTGGAAAAGACGATATGACTACATTTGAAAGATATTTTATAGCAGAAAAAGAGACTCATAAAGAAAATAAGAATCCATATTTTAAGCTTAGAGAAAGTGATGTTGCTTGTGAAAGAATATTTGAAGAATTTGATTTAGAACTTGATGAATCACATATAATAAATGGGCATGTTCCTGTAGAAAGTAAAAATGGAGAGAGCCCAATAAAAGCCAATGGAAAAATTCTTGTTATAGATGGTGGTTTTTCTAGAGCCTATCAAAAAACTACTGGTATAGCTGGATACACTTTGATATATAATTCTAGAACTTTACAACTAGTATCACATGAACCATTTAATTCTGCTGAAGAGGCTATTGCAAATGAAAGCGATATCTTATCGACAACTGTTGTAGTAGAGCATAAGGCAAAGAGAAAAATGGTGAGAGATACTGATGAGGGTGTAAAAATACAAGAAGAAATAGAAGACTTAAAATTGCTTTTAATGGCCTATAAAAAAGGGCTAATAAAAGAAATGTAGATAATAAAAAACTAAGATAACTCTATGCTTGAGAGTGGTCTTAGTTTTTATTTTTATAATAATTTACTTATTAAGTGAATCCTAAACAATAGGGTTCATTTTTTTATAGATAAATATTATTAAAAAAATTATATAGGTTTTGGTAATATTCCTTGTCCTTTATAAATAGAATTATATAAACAAAGGAGGAGGACAAGAAATGAATAAACTTTCAGATGAAATAATAAACTCTCTTTCTACAAACATAAGAGAGAAGGTAGAAAAAATCTCAGACAATAATCTAAACATAGAAGAAATTAGATTACGTTCACAAAAACCATTGATACTAAATGCAAACTCTAAAGATTATTTTTATAATCAAAAAACTATGGAACTTGATTTAAATCAGCACAATTCATATATAGTGACAAGGGAAGATATAGAGCAAACTTTTCAAATAATATGTAAATACTCAATACATTCATTTATGGATGATATAAAAAAAGGGTTTATAACTTTGAGAGGAGGCCATAGAGTAGGGTTAGTTGGAAAAGTAATAGTAGAAGATGGACAAGTCAAAAATATAAAACACATATCATCTTTAAATATAAGAGTATCAAGAGAAGTCATAGGATGTTCAAATAAGATTTTAAGTCATATCATAAAAGGTAAAAATCAAATTAATAATACTTTGATAATATCGCCACCTCAATGTGGAAAGACAACTTTAATTAGAGATATAGTAAGAAATTTAAGTAATGGTAATGAAGAATATGGATTTAAAGGATTGAAGGTAGCACTAGTAGATGAACGTAATGAGATAGCAGGAGCTTACTTAGGTGCTCCACAGATGGATGTTGGAATAAGGACTGATATAATAGAAACTTGCCCAAAAGAGTTGGGTATTACGATGCTTTTAAGGTCAATGTCGCCAAATGTTATTGTGACAGATGAAATTGGAAGTGAGAAAGAAATAAAGGCATTATATACAGCATTAAATGGAGGTATTGGATTAATAACTACTGTACATGGAGATTCAATGGAAGATATACAAAATAGAAAAGAGTTAAACAGACTCTTAGACAAAGAATTGTTTAAAAAAGTTATAATTCTTTCTGCTAAGAAAGGTGCAGGGACAATTGAAAAAATTTATGATTTAGAAGAAAAGAGATGGTACTTTGCAAATTAAGATAATTATTATAGCACTCCTAATAGGAAGTAGTTATTTGATAGGTGAACATATATACAAAACCTATACACGAAGACACAAACAACTAAATGATTTAATAAGAGTTTTAGAAATATTAAGGATGGATTTATCTTTTGGGCTTTATACATTAGAAGAAATTTTTAGAAGGATAGGATGCAATAAAGACTTTTGTTTTTGGAGTTTTTTCTATCAAATTTCAGAAGAACTTCACAATGAACAAAGCAAAACTTTAGAAAAAATAATATCAGAGAATACTGAAATTTTAGTTAAAGAAACTTATCTTGGAAGTAAAGAAATTGAGGAATTAAAAAATCTAATTCTTACATTGGGAAAAAGTGATATAGAGTCCCAACAAAGAATGATAGATTTATCTATAGAAAATCTGAAAAAACAAACCTATGAAACAAAAGAAGACATAAGTAAAAAAGGGTTGCTATATAAAAAATTAGTAACCTTTATAGGCATAGGTATATGTATTATATTGATTTAATATGGGGAGGTTTATTATGGAGATATCATTGATATTAAAGGTTGCAGGTGTAGGTATTCTAATATCAGTATTAAATATGATATTGGAAAAAACAGACAGAAAAGATTGGGCAGGGCTTACTACTTTGGCAGGTGTAATAATCGTGTTGGGGATGGTAATAACAGAAATAAGTGATTTATTCAATACTGTAAGAACAATGTTTCAACTTTACTAAAGAGGAGGGAGTAATTTGGAAATAATGCAATTAATAGGAATTGCAATCATTTCAACTACACTCTGTTTAGTAATAAAAAAAGATAGACCAGAAATAGCAAATTTCATAGCAATAATAACTGGAGTAACAATATTATTATCAGTTATGTTTAAGCTAAATTTTATAATAGATAGTATACAAGATTTAGCTAATAAAGCTAATATTCCAACTATGTATATATCTTTAATAATAAAATTAATAGGAATAGCATATTTAATGGAATTTGCAATACAACTTTGTAAAGATTGTGGGGAAGGAAACATTGCTTCAAAACTAGAGTTTGGAGGAAAAATAATAGTTATGTCAATGTCTTTCCCTATACTTTTATCCATTGTAGAAATGGTGGTGAATATAATTCCATAGTTATTTATATTAAGGTAGATAGCTATAGATATATTAGTTGTTATTTAAAGGATATTTTGTTGTATTGAGGTTTATAGAGTGAAGAGAGGCATGGTTGCTTATGAAAAAAAGATTTTTACCAATGATTATGGGATTTGTATTGACTTTCTTTTTTGTAAATATCTTTGCCATTATAATATTTGCTAATGAGGTTCCAAGTAGCGAAGATAAAGAATATGGTGAAGCTAAGAGTAGCATAGATAAATATATTGATGGTCAGTTAGACAAGTTAGATATAAATGAAATTCAAGATTATATAAATAAAGAAATAGTTATTAATGATGTTAATTTAAAATCGTTTGTAAAAGACCTAATTAGTGGAGAAAAAAATATTTTAGATTTATTTAATAAAGATGGACTGAAGATATTGATGTTTGATGAGTTTAAAGCAAGTTTAAAGGTAGTAGCAGTAATTTTAGTATTAGCTTTATTGTCATCTATTTTAAAAAGTTTAGAGAATTCTTTTTCATCAGGTGCAGTTAGTCAAATAGCAACGTATATAATATTTATTACAATGGTATCGCTCACTTTAATTGGATTTAAAGATGTACTACAAATTTGTTATGATGCAATAGACCATACTGTAGGTCTTATGCAAGTTATAATGCCAATACTAATAACATTTTTACTTTTAATTGGATTTCCAATAACATCTACTACTTTGAATCCTATTTTTATAGGAGGAGTGACATTTATAAATGTATTTTTCAAGAAATTTTTATTTGTATCAGTAACTGTTGCATTTGGAATTCTAATAATAAACAATTTATCAAAAAACATAAGGCTAAAAAGATTTTTTTCTTTTGTCAAACAAATAAATTATGTTTCTATCGGGGCTATGTTTACCGTATATTTAGGACTTGTATCTATACAAGGCTTATATGTAACTAGTTTTGATAAATTCAGTGTAAAAACTGCGAAGTTTGCTATAGGTAACTTTATACCAGTTGTTGGTGGATTTGTATCAGATTCTGTGGATATTTTACTATCTTCATCTCAACTTATAAAAAATATATTTGGCGGAATAGGGCTTATCTTACTCATTGGGATTTGTTTGCTTCCAGTGATAAAAATTTTATCCGTCATAGTGGTATATAAATTGGCAGCAATAATTGTAGAGCCTGTTGGAGAAGATGGAATATCAAATTTTTTAAATGAAGTTGCAAATCTAATGATAATAATGTTAGCATCAGTAATTGCTATAACAATAATGTTCTTTGTGACTGTAGCTATTTTGACCTCGATAAGTGTTGTAAGTCAAGGATAATGTATAGATTAATAAAGAGTAATTACTTTTAATCTAAATATTTTAGAGAGGAGGATGCTATGTTAGAGGGCATAAAGGCATGGATAGTTAGTATTTTAATAGGAGCATTTATAGTAAATATAGTTGATATGATTTTACCTAGTTCCAAGATAAAGCCGTATGTGAACTTGGTGTTAAATTTTATATTCGTATTTATTGTAATAACTCCAGTGGTAGGATTTTTTTCAAAAGACATGAGCTTAGAAGATAGAATTTTAAAATCTATGGGAAATTACAATAAGGAATATGTAGATAGTACAAATGCTTTAGCAGAAGAGACTGGAAATACTAGCTTATCTAAGGGATATGAAGATGGTTTGAAAGAAGTGCTTAAGCTAAAGCTTGATGAATATGGTTATGATTTAGAAGATATAGAGCTTAATGGTGCAAATATAAATAATATAAAAATAAAAGAAAAAAATAATATGTCAAAGAGCAATAGTGATGAAGAAAATGAAAATAATAGTACTAAAGGAGATGAAGATAGCATAAACTCTAATGACAAAGAAAATTCTAAACAAGTTTTTAAAAAAGGTACAGAGTATGGACTGAATCTAAATGAAGACAAACTAAAAAATGACCTAATAAAAGTGCTTGATGTTTCTATAGAAACTATACAAATTGATAAATAGGAGTTGGAAGAATGTTTAAAAACTTAAACGACAAAGATAAGAGAAAGGTATATTCACTAATAACTATAGCTGGAATATGTGTGGTATCATTAGTACTATTATCTTGTTTTCCAAGTAGCAAAACTGATGAAAAAGTTGGAAAAACAGATGCTGACAAAAAGACTGAAAAACAAGTTGCTAAGGAACATGAAAAAGACGATTTAGAATCAAAATTAACAACAATACTATCTAAAATTGATGGAGCAGGAGATGTTGATGTAATGATTACATTTGAGTCAAGTGAAGAAATACAACCTGCTTTTAACTCAAACCAAACAACAGAAACAACAGAGGAGAAAGATGCACAAGGTGGAGAAAGAACAGTTACAACTTCAAGTGAAAATAAAACAATGATAACTTCAAATTCAAGTGACCCTGTAGTTATAAAAACTACAGAGCCAAAGATAAAAGGAGTGATAGTAGTAGCAAGTGGAGCTAGTAATCCAAATGTCAAAGAAACACTTTATAGTGCAGTTCAAACATCATTACAAGTAGCAGGTCATCAAGTAGAAATATATTCTAAATAAATACATATAACCGGGGGGATAAATGAATGAAGTTTAATTATAAGGGAAGAGGATTTGTAATAATAACTTTAACTGCAATGTTAGTAATAGTAGGAACAGTAAATTATCAACTTAGTAAGAAATCTTTACTAGAAACATCAAAAGAATTTAAAGCATATGAAGAAGCTCAATTACAGAAGAATACTACTGATGATAGTGATAGTAGCAATAAAGAAGACTCAGATGCTACAGATAAACAAAATAGCAAAGAGAGTGCTGACATTGATATAGTTGATAGTAAGGCTAGTAAGGTTAAGGAAAAAGTAACTGAAACAAGTAAAGAAATAAAAGCTCAATTATCATCTGAAAAGAATATGAAAAAAGCATCTTATATTTTAGATATGAAAATGAATAGAGAAAAACAAAGAAATGAATTAGTTCAGGATTTAAATGAAATGATAAATAATCCATCTACAACAGAGGAATCTAGAAAAGAAGCTTCTAATATGAAATTAAATATAGTTAAAACTCAAGAAAAAGAGCTTCAAATAGAAAATCTTTTGAGTACAAAGGGATATGAAGAAGCATTAGTTTATATAAGTGATAGCAAAGTCAATGTTGTTGTAAATGAAGCTAAATTAGATAAAAAAGATGCAGCAAAAATATTTGATTTGGTTGCAGAACAGGCTAATGTAAAGTATGAAAATATTAAACTTACAAATAATAATACTAAGTAAAATATAAACCTCAGAATTAACTGAGGTTATTTTCTTGCAAAGTAGAGTTGTATTTGGTATTATTATACTTATAAAAATAGTTCCTTAAAATCAGGAGGTAAGTTTTAATATGGAAGATAATAAATTTGGACAAGTAAAAATATCTAATGATGTAATAGCTACAATAGCTGGTTTAGCAGCATTAGAAGTTGAGGGCATAGAAACTACAGCAACATTAACAGATAAGTTGTTAAAAAATAATGGAGTAAAGATACAAATAGAAGAAGAGGATGTTAATTTAGACGTAATGGTTATGATAAAATATGGCATGTCAATACCAGATACAGCTTTTAAAGTTCAAGAAAATGTAAAAAATACTGTTGAGACAATGACAGGACTGAAGGTTTCTCAAGTAAATATACACATTCAAGGAATCAGCTTTAAGAAAGATAAAGCTGATAAAGAAGAAGTAAAAGCAACTAAGAAAAATTAATATTAGCCCTCTGAAAAGTCAGAGGGTTTTTTGTTGGCATTTGATTTTATATAGATAATTAAACTTAAAGGAGAATTTTAATTGATGAAAAAAGATAGGGCACAAAAAAGTACAACAAGGGAATATATAATGAAACTTATATACCAAATAAATATTAATAAAGAGGAGTTTGAAGGTTTAGACGATAAAGTGGATTCTTTCTTAAAAGATAATTCAGAACATATTATAAATAGATATGAAGAACTTACACTTAAGTACTCAAATAATGCAAAATTAAAATTAGAAGATACTAAACTTGAAGATATAGTAGATAGAGAATATATAAATACAGTATGTAAAGCACTAAGAGAGAATCATGATGAGATAGATGAATTAATAAATAAGCATGCTAAAAATTGGACAGTAGATAGAATGCCAAAGGTAGATGTGTCTATACTTAGATTATCCGTGTGTGAAATAGTTTATTTAGACACTCCTAATAAAGTATCAATAAATGAAGCTGTGGAACTTGCAAAGATATATTGTGATGATAAATCTCCTAAATTTATAAATGGAATATTAGGAAGTGTTGTTGATGAAATTGGACAATAATATAATAATTGGAATTGATACTAGCTGCTATACTACTTCTATAGCAGCTATCTCTTTAGATAAAAAAGTTATTTTTAATGAAAAAATAATGTTAGAAGTAAAGGAAAATTCAAAAGGATTGAGACAAAGTGAAGCTGTGTTTCAACACATAAATAATTTAGGATTACTTAGTGATAGGATAAAATCATTTGGGGACAAATTTGTCATAGAGGGAGTTTGTTCATCTATTAAGCCTAGACCAGTTGAAAATTCATACATGCCTGTATTTAATGTTGGGTACAATTTTGGAAAGTTATTATCAAGTATACATGGATGTAAATTTTATGAAACGACTCATCAGGAAAATCATATTGAGGCTAGTTTATTAAATAGTAAATTAAAAAATAATAACAAATTTATTTCTGTTCATATGTCAGGTGGCACTACAGAGATACTTTTAATAACTAAGCATGATAATAATTATGATGCAAATAACAAAGATTTAGATGTAATAACTAAAATAAGCAATAAAAAAAACTTAGATGCAATAGCTAAAATAAATACTAAAAAAGATGATAAAAGTAAGTTATACAATAATTTTGGATATAATATAGATATAATTGGAGGAAGTAAAGATATTAGCTTTGGGCAACTTATAGATAGAATAGGTGTCAAGCTAGGATATAAATTTCCTTCAGGAAAATATCTAGATGAAAATGCTTTAAATTGTAATCTTAAAATAGAAAGTGGTCTAAAAACTTCTGTAAGAGAGGGATATATGAATTTATCTGGATTAGAAAATCAGGTGAATAAAATTATAGATGACAATAGAGATAATATTAGTAAAAATAAAAAAGAATATATATCTAAATTAGTACTGGATTCAGTAGTTAGAAACATGTTTAAATCTTTAATATATTTATGTGAAGCTTACAATGTAGAAGAAGTAGTTTTTGCAGGTGGAGTTTCTGCAAGTAAGTATATCCTCAAAGAATTAAGTTTAAAACTAAGTAAAAATTGTATAAAAGCTCATTTTACAGAGCCACAATATTCAACTGATAATGCTGTTGGGTGTGCTATAATAGGATTGAATAACTTTTTAGGAGAAAAAATATGAAACTAAGAGCTTTAGATATAAGTGAAGCAAATTCATATATTAAAAGAATTTTAATAAATGACCCAATACTTTCTAATCTTAAAGTTAAGGGAGAAATTTCTAATTTTAAAATACATAGCAGTGGAAATGTTTATTTATCGTTAAAGGATGAAACTTCAAAGCTAAACTGTGTAATTTTTAAAAGTAATTTTAATCGTAATCTAAAATTAGACAATGGAGTAAAGGTTGTAGCTAGTGGATATATATCAGTTTATGAAAGAGATGGTGCATATCAATTATATATTAATGAAATTGAAATAGAGGGAATTGGGAATTTACACATAGAATTTAACAAATTAAAAGAAAAACTTAATAAAGAAGGTTTGTTTGATTCCAAATACAAAATATCTATCCCTAGAATGCCAAATTCAATTGGAGTTATAACATCTCCAACAGGAGCTGTTATAAGAGATATAATAAATGTAATAAAAAGAAGATATCCAAAGGTCAATATAAAGCTTTATCCAGTAACTGTTCAAGGAGATAGGTCAGCAGAAGAAATATGTGAAGCAATTAGATTTTTTAATCATATGAAGAATGTGGATACAATTATAGTTGGTAGAGGTGGGGGTTCAATAGAAGAACTTTGGTCTTTTAATGATGAAATGGTAGCAAGAGAAGTTTTTAACTCTCAAATTCCAATAATATCAGCAGTTGGTCATGAAACTGATTTTACTATTTGTGATTTTGTGTCTGATATGAGAGCACCAACACCATCAGCAGCAGCTGAGATTGCAACTCCATCATTAGATGACATAAAATATAAACTTGGGAATATAAAAAGCAGACTTAACAAGTCTCTTATAAACCAAGTTGAATTAGACCAATACAAGTTAGAATCAGTGTTTAATAAAATAAATAACTATTTAGATTCTTACACAATAAAAGATAAAGTTATACAATTGGATAAAATATATGATAAAATAATTTTTGGAATAGAAAATAATTTAAAATTAGAAGATGAAAAATTAATAAAGGTTGGAGCATTACTTCATAACCTAAGTCCATTAGCCACTATGGACAGAGGTTATAGTATAGTTCAAAAAAACGGAAAAGTAATAAATAGTATAAAAAGATTGAAAACTGAAGATAACATAGATATAGTATTAAAAGATGGAAATTTAGAATGTATAATAGATAAAATTGAAAATAAAGAGGTATAATATGAACTTAACCTATGAAGAAGCTTACAAAAGATTGGAGAGCATTTTAAATGAGTTAGAATCTAAAAATGCTAGCTTAGATGAATCTTTAAGCTTATATGAAGAAGGAATTAGTCTTTATAAACATTGTAATAAGCTTTTGGATGATGCAAAATTAAAAATAAGTAAATTTAATCAATTAGGAATAGAAGAGGATTTTAGAATAGAGGAGGAATAAAAGTGGAATTTAAACAACACTTAAAAGAAAAAGCAAGTTTTATAGAAGATATACTTAAAGAATATATGCCAAAAGAAGAAGGTTATCAAAAAACTGTTATTGAGGCTATGAACTACAGCTTGAGCGCTGGAGGTAAGAGATTAAGACCAATACTTACATTAGAAGCCTGTAAGGTAGTTGGAGGAAATGAAGAAGAAGCTATACCTTTTGCTATTGCAATTGAAATGATACATACATACTCACTTATACATGATGACTTACCAGCTCTTGACAATGATGATTTAAGAAGAGGAAGACCAACAAACCATAAGGTATATGGAGAAGCAATGGGAATTTTAGCAGGAGATGCTTTACTGAACTATGCTTTTGAAGTTATGCTTGCAGGTTCAATAAATAAAGAAAATCCAGAAAAATATCTAAAAGCTATAAATGAAATTGCTAAAGGTGCTGGAATATATGGAATGATAGGTGGGCAAGTGGTAGATGTAGAAAGTGAAAATAAACAAATTGAAAAAGAAAAATTAGATTATATACATATGAATAAAACTGCTGCAATGATGGTTGGATGTATGAGAGCAGGAGCAACTATAGGTGGAGCAAACTCAGAACAAATGGAAGAAATAACTAAATATGCAAAAAATATCGGATTATCATTCCAGATAGTAGATGATATACTAGATATAGTGGGAGATGAAATAAAATTAGGGAAAAAAGTTGGCAGTGATATAGAGAATCATAAATCAACATATCCATCTCTTTTAGGATTAGATAAATCTAAAGAAATTGCACATAATTTAATAGATGAGGCAAAGAAGAGTATAGAAAAATTATCTGACAATGTAGATTTTTTAAAGGGATTGGCTGAATATATAATAGATAGAGAATATTAAAATATACAGCTAAAATCGAGGAGGGAAAAATGAACTTTTTTTCGGAGATTTTTAACAATGGGGCTTTGGGAATAAGTCTTATTGCTTGTTTCTTAGCACAATTTATAAAGATATTTACTGGGAAGGGAAAGAGAATTGAGTTTTCAAGAATACTCATTTCAGGAGGTATGCCTAGTTCTCATAGTTCTTTTGTTACAAGTTTAGCTACAGTGGTAGGCATTGAAAAAGGGTTTAATTCTACTGATTTTGCTATAATTACTGTGCTTGCACTGATTATAATGTATGATGCAGCAGGTGTTAGACGTGCTGTTGGGAAACAAGCTACTATATTGAATCAGATGGTAGCAGACCTTCAACATGGAAAGCATATAGAGCAGAAGAAATTAAAAGAATTAATAGGTCACACACCACTAGAGGTTTGGTTTGGAGCTTTACTTGGTATAGTAACAGCTTTAATATTGATGTAAATTTAAAATTTACAAAATAAAAGGTGAGGATAATATGTATAAATATTTAGATAAAGTAAATTCTCCAAAAGATATAAAAAATATGAGCATAGAAGAAATGGATTTACTTGCAAAGGATATAAGAAAGTTTTTAGTAAAATCTGTTTCCAAGACAGGAGGACACTTAGCTTCTAACTTAGGTGTAGTTGAGTTAACATTAGCACTTCATAAAGTGTTTGACAGCCCTAAAGATAAATTTGTATGGGATGTAGGACATCAGTCTTATGTTCACAAAATGGTTACTGGAAGAAAAGATTGTTTTGTATCTTTAAGACAATTCAACGGACTAAGTGGTTTTCCAAAGGAGAGTGAAAGTCCTCATGATATTTTCGACACAGGACATAGCAGTACATCTATTTCTGTGGCAACAGGTATTGCCTGTGCTAGAGATATAAAAAAAGAAAGCTATAGTGTTATATCTGTAATTGGAGATGGTTCTATAACTGGAGGTATGGCACTTGAAGCTTTAAATCAATTGGGATATATAAATACTAATATGATAGTAATTCTTAATGATAATGAGATGTCTATAGATAAAAATGTTGGCGGAATGTCTAAATATCTATCAAGTATTATAAGAAATTCAACAGTTGTTAAAATGACAGATGAAGTTGATAAGATTTTAAATGTTACATCAACAGGTGAAATTTTATCTAAGACTGCACATAGATTTAAGGACAAATTAATATATAGTTTTTCTCCTCAAGATTGTTCATTTTTTGATTCATTAGGTATAAAATATTATGGTCCTATAGATGGTCATAATACTAAAGAATTAATAGAAACACTTAGAAAAGCTAAACATAAAAAAGGACCTGTGCTTTTACATGTTATTACAAAAAAAGGAAAAGGATATAAATTTGCAGAGGAACAACCTGATAAATATCATGGAGTATCAAAGTTTGATATAAAGACAGGTGTAACATCTTCTAAAGTTAAGTCTATGTCGGTTAGTGTTGGTGAAAAATTGGTTGAGATGGCTAGCAAAAACGAAGAAATAGTAGCTATAACAGCTGCAATGCCATCTGGAACAGGATTAAACTTATTTGAAAGTGCTTACCCAAAAAGATATTATGATGTTGGTATAGCTGAACAACATGCAACAGGGTTTGCGGCAGGTCTTGCAAAAAATGGTATGAAGCCTTATTTTGCTGTATATTCATCATTTTTACAAAGAGCATATGACCAAGTTATTCATGATGTATGTATAACAAAAAAACCAGTTACTTTTCTTATAGATAGAGCTGGTCTAGTTGGAAATGATGGTGAAACTCATCATGGTATGTTTGATTTAAGTTACTTAAATTCTATTCCAAATATTGTAGTGATGGCTCCAAAAGATACAAGAGAAATGGAACTTATGATGGATTTATCATTAAAATTGGATTCTCCATTGGCAATTAGATATCCAAGAGGAAATAGTTATTACCTAAATAAAGGAGAATACAAAGAAATTAAGTTAGGAAAATATGAGATATTAGATGATGGACAAGATACAGTCATACTTTCTATTGGGAATATGGTGAAACATGCTCTAGAAGCTAAAGAAATATTGTTAGAAGAAGGTATAAATCCAACAATAGTTAATGCTAGATTTTTAAAGCCTATGGATGAAGATATGTTGCATACTTTATTTAAGAATCATAAAAATGTAATTACAGTAGAAGATAATGTTATTACTGGCGGATTTGGAAGTAGAATAAGTAAATTTATTATAGATAATGGATATAAAGTAAATATACTTAATATAGCAATACCAGAAGAGTTTATAAAACATGGCAATGCAGATGAACTATATAATTTTGTAGGATTATCGCCAAAGTGCATTGCTGATAAAATAAGAGAGTTAATATAAATAATATGGATTAAATTTAATATAAAATTTAAAATTTGTCACTTAGAATAAATATCAAGTGTGTTACTTCAAGCTACTTTAGTCAATATTAAAGTAGCTTTTAACAGAAAGGTAATTTTATGAAGAAAAGAATAGATTTATTGTTAGTAGAGCAAGGGCATTTTGAAAGTAGAGAAAGAGCTAAAAAAGCAATAATGGCTGGATTAGTTTTTGTTGATAATCAAAGATGTGATAAGGCAGGTACAGAAGTAAAAGAGGATTGTGCTATAGAAGTAAAAGGAAACCCAATACCATATGTTAGTAGGGGTGGGTTAAAGCTTGAAAAAGCAATGAAGAACTTCGACTTAACTATTGATGGGAAAGTATGTATGGATATAGGAGCATCTACGGGTGGTTTTACAGACTGTATGCTAAAAAATGGAGCTATAAAAGTATTTTCCATAGATGTTGGTTATGGTCAGCTTGCGTGGAAATTGAGACAAGATGATAGAGTTGTGTGTATGGAAAGAACAAACATAAGGAATGTAACAATAGAAGATACAAAGCAATTTGCAGATTTTGCATCAATTGATGTATCTTTTATATCATTGAAACTAGTACTTCCAAAAGCAAAAGAATTAGTTATTAATAATGGAGAAATTGTAGCCTTGATAAAACCTCAATTTGAAGCAGGAAGAGAAAAGGTAGGTAAAAAAGGTGTAGTTAGAGAAAAATCTACACATATAGAAGTTATAAAAATGATTTCTGATTTTTCAGTACAAAATGGATTTGAAATTTTAGGATTAGATTTTTCTCCAATTAAGGGTCCAGAAGGAAATATAGAATATCTAATTCATTTAAAGAATGGAAATGAAGGATATGAATTTGATAGTGATATGTATGACAAAAAAATAGTGGAAGTCGTTGAGGCTTCTCATAATTTAGATAAATAGAATAAAAGGGGGCTTAGACTTGATCCTCGAATTATATATGAAAAATTGTGCCTTAGTTGAAGAACTAAGGCTGGGTATTGATAAAAACTTAAATATACTTACGGGAGAAACTGGTTCAGGAAAATCTATAATAATAGATGCGCTTGGACTTTGTCTAGGTGAGAAATATGACAGGTCTTTTCTAAGAAAAGGTACAGATAAGGGACTTGTTGAAGCTATATTTTTCTCAGATAACGTGTATCTAAAAAAGATATTAGATGAAAATGATATAAGTATAGAAGATGACAATTTATTGGTTATAACTAGATTGATATATTCAGATGGGAAAAGTACTGCTAGAGTAAATGGAAGGACTGTTAAAGTATCTTTTCTAAAGGAAATTGCATCTACACTTATAGATATACATGGTCAACATCAAAATCAAGCTTTATTCAATAAGGATACACACTTAAAATTTTTAGACTTATTTGGAGAAAATGAACTAGATAAGTTTAAAGATGATTATAGAAAAATTTATTACAAATACAGCGAAGTAAAGAGAGCTTTGAACTCTTTAACAGAAAATAAAGATGATATGCAGATTCAACGAGAAATAGATTTATTAAGGTTTCAAATAAATGAAATTGAGGCTGCAAATTTAAATAAAAATGAATATGAAGATTTATTAAAACAAAGAGATGTCTATAGAAATAGTGAAAAGATATATAATAATTTAAACTTAAGTTACAGTAAATTACATAATGGTGAATATAATGTTATTGACTTGATAGGTATTGCATCTAAAGAGCTTAATGATATATCTAAATATGACAGTGTTTTAAGTGAATATAGTGAAACTATAGAAAGAATAATGTATGAACTACAAGATATATCTAGTGATATAAGAAATTACAAAGATAATATAGATTTTGAACCTTATGAATTAGAACAGATTGAACTTAGAATTGATGAGATTAATAACTTAAGAAGAAAATATGGAGATAGTATAGAAGCTATATTTGAATATTATGAAAAGACAAAAGATAGACTAGATGAGATATTAAATAGAGATGAAAGAGTTGAACAATTAAAAAATCAATTAATAAAAATAGAAGAAGAGCTAAAAGTAAAAGCTAGCAAACTGACTAAAGCAAGAAATAAAGTGGCAATTCAATTAGAGGAAGTACTTCTTGATGAATTAAAGAGTCTAAATATGAAAAATGTAATGTTCAAAGTCAATTTTGAAGAAAGTTCATTTACTTTAAATGGAATAGATGATATTGAATTTATGATATCTTTTAATTTAGGAGAAGATATCAAACCTATATATAAAGTTGCATCAGGTGGTGAAATGTCTAGATTTATGTTGGCATTTAAGACTATATTAGCTGATATAGATGATATAGATACTTTAGTATTTGATGAAATAGATACAGGGATAAGTGGCATAGCTGCACAAATTGTTGGTGAGAAATTGAGTGATATAGCAAAGAAAAAACAAATAATATGTATAACTCATTTACCTCAAATTGCTGCAAATGCAGATACCCATTATTGTATAGAAAAAGATACTTCAAATAATAGAACATTTACAAATGTTAAGAAATTAAATCAATCTCAAAGAAAAAATGAAATTGCAAGACTTATAGCAGGTAATAATATAACAGAAAAAACTATAGAACATGCAAGCGAAATTATTGAAATGGCTAAAAAGTGTTAGTGAAAGAGCTTATTTTAAATAGATGTAGAGAATATTTAATCTAGATACTTTACATCTATTTTTTATGATGAAAATATTTTAAAATATTTTATCTGGATATCAAAAATAAATAAAAATTATAATTTAAATAAATCTTGTATAGACTTGTAACTGTAAAAATTTTAAGTTTTTGAGTATAATATTATGTATTAAAGTAGTAGTGGGGGGGTATTAAATGAATAAAAAAAATACTATGTACTTAATTTTTATAATCATAGTTATTATAGTATTAGGGTATATTTTATTAACTATTAATAGTATCAAGAATAATCTTGACACTTCTAATGATAAATTAGATTATTTATCACAAGAAATTATGAATACTAAGTCAGATATTAGCAATATAATTAATGAAGAAATGTCAAAAAGTTATATAACAAAAAGTATTGATTTAAAAGTTAAAAAATTAGAAAAAGACGAATGTGTAATTGATGTAGATACACAATTGAGCAAACTTGGCAAGGATGGAAAAGTAATCTTTATGTATAAAGCAGATAGTGATAAATGGAATGAGATTGAGATGACAAAGCATGGGGAATTATCATATACTTGTGAAATAAAAATAACTACAGGTAGTGAATATGATTATAAAGTAGTTACAAGTGGTACAATATCTGAAAGTTCAGATGTTCAAAAATTGACTAAGTCTGATTATATGCCTGAACCACCTGTATTTAATTATGGAATAAGGGACAATAAGGAATACTTTATTGAAATATTGGAAAACAGCAATTTATTTAATCATGAAAGTGAAAAATCAAAAAATAAAGTTTATGATGATATAAAGTTAGAAAATGTAGATATTATTGTAAATGAAGGTAAAGGTGATACTGTATATAAAGCTAAGTCTGCTAAATTATCAAATGGTAGTAAAGATGATAATATAGATAGAGAGCAAGTAAATTATGAGGCTAATTTTCCTAAAAAGGATATTAATGATATAATTTATATCAAAGCAAAGCTTACATACAATAATGGAATAGAATATATAAAAGATATAACTGAAGATATAAGTGTTGGTTTGGAAGATTTAGAGAAATAAATATATTTAAAATAATTTAATCAATAAAATAGAGTATAAATAAAACATCTATAATTTTATTTATACTCTATTTTTTTATTTATAATTTTAGCTCCATATATCTAGCCCCTTCAATTGGATTATAAGTATAAGGATTTATATCATAAAAACCAATTTTTTCGTATAAACCTTGAGCGCTTTTCATGCTTGGAAGAGTGTCTAGTCTCATATATGTATATCCAATCTTTTTGGCTTCTTTTACGATTTCTTCTAATAATATTTTTCCTATTTTAAGTCCTCTAAATTTATCTCTTACATATAACCTTTTTAATTCACATACATCATCTTCAAGTTTTTTTAATGCAACACAACCTGCTAAATTTTCATCAACAAATGCTAGTATTAATGAGCCTGAAGGTTTTTTATACTTTCCTGGAAGTGTTTTTAATTCATTATTAAAGTCCTGGAAACACAAATCTATATTCAATGAATTTGAGTATTCAGTGAATAAAATCTTTACATTTTCAAGATTTTCTAAATCATTTTCTTCAACAAATTTTAAAATTACATTTTGAGTCATTTTATTTATCATTATATAAATATATTTATATAATGATTTCACCTCCTTGATAGATATATATTTTTATTAATATCAATTAGATTTTAATACCATGACTTTTTCTCCACCATAGTCAAGTTCTCCATTAAACTCAAATCCAAAGCTTTTGTAAAGTCCAATAGCCATTTTGTTGTTATCGAATATACTAAGGTATAACTCATTGCAATTATATTCATTTTTAAGATGATTTATAAGGAAATCTAAGGATGCTTTTCCATATCCTTTACCTTGATACTTTGAGTCAATCATGAATCTATCAAGCCAAACTCTGTCATCTTCTAGGCGACCGTACATAGCAAATCCTATCAGTATATTGTCATCATATATTCCAACAGGTATCCAAGCTGTTATAAACTTAGACTCAGCAATAGAAAGTGCATTGCTTTCTATATAATCTAATTGATTCTTATCTACAGACAAATTAACTAAATCATGCCAATTATTTATATCTGCAATTCTTACATTTAATTTCAAAATATTACCGCCCTTCAAACTTTTTACCACAATATAATACTACCATATTATAGGATAAAAAGCACTTAGTAAGATATACAACGAGGTTTTTAAATGAATAAATTTTTACGAAAAAGGAATTATAAATACATAATAATACAGCATAGGAGTAGATGAATATATGAACAAAATAAATAAGAATTTCAAAAATATTTGGATAATATTAGGAGCTGTATCGATTTTTATGATGGTTATAATTTTTCAAAATAAAAATTGTAATACGAATAAGGAGACCCCAATAGAAACTTTTACAATTAAGAATCATGATAAAAAATATGTATATCCACTTGGAAATATAATTGGAGTGAAAGCAAATACAGATGGTGTATTGGTTTTAGGATATGAGGAAGAGGATGTAGATTATATTGGAGGCATACAGGTTGGCGACAATATAGTAAAAATAGATAATAAAAAAATAAAAGATAGTCAGGATGTATCAAAGATTTTAAATGAAGCTAAAAAAAGTAAAGTAGAAGTGACTTTTGAAAGAAAAAATAAATATAAAACAGAGACAATAGAAACTAAAAAAGAAAATGGTAATTATAAACTTGGATTATGGGTGAGAGATAAGATATCTGGAATTGGAACTATGACTTTTTATGACCCTAATATGGAAAAATTTAAAGCAATTGGTCATGCTATAAAAGATTCGGACACTAATGAACTATTAAAGATTAAGCAAGGGTATATATATAAACCAGAAAAACTAAAAATATTAAAAGCTAGTAATGAAAAAGTAGGCAGAATAAAAGGTGATTTTAATGATAGTAATCTGATGGGAAATTTTTCGAATAACTCAAAATTAGGTATAAGTGGTAATATTACAGAAAAACAAAATAAAGAATTTAATTTAGCAAATAAAGAATTACAATTAATCGAAGTTGGAAGACCTCAAGATGTAAAAATAGGGGATGCAATAATTCTTTTTGAAGACAAAAACAAAAATATAACAAGCTATGATATAAAAATAGAAAGTATAGTATATGATAAAGGAAATTATAGAGATATGGTAATAAAAGTTGTAGATGATAAGTTATTGGAATACACAGGGGGGATTGTACAAGGGATGAGTGGGGCTCCAATAATACAAAATAATAAAATTATTGGTGCAATAACTCATGTTTTTAGAGATAATCCGAAAAAAGGATATGGTATTTTTATAGATGAAATGATAAAATTGTAGGTGAGGCATTAAAAAAATTTATTATTTTATCACTTATCTAGGAGGAATATAATTTTGAAGTGTCGAATATGCTTTAGAGTAGATAATTAGGAACAATTTGTGTAAAAAGTTTAGTTTTCTGTAATAAGAAGATGTTTTTTAATGGGGGGATTTTTAGTGGAAAAAATCAAAATAGTTTTAGCAGACGACAATAAGGATTTTTGTCAGGTATTAAAAGAGTATTTGTCTAATGAGGATGATATCGATATATTAGGCATAGCTAAAGATGGGATTGAAGCATTAGATTTAGTAAAAAAGACACAACCAGATTTATTAATATTAGACGTAATAATGCCACATCTGGATGGATTAGGTGTAATTGAAAAATTAAATACTATGGATATACCTAAAATGCCAAAAATAATAGTACTATCAGCAGTAGGTCAAGATAAGATAACTCAAAGCGCAATAAATCTAGGAGCAGATTACTACATAGTAAAGCCGTTTGATTTTGTTGTGTTTATAAACAGAATTAGAGAACTAGTTTCTAATAGAGTTACTCAAGTAGAGCCAAAGCCTAGACCAGTTCAAGAAACTCAAATGACAAGAAGTGATTTCGTTAAAAATGTAGGTAATATAGAAACAGAAATCACAAATATAATACACGAAATAGGAGTACCAGCTCATATAAAAGGGTATTTATATCTAAGAGAAGCTATAAAAATGGTCATTGATAATGTTGAACTTTTAGGTGCAGTAACAAAAGAGTTATATCCAAGTATAGCTAAAAAATTCAATACAACACCAAGTAGAGTTGAGAGAGCAATAAGACATGCCATAGAAGTTGCATGGAGTAGAGGCAAAGTTGACACAATAAATCAATTATTTGGATATACGGTACACAATACTAAAGGAAAACCAACTAATTCAGAATTTATAGCAATGATTGCTGATAAATTAAGATTAGAACATAGTATGGTTAAATAAATAGACAGAAAAAGTAAGACCTTTTAATGAAGGTATTGGCAATAAATATGCATTACAAACAGCAAAACGGTATAACCAATAGGGTTATACCGTTTTGCTGTTTTAATATATAATAAAAGCTTTATTTTTTCTTTATTATTTATTTAATATAATTTTATTATAATATGGCCATATTATGTACCTTTGTCAGTTGTAGATTAATGTTGATTTGTTTTTTAATATAAAAATATACTTTAACAAGTCGAAACATTAATTTTTAAAGTATATTACAAAAAGTATTAAATAAAAAAATCATAAAATATAGTGTTATAATGATTAAAGATGTAAGACCAACTTAAAACATTTATTTTATTCTTAAGTAATGCTATAATATAATGTGATTTTAATAATGATAGTGGAGGTTTAAAAATGAGAGTCGAGGCCCCTATAAAAGTAGATCGAAAAACTAAAAAGCTTGCTAAAAGAGTTGAAAGTGGGGAAATAGCAGTTATAAATCATATAGACATAGATGAAGTTGCTGCAAACTCTTTGGTAGAAGCCAAAATAAAACTTGTCATAAATGCGGCTCCTTCTATAAGTGGTAGATATCCTAATAAAGGTCCAGGAATATTGACTGAGAATAATATCTTAATAATTGATAATATTGGAGAAGAATTATTTGAAGAATTAAAAGAAGGACAGACTATAGAAGTTATAGATGGAAAGATATATAGAGAAGGAGAATTTTTAGGTGCAGGTGAAGTTTTAGATAAGTATGAAGTTTCGTATCAAATAAAGGCTGCTTATGAAAACTTAGCCGTAGAATTAGATAGATTTATAGACAATACTATAGATTATGCTAAAAAAGAAAAAGGATTTATACTTGGTGAAGTAGAAATTCCAAAAGTACAAACTAATTATGCAAATAAGCATGTATTAATAGTTGTAAGAGGTCAGGACTATAAAGAGGATTTAAGTACAATGCTTTCATACATAGAAGAGGTAAAACCTGTTCTAGTTGGTGTTGATGGAGGCGCAGATGCTTTAATTGAGTTTGGATATACTCCAGATGTAATTGTGGGAGATATGGATAGTGTAAGCGATGAAGCTTTAAAAAAAGCTAGTGAAATAGTAGTACATGCTTATACAGATGGTAGAGCACCAGGTCTTAAGAGAGTTCAAGAACTAGGTTTGGATGCAGTTGTATTTCCTGCACCAGGAACTAGTGAAGATATAGCTATGCTTATTGCGTATGAGTATAAAGCAGAGTTAATAGTAGCAGTGGGTACACATTCAAATATGATTGATTTCCTTGAAAAAGGAAGAAAGGGAATGGCAAGTACTTTTTTAGTTAGACTAAAGATAGGTTCTAAGCTTATAGATGCTAAAGGAGTTAACTTGTTATATAGAAGTAAGCTAAAGATAAAGTACATATGGGCGTTAATAGCAACAGCATTATTTCCTGTGTTGGTAGTTGCATCATTGTCACCAGGAGTTCAACAATTTATACAGTTAATGCAATTGAAATTTAAGGTATTATTACAGATGTAAATTTTAGGAGGATAAATATGCATATTAATATGAAATATTATATAGTCACTATTGGGGCTATATTTATAGCTTTGGGTATAGGCATGTTAGTAGGATTTAATTTAAATAATAATCAACAATTAAGCGAGCAGCAAGCAAATATAATAAATGACTTGGATGATAAATTTAATATTTTAAAAGAAAAAAATGATAAACTTGATGTAGATTTAGCAAAGGTAAATAAAGATTATGAAGAAGCAATTAATTTTATAAATAAAAATGTGGACAAGGTTTTAATTGGTTCATTAAGTGGAAAAAGTATAGGAATAATATCAGCTAATGAAAATGATGATTATACAAAAAATATAGAAGATATAATAAACAAATCTAATGGTAGTGTTGCATTTAACATAGTGTTAAAAGAAAATATAACAAATCCAGAAAAATTAAAAGAAATCTCAAGTAAATTAGGTACAGAAATTAAAAATACAAATGATGCAGTTAATTATATAATTGATACCTTGAAAAAGGAAGATGCAAGTGACATTTTGACATATCTTCAAGAACTAGATGTAATAAAATTTAACTCTATTGGTGACACATATCTAAAATATGAATCTGTTGTAATAGCTGGTGGAAATGATGCAAAAGATAATACAAAACAATTTGACAAAATAGAAAAATTTGTAGTTTCAAAAATAAAATCAGAAAATAAATATTTAGTAGAAGTTCAAAATACAGGAGTTAAAACTTCTTATGTAGAATTATATTCTAAAAATAAAGTTGCAACTATAGATAATATTGATGAAGGTGTAGGAAGTGTATCTCTAGCTATGCTTTTACAACAAGGTAATATAGTTGGTAATTTTGGTAGATTAGATACTGCAACTTCATTGTTGCCATCTATAAAATAGAAATAATTTTAAGGAGAGAAAAAATGGATTCTTATATAAGTATAATAATACCAGCTTATAATGAAGAAAGTAGAATAAACTATACATTAGAAAGTATAGTTGGAATTAAAGAAATAAATGAAATAGTAGTTGTAGATGATGGTTCAACAGATAATACTGCTAAGGTTGTATCTGAATTAAAGAATGAAAAAATTAAATTTTTTAAGTTAGATAAAAACAGAGGTAAAGGATATGCTTTAAACTATGGGCTTAAAGTATCAATGAAAAGCGCAAATATTATAGGATTTTTGGATGGAGATCTAGGTAGTTCGGCTAAAGAAATTGAAAAATTAATTGTACCAATATTAAATGGTGAAGCTGATGTTACTATAGCAAAGTTTCCTCCTGCAAAGAAAAAAGGAGGTCTGGGATTTGTAAAAGGTTTAGCTAAAAATTCTGTTTTTGAGATGACAGGAGTTGAACTAGATGCAACTCTGTCAGGTCAAAGAATATTTAAAAGAGAAGTTTTAGAAAAATTTGATGAAATACCTTTTGGATATGGTGTTGAAGTTGGAATGACGATTGATATACTAAAGTATGGTTTTAAAATTAAAGAAGTATTAGTAAACATGACTCATAATGAAACTGGCAGAAATTTAAAAGGATTTATTCATAGAGGCAAGCAGTATTATCATATAAAAAAGGTTTTACGACAAAAAAAGAAAGAATGGAGGTAGTATCTTAGTGAAAGATTATATACTTTATACCATTTTATTATTAACAGGATTATTTGGAACCTATGCTGCAATACCACTATTTAAAAATTTATTGATAAATGGAAATATACTTAGACCAAACTACAAAAAAGATATGATACCAGTAAGTATGGGAATTGTATTTTTACCTATGCTTGTGATTAATGGAATAATACTTGCATTTTTTACTACAGAATATAGAGATTTAGCATATATATTTATGTTTATGTTTGGTATGATATCCATGTTTTTTGCAGGAATACTAGACGATATTATTGGAAATAGAAATGTAAGTGGTCTAAAAGGTCACTTTAAAAGTTTATTTAAAGGAAGTCTTACAACTGGAGGCTTTAAGGCGTTGTTTGGTGGATTTGTAGGACTTATAGTTTCTGTGTCTATATCAAAAGACATAATAGATATAATAGTAAATACATTAATAATAGCTCTATCAACCAATTTAATGAATCTTTTAGATTTAAGACCAGGAAGAGCAATAAAAGCATATTTATTTATAATGGTGATTGTATTTTTAACATTGACAGGATTTGTTCAAGTTCTTCCACTGCTTATAGTTCCAAATGTACTTGCATACTTTAATTATGATTTAAAGGCAAGAGCAATGATGGGAGATACTGGTTCAAATGTTCTTGGAATGTCTATTGGAATTCTAATTTCTTTTGGATATCCATTTAATATCAGACTGGGATGGTTAATATTTGTAGTTATTATGCATATATTTACCGAAAAATACTCATTGACTAAAATAATAGAAAAAAATAAATTATTAAATTTTATAGATAAGTTGGGAAGGTAGCATTATGATAAGCAAAAGAGTGGGGATTGTTGAGTCAATTGTAAGTCAAACTGAAACGTTGGATGATATAAGAGTAAATATAAATGGAGAAATACAAAGAGCATACAATTATCCAAAACTGTCTGGAGTAGTAGATATAGGGGATGAAGTAGTTTTAAATACAACAGCAGTAGAACTAAGTCTAGGAACTGGTGGATACCATTTTGTAATAACTAATTTAAACAATTTGGAATCTAGTTTAATTGAAGGTGGTCATATAATGAAACTTAGATATACACCACTTCAAATAAAGGTAGACGCTGTTGAGGAACAAGAAAGCATTTATCATGATAAATTTGATGATTTTACAGAGTTAGAAGGCCTTCCTGTTGTAGTAGGAACTCTTCATAGTATGTTAACTCCATTTGTAGCTTCATTTAAAAGAAATAACCCTAATAAGAAACTAGTATATATAATGACTGATGGAGCATCTCTTCCAATTTATTTAAGTAAAAATGTAGATACTTTAAAAGAAAAAAAATTAATAGATAGTACAATAACTATAGGAAATGCATTTGGGGGAGACTATGAGTGTATAAATATATACACTGCATTGATTACAGCAAAAGAAATATTAAAAGCAGATGTAGTATTTGTAAGTATGGGACCAGGAATTGCTGGTACAGGTACTAAATATGGATTTACAGGAATTGAACAAGGTCCAATTCTTGATGCTGTAATAAAGCTTGGAGGACAAGCAATAGCAATTCCAAGAATTAGTTTTGCTGACAAACGAGAAAGGCATCAAGGTATTTCACATCACAGTATGACTGTATTTGAAGAAATTGTAAATGTAAATATAGATATACCAATAACTATATATGATGATGAAAAATTAAAATTTATAAAAGAACAAGTTAAAACTAGTGGTTTAGATAAAAAGCATAATATAATTTATATAGATAATAATAAAACGAAAGAGGATTTAGACTATTTTAATCTAAAAGTAAAAAGTATGGGAAGAAATTATGAGCAAGATGAGGCATTTTTCAAAGCTGCAAGTACAGCAGCATATTACTTAATGGAGGTTTAAGATGGTATTAGAAGAAAAAACTATTAGTAGTGATAGAGTTTATACAGGTAAGGTAATTACTTTAAAGGTCGATACTGTTGAAATTCCAGGACAAGGATATCAAAAGAGGGAATTAGTAGAAGTTGGTGGTGCAGTAGGAATAGTTGCAATTACAGATGATAATAAAGTTGTATTAGTGAAGCAATTTAGAAAACCTATAGAAAAACCAATTTTTGAAATTCCAGCTGGTAAGCTAGAAAAAAATGAAAGTCCTAAAGAATGTGCTGAGAGGGAGCTAAAAGAAGAAACTGGTTATAGTGCAAAAAATATTAAGCTAATACATAAATTTTTCACTTCAGCAGGTTTTTCTAATGAGATAATGTTTGTATATTTGGCAACAGGTCTTACTCCAGGAGAAAATAATCTAGATGCAGATGAATTTTTAGATGTTTACGAAGTTGAACTTGAAGAAGCCTATAATATGGTATTAAAAAATGATGTTGAAGATGCAAAAACTTCTATTGGATTATTATTAGTAAAAGATATGTTTAAAAATTAATATTTATAAAAATGAATAACCCCTTGTCCTACAGCATATTATTTTATAAAGGACAAGGGGGAATAAAATTGAGAAAAACATATAGAAAAAATGATTTTAGAGAATTAAATAGACAAATAATTATTATAGGATTGTTGTTTATGATGTCTATTGTTATTGGGTCCTATATAAATAAAATATTACCAGGTTCTAATGATAATATATTAAACAATATAAATCCTGCTGTAGAGTATTATAATCTGAATATAAATGTAAAAGATACCGTTCTACAAAATTTAAAGTCAGATACAATCTTTATGGGCTCGATAGCTCTATTAAGTCTATTTGTAGTAACAATTCCAGCAGTATTAGTAATTTTTGTATTAAAGGGAATGTCAATTGGATATACAATAAATAGTTTTATATTGGCATTAAAATTTAAGAGTGCAAAAATGATTTTGATAATATTATTTAAAAATTTGATTATTATTCCATGTGCAATCATATTAACATTAATTAGTTTAAGCTATTTTAAAGAGATGGTTTATGAATTTAAAAAGAAAAATAGAAGAAATATGCAGTTTTTAATTAAGAGGTACATACTAAATATTATAATTATAATAGCACTATCATTGGGGTTGCAATTAATATTAAATACTGTAAGTATTGGTATTATTAAGTTCCTAGTTAAATAAAGGAGTTTATAATGGATATTATAGAGGGATATATAGATTACATAAAAGATAAAAAAAAATTATCAGAGAACACAGTGGCATCATACTTTATGGATATAAAAAAATATATGGAATATATAAATCAAAAAAGCATTAAACTAGTAGATATAGTAGAAAATGATATTATAAGTTATTTAATAAAGTTGGAAAAAGATAATGTATCAATAGCTACAATAGCAAGGATGATATCATCTATAAAATCTTTTCATGATTATTTATTTTTAAATCATGTATGTACAAATAATCCTGCAAAGGATATAAAAAAACCTAAGGTAAAAAAAGAAAATATAAATATACTTACAGAAGAAGAAATTGAAAGATTATTAAATTTTCCTAAGTTAACAACACCTAAATTAATTAGGGACAAGGCTATTTTTGAAGTATTATATGGTACAGGTATAAAAGTATCAGAGCTAGTAGATATGAATGTAGACGATGTTGACTTGGATATTGACTATATATATTGTAGTTCATGCTGTAAAAGCCAAAGAGTGATACCTCTTTGTGATATTACAAAACTTTATTTAGATAAATATTTAAAAGAAGCAAGACCTAAAATAGCTGTAGAAGGTGAAAAGTCATTATTTGTAAGTTCATTAGGACAAAGATTCACACGACAAGGTCTTTGGAAAGTTATAAAAAAATATTCTAATTTAGCTAATATAGATAAAAACATAAATCCTACAATGCTTAGACATTCATTTGCTATTCATCTTTTGAATGAAGGTGCTAACATTGCTGTTGTAAGTAAAATCTTAGGAAATGTTAATTTGTCTAGTTTACAAGTATATTTAAACCACATAGATAAAAACGTGAGAAGAGAAATAAAAGAAAAACATCCTAGAAATGATATTGATATAGAGTTACAAAAAGTAGAAGCTAAATAGACTCTATAGCAAATTTTATAATTTAAAAGGAGCATATTTATATGAGCAGAGTAATTTGGATTGTAATTGATAGTGTTGGAATAGGAGCATTACCTGATGCTGAAAATTTTGGAGACAGTAAGGATGTAAGTACTCTTGGAAATATATTTAAAGAATATCCAGAAATACAAATTCCTAATATGAGAAAATTAGGTATAGGAAATATAGATGGTGTAGATTTTTTTGAAGATGAAAAAGAGCCAATAGGATGCTTTGGAAAATGTAAGGAAATGTCTCAAGGAAAAGATACTACTACTGGTCACTGGGAAATGACTGGGATAATAGTTGATAAACCTTTTAAAACATTTGAACATGGATTTTCAAAAGAAATTATAGAAGAGTTTGAGAAAAAAACTGGAAGAAAAGTAGTAGGAAATAAGCCAGCTTCAGGGACTGTGATAATTGATGAATATGGAGAACATCAAATAAAAACTGGAGATGTAATAATATATACTTCAGCTGATAGTGTATTTCAAATAGCAGCTAATGAAGATGTGATTCCACTAGAAGAGTTGTATAGTATGTGTAAAATAGCTAGAGAAATAATGATGGGTGATAATGCAGTGGCTAGAGTAATTGCCAGACCATTTATAGGTAAAAAAACAGGTGAATTTGTTAGAACTTCAAATAGAAGAGATTATTCACTGGACCCATTTGAACCAACTGTACTTGATAATATAAAAGAATCAGGTCTTGAAGTATTAGCTGTTGGAAAAATAGAAGATATTTTTAATGGTAAAGGAATTACAGAAGCTATTCATACTAAAAGTAATATGGATGGAGTAGATGAAACTTTAAAATATATGAAACAAGATAATAAAGGCTTGATATATTCAAACCTTGTTGATTTTGATTCAAAATATGGTCATAGAAGAGACCCAGAAGGATATAAGAAAGCACTTGAAGAGTTTGATAATAGACTTCCTGAGATAATGAGCAATATGAGGGAAGATGATATTCTTATAATTAATGCAGACCATGGAAATGACCCAACATATAAAGGTACAGACCATACAAGAGAATATATTCCAGTAATGATTTATGGTAGTAAGATTAAAAAAGGATTTAATTTAGGAATAAAAGATACTTTTGCTGATATTGGAGCAACTGTTGCAGATATATTGGATGTAAAACTGCCTAAATATGGAACGAGTTTTAAAAAAGATTTATTTTAAATATTAAATAGAAGATAAATATATAAGCTAATAAAAATTATCTTAATAGAATGAATGGAGGGATTGGAATGTTTGAAAAGATAGAACAAAGTAGTAAATTTATAAATTCTAAAATTAATATAAAGCCTAAAGTTGGTTTAATATTAGGTTCTGGGCTTGGTGATTTAGCAAATGATATAGAAGATTCTGTCATAATTAAATATAGCGAAATTCCAAATTTCCCTGTTTCAACAGTAGAAGGACATGCTGGGCAACTTGTTATTGGAAAGCTTGCAGGAAAAGAAGTAATTGCTATGCAAGGAAGATTTCATTACTATGAAGGTTATTCTCAAAAAGAAGCCACTTTTCCAGTTAGAGTTATGAAAGCTCTTGGAGTCGAAATTATTGTAGTAACTAATGCTGCTGGTGGCGTAAATAAGCAATTTAAACCAGGGGATTTGATGATTATAAGAGACCATATAAATTTTAGTGGTAGTAATCCATTAGTAGGAAAAAATGATGATAGACTTGGAGATAGATTTCCAGATATGTCAGATGCATATTCATGTAAATATATAGATATAGTTAAAGAGTGTGCTAAAGAATACAATATAGATGTAAAAGAAGGTGTATATATGTTCTTTAGTGGACCCAATTATGAAACACCAGCAGAAGTAAGAATGGCTCAAATATTGGGGGCTGATGCAGTTGGAATGTCAACAGTTCCAGAAGTTATAGTAGCAGCACATTCTAATATTGATGTTATTGGTATATCTTGTATAACTAATATGGCTGCTGGTATCTTAAATCAACCATTAAGTCATGAAGAAGTTATACAAACTACTCAAAAAGTCAAATCAGAGTTTTTGAACTTAGTTAAGAGTACAGTTAAGAATTTATAGAGGATTTAAGTAAATTTATTATAAAATAGATAATGTACAATTTGAAAATAATTAATAAGGAGCTGTCTTGATATAGAAAAGTATTTCTAATAAGAGACAGTTTTTTATAATATATAAATATGTTTATAAATTTATTTACATTATTACAGGTTAGAATGGAGATTTCAAGTATGAGAATGTATGATATTATAAAAAAAAAGAGAGATAATTTAGAACTTAGCAAAGAAGAGATAAATTACTTTATAGAAAACTATTCTAAAGGAGATATACCTGACTATCAAGCTTCTGCACTATTAATGTCTATTTATTTAAATAAGATGAATAGACAAGAGACTGTATATCTTACAGAGGCAATGATGCACTCTGGTGATATGATAGAGCTTTCAGATATCGAGGGTATAAAAGTAGATAAACACAGTACAGGTGGTGTCGGAGATAAGACTACAATAGCTCTTATTCCTTTAGTTGCTTCATGTGGAGCACCAGTTGCAAAAATGTCTGGAAGAGGTCTTGGACATACTGGAGGAACTATTGATAAATTGGAAGCTATACCAGGTTTTTCTACAGAAATGGATATAAATAAATTTATTGATTCTGTAAACAAGCATAAAATAGCAGTTTGTGGTCAAAGTGCAAAGGTAGCAATTGCAGATAAAAAAATCTATGCTCTTAGGGATGTTACAGCAACTGTAGACAATATATCATTGATAGCATCTAGTGTAATGTCTAAAAAGCTAGCTTCCGGAGCTGATGCAATCGTATTAGATGTGAAAACTGGAAATGGGGCATTTATGAAGACTTTAGAGGAGTCTTTTGAATTGGCAAAAGCTATGGTTGATATAGGTGTTGGTATGAATAAAGATACCATAGGAATTGTGACAGATATGGATGAACCTCTAGGCTTTGCTGTTGGGAATTCTTTAGAGGTTATAGAAGCAATTGAAACCTTAAAAGGAAATGGACCAAAAGACCTTGTTGAATTATGTGAAGTTTTAGGAGCATATATGCTGGTTTTAGCAAAAGTTGCATGTAACTTTGATGATGGTATTGAAAAGATACAAGAATCAATAAAATCTGGTAGAGCTATAGATAAACTTAAAGAGTTCATAGAAAATCAAGGTGGAAATAAAGATATAGTTGATGATTATTCTCTATTTAAAGAATCAAAGTATAAGTATCCAATCAAATCAGATAAATCTGGGTATATAAGTAAGATTAAGGCAGAAGATATAGGCATATCAGCTATGATTCTTGGAGCTGGTAGAGAAACTAAAGATGATATTTTAGATTTATCAGCAGGAATAATTTTAGAAAAAAAAGTTGGAGATTATGTAAAAAAGGGTGAAGTTTTAGCATATATGCACTATGATGATGAGAAAAAACTTACATTAGCAAAGGATAGATTCGTCAATTCATATTCTATTGTAGATGAAGAAATAGAAAAAAATAAATTAGTATATGGTATTGTAACTAAAGATGAAATTAAAAAATTTTAGAAAATTTTAGAAAAAGTGATTATAAAAAGCCTAACATGTTAAAAATAGTGTTAGGTTTTTTATTTTTTTGAAAAGTTTGAGAAGTATTAAATATATAATAATAAAAATATATTTTAAAGTATTTTTTTATAATATAAATAAGTTTATTCGACAAGATGATTGAAAATTACAGTGCTTAGTTTTATAATAGAAAATGGACAAATATACATAAGGAGTAGATTATATTATGAATTTTAAAAAAAATAGATTGAAAATAGTAGCATTAATAGTTGTTATTTTAATTGTTGTGGTAGGTATATTTGTGTCTATGCAAATAGGTCCTTATGACAAAAATAACAAAGAAGATGTAATTATTGACATTCCAAGTGGAGCATCAGTTGGAAAAATATCTGACATACTATATGAAAATAAATTAATAAAAAATGAATTATTGTTTAAATTGATAGTAAAAATAAGTAATAAGGCACCATCTATAAAATCAGGAACATATTTACTTAATCAATCGTATTCAAATAATGATATAATAAGCCTTTTAGCTTCAGGAAAAATATATCATGATGGTGTAAAAGTAACTATTCCAGAAGGGTCTACATCTAAAGAAATTATATCAATATTAGTAAATAAAAACTTAGGAGATAAAACTACCTTTGAAAATCTAATAAAAAAACCTCAAGAGTTTTATGACAAGTTTACATTCTTAAAAGAAGATGGAATAACTTCTTTAGAGGGATTTTTGTATCCAGAAACATATTATTTTAATTCAAAGAAACAATCAGAGGAAGATATTTTAAATGAAATGTTAAACGTATTTGATAGTAAATATACAGACAAATTTAAAAAGAAACAAAAAGAATCAAAGATGACTCTTCAAGAAGTAATGGAGATGGCTTCAATAATTGAAAAAGAAGCTGTACTTGATAAAGATAGACCAATAATTGCAAGTGTATTTTACAATAGACTTAAAGTAGGTATGCCTCTTCAATCAGATGCAACAATACAATATATATTTGAAGAAAGAAAGAAAATTGTAACTTATAATGATTTAAAAATTGATTCACCATATAATAGTTACAAAAATAAAGGATTACCTCCTACACCAATATCAAATCCTGGTATAAAATCTATTGAGGCAGCACTTTATCCAGATAAAACAGATTACTTGTATTTTGTAGCAAAGATTGATGGAGGAAATAACTATAGTACAAACTATCAAGACCATTTAAAATATGTTAAAGAGTACAAGGAAGCGAGAGATAAACAAGGTAAAGATACAAAAACAACAAATAATGAAAATACCACAAAATAAACAATGATTATAAAAAGTCTAACAGGGTAAGAATAATGTTGGGCTTTTTTATTGAAAATTGTTATTCTTAGATTTATAATAAAGAAAGTGTAAATATACAGAGCAATATGAATTTAAAAAATAATAAATTAAGACAAAATTTTGATGTTTATTATTTTAGGGAGTGTTTTTATGAGTAATATAGTTAATGACTTGGTTGAAGATTATATAAGAGTAACATTAAAAGAAAAAGAAGGACTTTTAAAAGATTTGGAAATTTATGCTGAAGAAAATAGTGTTCCTATAATACACAAAGAAGTTTCAGACTTGTTAAAAGTTTTATTAAAGATTCAAAAGCCGAAAAGAGTTTTAGAAGTAGGATGTGCAATTGGTTATTCTTCTATTTTCTTTGCAACAATCATAGGAAAAGGTGCAGATATAATAACTGTTGAAAGAAGCGAAAAAATGATAGAAAAAGCAAAAGAAAATATAAAATTAGCTGGATTTGAAAATAACATAACTATACTAGAAGGAGATGCAGAAGAAAAATTGAGTCAAATCCAAGGTGAATTTGACCTTATATTTATAGATGCAGCAAAAGGTCAATACAAGCTATTTTTTGATTTAGTTATAGATAAGCTAAAAGATGGTGGACTATTAGTTTCTGATAATATTTTATATAAAGGAATGGTTGCACATGATGATTTTGTTGTAAGAAGAAAGAAAACCATAGTAAAAAGAATGAGAAATTATTTAGATTATATATGTAATTGTGATTATTTGAGTACATCATTGATACCAATCGGAGATGGTGTGGCATTAAGTTATAAAGAAAGTAAAAGAGGTGACGTAGATGGAATTAAATAAAGTTGAACTTTTAGCTCCAGCAGGTGATTTGGAGAGATTAAAAATAGCTATAACATATGGAGCAGACGCTGTCTATATAGGTGGAGAAATCTTTGGAATGAGGTCTGCTGCAAAAAACTTTAGTAAAGAAGATATGGCAGAAGGTGTAGCTTTTGCACATGAGAGAGGGAAGAAAGTCTTTGTAACAGTAAATATAATACCTCACAATGAAGATTTCCTACAATTAGAAGCTTATTTATTGGAGTTAGAAGAGATAGGAATAGATGCAGTTATAATAGCTGACCCAGGTGTTCTTAGTGTAATTAAAAAAGTAATTCCAAATATGGAAATACATTTAAGTACACAAGCAAATACAACTAATTATCTTAGTGCCAATTTTTGGTATGAACATGGAATAAAAAGAGTTGTAGTGGCAAGAGAATTATCATTTGATGAAATATCTGAAATAAGAGCTAAAACACCTTTAGATATGGATATAGAAGCTTTTATGCATGGAGCTATGTGTATCTCTTACTCAGGAAGATGTTTGATAAGTAATTATATGACTGGAAGAGATGCAAACAAAGGTTCTTGTGCTCAATCTTGCAGATGGCAATATCATTTAGTTGAAGAAAAAAGACCTGGTGAATATTTCCCTATATATGAGGATGAAAGAGGTACATTCTTTTTTAACTCAAAAGATTTGTGTATGATAGAATACATACCAGAATTAATTAAATCTGGTATAACAAGCTTAAAAATAGAAGGAAGAATGAAGACATCGTATTACGTAGCAACAGTTGTAAGAGCATATAGAAGGGCAATAGATGAATTTTATAAGGACCCTGAAAACTGGAAATTTAATCCTATGTGGATGGAAGAGTTGAAGAAAGGGAGCCATAGACATTTCACATCAGGTTTTTACTTGAATAAGCCAACAACAGAAGACCAAAATTATCAATCAGCATCATATGTTAGAAACTATGATTTTATAGGTATAGTTAGAGAGGCAGAGGATGAAAATGGGCTTATTGTAGTTGAACAGAGAAATAAAATGTGTGTTGGTGATGAAATAGAAGTTATGGGACCTTATAAAGAAACTATGTTTACTAAAATAGAAAAAATGTACAACGAAGAAGGAGAGCCTATAGAATCAGCTCCTCACCCTAGACAGATAGTTAAGTTAAAACTATCTGTAAAAGTTGAGAAAGATTATATGCTTAGAAAAGTTATAGAAGAAAAAGTTGAAGAGTAATAAAAATTTAATAAAAATAGTATTAGCCCCTTAGAAATTGTCAATAATGAAATTATCTAAGGGGTGATTTCATGTCAAAAAAAAAGACTCCATTTTTTAAAAAAGTGGGAAAGAGAAGCTGGTATATATTTACTATAATTTTAATAATTTATAGTGGTTTAATATATAGGCTAGTTGATATACAGGTATTAAAAGGTGATAAGTACAAAAAAAATGTTGAATCGCAGAGTGTTGAGAAAGTAGAGTTAAATAGTGGACGAGGCATAATTTATGATAGAAATAATAAGAAACTTACAGATACAAGTAAAGTTCAGATTTTAGTTGTTGAGAAAGAAAAATTAAATAACAACTATAAAATACTGGAACTTGTTAAGAAGGCTACGAAGATGGATGATTTGGAAATATATAAAATTATACAAGAACAATTGGCACATCCTATAATACAAATTCAGACCGAAAATATTGATAAGAGCATGAAAAAACAACTTGAGAAGAATGGTATAATGTTAGAAGAAAAGACTATGCGATATTCACAGGATGGTTTATTATCACATACAATAGGTTATATAAAAGATGATGATAAATCAGGTCAACTGGGGATAGAAAAAAGTATGGATAGTGTGCTTAGAAACTCAAATGAAAAATATATAAGTGCCTTTAAAGCAGGAGATGCGGGAAACGAAAAATCTCTAAATATTTTAAAGGGAAGTGTAAAAACAATTGATGAAAAAGATAAAGATAAACATTTAAAAACTACTATTGATTATGATATTCAAAAAAATTTAGAGCAAATACTAAATAAAGAAGAAAATCCAACAGCAGCAGTGATTTCAGACGTATCTACAGGTGAAATTCTTGCTATGTGTTCTAGACCTAATTTTGACCAAAATAACATAGCAAAGAGTTTAAAGAGTAAAAATGGAGAATTTGAGAATAGAGTCATAAAATCGACATATCCGCCAGGTTCTGTGTTTAAGATGGTAGTACTATTTTCTGCGCTTGAAAATGGAGTTGTAGATGAGAATTATACCTACAATTGCAAAGGTAAAACTAAAGTTGGAAATAGTAATGAAATATTGCGATGCAATAAACTAGATGGACATGGTCTTCAATCCTTACAGCAAACTTTTTCTAATTCATGTAATCCAGCATTTTTAGATATAGCAATGAAAGTTGGTAAAGAGAAGATATTAAAATCTGCTGAAAAATTACATTTATTTGAAAAGGTTGATATTGGTCTTGATGAAGAACGAATTAGAGAAGCTCCAAAAAATATATCAATACGTAATTTAGCTATAGGTCAAGAAAATATAGAATTTACACCACTCCAAATAAATCAAATGACCCAGATAATAGCTAATAATGGAACATTTGAACCATTATATTTATATAAAAGTCTTGTAAATAATGATATGGAGACAGTAAAAACCTATAAGTCTTCAAAAAAAGAAGAAATTATTTCTCCTTATGTATGCACACAAGTAAAAGAAATTATGAAATCTGTTTCTAAAGTTGGAACAGCTAAAGTCCTAAAGGATTTAGAAGGAGGATGTGGGGTAAAAACTGGTACAGCTCAAAGTAGTCTGAATAAAAAGCCAATAGATCATGGTTGGATAACTGGATTTTATCCAGAGAAAAGACCTAAGTATGTAATAACTGTGCTAGTAGAAGGAACTCAAAAGGAAAGTAAATCAGCAATACCTATATTTAAAGAAATATGTGAAAGTATAAAATAAAGTCATGTATTATAAAATTTAAGGATATATCGTAATTTTAATTTTTAGGCAAGTTGTTTTGTCTAATGTTATACGATATATCCTTCTAAAAATATAATATTAATTTTCTTGAACAAGCTCTTTTTCTAGTTTTTTAAGAGCTTTTTTTTCGATTCTGGACACATATGATCTAGAGATATCAAGTCTTTGTGCTATTTCTCTTTGAGTTTTATACCCATAAGGAGTTAACCCGTATCTTAACTGGACAATTTCTCTTTCTCTAGGAGTAAGTATTTTGTTAAGTTGTTCATATAGTTTTCCAACTTGAACTTTTAACTCAACTTCGTCAAGAACATAGTTGACATCTGTACCAAGTATATCCAAAAGACTTATTTCATTACCTTCTTTATCTGTTCCGATAGGGTCTTGTAGAGATACTTGTGATTTGTTTTTTTTGTTAGATCTGATATTCATTAAAATTTCATTTTCAATACATCTAGAAGCGTATGTTGCCAATCGAGTTCCTTTATCTATATTATAAGTTTCTATAGCTTTTATTAATCCTATTGTACCTATAGATATTAAATCATCTTGATCTTCTGTCGAATTGTTATATTTTTTTGCGATATAAGCTACTAATCTCATGTTTCTTTCAATCAATATATCTTTTGCACTTTTATCATTTTCTATTTTAAATTTAGTTAAATACTCAATCTCTTCTTCAGGGGTTAAGGGTTTTTCAAAAGATTTAAGCGCTGCCAATAAGTCACCCCCCTTTTTAACGGTCACTTTAAATTATATGAAGGAGACTTATCCAAGTTGACTGTTATTCAATAAAATAATATGTATACTGTTAGAATTTAAAACATATATTTACAAACTTTTGGCTGTAATATAACATTAAAAAGAAGAATTTAAGTTTAATTTTTTGTTGAATATATAAAAAATAAGACGGATAAATTATTAGTTTATTTGGTATAAATTGAATTTTAGATGTCAATAAATAAAAGGGAGAAAGATATGATTATAAATAGCGAAACAAAGCTTATATGTCTTTTAGGACATCCAGTGAAACAAAGTTTTTCACCAATCATGCATAATTACTTATTTGAAAAATACAAACAAAATAATGTTTATGTATGCTTTGATGTAGAGTCAAAAGACTTATGGAAAACAGTAGAGTCCATAAAAAGTATGGGTGTAGAGGGTTGTAATGTGACAATACCTCATAAGGTAAATATAATTAAATACTTGGATTATATTGATTACAAAGCAAAATTAGTTGGAGCAGTTAATACGATTAAGAATGAAGGAGGTAGATTAAAAGGATATAATACTGATGGAGTTGGATTTGTAAAAGCTGTAATTGAAAATGGGTTTGACCTAAAAGACAAAAAGGTCATGATATTAGGTTGTGGAGGTTCGTGTAGAAGTATTGCTATTGAACTTGCATTTAACAATGTAAAATCTATAGAAATAAGAAATAGAAGTATAGATAAAGCAAGGGAAATATCAAATATAATAAAATCCAGTTTTAAATTAGATGTAGTCTATAGCACTAAAGAAGTTGATAAAAATGATTTAAGCAAAATTGATATACTTATAAATACTACACCAATAGGTATGGGGAATAACTTATGTCCAATAGATGAATCATTGATTCCAAGCAAAAAAATACTAGTATGTGATATAGTATACAAGCCTCATGAAACAAGCCTTATAAAATGGGCGAGAAAATACAATTTAGATGTTATATTTGGAATTGATATGTTAATAAATCAAGGTCTAAGTGCATTTTGTATATGGACTGGAATAAAGTTAGATAGTAATGAAAATAGTTGTATAAAAGAGCTTTATGAAAAGAATTTATAACTAAATCCTTAAGATTTAATCTATAGAATAAAAATATTAATGAGAGGTTTTTTATTATTGAAAACGAAAAAGAGTGGTTTTATATCAATTGAATGTATAATGAGTATCGCCATATTATATGTAGCTGTGTATTTGGTATCTACATCTTTATATAACTGCTATAGTTTTATTAGTAAAAATGTATCCAATAGAGAAATGTTAAATATTGCAAAGAAATACTTGGAAGATGAGAAATATAAAATAAAAAATAATGAATATCAATTGACTGAGGATGAAATAAATAAAAACTACATAAAAGGTTATGAGATAAATAGCACAGTGAAACAAATTTTAAACTATTATCAATGTTATGAGATAAATATGGAAATTAAGAGTGATTTAAAACAATTAAGATTTAAGAGTTATGTTACGAAATAATAAAGGTTCTATATTAATAATAACATTGATAATATTTTCTATTATAAGCACTGTATGTATTATGTGTATAGGTTTAATTTATAGTAATGATAACTTATTTGAATTAGAATATAAAGATGCTAAGCTAAGGGAAGTTTCTTTAAGTGGTATAGAAATATCAATAAGTAATGTTCTTTGCTGTGTGGAAGAAGCTATTAATATATCTAATAATGAAGAAGAATTTAGAGACTATTTCTTAGGAAATAATATGATTGATTGTATAAAAAAAATAAAAGATATATCTTATAGTAATTTAGAAGAAGTTCATTTAAAAATAGAAAACAATACTATATATGACAAAGGAGATTTTTTTGAATTTGACATAACAAGTACAGCTAGAGAGAAAGACTTTTTAAAAGTAATAAAAGTGAGCGTGGAAATTAAAAATCCATGGGTAGGAGTTGATATTAAAGATTATACAGAGGCTGATTATAGTGATAAAGATTTTATTGAAACATCTGATGAGTCTAAATCGTTTGACCAAATAGAACTTTCAACTATATTTGAGACTGACAGTAAAGATTTTGATAATCAAAACACTAATGGAGAAGAAGAAATCGACCAAGAGATAATAGAAAATATAAAAAAGAACTTTGATGAAAAAAACTTAGTATATATATATAAGTATAGGGGTGTATAACTTTGAAAAAAGAAGGAATGTGACTGTAATAGAATTAGTAGTATCCATAAGTATAATACTATTGATAACTACAATATGTTTTCCAAAAGATAATCTTGAAAATCATAAAATAAATTTATTTGCACGTCAACTTTGTTCAGATATAAGGTATGTTAGACGAATTAATATGTTTAGCAACTACAATACATATATATACTATATAAAGCAAAAGGAACAAGAAGGATATGTATTGAGAAAAGATGGCAAAGATGTTAAATCCATAGTACTGCCTAGAAATGTAAGAATCGCAAGAAGTATTGAAACTATAAAATTTAAATCTGATGGCTCACCTCAAAGAGCAACTACAATAGAGATATATAATGGTAGATTAAATAAAACTATAACAATAACACCTGTAAGTGGAAGAGTACTTTTGAAAGAGGGAAAATATGAAACGTAAATGTGGATATTTACTTTTAGAAAGTGCAGTATCTTTAACTGTAATTGTAGTACTGGTGATAACTTTATATTCTATATTTACACTTACAATGAATTTAAAAGTTAAAATAGAAGATAAAATGGAGTTACAACAACAAAGTATTGAAATTACAAAATCTATAGAAGGAATCATTAGTAATTCTAAGGGGATAATAAATTTATCTTCTAATGATGAAGGTTTAAAAAAAATGACATCCATAAAATGTAGATATATAGATGAAAATACAACTTATAATGAAGAATATACAAGCAACAAAGAAATTATATTAAATGAGAGACGAAATAAGTTGTTTGTAAATTCTTTAAATGGTGAAAGTAGTCAAGCTGGTGGATATGAAATTGGTGATTATGTAGATGAAATGTATGTCTCAATGTCTAATAATGGAGAATATATTAATATAATATTGAAATTATCAAAACGTAATCAAAGATATGAAACTGAGTTTAAAGTAAAAGTATGGAATTTTATTAAAAATGTGTAATTTTAAGTAACAGTATTATTAATGAAGAAAAATGTTTTAAATTTTCATAAAAGTTATTCTGTAAAAATCTAAAAAATTATGTTTATCCATTGTTTTTAAATAAAAAGTAATGAGTAATAGTGGAAAGTATAGCTGTAGAGATAAATAATATCAATATATAAAATGTATAAAGTGTGATTATAGATGTAAATAATAAAAATATAGGATAAGTAATCTGCCAAATACTTGTTTATATTGTATAACTTATGATATTATGATATTAGTAAAAATTTGTAATCCTGACTTGACAGAATTCAAGTAAGAGATATAATTTTAAAGGCATAGTAATGTAAAATTTACTAAAAAATAAGAAATTTATTTTAATATGGAGGAACAAAAAATGGTATCAGCAGGTGATTTTAGAAAAGGTGTTACATTTGAAAAAGATGGACAACCATGTTTAGTAGTTGATTTTCAACACGTTAAGCCAGGTAAAGGAGCTGCTTTCGTTAGAACTAAATACAGAAATTTAAAAACAGGAGCTATAAGAGAAGAAAGTTTTAATCCAAGTGAAAAATTCCCTAAAGCTGTAATAGATACAAGACAAATGCAATATCTATACAATGATGGTGAGTTATATTATTTTATGGACCAAGAAAATTTTGAACAAATACCATTAAACTATGATCAAGTTGAAGATGCAATTAAATTCTTAAAAGAAAATGAAGTTGCTACAATAAGATTTTATCAAGGACAACCATTCCAAGTGGAAGCTCCGAACTTTGCAGAGCTAGAAGTTGTAGATACAGAGCCAGGAATAAAGGGTGATACAGCAAGTAATGTAACTAAAGCAGCTACAGTTGAAACTGGTGCAGTTGTTCAAGTTCCATTATTTATAAATACTGGAGATAAAGTAAAGATAGATACTAGAACAGGTGAATATTTATCAAGAGTATAAAAATTTATGTATATAAAAGCTTATATGTCTTAATAATATAAGATATATGAGCTTTTAGTTTATATATTAAAAAGAAAGCGAGGGGTGTTACATGAAACATTTATATGAAGAAGTTGCATACTTAAAAGGTTTAGCAGAAGGTTTAGAAATAAGCACTGAAAGTAAAGAAGGGAAAATGATACATAAAATAGTTGATGCATTAGAAGTATTTGCAGAAGCTATTGTAACATTGGATGAAGAACAGGAAGAACTTCAAGATTTTGTTGAATCTATAGACGAAGATTTAGCAGATTTAGAAGAAGATATTGCTGACATGGAAGATGACCTTTACGAAGAAGATGAAGAAAATGATGACGATGAGGACTTCAGCTATATAGAAATGGAATGCCCAAATTGTGGAGAATTAGTAGAAATAGACGAAGATTTATTATATGATGATGACGTAGATGTTGTTTGTCCTGATTGTAAGGCTGTAATATTATCATCAGAAGATGATTATGATGATGATGATGATTGTACATGTGGTGGTTGTTCGAATTGTGATGATAGAGAATAAAAATTCATAAGAAATAAAACTGCCTATGATGCCTATGAGATATTTTGTTTCATAGGTAGTTTTATTTTTATGAGGACAAGTATTTTAGATTTTGGTTTTGCAATAGTTGCACAAAAATAGTACACTAGAATTTATAGAATAGGATTTTGGAGGGATGTAATAATGAAGATAAGTAAAAAATTACTAGATAATATACAAAGATTTGAAGATGTTATAAATTATAAATTTAAAAATAAAGAATATATACTAGAAGCTCTTACACATAGTTCATATTCTAATGAAAATAAGAGATATAATTTTAATGAAAGATTAGAATTTTTAGGAGATTCAGTTTTAGGCATAGTGATAAGTGATTATTTATTTAATGAAGAATCTAATCTGCCCGAAGGGGAATTGACTAAGCTTAGAGCAAATATAGTTTGTGAGGATTCATTAAGTGAAGTTGCAAATGATATAAATTTAGGGGTTCATATGTTACTGGGTAGAGGTGAAGAAGCTACTGGAGGTAGACATAGAACTTCAATATTAGCAGATGCATTTGAGGCTGTAATAGCAGCAATATATCTTGATGGAGGATTTGAAAGTGCAAGACAATTTATATTACACCATATGGAAAATATAATTTACGATTCAAGAAAGGGAAATATATTTAGAGACTATAAAACACATCTTCAAGAAGTATTACAAGGAAATGGAGAAAATAATATTTGGTATAGGCTTATAGAAGAAAAAGGACCAGACCATAATAAAAGGTTTGTTATGGAAGTGGGAATTAATGAAGGTGTTTTGGGGATAGGAGAAGGTAAAAGTAAAAAAGAAGCAGAACAATTGGCTGCTAAAGTAGCTTTAAAGAAAAAATTATGGGAAAAATAAATATAATATGTAAAAATATAAAAAGAAATATTTAGATTAGAAGGATGTTGTAGATGAAAAAGAGAATTATACCTATATTTGTTCCTCACAAAGGTTGTCCTCATGATTGTATATTTTGTAATCAAAAAAAAATAACAGGTGTGAGTACTGATGTTACTAGTGAAGATGCAAGAAATATAATTGAAGAATGTCTAAAGACTATAGATAAGGATGCTGATGTAGAAATAGCATTTTTTGGTGGAAGTTTTACTGCTATAGATGTAGATATACAAAAAAGTTTATTAGCTGTTGCCAAAGAATATGTAGAAAAAGGTTTTATAAAAGATATTAGAATGTCCACAAGGCCAGATTGTATTAGTGAAGAAATATTGGAAATGTTAAAAGAATATAAGACAAGTATAATAGAGCTTGGAGTACAATCCTTAGATGAAAAAGTATTGTTAAATAGTATTAGAGGTCATCAGTCAGAAATTGTATATAAGAGTTCAAAGTTGATAAAAAATAGTGGAATTAAACTTGGTTTACAAATGATGGTTGGGCTTCCAGCTGATACAGAAGAAAAATGCATATTTACAGCCAAAAAATTTGTAGAGCTTAGACCAGATTGTGTAAGAATTTATCCAACTTTAGTGGTAAAAGAGACTGGTCTGGAAAAATTGATGGAGCAAAACGAATATAAGCCATTTACACTTGACGAGAGTATAAGAATAGTAAAAAAAGTACTTGTATTGTTTTATGTTAATGATATAAATGTAATAAGAGTCGGGCTTCAAGCTACTGATGATATACAAATGGGAAAAGCTGTCTTAGCGGGTCCATATCACCCTGCTTTTAGAGAATTAGTAGAAGCTGAGATGATAAAAGATTATTTAGAATTTCTTATTTTACAAAATAAAAATATAAATAACGTGTTGGTGAAGTCTAATAAAAAGAATATTTCTAAAATAATAGGAAATAAAAAAACAAATATTAAATATATGAAAGAAAATTTTGGTGTGATTTTAAAAACACAAGAATCAGATTTAGATATAAATCAATTAGAAATTGTGTTAGATGGGAAAAGTTTAATTATTGCTAATATGAGAGACATCCATAGAAAATTGTATGACATTTATAACCTTTAGTTTTAACAATGAAGGGAGAGAAACGATTTGTATTTAAAGAGACTAGAGTTAAAGGGATTTAAATCCTTTCCAGTAAAGACAGATATTATTTTTAAAGAAGGAATAACAGCGATAGTAGGACCAAATGGAAGTGGAAAAAGTAACATATCTGATGCCGTAAGATGGGTATTAGGAGAACAAAGTATCAAAAGTCTTAGAGGAGACAAACTTGAAGATGTAATATTTGCAGGTACAGATACAAAAAAACCCATGAATTACTGTGAAGTAGCTCTTACTATTGACAATTCTGAGAATCAATTAGAATTAGACTTTACAGAAGTGACTATAAGAAGAAGAGCCTATAGAAATGGAGAAAGTGAATTTTTTCTAAATAATAAGAGTTGCAGATTAAAGGATATAAAAGAAGTCTTTTTAGATACTGGTATTGGAAAAGATGGTTATTCAATCATAGAGCAAGGAAAAGTAGATGAAATATTGAGTAATAATCCTTTAAGTAGAAGAAAAGTTTTTGATGAAGCTTGTGGTATATCAAAATATAGATATAAAAAACAGGAAGCAGAAAGAAATTTAAGTAATACAAAAGAAAATTTAGAAAGAATAGATGATATATATATAGAAATTGAAAATCAATTAAAACCTCTTTTTAATCAACAAACAAAAGCAAAAAAGTATTTAGAAATAAGTGAAAAATTAAAAATATTAGAAGTCAATAATTTTATAAGAGAAATTGAAGGAATAGAAAAAGAACTGAGTGAAGTTGATGAGCATAGTAAAGTTCTTGAAAAAGAACTTAAAGAAAAAGAAGAACAAAAAAATGTTGTAGAGAAAAAACAAGAAGATGTTGATAAGGAGATAGAGGTACTACAAGATGTAATTGAAAAATCTGTAGATTATATAAATTCAATTAAAGGTGTTATATCAAAAAAAGAGTCACAGATAAATTTAATTAAAGAAAGAATAAAAAACTTTACAAATGAAATTCATAGAAAAAATTCTGAAATAAACAATATAAAAGAAAAGCTAAATGAAAATAAGGTATACATAAAAGAATTAGAAAGTAATAAGTCTTCAAATAGCGAAGAGTTATCGATATTACAAGAGAATATAAAAAAGTTAGAATCTAGTAAAGAAAATCAAAGGATGAAGTTGGAATCTTTAAATAATGATATAGAATTATTTAAAGAAAATATAATAGATATATTAAATAAGAAGCAAGAATTTAGTAATAAGTTATCTGCTTTAAATGCAAATAAAGAAAATATGAATATCAGAGATGAAAACATAAACTCAGAAATAGCAGAGTTAAACCAAAATGTCCAAACAAAATCTTCTGAATTAGATAGTATAAATAAAGACTTTAATATGAAAAAAGAAACTTTAAACAATGTGAATAACAGAAATAAAAAATTAACTGCTGATTTACAATATTCTATTAATGAACTCAATAAGATAGAAGATGAAATACAGAAAAGTAAATACAATCTAAATGGATATAACTCAAAGTTAAATGTTTATATAGATATGGAAAACCATTATGAGGGATTTAATAGAGGTGTAAAAGAAGTATTAAAAAATAAGGATTTAAGAGGTATTCATGGAGCGCTAGGACAGATTATAAATGTTCCTGAAAAATATGAGAAATCTGTAGAAGCAGCACTTGGTGCTTATATGCAAAATATAATAACTGATGATGAGTTTAGTGCTAAATCTGCAATAAACTATTTAAAGAAGAATAATTTAGGAAGAGTAACATTTCTGCCATTAAATATAATTAAATCAAATAAAATAAGTTTGGGAAATTTAAAAGCAAATACTAAATTTATAGGAATAGCAAGTGATTTAATTACGTTTGATGAAAAATATAGAAATATAATTGAAAATATACTTGGAAGAACGATATTTATAAATAATATAGATGAAGGGATAAAATTTGCAAAAGAAACTGGTCATAGATTTAAAATAGTAACTTTAGATGGTGAAATCTTAAATCCAGGAGGTTCTTTAACAGGAGGTAGTTTAAAAACTAACGGAAATATATTATCAAGAAAAAGATTTATTAACGAATATACAGAAAAAATAAATGATGTTAAGGTTGAGATTTCAGGTCTAGAAATTACAAAAGAATCTCTAAATAAAAATATAAAAAATATAAAAAGTGAAATTGACTTAGTTGAAAATGAAGTAAAAGATTTAGAAAAAAGCATTATAATAAAGAGTACAAGTATAGAAAATATCGAATCTGAGATTGAATCTTTAAAATCTAGTATTACTAGATTAGATAATGAGAAAAGTGATTTGGGTTCTAACTTGAATTATACTCTCGAAAAAAGTGATATTGTTAAAAAAGAGATGGAAGAATTAGAAAATACATACAATCAAAATAAAGAAAAAATTGATATATTAAGTGATGAAATAAAAAAATATAATGATTTGTATGATAAAGAAAAATCTGAATTTGATGAATTAAACCTAACTTTAGTAAAGAAAACAGAAGCTTATAATAGTATAATTAGAGATATAAAAAGAATATCTGGTGAAAATTGTGAGTTAGAAGAAAAAACCAAACAATTAGATGAATCATTAAATTATGAAGAACAAGAAATAGTTAAGTTACAAGACTCTATATCTATTGAAGAAAAAGAAAAAGAAAACTTAATTAAGCAATTAGGGGACAGCAATAGAAATCTTGAAACTAGAAAAATAGCTAAAGATGACTTGAAAAATAACTTTGATGAAATTGGTAAAGAGTTAAAAATTATAGATAGACAACATATAGAACTTAAAGAAAGTTTATTTAAGGTTGGTGGAAGATTAGAAAGATTAAAAACTAGTCAAGACACATATATAAATAAGTTATTTGAACAATATGAAATGACTTTAGTACAAGCATTGGAAATCAAAGATGAAAATCTAGAGATAGATAGAAAATTCTTAGAAAATTTAAAGAGAGAAATAAGAAGTCTTGGGAATATAAATATAGATTCTATCAAAGAATATGAAGAAATAAAAGAAAGATATGATTTTTATAGTGAACAAAAACAAGATTTAGAAGAATCTATGGAGGAAATAGAAAAACTTATACATACATTAGAAGAAAATATGAAATCTGAATTTGAGGTTAAATTTGAAGAAATAAGTAAAAACTTTAAGTATGTGTACAAAAGACTATTTGGTGGTGGATGTGGAGAATTAACTATTTTAGATAAAGAAAATTTATTAGAAAGTGATATACTAATAACAGCTCAACCACCTGGTAAAAAAATGAAAAATTTAAATCTACTGTCTGGTGGAGAAAAAGCTCTAACTGCAATAAGCATATTATTTGCAATATTAATTACAAAACCAACACCATTTTGCATATTAGATGAAATTGAGGCTCCACTTGATGATGCAAATATATTCAGATTTGGAGAATTTTTAAAAGATTTATCTAAAGAGACACAATTTATATCAGTAACTCATAGGAGAGGAACTATGGAAGCTGCTGATTATATATATGGGGTTACAATGCAAGAAAAAGCTATTTCAAAAGTTATTAGTTTAAAACTAAAAGAAGCTCAAGAGATAACTGATATTATATAACTTAGATTGACATAGGAGGAAGAATAGTGTTAAAAAAATTATTTGGTTTTGGCAAAGACAAGGATAAGGAATTAGAAAAAAAAGATGTTGGCTCAGAAGAAGAAATAGAAACTGGTGCTGACAACTTAGAAAATGTAGAAGAAACAATTTTTTCAGGGTTTGAGGAGGAAGTTGTAGATAAAGTAGAAGATATTCCAGAAAAAACTGAAGAAGAAGTTGTTGATGAAAGTGCTGAAGAAGATAGAGAGATAGAAGATAAGATAGATACTAATGAACAAGATGTAGAAGAGATAATAAATAATGATTCTCTAGATAGTGAAATAGAAGCATTAAACAATGATAATAATGATGAAGAAACTGAACATGAAGATTATGAAAATAAAGAAGAGAAATATGAAGAAAAGAAAGTTAATTTGTTTGAAAGATTAAAACAAGGATTAACAAAGGCAAAACAAGGAATAACTGATAGAATAGATGAGGTTTTAAAATCATATACAAAAATAGATGAAGAATTGCTTGAGGATTTAGAGGAAATTTTAATAACAGCAGATGTTGGTGTAAATACAACTATGGACATAATTGAGAAACTAAGAGATAAGATAAAGCAAAAGGGAATTACTGAACCAATAAAGGTAAGAGAAGAACTTAAATCTATAGTTGAAGATATCCTTACAAATGAAAACTCTACATTAGACATAGAACCAGCTCCATGTATAATTTTAATGGTGGGTGTAAATGGAGTGGGTAAAACTACTACGATAGGAAAATTGGCAAATAGATATAAAAAAGATGGGAAAAAAGTTTTATTAGCAGCAGCAGATACATTTAGAGCAGCAGCAACAGAGCAATTAGAAATCTGGGCAAATAGAACTAATGTAGACATAATAAAGCATCAAGAAGGAGCAGATCCAGGAGCAGTAGTGTTTGATGCCATAAAGGCAGCAAAAGCTAGAAAGACAGATTTATTAATATGTGATACAGCTGGAAGATTACACAACAAAGCTAATCTTATGAATGAACTTGGAAAAGTATTTAAAATAGTAGATAGAGAATTTCCAGAAGCAAAGCGTGAGGTACTTCTTGTAGTAGATGCCACAACAGGTCAAAATGCAGTTGTTCAAGCTAAAACATTTAAAGAAGTTGCAGATATAACAGGTATAGTACTTACAAAACTTGATGGAACAGCAAAAGGTGGAGTAGTGCTTGCAGTAAAGTCAGAAGTAGATGTACCTGTAAAACTTATTGGAGTTGGAGAAAGAGTAGAAGACTTACAGGATTTTGATGCAAAATCATTTTCAGATGCATTATTTGGTAACTAGTATTCTTTTAAAAATAATGGTTGACAAGAGTGTTTATATGATATAAAATACAATAGTGTAAAGTAAATAACCTTTACAGTATACTGCTAGGAAGTGTAAGATATGAATATAGAAAAAATGGTCGAAATTGGATTGTTATTTGAACAGTATAAAGAATTACTAACTGATAAGCAAAAAGAGATAGTAGCTCTATACTATGAAGAGGATTACTCTTTAGGTGAAATCAGTGAGAATTTAAGTGTATCAAGACAAGGTGTATATGATACATTGAAACGTTCAGAAAAGATACTAAGAGATTATGAAGAAAAGCTACATTTAGTATCTAAGCTTCAAGAACAGGAAAAAAATATTAAATTTATAAGAAATAAAATTATTGACATTAAAGAAGATTTATTGCACAATAGAGATTGTGCTAATTTAATCCCTAAGCTAGAAAATATAGAAGATGTATGTAGGGAGATGATAAAATGATATTTGAAGGATTGTCGGATAAACTACAAGGGGCATTCAGTAAGTTAAAGTCAAAAGGAAAACTTACAGAAGCAGATGTAAAAAATGCTATGAGAGAAGTTAAACTTGCTCTTCTTGAAGCAGATGTTAACTTTAAAGTAGTTAAAGATTTTATAAAAAAAGTTCAAGAGAGATGTGTTGGACAAGAGGTTATGCAAAGTTTGACACCAGCTCAACATGTAATAAAAATTGTAAATGAAGAACTTACAAGTTTAATGGGGGATGTACAAAGTAAAGTAATGATTTCCTCAAAACCTCCTACAATCTTAATGATGGTTGGATTGCAAGGTGCAGGTAAAACTACGACAGCAGGAAAACTTGGAGGATATTTTAAAAAGCAAGGCAAGAAGCCTCTATTGGTGGCTTGTGATATTTATAGACCAGCAGCTATAAAGCAACTTCAAGTTGTTGGTGAAAAATTGGATATACCTGTATTCAATATGGGAGATAAAGAAAGTCCAGTAAATATTGCCAAGGCAGGTTTAAGTCATGCAATTAAAAATGCTAACGATTTGGTTATTATAGATACTGCTGGTAGACTTCATATAGATGAAGTGCTTATGGATGAGTTAAAGTCAATTAAGTCAGAAGTTAAGCCACATGAAATACTTTTAGTTGTAGACTCTATGACAGGGCAAGATGCAGTAAATGTTGCAGAAAGCTTCAATGAAGCACTTGGTGTTGATGGAGTAGTATTAACTAAATTAGATGGAGACACTAGAGGTGGAGCTGCACTTTCAATAAGAGCAGTAACACAAAAACCTATAAAGTTTATGGGTATGGGAGAGAAACTAGATGATATAGAACCTTTCCACCCAGACAGAATGGCATCAAGGATATTAGGTATGGGAGATGTATTAAGCCTAATAGAAAAAGCACAAGAAAGTATGGACTTAGAAAAAGCTAAGGAATTAGAACAAAAAATCAAAAAACAAGAACTAGATTTTGAAGATTTTTTACAACAAATGGAACAAATACAAAATATGGGACCTCTAGACAAGATACTTGGTATGATGCCTGGTATGGGAAATATAAAAGACCAACTTGGAGATGTAGACTTGAATGGTAAAGAAATGAATAGAACTAAAGCCATAATTCAGTCAATGACTACATATGAGAGACGTAACCCAGGAATATTAAATGCTTCTAGGAAAAAAAGAATAGCTAGAGGTAGTGGAACTACTGTTCAAGATGTAAATAGACTTATAAAACAACTTAATGAAATGAAAAAAATGATGAAGATGTTTGCTGGTTCACAAAAAAGTATGAAGAAAAGGGGCGGCTTAGGCGGTTTACCTTTTTTTAAATAAAATATAAAAAATAGTAAAAATTATTCGGAGGTGACTGTAATGGCAGTTAAAATAAGATTAAAAAGAATGGGAGCTAATAAAAAACCTTTCTACAGAATAGTAGTAGCTGATTCAAGAGCTCCAAGAGATGGAAAATTCATAGAAGAAATAGGATACTATAATCCAATTTCTGAACCTAAACAAGTAAGAATAAATGATGAAAAAGCTATAAAATGGTTAGCTACTGGTGCTCAACCAACAGAAGTAGTTAAAAAATTACTTGTAAAAAATGGAGTAATAGAAAAATTCGAAGCTTCTAAACAAGCAAAATAATTTTCTCTTAGCAATTAGTATAAGTAAATACTTATTGTTGAGGTTACTTTAGGAGATGAAATATATGAAAGAGCTAGTTGTAGATATAGCTAAGGCTCTAGTTGATAATCCTGACTCAGTTGTTGTTGAGGAATTTAAAGACAATGACGGTATCGTCTTAAAGCTTACAGTTGCTCAAGATGACATGGGTAAGGTTATTGGGAAGCAGGGAAGAATAGCTAAAGCTATAAGAACTGTCGTAAGATCTGTTGCAAATAGAGAAAACATAAAAGTTTCTCTTGAGATAGTGTAAAGAGGAGGATTAGGTATAGTGCCTAGTCCTTTTTGTATAACTGTGTACAGTTTTGAGAATTTATGATGATATGGTAACATAAGATTAAATTTTTTTGAGAAGGTGATAATATGAAAGAAAAATTAACTCATTTTAAGGTAGGGCAAATAGTAAACACACAAGGTCTAAAAGGTGAGGTAAGAGTTTATCCACTTACTGATGATATAGATAGATTTGATGAATTGAAAGATTTTTATTTAGGAAAAGATTTAAACAACAAGTGGACTGTAGAAAATGTAAGATATAAAGGTTCTATGGTTATAATGAAGATAAAAGATATAGACACTATAGAAAAAGCAGAAAAGCTAAAAAATAAATTTATGTATGTGTCTAGAGAAGAGAGTAGAGACCTTGAAGAAGGCGAGTTTTTTATAGCAGACATGATTGGTTTGGAAGTTTTAACTATAGAAGGAAAGTATGTAGGAGTCTTGGAGGATGTACTTCAATATTCTGCAAATGATGTCTATGTAATAAAAGGTGAAGAAGATAAAGAATTTATGATACCAGCTATAAAAAAATTTGTACCTACTATAGATATGGATGAAAGAAAAATGATTATAGACCCTATTAAGGGTATGATAGATTAGGTGGTAATATGAGATTTCACATAATGACGCTTTTTCCAGAAATATTTAATTCATACATGAATGAAAGTATAATGAAAAGAGCAGTTGAAAAAGGCATAATTGATGTGCATATATATAATATAAGAGATTTTTCTAATAATAAACATAAAAAAGTAGATGATTATCCATTTGGAGGAGGAGCTGGTATGGTGATGACTCCTCAACCTATATATGACACATATAAGCATATAATAAAAACTCATAATATAAACAATCCAAGAGTAATTTATTTAACTCCCAAAGGTAAAGTATACAATCAATCTATAGTCAAAGAGATGTCTATCCAAGAGGATATAATACTTTTATGTGGTCACTATGAAGGAATAGATGAGAGAATTATTGATTTAATAGTAACTGATGAAATTTCAATTGGAGATTATGTACTAACTGGAGGAGAACTGCCTGCACTTATAATGATAGATTCTATATCAAGGTTAATTCCAGGAGTATTAAATCAGGACGAGTCATTTGAAGAGGAGTCATTTAAAGATAATCTATTGGAGTATCCTCATTACACAAGACCTAGAGAGTTTGAAGAGTTAAAAGTACCAGAAGTGCTTTTATCAGGAAATCATAAAAAGATAGATGAGTGGAGACGAGAAAAATCTATAAGAATAACTAAGGAAAGACGATTAGACTTATATAAAAAATCTCAAGAAAAATAAAAACATATACAATAAAATTTAATATACATGTATACAATAAGGTGGGTATAAATGGAATTAAAAATATAAAAATGCTTGTAATAACTATAGAAGTATAGTATAATATAAAATGTTGAAAATACGGGCGTTCCTCTGTTTACACTGGTCGGGTAGTTAAGAACGTCTATGATATTTAGGAGGAAGAAAGATGAATGAAATGCTAAGAGCAATTGAGCAAGAACAATTAAAAAATGAAGTTCCTAATTTTGGACCTGGGGACACAGTTAAAGTACATGTTAGAATTATAGAAGGTAAAAGAGAAAGAATACAAATATTCGAAGGTGTAGTATTAAAGAGACAAGGTGGAGGAGCAAGAGAGACTTTTACAGTTAGAAAAATGTCTTTCAATGTTGGTGTAGAAAGAACTTTCCCAGTTCACTCTCCAAAAATAGAAAAAATAGAAGTAACTAGAAAAGGTAAAGTAAGAAGAGCTAAACTAAACTACTTAAGAGGTAGAGTAGGTAAAGCTGCTAAGATAAAAGAAGCTAGAAATAGATAATTAAAAACTTTACTTATAAATGGGGGGCTGATTTATCAGTCCTCTTTCTATTTTAACTGAAATCATAGCAAATAATTAAATTGTAAGCAGATATGATTATTTGTTGAAAATATACTATTTATTGATAGATTTAGGAATTTTAAAATTGAAAATAAAATCAATAAATATTGGATTATATTTTGAAATAATACTAAAAATAAGAAGATAATATTATGTAAAGTATGATGTTAAAAGGGTGACAATGTAAGGTTTTAAGTAGATATATTTTTAAGTAAAATTAGGTAATAATAACATACTATTTTAAAGGAGTGATATACATGTCAAATGAATATGAAGAGTATCTTATGGATAATAATCTACATATAAACTGGTATCCAGGTCATATGAAGAAAACCAAAGAATTAGTGAAAAATAACTTAAAACTAATTGATGTAGTGGTTGAACTTTTAGATGCTAGAATACCATTTAGTAGCAAAAATCCAGATATAGATATGCTTGTAGGAGATAAGCCTAGGGTAGTTGTATTAAATAAAAGTGATATGGCAGATAGAGATAAGTTAAATCAATGGATTGAGTACTACAAAAAGAATAACATAAAAGCTATACCAGTAGATACATTAAAAGGTGTAGGTGTAAATAAGATAGTAGAAGAATGTAAGAATGTAACTAGAGAAAAAATGAGTTCTTTAAAAGATAAAGGAAGAAAAGAAAGAGCTATAAGAATAATGATAGTTGGTGTACCAAATGTAGGAAAATCATCTCTTATAAACAAATTAACGGGTAGAAAAAGCACTCAAACAGGAGATAAACCAGGAGTAACTAAAGGTAAGCAATGGGTTAGATTAAAGGGAAATCTTGAACTTTTAGATACACCTGGAATACTTTGGCCAAAGTTTGAAGACCAAGAAGTTGCTTTAAACTTAGCATTTAGTAGAGCTATAAAAGATGAAATTTTAGACGTTGAGACCTTAGCTTTAAGACTTATAGAAAAACTTATGATAATAGAGCCAGAAAAGTTGAAAGCTAGATATAAATTAGATTCTTTAGGAGAAACTCCAATTGAAACAATGTATATGATTGGTCATAAAAGAGGATTCATAACAGGTGGGAAAGAACTTGATTATACACGCATAGCTGTAACTGTCTTAAATGAGTTTAGAGATGGAAAGATAGGCAATATAACACTAGAAGTACCAGAGAGTGTTAAAAGATAGATTTTAAAGCTGGGTTAAAAAATTAATATTATAAGTAAAAAAAAACCTTTTTTTAAAAGGTTTTTTTTCTTTTCTGAAATATAGACAAAAATTGTCACATGAAAGTATAAATTAGATTATAAAACTTTCAAAAATATTAATTTAAGACAAATATACCTAATTTTTTGAAAATTAAAATCAGTATGATAATTTGCAATTTTGGCATATTGACGTGCTTGTTTCATATAATATATAATAAGCACAAATAAATACAATATATTAAAAATTTATTTAATTTTATTAATTTAATAATAGATTCTTATTGTTTTAGTTAATTTATTTATGCAAACGTGAACAATTGAGAAATTTTGTTAATTTAATAAGGTTAAAAAGGGGGATTTTATAATGGGTAAGACCAAAGATGTAATAGTATTTGGATTTGCATTATTCGCAATGTTCTTTGGAGCAGGTAACTTAATATTTCCGCCATACTTGGGAATAATTACAGGTCCAGAATGGTTAATTGCCTTCTTAGGATTTACATTTGCCGATGCTGGTTTGGCACTTCTAGCAGTAATGGCTACAGCTAAATTCGATGGAAACGTAGTAGAAATGTTTAAAAGATGTGGTATGAAATTGGGAATTCTTATAGGTTGTGTAGATATTTTATGTATAGGACCATTCTTAGCTATACCAAGAACAGGCGCAACAACTTATGAGATGGGTATAATGCCTTTATTTGGAAGTTCAATTCCAGTGTTATTATTCTGTATAGTTTATTTTGCGATATCATATGTATTAACAATAAGACCATCTAAGGTCGTAGATATAGTTGGACAATTTTTAACTCCAGCTCTTCTAATAGCTTTAGCATTTATAATTATAAAAGGTGTTATATCTCCTCTTGGAGAGGTAATAGATAAACCTATGATACCTAATGTATTTGCAGAAGGTATTGGTCAAGGTTACCAGACAATGGATGCATTTGCAGCAATAGCTCTTGCATCAGTACTGATAGTATCTCTAAATGAAAAAGGATATACTAGTATTAGTGAAAAGTTAAAGATGATTGGTAAAGCAGGTGTTCTTGCTTGTGGAGGATTGGCACTAGTTTATGGTGGATTATGTTTCCTTGGTGCAACTGTATCAACAATGTATGGAACAGATGCAGTACAATCACAAGTAATAGTAAATATAACACAAGGATTGCTTGGAAATGTTGGGAAAGCGATTTTAGCAGTAGTAGTATCTCTAGCATGTTTAACTACATCTATAGGTCTTACATCTGCAACAGGGCAATATTTTTCTAGACTTACAAAAGGTAAGTTAAGTTACGAAAAAATAGTATTAGCCGTATCTGTATTTAGTGCAGTAGTAGCATCTTTTGGTGTTGGAACTATAATAAAGATAGCATCTCCTATACTAAGTATAGTTTATCCACCATCAATTGTTTTAATAATATTGGCTTTCTTTAATGAAAAAATTAAGAATGATAATGTATACAAAGGAGCAGTATATATGTCATTGCTTGTAAGTATATTAACAGTTATATCTAGTTATGGAGTAAGCGTTCCAGTAGTAAATTCTTTACCCCTTCATTCATTAGGATTTAACTGGGTAGTTCCAGTTATAATAGCTGGAATAATTGGTAATTTTATACCATCAAAGAGTCAATCTAATACACTTGGTACAAATTAAAACTTATTTAATTGAAATATAAGCATCTGAAAATAAAAGAGTTATCTATAATAAATGAAACTATTTATATAGATAACTCTTTTTATTTTTGAGTATATACTAATTAGTTGCATTTAATATAGTAAAAATTAGATAAAAGTATTAAAAAAAAATAATGTTTATTTTTTAACAATAATGAGTATTTATAAAAGCTATTTAAAGGAATATTAGAAGTTCAGATATGTGTATTAGTTGACTTTTACAAAAATATTATATAAATAAAATTGTGACAATAATAAAATAATAAAATAAAATTTAAGGCATTTGAACATATAAATAACTTATGTAAATTACTAAATTGTTTTTTAATTGAATTATATTAAGATTATTTAGTAAATTCTAAAAAATAAGTAAACTAAGATGAATACTAGCAACTGCAAAGTTTTAACAAGTTGGAACTTACAATATAGTTTCTATGAAGAAAAATAAATCAACAAATCATAATAAAAAATTTTCAGAAAAAATGCTTTGGAAGCACTCTAGTAAGTAAAAAGTCTATAAGAGTAGAATTGGAATTCAGTAAAATTAATAGTGAATTTAGCAAAATAAATACAAAATACTACAAGAATTAACGTAAATAGAAGTTATGACAAAAGGAAAACGATTTTTTAAGTATCATAATTTTGAAAATTAAAAAAATTAAAAATCATATTGACTGCTTTTTTTTCAGATTATATAATAAACACAAAATATTTAAAATTTAAATTGAACTTAAAAGATTATATAAAACAAAAAGGAGAGTGATGTATACATTAATATTGTCTATAAAGCAATATAAATTGTAAATAATGCGAATAATTGAAAAAGTAGCACAATTAAGATGATTTAAAAGTTTTAATTTTGTCAAGAAAAATTAAATAAAAATAAAAAAAGCATATATGTTTAAAGTATACATGTTAATTTTATTTAATTAAGAAAGTTGTACTAAATATTGCGAAGATTTTATAAATTATGAAACATAATTGACAAGTTTAAGTCAAAAATGTATAATTAAATAAAATCTCGTCAAAAGGTTTTCATTTAAGAAGAGATTGGACTTATTTTTTGGTAAAATGTAATAAAAAGTAGTAAAATTCAAATGGGGGTGCTTTAAATGGGTGAGAAACAAATCAAGTTTAAAGATGTAATTGTAATTGGATTTGCACTATTTGCAATGTTTTTTGGTGCTGGGAACTTAATATTCCCTCCATATCTAGGAGTTTTATCCGGAGGTAGCTGGCTAGTAGCTTTCATAGGATTCCTTTTCGCAGATGGTGGTTTGGCATTATTAGCAGTTATAGCAGCAACTAAGTTCAATGGAGACACATCAAAAATGTTTTCAAGAGCTGGTAAAGGATTAAGTGTTGTATTAGGATGTGCAATGGTAATCTGTATAGGGCCACTTTTGGCAATACCTAGAACAGCAGCAACAACTTATGAAATGGGTATATTACCTACAATAGGTTCAGGAATAAGCCCAGTAATATTCTCTATAGTATTCTTTGCTATAGTATTGGTTTTAACAATAAGACCATCAAAAGTTGTAGATATAGTTGGATCAATTTTAACTCCAGCTTTACTTATAGCTTTAGCAGTATTAATAGTTAAAGGTATTGTATCTCCACTAGGAGACATAAGAGATACTTCTTTAATACAAAATGTATTTGCAGAAGGTATAACTCAAGGATATCAAACAATGGATGCATTGGCAGCTAGTGTATTTGCATCAATTATAATCATGTCAGTAATAGCTAAAGGTTATACAGGTGAAAAAGAAAAGATGAAAGCTACAGTAAGTGCAGGTGTTATAGCGGTAATAGGTATGGCACTAGTTTATGGTGGACTATGTTACCTTGGAGCAACTGTATCTAAGATATATGGACAAGATGTTCAACAAACAGCTTTAATAGTTTCAATAACAGCAGCATTACTTGGAAATACAGGTAAGATTCTATTGGCTATTATAGTTACATTAGCATGTTTAACAACAGCTATAGGTCTTTCTTCAGCAGCAGGTCAATATTTCTCAACACTTACAGATGGAAAATTAAAATATGAGCATATAGTTATAGTAGTTTGTGTATTTAGTGCAATCATATCAAACTTTGGAGTAAGTACAATAATAAAATTCTCTTCTCCTATATTAAGTATGGTATATCCAGCAACTATAACTCTAGTTATACTAGCATTATTTAGTAATCAAATTAAAAATGATAATGTATTTAAATGCGCTGCATATATGGCATTGTTAGTAAGTGTATTAACAGTTGCAACAAGCTTTGGTATAAATATACCTTTAGTTAATAGCTTACCACTAGCTTCATTAGGATTTAACTGGGTAGTTCCAGTTGTAATAGCAGGGATAATAGGAAACTTTATTCCATCTCAAAGTAGTAAAGCTGTACAATAATAAAGAATAATTCATACATATAGGAATTGCCTTAAAGTGATTAAAATCATTTAGGAGGCAATTCCTTTTTGATATGTAAAACTTTATATGTATTTATATGTAAATGGATATTAAATTAAGTAGATTAAAGATAGATTATTGTTAGGTTGAATTTTGTTATATATATTTACAAATAATATTTATGGGATGTAGCATATTTGTATGGAAAATATAAAGAATTTATTAATAATTTCAATGGAAAATAATGGAACAATAAGGATAAAATTTATAAAAAAATAAAGTATATAAGAGTATAATTACACTTTTATATACTTTTTTATGTTATTTTTAAGTTTTTAATAGAAGATATTTAGAATATAAAAAATTCATTTACTTAATTGAGAAAACTATAAAGCGTGTTATATTGAATATAAAATAGTATAATATATATTGTGTAAGATAATTAATATGAAAACATGCAAATATAGAAAAAAGTTTGTTTAGAATTACAACTAATAGGTGTATTAATGTAATACTAATTTATTGGAGGTCTAAAAATGAAGTACATAATAAAAAGAGATGGGACAAAAGAACTTTTTAGTAAAAGTAAGATTGAAGATGCTGTCTATAAAGCTAGTATAAATAGTGAAGGTGGAGTAGATAGAGATTTAGCATATGATATATCAAGAAAAATTGCTAATGATTATAATTCTATGGAAAAATGTTTATCTGTAGAAGAAATCCAAGATATAGTTGAAGTATTACTTATGGAATCAAATAGAAAAGATATAGCAAAACACTACATATTATATAGAGAAAGACGTTCAGAAATAAGACATAAGGCTTGGGAGTTTGATGAATTACAAAAATCAATATGGAAAAATAAGTATAGACACGATGGAGAAAGTTTTGATGAATGGATAAAGAGAATTTCAAATAATAGTCCAAGAATTTCAAAGTTAATAAGACAAAAGAGATTTTTATTTGCAGGTAGAATTTTAGCAAATAGAGGTTTACATAAAGAAGGTAAAAAAGTAACTTATTCTAATTGTTATGTAATAGAGCCACCAAAAGACAGTATAGAAGATATTTTTGACACTGCAAAAAAACTTGCTAGAACTTTTAGTTATGGTGGAGGGGTTGGAATTGATATTTCAAAATTAAGACCCAAAGGTGCAAAAGTAAATAATGCTGCAAAATATACAACTGGAGCAGTGTCTTTTATGGAACTTTATAGCATGACGACAGGTTTGATTGGTCAAAGAGGTAGAAGAGGAGCTCTTATGATTTCTATGGATGTAAATCATCCAGAAATAGAGGAATTTATAGATATAAAAACTGATTTGGAGAAGGTTACTAAAGCAAATATTTCTGTAAGAGTAACAGATGAGTTTATGCAAGCTGTAAAGGAAAAAAAGCTGTATAATTGTACTTTTGAAGTTGAAACTACTGGAGAAAAAATAGTCAAAATAGTAAATGCATATGATTTGTTTAATAAGTTTGTTAAAAATAACTGGGATTATGCAGAACCAGGAATATTATTTTGGGACAAAATAAAAACATATAACCTTATGAGTGAAGATAAGTCTTTTTGTTTTTCAGGTGTAAATCCTTGTGCAGAAGAGCCACTTCCAAGTGGAGGAAGCTGTTTGCTTGGCTCAATAAACTTATCAGAGTTTGTAATACAACCATTTGGGGAACATGCTACCTTTGATATTAATAAGTTAAAATCTTGTGTTAGAGAAGCTGTGGTAGCTTTAAATGATGTATTAGATGAGGGATTAAATTTACATCCATTACAAGAACAAAGGGATAGTGTCTATAAATATAGACAAATAGGATTAGGTGTAATGGGTATTGCTGACATGCTTATAAAGATGGGGATAAGATATGGTTCTGATAAATCTTTAGAATTGTGTGATTTAATTGGTAAAACTATGCTTAACGAAGCTGTAAAACAATCAGCTTTGATTGCTAAAGAATATGGCACATTTAGTGAGTATAAATATGAAAATATTTCTAAATCTAGATTTTTTATAGAAAACCTAAATGATGATATTAAAGAGATGGTTGAAAAGTATGGGCTTAGAAACTCACAACTTTTAACTATACCTCCTACAGGTTCTATATCTACAATGATAGGTATTAGTGGAGGAATAGAACCTATATTTAATCTTTCATATATAAGAAAAACTGAAAGTTTGCATGATGAAGATGTGTATTATAAAGTATATACTCCAATAGTTAAAGAATATATGGATAAAAAAGGCATTACAGATGAAGAATGTTTACCAGATTTTTTTGTTACTGCTATGAATATAGGATATGAAGAAAGAATAAATATGCAAAAAGTATGGCAAAAGTATATTGATGCTTCTATATCATCTACAATAAACATACCTTTTGAAACTACAATTGAAGATGTTTTCAACATATATGTTAAGGCATGGGAAGCTGGTCTTAAGGGAGTGACAATATTTAGAGATGGATGCAAAAGGAGTGGAATCTTAATAAATGAAAAAAAAGAAGATAATAAAAAAGAAAATAACAAAAAAGAAGATAATAAAAAAGAATCTCATAAAAATAATAAAGAAGAAAAAGATAATAAAGAAGAAAAAGCCAAAGAATTAAAAAGTAAAAATTTTGAAGAAGAAGAAAAGTTTGTATGCCCTGAGTGTGGTAGTGAAGGAATAGCACATACAGGTGGATGTAGTATATGTTTAAAATGTGGATATAGTGGATGCAATTAAATTCTAAGTTAGTGAGTTTTTAATATATTTAAGAGAAGAATATTTTTACAGGTGAAAGATGAGGGGATAGCATGCAGAACAAGAGTGTGAGGGAGATTAAAGAAATAATTGAGGCTTTAGAAGTTGAAAAGTATATGGAATATATAGAAATATTAAGAGTGGACGAAAGAAAATCTGTTCAAAGTTTGGCTATAAAACTTGCTAAGAAACTAGATAATATTAGAAAAGAAGCAGAAAGATTAGAAACTATAAATACGTTTGAAAATGAAGGATATAGTAAAGGATATTTATATATTGGAGGAATTGATGAAGCTGGAAGAGGACCACTTGCAGGTCCTGTTGTAGCTTCTGTTGTAGTGTTTAAGAAAAATACAAAAATAGAAGGCGTAAATGATTCTAAGAAACTAAGTGAAGCAAAAAGAGATGAGCTTTTTGAAGTAATAAAAAAAGAAGCATTAGATTATGGAATAGGGATAGTAAATAACGAAGAAATAGATGAATTTAACATATTAAATGCCACGTATATGGCAATGAAAAAAGCAATAAATTGTTTAAAACAAACACCAGATTACTTACTTGTTGATGCAGCGACAATACCAGGAATTGATATAGTTCAAAATCCAATTATAAAGGGAGATTCAAAATCTATATCAATAGCAGCAGCAAGTATATTAGCGAAAGTTACTAGAGATAGTATAATGTATCAATATGATAGAGTATATCCAGAATATGGATTTAAATCTCATAAGGGATATGGAACAAAAGAACACTATGAAGCTATTGAAAAACATGGGATAACTCCTATACATAGAAAAAGCTTCTTGAAAAATATACTATAAACATAATATGATATAATATATATTATATAAATTACTATAATTAATGGGGGATTAGATATGGATTATAATGAACTATTAAAAAATGCTAGAGAAAATTTAAATGGAAGTTGTAAAGTTTGTAAAGTTTGTAATGGAGTTGTCTGTGCAGGTGAAGTACCTGGTATGGGAGGTAAAGGAAGTGGTTCTTCTTTTATAGAAAATAGCAAGAGTTTAGAAAAAGTAAAAGTAAATATGAGAGTAATACATGATGTTTCAAATCCTGATACATCTATAGAAATGTTCGGAAAAAAAATGAGTGCTCCTATATTTGCAGCTCCAGTAACAGGAACTACTTTAAATATGGGTGGAAAAATAAATGAAAGAGATTACATAGAACCAGTGGTTGCAGGATGTGTTAATAGTGGTATCTATGCAATGGTTGGAGATACAGCAGTAGATGCATTTTTAATGGAAAATTTAGATGTAGTTAAAAAGTATAATGGTGCTGGAATTGTATTTATTAAACCTTGGGACAATGAAAATATTATAAAAAAAATAAGATTGGCTGAAGAAGCTGGAGCATTTGCAGTTGGAGTTGATATAGATGCTTGTGGTTTAGTAACTTTATCACTACATGGAAAACCGGTACTTCCTAAAAATGTTGACCAAATAAAAGAATTAGTTAAATCTACTAAATTACCATTTATATTAAAGGGAATAATGACTGTAGAAGATGCGTTAATGGCAGTTGAAGCAGGTGTAGATGCAATTGTTGTATCAAATCATGGAGGAAGAGTACTTGACTGTACACCAGGAGCATGTGAAGTTTTACCAAAGATTGCTGAGGCTATTAAAGGTAAAGTTACAATACTTGCAGATGGTGGAGTTAGAACAGGGTTGGACGTATTAAAAATGATAGGTCTAGGGGCAGATGCAGTATTAATAGGAAGACCTTTTGTAACAGCTTCATTTGGTGGAGCAACTGATGGTGTAGAAACTTATGTAAATAAACTTCAATCAGAATTAAGTGGTTCTATGATATTAACTGGATGTCAAACTATAAAAGATATTGATGGAAAAGTTATATACAAATAAATTTTTATACAAAAAAGAGGAAAAATCATTTTAATGTAGAATAATTATACAAAGGGGGAATTTATATGAGTAAAAAAGCTTATGAAGAAGCCTTAGTAGAATTGGAAAAATTTATTGATGAGAGAAAGCAAATAGTTAAAAGTGCGGAGGAATGTATCGATAAGTACATAGTTGACAGAACGCTACCTTTTGATTACAAAGATAAATGTGTGGAATGGCAACAAGAGTTACTTGACATTTCAGAAGCACAGATTTTAGAAGCAAATGAATTGAATGTATTATTGGAAGAAAAAAAGGAACTTGAGGAAGATTAGATTTTGTTGACCAAGTGTAAATCATATTACTGACTTACACTTGGTTTTTTGTTGTATAAAATATATTCTAATTAAGATGGCTTTATAAACACTAGATTAGGAACACTAGATTATGAAATCTAAAGTAAAATATGGTAGTAAATATGATTAATCTAAAAAATAAAACCAGTCTTAAAGACTGGTTTAATTATTATTTTTCGGATTTAGAATATGTTTTTTCATTTCTTCTAATACGATTGTATAGGATTTACATTGAGCAGCAGCTAATTCCGACAAAGCAAATCTCTGAGCTTTATTTAAAAAGTCCTTATCTGTACTACATAATTGTTTTGAACAATCTTGTATCATAAGCATCTTAATTAATTTTACAATCTCAAAGATATCTCCTGAATGAAATTTATCATGGTATAATTTAAGCCGCTTCTTTCTATCAAAAATCCATATAGCATCTGTTTTGTTAATAGATTGGATAAAATTATCAATTTCATTTTCGTTCATAATTGGACGGACACCAATCTTGTCAGCATTCAGAACAGGAATAGAAATTTTAAGAGTACTATTGAAAATGACAGTTAATTCGTAGTATTTCTGCATATGTTTATTTATTTCCTTGGTTACAATATCACTTACATAACAGGCTCCCTCTTTTGGATACATCACACTTTCACCGATATTATACATATGTTAGTTATACCTCCAAACTGAATTTTAGATATTGCAATTTGGGTACAATGCTTTAATTATCTAATAATTGATATTATATCATAAAACTATTGACAAGTCAAAAATATTAATATATAATACTAGGTTTAGCATCAAAAGTGGTTAAAACCAACTATAAAGCCAACTATAAAAATATAATATAAAATAATTTAACATCTTGAAATATTATGTTAGTATTGTATAAAATTATATACTAACTATATTTAGTAATCATTAGTTTTTTGCAAAATCTCTTAATTTAAAACTTCCAGCTGTTACAAATACTATTCCAATAAGTATTAGAACGATTACATTTATTAAAATGCTATCATTGCTTTTAATAGCGTTTATAGTCCAGTAAAAAGGTGTAAGCTTTGATAGATTAGCCATAAATGATAATTCATTCATTGATGGTATCAGACTAGATATAGATATAGCTAAACCTATTAAAGAATAAAATGTAGTTACAAGGCTTATAGAGTTTTCATTTTTGAATACTCTAGCTATACAAAATACAAATCCAGTGGAAACAAAACTATTTGCTAGTACAATCATTAATACATTTAGAGTTAATTTAAAATCTCCAACAAATGTAAGGCATCCAAGTATTAAAGTGTATACAATTGCTTGAATAAAAAATAAACCTAAGAGTATGCTAAAAATTATTTTTATATCTTTATGTTTTGTAGAAATAAGCCTTCTTAAAACATTTGATTTTTTTAATGAAAATAAGTCAGAAGCAAGATGCGCTGCGTTAATATACATAAAATAACATATTAAGAAAACTGGTAAAAATAAATTTGTGTTTTTATCAGGTTTGCTATCAACTATAGTTGTTTTAGTTAATTTTTCATCCAGATTTCTATCTATTTTTGATTTTAAAGAATTATTGATAAAAGATTCTATTTCTGATTCTGCCCAAAGACTACCACCACCATTTTCAGTTTTAAAACATTTAACAGCAGGTCTTTTTAAGTTATCTATATCAGTTGAAAAATTTTTGTCTAAAACAAATACTGCAGAAACTTTATTATTTTTTAGTAAGTTCATAGCTTTATCTTCTTCATTTAACCTAAATGTGTTTTCCTTTAACTTTGAATTATTTATCAATTTATGTTCATATTTTCCTGAAGAGTTAGATACAACTGCTACTGGAGAAAAGTACATAGATTGATTGTCTGATTTACTAGAAAAAAGGTTAAGAGAAACAACTAATATAATAGGAATCATAACCATACTAGCTAAAAGAGAAGGATTTTTTATGTATCTTTTTATATTTGCAAGAATTAATCTAATCATTATTAAATCTCCCTCCATTTATATTTTTCTTTTACAATAGAGAATATAATCAATATTGTAGAGGCAACTAAGCATGTTACAATTAAATTACTTATTGAACTTAAAGTATTGAAGCTTTCATAGTCACTATATAGAGCTCCTATCAAATAAGTTGGAGATAAACTAGTAAACTTAGTAAAAGTTTCACTTATCATGTTAAAAATACCTCCAAAAATTGTCTGTAAGAAAAGTAACATATAAACTATGAATGTACCATATTTTTTACTAAAAAAACTAGTTACAAAAGTAGATATCGAAGTCATAAAATATGATGATAAAGCACATAGTAAGGTCAATATGGCAAGATTACCTTTAAATGTTATTCCTAGTATTCTAAAAAATAAAACATATAATAATAGAAATATAAATGAGTAAATCCATAAACCTACAAAGTCGTAAATTAAATACTGCACTCTAGTTATAGGCATAGAATAAAGTCTTTTTGAAAGCCCTTTTGATTCACTTATATAATTTGACAAAATATTATTCATTATGAAAATTATTACAAGGAATCCCAATGAAACTAAAGCAAAGTATTCATATGAGTTTTGTTCGATATCGCTTTTTATTATAGAAGTAGCAATAGAACTTTTATTAAACAACTTAGAAAAATCTTCTGAACTTAGTTTTTGAGAATTATTTAAATATAATTTTTCATGATAAGTATCTAATATGTTTTGAAGTAGTATTGCTAAGTCATCATTAGTTCCAAGTTTTTCTATATTTAAAGTATTTGATTTTTCATTTAGAATATTGTTTTCGTATCCCTTAGGTATTGTAAGTTTTAAATCTGCATCAGAATCATCTTTGTTTATTTTTAGTACAGAAGATAAATCATCTTTTAAAAAGTTTGTCAAATTACTTGATAACTTGGAACTATCTTTGTCATATACAACGATTGATATAGGTTCTGTTTTTATAGGATTTTGAAACATATCTCCTGTTACCATTCCAAGGAACCAAGCTAAAAGTAAAGGAAGAGCCAAGAAATATAGCAAACTAATCATGAAGGAACTTTTCAGACCTTTTAACATAGTTTTTACACTTATATATAATTTCATAAAATCACCCCCATTAGTCTCTTAAATTTTTACCTGTTAGATTTAAGAATACATCTTCTAAACTAGGTTCTTCATAAGATATACGTACTACCTTTGAATTGTTTTTATCAACAGCAGAAAGTGCATCTGTTAGCAGAAAGTTTTTATCTACATCTAATGCTATTACTGAAGTATTTTCTAAAACAGATATAACTCCTTTAGTATTTTTTAAATCAAATATAAGTTGAGCATTTATATTTTTTATTTCCATAATTAATTTTGTACTTGTAGATACTATTGATTTTAGATAATTATTATCCCCAAAAGCAACTTCTTTACCTTCATCCATAATAAAGATTTTAGAACAAAGATGTTCAACTTCTTCCATATAATGAGATGTATATATAATAGTAGTTTTTTGTTTTTCAGATATATCTTTTATAAAATTAAAAATGTGATTTCTTGATTGAGGGTCAACACCTACAGTTGGTTCATCTAATATTAATATTTTAGGGTGGTTTAAAAGTGCTATCCCAATATTTAATCTTCTTTGCATACCACCAGATAATTTTTTTACTTTTTTCTTTTTAACTTCAGCTAGACCTGTAACTTCCAAGGCCTCATTGATTCTATCTTGAAGTAACTTGCCCTTCAATCCATAGAAAGCTCCAAAGTATTCTAAGTTATCAAAAGGAGTTAGTGTTTCCATAATTGCTAATTCCTGTGGAACTAATCCTATTATAGATTTTGCACTCATAGGATCTGCTGACAAATCTATACCATTTATTTGAATATTACCACTATTTGGTAAAGTAAGATTGGTAATTATACTTATAAGTGTAGATTTACCAGCACCATTTGGACCAATAAGTCCAAATATTTCCCCTTCTTTAACAGAAAAGCTAATGTTATCAAGTGCTAACTTATCATTAAATCTTTTTGTTATATTATTTACTTTAACTATATCCATAAAAATCCCTCCCAAAATATTTTTGTGTAATTTAAAAATCTATAATATTATAATAAAGAATTAATAGGTGTATTTCTATTACTATAAGTCACTAAAAAAAGTGACTTAAGTCACTTTATAGTTTTATATTTATTATAAGTTAAGTTTTTTAAAATTTTGTTTATAGTTTAGCTTTTTTATTGACATATTATATTACAATTTTATTTTTGAAAGCAAATATAGCCAATTGAGTCCTATCTCTAAGTTCCAATTTACCTAAAATATTAGTTATATTATTTTTTATGGTACCCTCAGATAAAAATAATTCTTGACTTATTTCTTTATTACTAAGCCCATCTGCAATTAACTTAATTATGGATATTTCTTTTTCAGTTAAATTATATATATTAGAAATATGTTCGTGTTCGACAGTTTTTTCAACTGACATAATTTTTTCAATTACATTTTTGTCAAGTACAACATTGCCAAAAAATGAAGAGCGTATTCCCTCATGTAACACTTCATCAGAGCTGTCTTTTAAAAGGTAACCTGAAGCTCCAAATTTCATTGCATCCTTTATATATTCATCATCATTAAAGGTAGTTAAAATTAATAGTGCTATTGACTCATCATATTCTTTTATAAGTCTTGTACCTAAAACACCATCACAAATATTCATTCTAATATCCATAAGAACAACATCTACCTCATTTGACTTACAAAATTCTAAAGCCTCATATCCATTAGAGGCATCTCCAATTATCTCCAAATCATCATAAGATGACAATATAATCTTAAGACCTTTCCTAATTAGTTTTTCATCATCAACTATAAGAACTTTGATTTTACTCAAAAAAATCACCCCCTAAAAATTTGGGAAAAGAAGCTCTAATTGTAAATCCATCATTGTGATTATCAAATTCAACTTTTCCATTTAGTTCATATATTCTTTCGCTAATACTGTTAATTCCATTTCCTTTTTTTATATTTTCACATCCTATACCATTATCACTAATCGTAACTATAAGATTTGAAGGATTAAATGTTATAAAAATTTTGATTTTACTTGCTTTTCCATGTCTTGATGCATTGGAAAGCGATTCTTGAATAAGTCTATATAAAGCTATAGACTGAGCTCTAGATAGGTTCCAAGTGTTTTTTGATATAGTTAGTCTTACATTAATATTTGTAAGCTTAATAAAGCTTTTAATTAGTTCTTTAATTTTAAATAAATTTTGATAATTTTCATATTCAATAGGTTTTAACTCAGATATAGCTCTTCTAACATCTTGAAAACTTTCATTTACGAATTCTCTGAGTTCATGTACTAAATCAGATACTTCTGGCTTATCAGTTAAGAGCTTTTCTATAGCACTTAGCTGTATTATTGTTGTAGAAAGAGAATGTCCAACACTATCATGTATTTCTCTAGATATTCGGTTTCTCTCTTTTAAAATGGCTAGTTCTTCTATAGAACTTGCATAAATTTCTAAATCAGAATTAGATTTTTTTAATTTATCTTTAGAAATTCTAAGTTTATCATAAAGGTTTTGATTGTATAATTTAGATATATTTTCACTTTCTATATATATAGAAAGTATAGATATAATCAATAATATTGAACTTGATTCCAACGCTAGATACAAGTTTTTGTCTAAACTAATAATAAAAGAAGATACTATAATGAAAAATAATAATATGTATTTGTATTTTTCATTTATAAAAAATGATATGTCCAAAATTAAAGGAACAAAGTAAACTGAATTAAAAGTCTTTGTACAATTATATAATATGAAAATTAAAGCAAATTCTAAAAAATAAGAAATAAGTACAAGTCTACTATTATTTGATAAAGAAAAAAATCTGACTTGATTATTTATTATAATTAGAAATAATATTATTATGGTTATAACTGGATACAATATATTTTCAGTAGTGTTTAAAGAACTTACAAGTACTATAAATAGGGACAAATATCGTATAAAAGTAACTAATTTTTTTCTATTCATTAAAAGGACTCCTCCATAAAAATAAACTTTCCTTATGAAAACTAGGATAATATCATAAAAGAATAAAGTCAATAGAAGTATCTATTAATATTAATAGAAATAAAATCAATCTAAAAAATTTGAATAGTTAAATCGTATACTGACCATAATCAAAAAGTAAAAATTTAATGTATTGGAGTAAAAAATGAATAACAAAGAAAAAGGTGATTTTGGAGAAGAAGTAGCAATTAATTATTTATTGTCAAAAGGCGCAAAACTATTAGAAAAAAACTACAGATTAAAGATTGGAGAGGTCGATATAATAGTAAGGATAGATGATGAGATTGTATTTGTAGAAGTAAAATCAAGGTCTAGTTTAAGGTATGGTTATCCTTGTGAATCTGTAAATTTCAAGAAGAGAAAAAAGATAGTTGAGATTGCTAAATACTATATCACAAAAAATAATTTACATAATATTCCCATAAGATTTGATATTGTAGAAGTTTATTTATCAGAAAAAAGAGTAAATCACATAATGAATGCTTTTTAAGAAAGATAAAGGTTTGGAAAGGATTATTATATGTTAAGTATTATTAACTCAAGTAATTTAATAGGAATTGAAAGTTTTCTAGTAAAGGTTGAGGTGGATACAAGTAATGGTATACCTAGCTTTAATATTGTCGGTCTTCCAAGTAAGGAAATTAAAGAGGCGAGAGAGAGAGTTAAATCAGCTATTATAAATAGTGGATATAAATTTCCAAATACAAGAATTGTTGTAAATTTATCACCAGCAGATATAAAAAAAGAAGGTGCTTTTTTAGATTTATCAATAAGTATAGGTCTTTTAAGAGGGTTAATAGAAAAAGATGAAAATTATATAAGAGAAAGTATGTTTATAGGAGAATTATCACTAGATGGAAAAATAAGAAAAGTAAGAGGGATATTACCAATAATTATAGGTGCAAAAACCCAAAATATAAAGCGTATTTTTATACCAGTTGACAATATAAGAGAAAGTTTATTTATAGAAGAAATTGATATAATACCTATTAAAAGTTTAAAAGAATGTATAGGGTTTTTAAATGGAGAAATAAAAGTCGATAAAGAAAAAATAATGTCTTTTTTAAATGAAGAAATAGAAACAAATGGGAATTATACATATTGTAAATATCCTGAGTTTTATGATACAAAAGAAAGCAAACATGATGAAGATTTTAAGGATGTTAGAGGAAATTATTTTATAAAGAGAAGCGCAGAGATAGCCGCTGCTGGAAATCATAATATGCTTATGATTGGGCCTCCAGGTTCAGGTAAAACAATGATTGCAAAACGAGTAATAACAATTTTGCCAGATATAAGTATAGAAGAGATGATAGAAGTAAGTAAGGTTTATAGTGTATTGGGTATGATAGATGAAAATAAAGGCATAATCGATAAGAGACCTTTTAGAGCGCCTCATCATACAACTACAAAGCAGTCTTTAATTGGTGGAGGAACAGATGCAAGACCTGGAGAAGTAGTACTAGCACATAGGGGGATTTTGTTTTTAGATGAAATCGCTGAATTTGATAGGAAAATACTTGAGACTTTGAGACAACCTATAGAAGATGGGTATGTAAATATATCTAGAGTAAAGTACAGTACAAAATATCCCTGTAGAGTATTACTAATTGCAGCTATGAATCCATGTCCATGTGGTTATTATATGTCAAATACAGAGTGTAGATGTAGGAGTAATGAAATTAATAAATACATAAATAAAATATCAGGACCATTATTAGATAGGTTTGATATTTTTGTAGAAGTAAATACTGTAAAATATGATGATTTAAATTCATCAAAACAAGAAGAAAGTTCTCAAAAAATAAAGACGAGAGTAGAAAATGCTAGAAAAATACAAATAAATAGATTTAAAGAAGATAATATAAAAAATAATAGTGAAATTAAGGCTTCTAATTTATTAAAATATTGTAAATTAGAAAAAGAAGCTTCAAAAATGGCTAAAGTAATATTTAATAAATATAATTTAAGTAGTAGAAGTTATACAAAACTTTTAAAGATGGCAAGAACAATAGCTGATTTAGAAGGAATAGAGTTGATAAATTCACAGTGTATTATAGAAGCTTTTTCATTTAGAAGAGCTTATTATAGCTATTTTAAATAAGTTTTTGAGGTGTATTTTATGGAGAAAAAAGATATCTATTTATGGTTAAAATCAATTAGTGGAATAACAACAAAAACAATTGAAATAATAGAAAATAATATAGTAAATATTGAAGATATATTTGATTTTTCTGAAAAAGAAATATATAATTTAAAAAATATAAGCTTGAATATTAGAAAAAATATAGTAAAATATAGAGGTCACGCTTATTTAGAAAATATAAAAGAACTACTTTACAAAAAAACAATTAAATATATTTGCCAATATGACGAAGAATATCCTGAAAATTTGAAGAATATATACAATGCTCCAAAGTTATTATTTTACAAAGGTGACATAAGTTTAGTTAATAATAATTTTAATATAGCTATAGTAGGTTCAAGAAAGCCTACAGCTTATGGAATTAATTGTGCAAAAACAATGAGTTGTCAATTGTCTCAATATGGAGTTAATATAGTAAGTGGATTAGCCATAGGAATAGATGCATATTCACATATAGGTTGTATGAATGGAAAATCTAAGACTATAGCGGTTCTTGGTTCAGGAGTAGACAACCCTCTTCCAAAACAAAATTTACATTTATCAAATAAAATATTAGAAAATGGGGGACTATTATTATCAGAGTATAATATTAACTCAACAGTAGCTCCATATCATTTTTCTAATAGAAATAGAATTATTAGTGGATTAAGTGATGGAGTAGTGGTTGTAGAAGCAGCAATACGAAGTGGTGCATTAATAACAGTAGAGTTTGCTCTTGAACATGGAAAAAATGTTTTTGCAGTACCTGGTAATATAAATTCTCAAATGAGTAGAGGATGTCATAAAATTATAAAAGAAGGTGCGAAATTAATTGAAAATATAGATGATATTTTGAATGAGTATAACATATTTAATATTATCAATAAAAAAATAAATCAAAAATATGATAATATAAGTTTAAATGCCAAGTCTAAGCAAATAATTGAAGCTATAAAAAGAGAAGGAAGCTTGCATATAGATAGTATTTGTGATTATACTGGTATAGAAATAAAGTATGTAAATTCAATAATCAATGAATTAGTACTAAATGAGTTAGTAATAGAGATGAATAATAAAACGTACAGTTTAAATGTATAAATTAAGATTAGGTAGTGGGGGTGTGTGGTTTTATGGCCAAAACATTAGTCATCGTAGAATCGCCTGCAAAAGCTAAGACCATAGAAAAATTTTTAGGTAAAAGTCATTATACAGTAAAAGCATCAGTTGGTCATGTTAGAGATTTACCTAAAAGTAAATTAGGTGTAGATATAGAAAACAATTTTGAACCTCAATATATAAATATACGAGGAAAAGGCGATGTAATAAAGGAATTAAAAAAAGAAGCTAAAAAATCTAAACAAGTGTATCTAGCAACTGACCCTGATAGAGAAGGTGAAGCTATATCATGGCATTTAGCTCATATACTAAATTTAGATGAATCTGATGATTGTAGAATTGAGTTTAATGAAATAACTAAAGATGCAATTAAAAAAGCAATTAAGCATCCTAGAAATATTGATATAAACTTAGTAGATGCACAACAAGCTAGAAGAGTATTGGATAGACTTTTAGGATATCAAATAAGCCCTATATTATGGCAAAAGGTTAGAAAAGGTCTTAGTGCAGGTAGAGTACAATCAGTAACAACAAAATTAATTTGTGATAGAGAAAAAGAGATAAAAGCGTTTATTCCAAAAGAATATTGGACAATAGATGTTGAAGCAAAGACAGCAAAAGATAAAGATATAACTTTAAAATTTTATGGCAAGAACGATGAAAAAATTGAATTAGAAAATGAAGATGCTGTTAATGAAATACTAAAAGAAATGGAAGGAAAGGATTTAAAAGTTGAAAAGATAGAATCTAAATCAAGACGTAAATCAGCTCCAAAACCATTTACAACAAGTATGCTTCAACAAGAAGGTGCAAATAAGTTGTTTTTTACTACTAAAAAAACAATGATGATAGCCCAAGAACTATATGAAGGTATAGATATAGAGGGTGAAGGCACTGTTGGTCTTATATCATATATAAGAACTGATTCTAAGAGAATATCTGATGAAGCAAAAGAAAAAGCTAAGAATTATATAATAAGTGACTTAGGTGAAAATTATTATAAAAACCCTGTAGAAAAAAAAGAAAAACCAGACACTAAAAAGGTTCAAGATGCACATGAGGCAATAAGACCAACTTCCGTTGATAGAACTCCTGATAGCATAAAAGCTTCATTGAGTAAAGACCAATATAAGCTGTATAATTTAATTTGGAGAAGATTTATAGCAAGTCAAATGGAGGATTCAGTATTCGATATACTAAATGTAGAATGTAAGGCTGGAGATATTGTATTTAAAGCCACTGGTTCAAAAATGAAATTTGATGGATATACTAAGGTATACAATTTTTCAGAAAGAGAAGATAAGATTCTACCAAGTATAGAAAAAGGAGATATATTAAGTATAGAAAATATATTGCCAGACCAACATTTTACACAACCACCAGCAAGATATACAGAAGCCAGTTTGGTAAAAACATTGGAAGAACTGGGAATTGGTAGACCAAGTACGTATGCTCCAACAATAGCTACTATATTAAATAGAGAATATGTTGAAAAGCAAGGCACAAGTCTATGTCCAACAGAACTTGGAATAATAGTTACTGATATTTTAGAAAATAATTTTCATAAATTTATAGATGTAGATTTTACTGCTGATATGGAAAGTAAGCTTGATGTCATAGAAGAGGGAAATACAGATTGGAAAGAAATTGTATCTGAAGCATATGCACCACTTAAAGAAGCCATTGAAGAAGCACTTGAGAATATAGAAAAAATAAATATGGATGAAGAAACTGATGAAATCTGTGAAAACTGTGGCTCTAATATGGTTATAAAATATGGTAGGTTTGGAAAGTTTATGGCTTGTAAAAACTATCCTGATTGCAAAACGACTAGACCAATTATGAATAAAATTGGTGTTAAATGTCCAAAATGTGAAGAAGGAGAAATTATCCTTAGAAAATCCAAAAGAGGGAAAGCTTTTTATGGATGTTCTAATTATCCAAACTGTGACTTTGTAGCTTGGAATAAGCCAACAGGAGAGTTTTGTGAAAAGTGTGGTTCATATATGGTTGAAAAAGTGACTAAATCTGAAACGAAAACAGTATGCTCCAATAAAGAATGTAACAAAGAGTCAAAAGAGCATAATGACGGAAAAGAGTGAAAATTGAAAAAAATCACATAATTATCTTGAAAAAGGTTCCAAACTATGATAATCTTTCAAGTGTGAACAACTAATATAAAAATAAATTTTCATTAAAAGTGAGAATAATATTAGAAAATATAAAGGTTATTAAAAGGCCTAAATTTCATGAGGAGATGATTAAATGGCAAGTGAAGTATTACAAAAAACAAGAAAAATAAATAAAACATTACAAACAAGTGGTGGAAGCAGTGTCTCTTTTGATTTACTGGCCGGAGCATTAGGAGATGTATTAAATTCTAATGTTTATGTAGTAAGTGCAAAAGGTAAAGTTCTAGGGCTTCATTTAAATGATATTGAAGATAGCTCAGTTATAGAAGACGAATATACTAAGCAAAAAAAATTCTCAGAAGAATATACTCAAAACTTATTAAAAATTGATGAGACACTAGAAAACTTAAATGGTGAGAAGATATTAGAGATTTTCCCTGAAGAACAAGGAAGATTACAAAAATATACTACTGTAGTACCAATATTAGGAAGTGGACAAAGACTTGGAACATTAGTACTTTCAAGATATTCAATGTCATTTAATGATGATGATTTAGTGATAGCTGAATACAGTGCAACTGTTGTTGGTCTTGAGATATTAAGAGCAATAGGTGAAGAATTAGAAGAAGAAATGAGAAAAAAAGCTGTAGTTCAAATGGCAATAGGCACTCTGTCCTACTCCGAGCTTGAAGCAGTTGAACATATTTTTGCTGAATTAGACGGTAAAGAAGGCTTACTTGTAGCAAGTAAAATAGCTGATAGAGTTGGTATAACTAGGTCAGTTATAGTAAATGCACTTAGAAAATTTGAAAGTGCAGGTGTGATAGAATCAAGATCATTAGGTATGAAAGGAACTCATATAAGAATACTTAATGATAAACTTACAGATGAATTAAAAAAATTAAAAAACAATCAATAATCTAAATTTTATAGATTGTGATTAGAAAAGGTATCTATTTCAAATAGATACCTTTTTTAGACGGATTATTGGGATAATAATCATGAAATATTTTTTTTGAATAGGAGTGGGAATATGCCTTTAGCAGATAAAATAAGACCAAAAACAATGAATGATGTAATAGGTCAAAGTCATATAATTGGTAATGGAAAAATACTGTCTAAGATATTACAGACTAATTTTTTGCCAAATATGATATTTTTTGGTCCACCAGGTGTTGGAAAAACTACTGTAGCAGAAATTGTCGCAGAAAAAAGCAATAAAAATTTTTATAAAATAAATGCCACTAATTCATCACTAGAAGATATAAAAAAAGTAATAGCAGAACTTGGAAGTATAAGTAATATAAATGGGGTTTTACTATATATAGATGAGATACAAAGTTTTAATAAAAAACAACAGCAGTCGATATTAGAATTTATGGAAAATGGTAGTATAACTTTGATTGCTAGTACTACAGAAAATCCATATCATTATGTATATAAAGCTCTTCTAAGTAGAGCGACTATATTTGAATTTAAGCCTTTAGAAAAATTAGATATAGAAAAAGGCTTAAGAAGGGCAATTGAAGTTTTAAATGAAGATAGTTATATGGATATTGAATGTAATAATGATGCTATTGAGGATATAGCTATTATCTCTGATGGAGATATGAGAAGGGCTTTAAATGCTTTAGAATTAGTAGTTTATTCAACTAAACCAAATAAAGATAACATAATCTATATAGATTCAGATGTAGTAAAAAAATCTACATTTAATAAAATTATAAACTATGATAAAAATGGTGATAGTCATTATGATATTTTAAGTGCATTTCAAAAATCTATAAGGGGAAGTGACCCGCAGGCATCCATACACTATTTAGCAAGACTTATAAAAGGTGGAGATTTAATCAGTATCTGTAGGAGACTTTTAGTAATAGCTAGTGAAGATATAGGTTTAGCTTATCCAAATGCAGTTGTTATTGTAAAAGCCTGTGTAGATTCCGCTATGCAGCTTGGATTTCCTGAAGCAAAAATACCATTAGCAGAAGCTACTGTTCTTTTAGCTACATCACCAAAATCTAATTCTGCATGTATGGCAATAATGAAAGCATTAGATGAATTAGATAGAGAGTTTGTTAAAGACATACCAAACAGTATAAAAGATGCTCATTATTCTGGTTCTAAAGATATAGGTAGAGGATGTGGATATAAATATCCTCATAACTTTAAAAATCATTATGTAAAACAACAGTATTTGCCAGATAGCATAAAAGATAGTATTTACTACATACCACAAGAAAACAAAACTGAGAAAAATATAAAGAAATATCTAGAATATTTGGATAGCGATTTTTAAGTTGAATTTTATGTATCGGGGGTAGATATTATGATTATAAAGCTTAACTCAAGTTATCATAGTAGAGTTATGAAATATTTAAAAAAAGAACCTGAGTACAATTTATTTATAATAGGGGATATTGAAAGATATGGATATGGAAATAACTTTTTAAATTTATGGGCAGATATAGGTTTAAATGGTGAAATCAGAGCAGTACTACTTAAATATTTTGAATTTATGATGTTTTATTCAGATGGAGAGTATGATGTTGAAGGCTTTTATGAATTGCTTTGTGACACTGATTACGAAGAAATTTCTGGAAAAATAAGTGCTGTAGATGCTTTAGCAAAGCGATTAGGACTTAATAATCTAAAAATAGTTGATTTTTGTAAGCTTCGAACTAAAAAATTTTTAGTTGACAATCATTGTAATGAAAAGGTCAAGAGAATTAGACTTGGAAATCTAAAGAAAACAGTTAGGCTTTATGATTTGATAGATGAATTCCACAGTACAACTTTAGATAGTTTAAAAAATGGTTTAAGAACAGGTAGAGGATATTGTATAGAGATTAACAAAGAAGTAGTATCAATGGCAAAGAGTACATCAGAAAACAGGACTCATGCAATGATAATTGGAGTAGGTACACATCCTAAATATAGAGCTAGAGGGCTTGCTACAAAATGTTTAATTAAACTATGTTCAGAACTTTTAAGAGAGAATAAAATGCCTTGTTTGTTTTATGATAATGAAGAAGCTGGAAAGATATATAAAAAATTAGGATTTGAAAACATTGGAAAATGGGGGATTTATTCAAAATAAAAAAATTAAAATTAATCTTGACAAAATTAGTAGGGTATAATAAAATTATGTTGAAAGTAATTCCTACTAAAACAGTATGAATTAGATTTCTATATAGAGGTGATAATGTATGAAGTTGTCTACTAAAGGTAGATATGGACTAAAGGCAATGTTTGAATTAGCACTAAATCAAGATAATGGACCAGTGTCATTAAAATTTATTGCTAAAAAGCAAAAAATATCGGACCAGTACTTAGAACAAATATTTTCATCTTTAAAAAAATCGGGTCTAGTAAAAAGTGTAAGAGGTGCTCAAGGAGGATATTTGCTTTCAAAGAATGCTGAAGACATAACAGTAGGAGATATACTTGTAGTATTGGAAGGTCCAGTTGCATTATCTGACTGTGTACTAGATGAAGATGTCTGTGAAAACTCAAACATGTGTGTAACAAAAATAGTTTGGGAAAAGATGAAAAAGGGTATAGAAGATGTTATAGATTCAATTACTCTTAAAGATATGATAAATGACTATAACAAAAATAAATTAGAAAATGATATAACAAATATAACTAAAAAATAGATTTGGAGATGAATGTAATGGAAAAAAGAAGATTGTATATGGATTATTCTGCAACAACACCTGTTAAAAAAGAAGTATTAGATGCAATGATGCCATACTTAACAGATTATTTTGGCAATGCATCTAGTTTTCACACATTCGGAAGAGAAGCAAAAGATGCTTTAGATAAAGCAAGAGAACAAGTAGCAGCCCTTATAAATGCTGAACCTAGTGAAATATATTTTACAGCAGGTGGTTCAGAAAGTGATAACTGGACATTAGAGGGTGTAGCTTATGCTAATAAAAATAAAGGTAATCATATAATAACTTCAAAAATAGAACACCATGCAATACTTCATACATGTGAATACTTAGAAAAACATCATGGATTTGAAATAACTTATTTAGATGTTGATAGCGAAGGAAAAATTGATTTAAAACAATTAGAAGATTCAATAAAAGATACTACTATACTAATAAGTATAATGTTTGCAAATAATGAAATAGGAACTATACAACCTATTAAAGAAATATCTGAAATAGCTAAAAAACACAGTATATTATTCCATACTGATGCAGTACAAGCTTCAGGTAATATTCCAGTAGATGTTAAAGAATTAGGAATAGATTTAATGAGTATGTCTTCACATAAAATATATGGACCAAAAGGTGTTGGAGCTTTATACATAAGAAAAGGTGTAAGACTTCATAACTTTGTCCATGGTGGAGCACAAGAAAAAAGCAAAAGAGCAGGTACAGAAAATATACCTGCAATAGTTGGATATGGAAAAGCAGCAGAATTAGCTAAAGCAAATATGCAAAACCATGTTGAGACTTTAACTCGTCTTAGAAATAAGTTAATAGATGGTGTTTTAGAAAGAATACCTTATACAAGAATAAATGGTAGTTTAGAAAATAGATTACCAGGAAATGCAAACTTTGCATTCCAATTTATAGAAGGTGAAGGAATACTTTTACTATTAGATATGTTAGGAATTGCTGGTTCAAGTGGTTCTGCATGTACTTCTGGTTCATTAGACCCTTCACATGTATTACTTGCAATAGGTTTACCACATGAAATAGCACATGGTTCATTGAGACTTACAGTTGGAGATTTTACAACGGATGATGATATAGATTATATATTAGAAAATTTACCAAAAGTTATAGAAAGACTTAGAAGTATGTCACCACTTTACGATGATGCAAAGAAACAAGGATTAGTAAAATAGACAAAATAGATAAGACATAAAAAATAGGCATAAATTAATGTAGGAGGAAAAAATAATGCAATATAGTGATAAAGTTATGGAACATTTTATGAACCCAAGAAATATGGGAGAAATTGAAGGTGCAAGTGGTGTAGGTGAAGTTGGAAATCCTACATGTGGAGATATAATGAAGATATTTTTAGACATAGAAGGAGACATAATAAAAGATGTTAAGTTTAAAACATTTGGCTGTGGTTCAGCTATAGCAAGTTCTTCTATGGCAACTGAAATGATAAAAGGAAAGACTATAAAAGATGCATTAGACCTTACAAATAAAGCTGTTGCTGAAGCTTTGGATGGTTTACCACCAGTAAAAATGCACTGTTCAGTTTTAGCAGAACAAGCTGTAAAAGCAGCACTTATAGACTATGCTAAAAAGAATAATATCCATATACCAGAATTAGATGGATATGTTATAGATGATGCTCATGACCATGATATTGAGGAAGAAGAATAAAATAAGGAATAATTTTCCAAAAAAAGTTTAAAATCATTTTAAAAAAGTGTATAATGGTATAGTAAGATGAAAAATAGCCGTTTTAAAGAAAACGGCTATTTTTTATTGTTAAAACTGCCATTCTAGCCCGTTTTGGAAATTAATGAAATAATAAAAAAATATACACATCCATAATATTTAAACATTAAAAAATATAAAAAATCTCAGCAAATCAATCGTTTACAAGGATTTCATATAAAAATATATTTTCAGAAATTTTTACTTAAAAATGCTATTTTCTTTAAAAAGGCACATTTCAACTAAATACAATATTAGGGGGAACAGTTATGAAAATACCAAAGAGGATAGCAGCAATACTTACTATATCATTAGTAATTAGCAGTGCAACAGCAGGCATATCAAATGCTCAAACAAACAGTGATACACTTAAAGGTTCAGGTAGATGGGAAACTGCCATACAAATAAGTAAAAAAGGATGGGATACATCTAAAAATGTGATATTAGTTAATGATAATACTATAGTAGACGCATTGACTGCAACTCCTTTTGCTGGTTCTAAGAATGCACCAATTCTTTTGACACAAAACAATAAATTAGATGATAGAACTAAAGCAGAAATAATAAGGTTAAAAGCAGAAAAAGTATATTTAATAGGCGGGACAAAAACTTTAGGTTCAGAGGTAGAGACACAATTAAAATCATTAAAAATTGATACAGAAAGAATCTCAGGAAATGATAGATATCAAACTTCTTTAGAAATAGCTAAAAAATTAGATGAGTCTCTTGTAAGAAAAGCAAGTAGTAATATTTCAGAGATAGTTGTAGTTAATGGAGAAAAAGGTCTTGCTGACGCAGTAAGTGTAGGAGCTGCGGCTGCTCAAAATAAAATGCCAATAATTCTTTCTAGTCCAGAAGATGGAATAAAACAATCAAATCAATTTATAAAAGATAAAGGTATAAAAACATCTTATGTAATAGGAGGAGTGCAGTCGATTTCAGAAGCTACAAAAAGCACTTTACCTAGTCCTAAGAGATTATCAGGAAAAGATAGAAATGAAACTAATGCGGCTGTTATAAGTGGATTATATGGTTCAAAAGAGTTGAAAAATGCATATATAACAAAAGATGGTATGAATAAACAAGGAGATCTTATAGATTCATTAGCAGTAGGTTCATTGGCAGCAAAAAATAATACACCAGTAGTTTTAGTTGGAAATAAATTAAATAAAGAACAAGAAAAAGTATTAAATACTAAAAGCTTAAAAACAGTTACACAGGTTGGTGGTTCAGGCAATGAGAATGCTTTTTCTGAGATAAAAAAATCACAATCTACAACAACATATGAAGTTAAAAATATAGAAGAGTTAAAAATAGCTTTAGATAAAGCTGATGCAAATGATGTTATAAATATTAAGCCATCAGGAACTATGTCAAATGATTTATCATTGAGTACTAATAATTCAATTTCTGTAAATTTAAATGGTACATATACAGGTACGATAGTAGTAACTGCTCCAAATGCAGATATAGTAAATAAAGGTACAATAAATAAAGTTTTGGTTAAGGATAGTAAAGGTGGAACAATAATAAATGAAAGTGGAGCAAAAATAGAAAAAGTAGAAATACAAAATAATTCTAGCAATGTTGTAGTTAAAAACAACGGAAAAATAACAAACATAAAAAATGATGCTACAGGAACAAATATAAAAAATGAAGGAACAATAACTGACAAAGTAGAAGGTTCTCAGACTCCAAGTGTAGATGGCACTAAACCAGGTGGAAGTTCATCTGGAGGCTCTTCATCAAGTGGAGGAAGTTCAAGTGGTGGTTCATCTGTAAAAGATAAATTGATAACATCAATAACAGCACTTGATAATTCAATAAAAGTACAAAATGTAGAAAATGGAACAGAATTAAGTAAGTTAAACTTACCAAAAGAGTTATCAGCAACTGTGTCTGGAGTGGCTAATACAAAAGTAGGTGTAACTTGGAAAAGTACACCAGAATATGCTAGCCAAGTAGCAGGAAAGTATATATTTAGTGCAAGTCTATCAAGTGGATATAAGCTATCAGAAGGAGTATCACTTCCAACTATTACAGTAACGGTAGCTGAACCTGCTAAAGTGGAGACAATAAAGATTACTGATACTGATACATTAGAAGAAGCACTTGCTTTACAAGAAGATGGTCAAGTGTGGGAAATAAGTGGACAAATAGATGTTAAAAAGCCAGTTGTTATAGATAAAAAAATAGTTATAAATGGTATTAATAATGCTGAATTGAAAAAAGTTGTAGAATTTACTGATACTAAACCAGGGTACGAAAATATAGTAACAATAGACAGAAAAGATGGTGTGAAAATAAACAATCTAAAAGTAACAGGTTTAGATTCAGACAAATTAAACAAATCAGGAATGCATGTTTATTTATCACAAAATGTTGAATTAAACAATGTAACTTTAAATAATAATAAGGGGGCAGGTTTAATAGTAAATGGTTCATCAGTAATAGCTTCAAATCTTGTAACAAGTGGAAACGGATGGTATGGAGTTAATGTAGAATATGTAAAAGATGATGGAATTGTAAATGAAACTAATGCAAGACTAGATTTAACAGGTGATTGCAATATAAGTGAATATACTCCAATAAAAACTGACAACTATGATAAAGATAAAGTGATTATTAATGGATATGGAGATTGTACATTATCACAAGATTCAAAAACTGCTACTTGGGGTAAAGCTTCTATAACTATAAATGAAAATAATGATATAGCTAATATAACGGAAGAAAATAAAATAGATGAGGATGAAAATGGCAGTATACCTAAGTTTGAAAGTGTAGATGGTAGAACGCCTGTAAAGATTACACTAAATAAAGGCAAAAATGATTATAATAATGTAAGAGTTCAAATAAGTCCAGAAGAAGGTTCAGCAGACTTAGGTGGAATACAACTAATTGCTAAGGATAGCAATGGGAACTGGTTTAACATAGTAAACACAGGATGGGGACCAATGGAAGGTTTTCCATTGCAAGGTGCAACAACAGAAGTTTATCTAGTTGGAAATAAAGAAGGTACTTATAAGGTGAAAATAGAACTAGTTGATGTTAGTAATTCTAATAATATAATAACAGAAACAACAGCGTCAGTAGTGGTAGTTAATAAATAAAAAATTACACTTAAATCTTTTAAAATTACCTAATAATATTATTTTTTTTAGAAAATAGAGCAAGCTATATTTTAAATAAATACAATGCTTGCTCTATATGGTATAATAATAAGTAATGCAAAAGATGAGGTGAAATTTGTTTATGAATAAAAAAGTAATGATAGGTATGAGTGGAGGAGTAGATAGTTCTGTAGCTGCATATCTTTTAAAACAGCAAGGATACGACGTCATTGGTGTTACTATGAAATTATGGCAAGACGATGACGAAGTTGAAAATGAAGGTGGTTGTTGCTCTTTATCAGCAGTTGAAGATGCTAGAAGAGTAGCAAATAAAATAGGAATACCATTTTATGTTCTGAATTTTAGAGAAGTATTTAAAGAAAAAGTAATAGATTATTTTATAGATGAATATTTAGAAGGAAAAACTCCTAATCCTTGTATAGCTTGTAATAAACATATAAAATTTGACGATTTTTATAAAAGAGCTAGACAAATAGGATGTGATTATGTGGCTACAGGTCACTATGCAAAAATAGAAAAAGATGAAGATACAGGAAGATATTTATTAAAAAAATCTGTTACAGATAAAAAAGACCAGACTTATGCACTTTATAATCTTACACAAGAACAATTAAAACATACACTACTACCAATAGGTGATTATGAAAAGGATAGAGTAAGAGAAATTGCTAAAGAAATGGGAATGGCAGTCCATAATAAACCTGATAGTCAAGAAATTTGTTTTGTTAAAGATAATGACTATGCAAATTATGTAAAAAAACATTCTGAAAAGCGTATTGAAGAAGGTTTTTTTGTAGATACTAAAGGAAATGTACTTGGAAAACATAAAGGGATACTATACTATACAATAGGACAAAGAAAAGGTCTTGGAATTACTTTTGGCAAACCAATGTTTGTAGTAGATATAAATCCAATAAATAATACTATTGTCCTTGGAGACAACGAAGAATTATTTAAAAAAGAACTTATTGCAAAAGATGTTAACTTTATATCAATAGACAAACTAGAAGAGCCATTAAGAGTTCAAGCAAAAATAAGATACTCTGCAAAACCATCACCAGCTACTATTTATAATGTTGGAGAAAATACTATTAAAATAGTATTTGATGAAGCTCAAAGAGCTATTACAAAAGGTCAATCTGTTGTAATGTACGATGGAGATATTGTAGTAGGCGGAGGAATAATAGAGAAAAGTTTATAAAAATATCTAAGAAACTTATAAAATAAGTAATATAGTCTATAAATCTAAAACAAAGTTTATAAAATAAATTTATTGTATATTAAAATATAGTATTGATTAATTTTGTAAAATTTAGTAATATAATTATTATATTAATTAAAAACAAATACAGTGATAAGGAATAGTAAAGTATTTGATGTCTTACAGAGAGAGGGAACATGCTGAAAGCCCTTAGAATAAAATATTTGAAGCAGCCTTTTAGTAGCAATTTTGAACAATGTACCTTGAATTAACAAGGTAGATTTAAGTAGAGATTGACGGTAGTTACGTTATAGCTAAGGTTTTCCGAAGATATCATAATTTTTTATGATAATTAGGGTGGTACCGCGATTGTCCTCGCCCCTATAAATTTATTTATAGGGACGAGGTTTTTTATTTAAACGAAAAAATATAATTTATTAGGAGGAACATAATATGGAAAAGATGGGACTAAACGAGATAAGAAGTAAGTTTTTAGAATTTTTTGAGTCAAAAGGTCACTATGTAGCAGATAGCTATTCTTTAGTACCAAACAATGACAAGAGTTTATTGCTTATAAACTCAGGTATGGCACCTTTAAAAAATTATTTTTCAGGTGTAGAAGTACCTCCAAGTTTAAGAATGTGTACATCTCAAAAATGTATAAGAACTGGAGATATAGAAAATGTAGGTATAACTGCAAGACATGCTACTTTTTTTGAAATGATGGGTAACTTCTCATTTGGAGATTACTTTAAAAGAGAATCAATTAAATGGGGATGGGAATTTGTCACAGAATGGCTAAGTATCCCAGAAGATAAAATATGGGTAACTGTATATGAAGAAGATGACGATTCTTATGATATATGGGCAAAAGAAATGAATTTCCCAGAAGAAAGAATGGTTAGACTTGGTAAAGATGATAACTTCTGGGAGATAGGTACAGGTCCTTGTGGTCCTTGTTCAGAAATATATTTTGATAGAGGAGAAGAATATGGGTGTGATAATCCAGACTGTAAACCAGGCTGTGACTGTGACAGATACCTAGAATTTTGGAACCATGTATTTACTCAGTTTGATAGAGATGAAGAAGGAAACTACAGTTTATTAGAAAGTAAAAATATAGATACAGGTATGGGCCTTGAAAGAATGGGATGTATCATGCAAGGTGTGGACACTATCTTTGAAGTAGATACTATTAAGTCTATATTGGAAGCAGTTGAAAAGTTAACAGGAGTAAAATATGGAGTAAATCCAAAAAATGATATATCAATAAGAATAATAACTGACCATATAAGAGCTGTGACATTCTTAGTTAGTGATGGAGTACTTCCATCAAATGAGGGAAGAGGCTATGTTCTTAGAAGACTTCTTAGACGTGCTGCTCGTCATGGTAAACTATTAGGTGTAAAAGAATTATTCTTACAAAAACTGATAGATGAAGTCATAAAGGTAAATGATAAAGCATATCCAGTTTTAGTTGAAAAAGAAAGTTATATTAAAAAAGTTGTTGGAATAGAAGAAGAAAAATTCAATGAAACTATAGACCAAGGAACAGAAATATTGAACTCATATATAGAAGCATTAAAGAATGAAGGAAAAACTGTTTTAAGTGGTCAAGAAGCCTTTAAACTGTATGATACTTATGGATTTCCTATAGACTTAACTAAAGAAATTTTGGAAGAAGAACATTTATCTGTAGATGAAGAGTCTTTCAATGAAGAAATGGAAAAACAAAAAGAAAGAGCTAGAAATGCTAGAGGAAATATGGATGGAGAAAGTTGGAAGGAAGACCCTCTATCAAAATTAGAGTCTACTATAGATAGTATGTTTAATGGATATAGTGAATTATATGGTGAAGGAATTATTGAAGCTATAGTTGAAGAGGATGAATTAGTTCAAAATGCAAAAGAAGGTGATAAAGTATCTATAGTACTAGACAATACTACTTTCTATCCTGAAGGTGGAGGACAAGTTGGTGATTGTGGATTAATAACCAACGAAAATTTAGTAGTGGAAGTATTAAATACTAAAAAAGGTGCTAATAATAGTATAAAACATATAGGTATAATAAAATCAGGAAAAATAAGTAATGGAGATAAAGTAAAGACATTAGTAGATAGAGATGTTAGAATGTCTGCTGCAAGAAACCATAGTGCTACACATTTACTTCATAAAGCACTAAAAGAAGTATTAGGAGAGCATGTTAATCAAGCTGGTTCTTTAGTTACTCCAGATAGATTAAGATTTGATATTACTCACTTTGAAGCTATATCAAATGAAGAATTAAAAGTTATAGAAGAAAAAGTAAATAATGTTATTTTATCATCTTTAGACATAAAATGTGATATTATGAATATAAAAGAAGCAAAAGAAAAAGGAGCTACAGCACTATTTGGTGAAAAATATGGTGATGAAGTAAGAGTAGTTTCTATGGGAGATTATTCTACAGAACTTTGTGGAGGAACTCACTTGACAAATACTTCTCAGATAGGAATGTTTAAAATATTGTCTGAAGGTGGAGTAGCAGCAGGAGTAAGAAGAATAGAAGCAATAACAGGAAAAGCTGTTTATGAATACTTAAAAGAAAAAGAAGGAATTATATCTGAAGTTTGTGTAAATTTAAAATCTAAAGAAGATAATTTAATTCAAAGAATAAGTTCTTTATTAGAAGAAAATAAAAATTTATCTAAAGAATTACATGATATAAAGACTAAAATGAGTTTACAATCAGCTGATTCTATTTTTGATTCTAAGCTTGAAGTAAATGGAGTTAACTTAATAACTAATAAATTTGAAGGTATGGATATGGATACACTAAGAGAAACAGCAGATAATTTAAGAGATAAGCTTGGCTCTGGTGTAGTAGTATTGGCAAATGTAGTAGATGATAAAGTTAACTTTGTAGTTACTGCTACTAAAGATGTGTTAGATAAAGGAATACATTCAGGGAATATAGTTAGAGAAGTTGCAAAAATAGCTGGAGGAAAAGGTGGAGGAAGACCTAATATGGCACAAGCAGGAGCTAGTGACATATCTAAGGTTGACCAAGCTCTAAGCTATGCAAGTGAGGTTATTAAGACACAAGTTAAATAACATTCACTTAAGGAGGTTTTTAGTTTGGAAAAAGATTTAGACTACACTATGAAATTTGAAGGAATACCAGAAGATAGAATGAGTGTGGGAGATACGATAGATTTTGTATATAAAGCACTAGTTGAAAAAGGATATAACCCTATAAATCAAATTATAGGGTATCTCCTTTCTGGCGATTCTAGTTATATAACTAGTCATAAAAATGCAAGAGCTATAATTAAAAAATTTGAAAGAGATGAGATACTTGAAGAAGTAATCACGCACTATCTGAATAGAAAGTAGGTCAAATAAATGAGAAAAAAGATTATGTCATTGTTGGCAGTAGTTATTATGATTTTTGTATCAACTGCTAGCTACAGTTCTGCTGAAGAAAAGGGCAAAGTCATATTTATTGATATGAATAGGACCAATCTTGGAAGTATGTTGAAGGTTCCAATCTTAAAGAGTGAGCTAGAAAAGAGAGGTCATATAGCTCTTATGAATATAAGAGGGGATCAAGGTACTGATGATAGAAGGTCTTATGCTAGTATGGGTGCAGGAGTAAGAGCTGATGTAACTACTGAAGACTATATCAATTTTCAAAAAGTAGACCAAGATACTGCTAAAACTTTTGAAGTTGCAACAGGTCAAAAAGCTAAAGAGATAAATAATTTAAGTATTAATAGGTCAATAAATGAAAATCTAGAGTATGGAGAATATGGAGCAACCTTAGGTTCATTGGGAAAAACTTTATCAGAAAATGGACTAAAAACATCCGTAATTGGAAATGCTGATATAATTGAAAATAACCAATTAGTTAAAAATAGAAATTTATGTTTAGTTGCTATGGATCAATATGGAAGAATTGATTCTGGGAATATTGATGATATTAACAAAAAAGATTCTAAGATGCCGTTTGGAATAGTTACAGACTACGATAAGTTATTAGATGAAACTAAAAAGTCTTATAAAAATAGTGATGCTATATTTGTAGAACTTGGAGATACATATAGATTAGATATGTATAGATTGAATTTAAATGATAATACTTATGCTGCAATGAAGAAAAATATTGTAAAAAATATAGATAAATACCTTAAAGAAGTGTTTTCTATGGTTGGAGAAAATGATACTGTTTATGTATCAAGTGCTTTTCCAAGTGATTTAGATTATAAAAATAAGAGAAGACTTTCTCCAATAATAAAATTTAGTGGAGAAGGAAAGGGTCTATTGGAATCTGCTACAACAAGAAAAGCTGGTATTGTTGCAAACTTAGATGTTGGAGTGGACATATTAAATGAGTTTGGTCTTAAAAATGATGAAATGGTGGGTAGAAGTTATACTTTGGTTGACAAAGAAGATAATGCTAGTTACCTAAAATCACTTTATAAAAAGATAGTATCTATATCATCTATAAGGTCAAGTATCATAAATGGATTTGTAGGTGTAATATCTGCCTCTTGGGTGATTGCAATGTTTGCAATATTCTTTAGAAATTACATGCCACATAAAGAGCGTGTATTCAAAGTACTTAAGGAGTTTATAAAATTGGGTATAATAATGCCTCTGTCATTTATGTTGGCTCCTTTGATGAATTTTAAGACCCCAATTACAATATCTTTGGGAATCTTTGTAACTACACTAGTGTTATACTTATTAGGTCGAAAGTTATTTAAAGACAATGATATAAAACATATGGGATTTTTTGCAACACTGACTATTTTAATAATAGTCATAGATTCTGTATTTGGAACATACTTAATGCAAAATAATATAATGAGTTATGATGCTGTTATTGGTGCCAGATACTATGGTGTAGGAAATGAGTATGAAGGTGTAACCATAGCAAGTGCAGTATTTGGTTTAGCAGTTTTATTACATTACAAGAAGGTTTCTAAGCCACTTGTTGTAATATTTTCATTAATAATACTTATAACTAGCGCATATCCTTCCATGGGGGCAAATGTTGGTGGAGCAATATCAGAATGTGTAGCATATTTGTTGTTTATAATGCTTATATATGATGTTAAACTAGACATTAAAAAAGTTGCACTATTAGCTATTTCAGCTGTGGTTGTTGTTTGTGCATTTGCAGCTCTAGATATAATCTCAGGTAGTGAATCTCACTTAGGAATGTTTGTACAAAGAATTTTCTTAAATGGACCAGGAGAGATATTGCAGACATTTGGAAGAAAAATTCAAATGAATATGCAATTAGCACAGACAAGTGTATGGGTAAATATTTTACTTGTGGGAATTGCTGTGATTGCAGTACTTATATTTAAACCATCTAGACACTTTAGAAAGATAATGAATAATTTTCCGATTTTGTTTAAAGGATTCATTGCATCTATGGTTGGTTGTATAATTACTCTTTTAGTTAATGACTCTGGTATAGTTGCTGCATCTACAGCATCTATATATATACTTATACCACTTATAATAATAAGCATAAACATGATAATATTTGAAAAAAATAATTAAAAATTTTTTAATGTATATATGCTTTGAATAAAAAGTTGCAATATGATTATTAATGTAAACCAAACAGCTTACATCAAAAATTCATATTGCAATTTTTGTAATTAATGAAATGTATATGTTTTATAAAATAAGGTAAATAAAAGGAGAAAATATGTTAGATGGAAGAATAATGGGTCTTGATGTTGGAGATAAAACTATTGGAGTTGCTGTAAGTGATTTAATGGGATTAACTGCACAAGGGATAAAAACGGTAAGAAGAGTTGGCAAGAAGAAGGATATTGAAGAATTAAAAGCTATAATAAAAGAAAAACAAGTAAATAAAATTGTGTCAGGATTACCAAAAAATATGAATGGTACTTTAGGACCACAAGGAGAAAAGGTAATTAAGTTTTGTGAATTATTAAAAGAAGAAACAGGAATTGATGTAGAGTTTTGGGATGAGAGACTTTCTACAGTAGCAGCAGAGAGATCTTTGTTAGAAGCGGATGTTAGTAGACAAAAAAGAAAAAAGGTTATAGATATGTTGGCAGCAGTAATAATTTTACAAGGATATTTAGATTTTAAAATAAATTCATAAAAGAACTATAAAATTGAATACTTATGATATATAATATAAATAATAAAAATAAAAATAAATTTGAGGTGAATGACATTATGGAAGAAAATATAATAAATTTAATTGATGAAAATGGTGTAGAAAGCCAATTTGAAATAATATTAACATTAGAAGCAGAAGGAAAAGAATATGCAATATTAATGCCTTTAGATGATGAAGAGGCTGAAGAAGCTTTAATATTTAGAATTGATGAAGATGAAGAAGGAGAAATACTAATACCTTTAGAAAGTGATGAAGAGTATGAAACTGTTGTAGCTGTATATACTGCTATAATGGAAGAAGAAGGTTTAAATTACGACGAAGATGAATCAAATGGACTTAACTAGGTAAATAATTAAGTTTGTATATAAAAAATCAGGTATTTTACTGTATTTACTTTAATTAAGAATTATTAATTGTAAAAAGTATTTATAGTATATATCTGTTTTTTTATTTTTTATTAAAAAATTTATAGATTTTGGTGAATAATATATCTTTTATGGGTATATATTTATATTATGAGAAGAAATTAAATTTTTTCAAATGTCTTGACAAAAAAAGAATTATCAATTACAATATTATTTAATAAAGATTATCAATTGAAAATAGTAAGGGTGATGTTATGGCAAACACAATGGATTTATTAAAAGACAAGTTAAAAGAAACTGGTTTTAAGATTACGCCACAAAGAAGAGCAATAGTTGAGATATTGCTTCAACATGACCATTCACATTTAAGTAGTGAAGAAATCTATGATTTAGTTAGGGTTGACTGTCCTGAAATAGGGCTAGCTACTGTATACAGAACAATGCAGTTATTAGACGAAATAGGATTAATATCAAAACTAAACTTAGATGATGGGTGTATAAGATATGAGATTAGTCTACATAAAGAAGACTGTCATAATCATCATCATCTTATTTGTAAAAATTGTGGAAAGATAATGGAAGCTAAAGAAGACCTTTTAGACAATATAGAAAAAGAAATACAATCATTGTACAAATTTAAAATACTTGATCATGATGTTAAATTTTATGGATTATGTGATGAGTGCAATAAAATAAGTGATTCAGAAGAATAATTCTTCTGTAATTTAATGTTGATGGAAGAATAGTATAGAACTTTTATATTCTATGCTATTCTTCCATTTTTTATTATAAATTTAAATATATAGTATAAATATAAATAGCTTTAAAGCTTTTTATAATTTTAATATTGAAAATATAATTAATCCTATAAGTATGAAAATAAATGATTTTTCTATAAAATTACTAAATAGTCCTCCAACTGTTAAAAATCCTAAGGAAATCTTTTTTTCACTTAGTGGATAAAAAAGTGGTATTCCTTGTTTTGTAAATAAATCCCCTAAAAACATATGGCTTGCATAGCCAAGTGTTCCATAAAAAGATAAATTATTAATACTAGTGATTAATTCTATTTGTTTTAGTAAAAAATATATTATGATGGTTGCAAATATACTATGAGAAAAGCTTCTGTGCTTTAGCCAGGGAAAAATTGACAACATTAGACAAAAAATTATAAAATATATTTCAACTTCTACGATGTATAAGCATATAGCTAATAGTATAAATATTAATGATAGAAAGATTTTTCTCAGAAATGTATGGGTTAGTTTTGCCTCAATAATTATAATTGCAACAAATGTAATTATTGCACTTAAATAAAAATTATCATTTATATTTATTGAAATAAAGAAAATAATAATATTAATAGCGTATATAAAAATTCTATATATGTATTTGGATATATTGTTTTTTAGAATGAAATTTGAGACCATAGAATTAGATTTATCCAAATCGGGCAGTACTGCAAAAGTAGCTGAAACTAAAATATCTACTAGAGATATAGGAATTGTAAAAATTAAAGATGTCTGGATAGCTGTTAAAATTCCTATTGCACAATGAGTTTTACCACGCATAAATCCTCCTAAAATATCAGATATTAAATCATATAATATTTAGAGGATATCAAAATAAAATAGGTTTGTCAAAATAATACGTTAAATGTATTTTAAATATAGCTTAAAATATGATACGAATTATGGTACAATAAGAATAACTGGTAGCGAGTGCGTGATTTGATATTATTTAAGATTGTAGAACGTGTTAAAAAATTAAATAGACAGAAGGAGATGATGCAATTGTTCAAAAAGAACACCAACAAGATAAAGGTAATGGCTTTAGGTGGACTTAACGAAGTTGGAAAAAATATGACTGTTGTTGAGTATAAAGATGAAATAATTGTTATAGATGCTGGACTTAGTTTTCCAGAAGATGAAATGTTAGGAGTAGATATAGTTATACCAGACATAACTTATTTAGTCAAAAACAGGGATAAAATAAAGGGTATATTTATTACACATGGACATGAAGACCATATAGGAGCTCTTCCATATATACTAAAAAAGATAAATGTTCCTGTATATGGAGCGAGACTTAGTATAGGTCTTATACAAGTAAAATTGAAAGAACATAAGATGAATAATGTTAAGTTAAATGTCATAACTCCAAGACAAGTTATAAAGCTTGATAATATGGAAGTAGAGTTTTTGAAAAATAACCATAGTATACCAGATGCTTACTCTATTGCAGTACACACAGACCAAGGGATAATATACCATACAGGAGACTTTAAGATTGACTTAACTCCAATTGATGGTGATGTTATGGATATGCATAGAATCTGTGAGTTGAGCAAAAAAGGAGTTCTTTTAATGTTGGCAGATAGTACTAATGCAGAAAAACCAGGATTTACTATGTCTGAAAAAACTGTTGGAGTAGGTCTTGATGAGTTATTTGCAAAGGGAAATGGTAGAAGAATTATAGTTGCTACGTTTGCATCTAACATACACAGATTACAACAAATAATAAATACAGCTGAAAAGTTTAATAGGAAGGTTGCTATATCAGGTCGTTCAATGGTAAATGTAGTTGGAGTTGCCAAGGAATTAGGATATTTAGATATTTCTGACGATATGCTAATAGATTTAAATGATATATACAAGCATGAAGATGGCGAGTTAGTGATAATAACGACTGGTTCACAAGGTGAGCCTATGTCAGCTCTTGCTAGAATGGCTTTTTCAGAACACAAAAAAGTAGAAATAAAGAGTGGCGATTTAGTTATAATATCTGCTCATCCAATACCAGGAAATGAAAAATTAATATCAAGAGTAATAAACTTCTTATTTGAAAAAGGAGCAGAAGTAGTATATAGTGATATAGCGGATATACACGTTTCTGGACATGCCTGTCAAGAAGAATTAAAGCTTATACATGCATTAGTTAGACCAAAGTTTTTTATGCCAGCTCATGGTGAATATAGAATGTTAAAAAGACATGCTGAAATAGCTGAACAACTTGGAATGGACAAGGAAAATATTTTTGTCATGCAAACAGGAGATGTTTTAGAGTTAGATAAAAACTCTGCTAAAGTAGCAAATCGTATACAAACAGGAAATATACTAGTTGATGGATTAGGTGTAGGAGATGTAGGTAATATAGTCTTAAGAGATAGAAAGCATTTATCAGAAGATGGTCTTATGATAGTTGTAGTAACTATTTCTAAAGATGAAGGCAAAGTTTTAGCAGGTCCAGATATAATATCTAGAGGCTTTGTGTATGTAAGAGAGTCTGAAGATTTAATGGATGGAGCAAAGGATATAATTAAAAACGTTCTAAACGAGTGTGAAGAGAAAAATATTAAAGAATGGGCTTATTTAAAGAATAATATTAAAGAAAACCTAAAAGAGTATTTATATCAAAAAACTAAGCGAAATCCAATGATACTTCCTATAATAATGGAAGTATAGGATATAAAGTTTATAAAATTGAAAAGTAGACCTCTTGTAATTCTTAAAATGATATCAAAAGATTAAATTGATATCATTTTAAGAATTACAAGAGGTCTTTTTAATATTGAAAAATTCAGATATTACATAAAATACCAATTATAACAATCTTTTATTAGTAAAAACTACTTATATATAAATTTTATTAATAGGAGGATATTTATGGATAATATTTCAAAACAAAATGCTAGAAAAGCTTTAAAACAAACTAAGATGGAAATAGCAGGAGAATATGGAATGAATTATGAAGATGCCTTTGAAATAATAGAAAATGCATCGAATAAAGGTGTTTTAGAAGATTATTTTAAAAAGCTTGAAAAGAAAAAAAATTTGGGTCAAGGTATATCTAGGCATTTAGAATAAAAAAAGTTAATTGTGAGAAAATAAGTTTAAATAAACTTTAAGAGGTGACATCTATGAAAAAATTAGCTAGTACTGCTTTGGCTATATTACTTGCATTTACTCCTTTGAGTTTTTCTTTTGCAAATAGTAAGGACAATGCTGATGCCAACCAACTAAATATATCTTCAAAATCGGCAATTTTGATGGATGTTGGTAGTGGACAAATTTTATATGAAAAGGATGCTCATAAGAAGCTTCCTCCTGCCAGTGTAACAAAGGTAATGACAATGTTACTTATTGTAGAAGCTTTGGATTCAGGTGATATTAAACTTGATGATGAAGTACAAGTGAGTGAAACTGCATCTAGTATGGGTGGTAGTCAAATATTTTTAGAACCAGGAGAAACTCAAAAGGTTGATACTTTATTAAAAGGTATAGCTGTTGCTTCTGCAAATGATGCCTGTGTAGCTATGGCTGAACACTTGGCTGGAAGTGTTGAAGGGTTTGTTGATAGGATGAATTCTAAAGCAAAGGAGCTAAATATGAATGATACTCATTTTGCAAATACAAATGGACTTCCAGTAGCAAATCACTATACATCTGCTCATGATATAGCTTTAATGTCTAGAGAATTATTAAAACATGAAATGATAAGTAAATACTTAACTACATGGATGGATAAGGTTGTAGTAGGTAAAAAACAAGTTACAGTAGGTCTTACAAATACTAATAAGCTTATAAAGCATTATCAAGGAGCTACTGGTGTTAAAACTGGATTTACTCAAGAAGCTAAATATTGTCTATCAGCATCAGCAAAAAGAGGTAATACTCATTTAGTTGCGGCGACTTTGGGTGCAGAAACTTCTCCTGAAAGATTTAATGATGCATCTAGTCTTTTAAATTATGGATTTGCAAATTATGAAAGCGTTAAGCTGTGTAGTAAGGGAGATAATATCGCTACACTTACATTAGATAAAGCTGATGAAAATAAAGTCAAATTAGTTGCTAAAGAAGACTTAAATGCTCTTATTAAAAAAGGAAGTTCTAAAAAGTTTGAAAAGAAAATAGAAATAGTAAAAAATCCTAAAATGCCAATTAAAAAAGGTACTGTTTTAGGAAAGATAAAGATATGTAAAGATAAAAAAGTAATAGGTGAAGTAGAATTAATAAATAATAAAGATATAAATAAGGCAAGTTACCTACAAATGCTTCAAAGAATAATTGATAATATGATATAATAACTTGCGATAAGATACAGCTATAATTCACATAAAAAATGCCCGTATAGAAGTACTATATGGGTATTTTTATTTAATATATTAAAGATTGTTATAAGCAGATGCTTACAATGATTATCTAAGTAAAGGCATACTGCCTGTAAGTTTATTTACTTGCTTTTTATTTCCATATATTCCTATACCAAAATACTGTAGTTCATCTTCTTGGACAGTGGCAATTTTTTGTGTGAATTCCTCATAAATATTACAACCTTGTGCAACATCTGAAAAATCTACAACAGTTAATCCTTCAAATTCAGGAGTGTATAATTTTTTACGTAAATTCTTTATAATTTCTTTGTTTCCTTTTAAGATAGGAACAGGTATAGCAACAATTCCTAAATGATTATTACCTGTTTTGTCAACTACATCTGGACCTACTATTTCTGGAGTATATTTACCTAGTGTAACTCCCATTACTGCTGCTGTATTTGATATAATTCCCATTGGTAAATTTTCATCTATTACCATAACACATTTTACATTTTTATTTTCCATTTTTCAATTCTCCTTTTTATCCTCTTTAAAATTATTTTTATCATTGTTTATAAATATATTTTGATATTGTTTAGGTGTAAGACCAATAAAGTTTTTAAAGAAATTTGTAAAGTGACTTTGGTCCACAAAGCCTGTTTGTATAGCAGCATCTATAGGTTCTATTCCATTTTCTAAAAGTTTCTTAGCTTTATTTACTCTTATATTTTCAAGGTATCTATAGGGTGTAATACCTTTTAATTTTGTAAAATTACGAAGTAATGAGTACTTATTCATTTTTGCTAGATAACTTAATTCATCAAGTGCTATGCGTTCAGCATAATTATTTTCTAAATAATCACAGACTATTTGAATTTCTGTATTTATTTTTTCTGAGTTAGATTGTAAAACTGGCTCTGTATATTCATTGATTATTTGTTCAATTAGGAAAAAGAATATTTCTTCTTTTTTAAAATCTAATTGTTCTTCCATAATTATATGATGTAGTTCTTGTAGTAAAGGTACTAATTCACTACGAAATATTACCTGCTGATTGAATTGAGGTAAATAATTTTTCCCTGTAATTTCTAATATAGCTTTTTGCATTATTTCTGGTTTAATATTAATACATCTATAATCAAGAACTTCATTATCTATTTGTTCACAAGTATGACTATCAAAAGGATTAAAAAGTAATAAATCTCCTGTGCTTGTGGTATACTTTTTGTTTTTGCATGATAAATATCTTTGACCTTTTTCTATAAAACCAATCACATAGTGTTCATGAAAATGGTTTGGAAAATTTTGCATAATACCTTTGAATCTATATGCTTCAATTTCTAATTCACTATCAAAACATACTGTGCGTTCTTCTTGTTTCAACTGGACAACCTCCTTTCATAATGTATAAAGTGTAACATATATTTTTTTGTAGTTCTTGTATGATATTGACTAAAAATTAAGAACAACTAAAAAAATGACAACTTAATTTTTTTAGTTGTCAAATTAAATAATATTTATATGTAATTTATTTTGCTAACCAATTAAAACTTCTGCCTTTTTCTTTACAAATAGTTAATGATTAAGTATTTTTTCAGTTACAACAACTTCGTCTAACATGTTTTCATAAGAAGCAAGCTCTTTTATAAATTTTAATACAAGGTCTGTATCTGATTCAACTGTGTATCTAAATTTTAGTTCATTATTTTCTACAGTACTATTCATTTTGTTGTTACCTTCATTTGTAATACACCAATAAGATAACAACAATGTCAGTTTATGTCAATATAATATTATACTACCAATAAGTGTAATTATTATATTTTTACAGCTAATATGATATAATAATAAAAGTTATAAAGTAAAAAATGAATTTTAATTTTATGCTTATATACACAATTATTATAATATAAAATAATTTTGATTATAAGTTATTTAATTGTTATAATAGTATTAAAAATTTAATTTAGGAGATGTACATTAATGTTAAGTATGAATATAGGAGAAATCGTAGCAAGTTTAGTTGGTATAGCCATGGCAATATCAATACATGAGTTTGGTCATGCATACTCGGCACATTTATTAGGTGATGATACAGCTAAGGCTTATGGAAGAATGACATTAAATCCTGTAAGACATGTCGACCCAATTGGTCTTTTGGCTATGTTTATTCTTAGAATAGGATGGGCAAAACCAGTCCCAGTAAATCCTAATAATTTTAAAAATTACAAGATAGGCAATTTGATAGTTTCACTTGCAGGTGTTTTCTGTAATGTTCTGACCGCTATAGTCTGTGTCATTATAAATAAATATGTGCACATGTATGCGATAAATACAATAGCTGAATATGTATTCTTATATAGTATGGGATTTGCAGCTTTTAATTTACTGCCTATACCTCCACTTGATGGATGGGGAGTTATATCTACACTTGTTCCATATAAATGGAATGAATATGTATATAAATTTGAAAATATGAGTTATATAATTTTGTTGATTGCTTTATTTACAGGGATATATCAAATAATATTAACACCAATATATACAGTATTACTAAGAATAGTATATTTATTTGTTTAATAAAATAAATAACTTAAAGAGGGATTAATATGAAGTATAATATACAATTACAAGTTTATGAGGGACCATTAGATTTGCTGTATGACTTGATAACTAAACATAAGATAGATATAAAAGATATATCAATTATAGATATAACTAAGCAATATCTTAATTATCTAAAAATGTTAGACAAAATGGATTTAGAGATAACTAGCGAATTTATAACTATGGCATCTAAGCTTTTAGAGATAAAATCTAAATACTTACTTTACAAACAAAAGGATGAAGAAGAAGACCCAAGAATAGAACTTATGGAGAAATTAGAAGAATACAGAAAATTTAAAATAGCATCACAAGATATAAAGGAAAATATAACTTATATTAATGAAAGATTTTATAGAACTAAAGAAGAAATAGTTATTGATGATAATGTAGATTTAGAAGATATATCAATAGAGGCAATAAAAAATATACTTCCATATATATTTAAGGTTAAAACATCACAAATTGAAAATACTAATGATGAAAAATTGGATAAAATAGTGAGAAAAAAGATAATATCTGTGGAAGAAAAAATAGTGTATATAAGAAATGTCATAAAAGAGAAAATAGAAGTTACTTTTACAAATATCATAAAATCATATGAAAATGATGAAATAATTGCTACTTTTTTATCTATATTGGAGCTTATAAAAGAAAAAGAGATAGTGGTGGTACAAGATATATTTTTTGATGATATTTTAATTAGAAAAAGTTCGGAGTGTTAAAATGAAAAGAGAAGATATAAAGTGTATTATAGAATCTATTATGTTTGCATATGGTGACCCAATAAGTATAAAAGAATTAAATTATATAATAAATAAAGAACTTTCATCAAAAGAGATAGAGATTATGTTAAATTTACTTATTGATGAATATAGAGAAAAAAATAGAGGTATTCAAATAATCAAATTGGAAAACAAATATCAAATGTGTACAAATGAAGATTATGCAGAATATATAAAAAAAATTATTGAACCAAAGAAAAAGAAAAGTTTGAGTCAAGCTACACTAGAGACTCTTACTATAATTGCATATAAACAACCAATAACGAAGGTAGAGATAGAAGATATAAGGGGAGTAAAATGTGATAAGGTGCTACAAACTCTATTTGAAAATCAACTTATAAGAGAGGCTGGTAGACTTAATAAAATAGGAAAACCTATAATTTATAAGACAACAGATGAATTTTTAAAGTTGCTAAATATAGAAAGTCTTGAAGAGTTGCCTGCTATAGAAACTTATCAAGAAGCATTAACAAATGAATAAAATGTTATACAAAGAGAATATTAATTTTACAATAGAAATGTTAATTTTAAAATAAAAATATGGAGAACACAGTAATTTAGTTTATAGTTTTAAATTTTTTAGAAGGTTTAAAATACTCTAAGTTATTGTGTTTTTTTGTGTAAATATAAAAAAGTGCTTTTGGTAAAATAAATATGGTTAATTAAGTATAAATAGTAATTTTTTGATGATAATATAGACATGGAGATTAATGAATTACTTAATTTTAAATACTTAATAATAGCAATAATTTTTATAATAAGTATAATTGTATTGTTTTTAATGTCTCATATAAATATCTTATTAATAGCAGATATAAACAATAAAGATGTTTGCTTAAAACTTAATATAAAATACATGTTTGATTTAATAAATATAAATAGACAACTATATCCAGCTGAAAATAGTAACAATAATGATAAAAAAGAGGGGATGAAGAATAATATAGACTCTAGTATATTATTAGCTGATGACCTTTTAAGTATTTATAGACTATTAAAAAAGATAAAAATACATGAATTTTATTCAAACATTGATTTTGGAACTAAAAATGTAAGTTTGACATCTTCTGTGTATGTATTAATAAATACTCTATATGGAAATTTATTTAATATAATTGATGCAGAAAAAATATATCTAAATGTAAATCCAAATTTTACAAAAGATTACTTTTTGGGAAATGTAAGGATACATATAAGGTCAAGAATAAAAGATTTATTTCATTTTATAATAATGGTTAATAAGGTTATGAATAAAAATAAAGGAAATTATAAGGGAGGTGATAGTAATGAGAGCAACAGGTTCGATACAAAGTCTTATGGAAACAACTCTTGAAACTATTAAAGGTTCTATAGATGCAAATACTATTATAGGAGACCCTATAAAAACAGATACTACAGTAGTTGTTCCTATATCAAAAGTAACAATTGGATTTGGTATAGGTGGAGGAGAATATTCAAAAGGATATGATGAGAAAGATAAAAATATTGAAATAAAAAGTGAAAAAGCAGATACAAATTTTGCAGGAGGTAGTGCAGGAGCTATATCTGTACAACCAGTAGCATTTGTAGTAGTTGAAAGTGGAGAAACTAGAATAATGAGTTTAGATAGTAATATTAATCTAGTAGATAATATCTTGTCTATAACTCCTAGAGTATTAGAAAAAATTCAGAATATATCTCAAAATAATAAAAATACAGACAAGAATAATATGTAGTATAAGATTAGAATACTTTTGAAAATAAAATATATCCTTAAGTAAAATAGTGAGATTGATATAAGTCTCACTATTTTATAATGTAATTTAAATGTTTTTTACTTTATACCTAATAATATTTTAGTTTAAAACAATTTAAATGGATAATAAAGTTTATCTATAGTATAATTATAAAAAGAAAAGAAGTATTATATTAGAGATATATAAACATATTGGGGGGATAAGAGGGAGTCCCAATTATTAATTTTGAGGTGAATTTTATGAGTGATAAAGAGTTATCTATTTTGTTGTTGGAAAGTATGAATAACTTTCATAATTTAATAAAGATTATTAATAATGAAAGATATAAAAAAGGTAAAGTACTTACAGAAAGGCAATTTTTTGCTTTAGTAAGTATAAGAAAGCATAATAAAATGGAACTTAAAAATTTAAGTAGAGACTTACATGTATCTACTTCTAGTTTGTGTATATTGCTTAATAAGCTAGTTGAGCAAGACTATGTATATAGAGAAGAAGATAGTAGAGATAGACGAAATACTTTTTATGGAATAACTGAAAGTGGAGAAAAAATACTAGATGATGAAATATTAAAATTTATATCTATAATAAGTGATAAAATGAACTGTTTAGATGTAAAAAACAAAGATAAATTATTTGATTCTTTGGAAGACTCTAGAAATATAATTGAGCAATTATTTTAAAAAGGAGAATTTGATATGCAGATAAAATGTTCTAAAGAAATATTAAAAAGCTTGGATGATGCTATAACTGTAGTTACTGTGTTTGAAGATGAGAATGTTTCTACAATGTTTGATAAATTAAATATTGTAAGTAAAAACTTCAGTGCTAAAGAAAATAACATAGAGATTGTGACATTGCTCGAAAATGAAAATCTAATAGACATTTGTCTAGTTGGTCTTGGTAAGAAAGAATCTTTAGATAAGGAAAAACTTAGAATCATAGGGGGCAATTTATGTAAAAAAATAAAAAGTATATTGAGAAATAAAGTATGTAAAAATAATGATATTAACATAATAAATATTAATTTAGATATAGAAGAGATAGGTGCTTTTTCAGAAGGAATATTGCTTGGAAACTATAAATTTGATAAATATAAGACAAAAAGTAAAGAATTTGAAGAAAGAGAAATAGAGAATATAATTATATTCACTGAAAAAGAAGCAGATTGTCAAATAGAAAAAGCTAGAATACTATCTAATTCAACTATAATAGCTAGAAATCTAGTTAACGAACCATCAAATATAATATACCCAAAGACATTGGCAATAGAGGCAGTTAGACTTGGGGCAGAGTATGGATTTAATGTTGAGATTTATGAAGAAGAAAAAATAAAAGCATTGGGTATGGAAGCTTTTTTTGCTGTATCAAGAGGTTCAGTTAATAAACCAAGATTTATAGTAATGAGATATTTTGGAGATGAAGAGAATTCAGATATACTAGGTCTAGTGGGCAAAGGATTGACTTATGATACTGGTGGATATTCTTTAAAATCAAATGCATCTATGCTAGATATGAAAACAGACATGGCTGGAGCTGCAAGTGTAATAGGAGCTATGTGTGCCATATCTCAGAGTAAATTAAAGAAAAATGTTATAGCAGTAGTAGCTGCATGTGAAAATGCTTTATCGGGAGGTTCATATAAGCCAGGAGATATAATTAACTCTATGGCAAGAAAAACTATCGAAGTTTTAAATACAGATGCAGAAGGTAGACTTACATTAGCCGATGCAATATATTACATTATTAATAATGAAAAAGTAACAAAAGTTGTTGATGTAGCAACATTGACTGGTGCAGCTTTAACATTATTAGGTAATGTTGCAACTCCTGTAGTAACAAATAATGATGATTTTTATTGTGAATTGGAAAAAGCATCTACTTTATCTGGAGAAAGAGTTTGGAAGATGCCTCTTTATGATGAGTTTAAAAATATGGTAAAGGGAGAAGAAGCAGACCTTAAAAATACTGGAGGTAAAAATGCTGGATGCATAACAGCAGGAGCCTTTATTGGAGAATTTGTTGGCAGTACTCCATGGATACATATGGATATAGCAGGTACAAGTACATCATCAAAATCAAAGGGATATAAATCAAAAGGAGCGACAGGAGAGCCTGTTAGGACATTGTATTATTTAGCAGAGGTATAAAATTATATATTACAAAAACTATAGTTTAATGTGTAAAGCCACTTGGATATTTTTAAAACTTAAAAAATATCTAAGTGGCTTTATTTATAAATTTAAACAAATTATTTACTCTTTTTCTTTTTTTCAAGGATAAAGGTATCTATATTGGATAAAAGAGGAAGTATGTACACAATGCTAGTAGCAAAAATAAATATGAAAATGGTAGTTGTATTGTAACTTAAAAAGCTATAGTAATATTGTGAATCAGTAAATGTATTTAGTAAAAATATAAATGAAAAATAAATAAGACAAATTCCAAAATTATCTCTAAATGAATGTCTGTTAACTTTAAATTTTCTTACATCAACCATATAAATATTTGCATATATTATCAAACATTTAGAGAAGATAAATAGAAAATATATGAAGCTAGGAAATTCGTATCCTAAGTTTTTAGAAAAAATAAGTTCTCCAACAGAACAAACTAAACTCCAAGAAAAAAATATGTTAAAAAAATGATACTGTTTAAAAACTAATATAGCTATACATATGTAGATACAAATATGGCTAATTCCAATTGGTAAGGAATTCAAGGTGCTATAATTCCCTGAAGAAATAATTAAAATTTGTTCTAAAGCAACGACTATTACCATTAAGGTACAAAGTATTTTTTCAACTGTGTAACTATAGGGTAAAATATTTTTTGTTAGCTTTGGACAATGATATAGAAATAATCCGAATATAAAAAGACTTACAAACTGTTCACTAGAAAAAAGAAAAATTTTAAACATAGAGCATTCTCTCCTATAATAAATTAATATGTACCTTTATAAATATATTCATCCTCTGTCAATTTAATATATAAAAAATTTAATAAAGTTAAGATTTTATATAGAAAATTTAAAGAGATAAAAGTTTTTAAATTTCGTAGTCATAGTGGCCATATTAGAATCGTGTCAAAAAATAAAAATATTTTTATTTATTAAAGTTTTTGGGAATAATAATAACAAATATTAGAACTAATTAACAGTTTTTGTAAGTATTTGACAATAGAGAGGGTGTAACAAATGGGAATAATAGAATCAGCATCAAAGTTAGCTGAGATAGTTCATTTATTAGCAATTGAAAAAGGGATAACAGATATAGAAGCATGGGATGAAGCGATAGAAGAATATAGTAAAATTTATGAAAATAAGAGAGAACAATATAGAAGTTAAAAATAAAATTTTGCTGACAAAAAACTCATTATACTGGATAAAATTTAATTGTTTATGAAAATATCAAATAATATATACAAATAAAATAAAAAATGGTATCTCAATTACAATTTAAAAAATCATTTTGAGATACCATTTAATAGCAAATTTACATAGAAATTAAACATTTCAGACTTTAAATTTATTTTAATAAATATTTAGAGATAGAATGTTTACTTATCTAGGTTTTTTATGTAGCCTCTTTTTTCTAGTTTTTTTATATGTTCTTTGCGTATTTCATCAAGATTAATACCATATTGTTCTTCTAGTTTAAACATCATAGTTACACATGTTTGAGCCACGTCCATCAATTCTTTAGCAGTTTTCTTTATAATATCAACTTCATCTAAGTCATTATTTTCTCCACTTAGATTTCTGAATTTGCCTATACATTCAGCTAGTTCGCCTTGCTCTTCACCCATTTTGATAAATGTAGATTCCAGTGTTGGGTCTAAATTATTAAGTTCTGGTAAAGATATAGTTTTTAGTTTCATAAAAAGCTCCTTTCAAATTATATATTTATACTAAAATACTATAACAAAAATAATAATAAAAAGAAACTTTAAATTCAACATAAAAACTCATATATATAATAAAAATATTGAAATAAATCTATATTTGTCTTAATACAGCTTCATATAGAACTTCTCCAATAGGTCTATTAATTACAAGAGATGCAGATTTATCATAAACTGTGTTTGCCTTATTAATAAGAGCAATATATTTACCTTTGTAATAATCTATAAAACTAGCTGCTGGATATACAGCCAATGATGTACCTCCTATAATCAGTAAATCAGCATTACTTATAGCAGAAATTGTCTTAGTAATAACATCACCATCAAGAGCTTCTTCATAAAGCACTACATCAGGTTTTACTATAGAGCCACAATCATCACAATGAGGAATATTACCTCCTAGATTTAGCATAGCTTCTAAATCAAAAAATTTACCACAGTTAGTACAGTAATTTCTATGTACAGAACCATGAAGTTCTAAAACATTCTTACTTCCAGCCATTTGATGAAGTCCATCAATATTTTGAGTTATAACAGCTTTAAGTTTGCCCATTTCTTCTAGCTTTGCCAAAGCTATATGGGCATTATTAGGTCTTGCATTAGGATATATCAGTTTATCTTTGTAGAATTCAAAGAACTCTTCTGGATATTTAACAAAAAAAGTATGTGAAACTAATTGCTCAGCAGTAAATTGTTTATTGAGTTTTTGACTAAAAAGTCCAGTAGAGCTTCTGAAATCTGGTATATTAGATTCAGTTGAAACACCTGCTCCACCAAAAAATACTATATTATTATGATTAGATATTAAGTCTTTTAGGTTATTTGCATCCATAGTTTACACCTCCAAAATTATTATATATAGATTGTACTACATATTATAAAGTTTATGTTACTTTATTAGATTCTGAGTATCTTCTTAATGTTTTACAAATCAATTTAAAGAGTGGGCATAAATAAAATTATATGAGCTAGAAGAGTTTATATTTTTCAATATATAAATAGATAAATTAAAATCAGAAATGAAAATAAAGAAAGTATAAATAAAATGTATACATAATATAAATAGACAATATTTACTAAAATCATAAGTTGTCGTATAATTATATTAAAATTGTTTTAGTGTTAAAAGAAGGGCGGGGGAAGTAAGTGAAGAAAAAAGCAGCTTTAGCAACATTAGCTGTATTGCCATTAACTATGGTAAATGCACATGCTGATGGAGAAATAGGTATAGTGACTATAAATTATTTAAATGTAAGAAATGAACCAACTGCCGAAAGTAGTATATCTTTTGTTGCTAAAAAAGATGATAAAGTTTTAATAAAAGACTCTTCTAATGGATGGTATAAAATAAAAGCTGAATCTGGACAAGAAGGTTGGGCTTCATCAAAATATATAGCAAAATCTAATGGTGACTTTTTAAGAACATCTACAAATAAAGAAAAACAGGTTACCTCAAATAGTTTAAATATGAGAAATGGAGCAGGAACAAGCTATAGAGTTATAACTGTATTAAAAAAGGGACAAAAAGTAGAAGTAATATCAGAAAGCAATGGCTGGTCAAAAATCAAATATGATGGAAGACTAGGCTATGTATCTAGTTCTTATCTAGGAGATGTATCAAGTTCAACTAATAAATCAAAAACTAAGCAGGTAAATACAACTTCACTAAATGTAAGAAGTGGTCCAAATACAAGCTATGGTGTATTAGGTAAGTTACAAAAAGGAAGTAAGGTAGAAGTAATATCAGAATCTAATGGATGGTCAAAAATAAAGTATAATGGAAAAGATGGATATGTATCTAGTATGTATTTATCAGATGCAGGTCAGAGTGATACAAATAATTCTAGCCAAGATACTGATAAAAAAAATACTAATAAATTTGTAAATACAGCCTCTTTAAATGTAAGAAGTGGTCCAGGCTCTACATATAGTAAATTAGGAAAAGTCTATAAGGGAAGCAAAGTAACTGTGATGTCAGAAAGTAGTGGATGGGCTAAAATTAATTTTAACAATAAAGAAGCATTTGTTGTGGGGAATTATCTAGCTGATTCGACAGATACATCAGATGATAATACAAATAATAATAACTCAAATAACAATTCCAATAATAATGGAAATAATGATTCTACAACGTCAGGACAAGTAAATGGTATGGCAAATATAAGTGGAGCTAAGATTGATTACAAATCTTTAAACTATACACTAGCTTCTCATGTAAGTAAACAAGTTGAGAAAGCAACAGCAGGAGGGAATGTAATAGCTCCAGGTAATAGAAAAAGTACCCCAAGTCCTGAATTTAGTACATTTTCAGCACAAAGAACAAGTTCATTTGTAAATGCTAGTTCAAGTGACATAGAATATTATTTAAATCCTAAAAACTTTACAAATACTACAAAAGGTATGATGCAATTCTTAAAAATTAATAGCTATAGAAGTGGTATATCAGAGTCAAGCTTAAATTCATACCTTAATGGATTATCTTCTAGTGTATTTAAGAATCAAGGAGCTGCATTTATAAACGCTGCTAAGAAGTATAATATAGATGTAGTATATCTAGTATCTCATGCTATGTGGGAAACTGCTTATGGTAAATCTACACTTGCACAAGGTCAGACATTGACTTCTTATAAAGGCCAAGCTCTTAGCAAACCAGTTAAAGTGTATAATTTTTTTGGAATAGGAGCAATAGATAAAAGTGCCAATGTTTCAGGAGCAGAGGCAGCATATTCTAATGGATGGGCTAGTATTGAAGCTACAATAGATGGTTCTGCAAAATGGATATCTCAAAACTATGTAAATAGTTCTAAGTACAATCAAAATACTATTTACAAGATGAAGTGGAATTATGATTATACATGGCACCAATATGCAACTGATGTAAATTGGGCTAATGGAATTTCTGGAATTATGGAAAATTTAATTGGCCTTTATAGTGGTGGAAGTAGTTTAGTCTTTGAGATACCACAATATAAGTAATACATAAGTAAAAAATATAGACTATGGGTAGTTTTTCATTTTGTTTAAATTATCTGTAGTCTTTTTGTATATAATTTACAAGATATAAATCTTAATATTAGCAAAATTTTTATGCTATAATATTAATTCTAAGTAAATATAAATGAGTAATAGATAGAAATAGAGAAAAAGTGGTAATAATATATATATAATGTTAGGAAAGGAGGATATAAATGGAAAGTGTTAAGGAATATTTAGATAAATTAGAAATTAATAACAGCGGTCTTGGAAAGCAACTTAAAGAAGTTTACATAAGTAGAGTAGTTTATTTTAAAGAAAATAAAATTGTTTATTTTTACCTGACATCTAAAGATATTGTTTCACATGAACTTTTAGATAAATTTAGAGAAGAATTGATGTATAAGCTTGATTATTTTAAAGATATAAAGATGAAAATAAGATTTACTGGATTTGAAAGAAAATCTAACAAAGATGTTATAAAAAAATATTGGAATAATATCTTGTATATATTAAAGTACCTGTGTCCATCCATTGCAGGATGGTATAAGCAAGTTGAATTTCTTTGTTTAGATGAAGAATTAAAAATAAAACTCCCAAAGGGTATATTTTATGAGAGATTAATAAAAAAAAATGTAGTTCATGTACTTAAAACTGTTCTTAGTGAAGAATTGGGATTGGATTTAGATATAACTATTGAAAAAGCTGTTGATGAAAAGGTAAATGTAGAAAGACTTATAAGAATAAATGATAGAGAAATGGAAGAAAAAATTAGAGCATTGGAAATTGGACAAATTAATAAGTGTGAAGAAAATGAAGAAGAAGGCTATGTTATTAAATCAGAAGTTGACGAAAATTTAGTCTATGGAGATAATGCAAATGCTATGATTGAAAATATATCTGGTTTAAATGCCTCTTCTGGAACAGTTGCAGTTGTTGGAGATATATTTGATGTTGAGACTAAAGAACTTAAAAATGGAAAAATACTTATGATAGCATCAATTACAGATTATACTAGTTCAATAAGTTGTAAGCTATTTTTAACAGATACCAATAAAGATGGAGTACTTGAAAATGTTAAAAAAGGAGCTTATTTAAAACTTAAAGGTGATATAGTTTATGATACATATCAAAGAGAAATTAGTATGATGATTAGTGGAATTAGACAAGAAGCTAGACCAGAGAGAAAAGATACTTCAGAAGAAAAAAGGGTGGAGCTTCATGCACATACTCAGATGTCTTCTATGGATGCTATTTGTTCTGTTAAAAAACTTGTAGAACGTGCAGCAAAATGGGGACATCCAGCGGTTGCTATAACAGACCATGGTGTTGTACAGGGATTCCCAGATGCTATGAATGCTGGTAAGGCAAACAACATAAAAATACTTTATGGAGTAGAAGGGTATTTAGTTGAAGATGATTCTCTTATTATAGAAGATGCAAATGATAAAGAACTTTCTCAGACGTTTGTTGTATTTGATATAGAGACTACTGGATTTTCTAATACAAATGATAAAATAACTGAAATTGGTGCTGTAAAAATAGAAAATTTTAAAATTGTAGATAGATTTAGTGAATTAATAAATCCTGAAAAAGATATTTCGTATAAGATACAAGAATTAACAGGAATAACTAATGAATTGATTAAAGATAAGCCAACTATTGAAGAAGTTCTTCCAAGATTTATGGAGTTTGTTGGAGATAGTGTACTAGTTGCACATAATGCGGAGTTTGATACTGGATTTATATCACAAAAGTGTAGAGAACAGGGGATAATGTATAATCACAAAAAAGTAGATACACTTATGTTAGCCAGAGTAATGCTTCCAAAGTTAAAAAGACATAGATTAAATGTTGTTGCTAAAGAGCTTGGCATACCTCTTTTAAACCACCATAGAGCAGTTGATGATGCGGAAGCAACTGCACTTATATTTAATAAATTTTTACAGATGCTTACAGAAAAAGGTGCCAAAACTTTAAGTGATGTGAATAATATCCTTGGAAAAATCGATTATACAAAGCTTAGTACAAATCATATAACTTTGATAGCAAAAAATTCTATAGGTATAAAAAACTTATATAAAATAATTTCAGATGCACATGTAAATCATTTTTTTAGAGCCCCAAGAATCCTTAGAAGTATTTTAAATGAGTATAAGGAAGGTCTCATAATTGGTTCTGCTTGTGAAGCAGGGGTTGTTTTTCAAGCTGTAAAGAAAAATGTATCTGATGAAGAAATGAAAAAAATAATAGATTTATATGATTATATAGAAGTAATGCCTATAGATAACAATAGGTTTATGATTGATAAAGGAGAAGTAAAGGATGAAGAAGAGCTGAGAGAATTAAATAGAAAATTAATTGATACAGCTAAGAGGTTTAATAAAATTCCAGTAGCTACTGGAGATGTGCATTTTTTAGATAAACATGAGGCTGTTTTAAGAAAAGTTCTAAAGTATTCTCAAGGATTTAAGGTAGATGAAGAAGAGACTTATTTACATTTTAGGACAACAGATGAAATGTTGGAGGAGTTTAGTTATCTTGGAGAAGAATTAGCATATGAAGTTGTGGTTGAAAATAGTAATTTGATTGCTGATATGGTTGAAAATATAAAACCTATACCAGATGATACATATCCACCAATTATAGAAGGTTCAGATGTAGAATTAAGGGAAATGTGCTATGAAAAAGCTAAACGGATTTATGGAGAGCCAATACCAGAAATAGTTCAAAAAAGATTGGATAGAGAATTAAATTCAATAATAAGTAATGGATATGCAGTTATGTATATTATAGCTCAAAAACTAGTTGCAAAATCTCTTTCAGATGGGTATTTGGTTGGTTCAAGAGGCTCTGTTGGTTCATCATTTGCAGCTACTATGAGTGATATAACAGAAGTTAATCCTCTACCAGCTCACTATATTTGTGAAAATGAAGATTGTAAATATTCCTTTTTTTATGAAATAGGTGAATGGGGGTCAGGTGTTGACTTGCCAGATAAGGATTGTCCAAAATGTGGAAGAAAACTTGCTAAAAATGGTCATGACATTCCGTTTGAGGTTTTCTTAGGTTTTGAAGGAGATAAAGAACCAGATATAGACCTAAATTTCTCAGGAAATTATCAGCCAACAATCCACAAATACACCGAAGAATTATTTGGAGAGGGATATGTATATAGAGCAGGAACTATAGGTACAGTAGCAGAAAAAACAGCTTTTGGATATGCAAGAAAATATGTAGAAGAAAATAATATAAGTGTACCAAATGCGGAGGTACTTAGACTTTCAAATGGGTGTACTGGCGTAAAAAGAACCTCAGGACAGCATCCTGGTGGAGTTATGGTTATACCAGACTATAAAGATGTATATGATTTTACACCTATACAATATCCAGCAAATGATACTTCTTGTGGCGTTATAACTACTCACTTTGATTATCATTCAATAAGTGGTAGGATACTTAAACTTGATATACTTGGACACGACGGTCCTACTATCATAAGAATGCTTGAAGATATTACTGGAATAAATATAACTGAAATTCCTCTAGATGATGAAGAGACTATGTCTTTATTTACATCTACAGAAGCGTTAGGAGTTACACCAGAAGAGATAAATTGTCCTATAGGATGTCTTGCTGTACCTGAATTTGGAACTAAGTTTGTACGACAAATGCTCCTTGATACAAAACCTACTACGTTTGCAGAGCTCGTACGTATATCTGGTCTTTCTCATGGTACAGATGTTTGGGTAAATAACGCACAAGATTTAGTTAGAGAAGATATAGTGGGATTAAAAGATGTTATATCTACACGAGATGACATAATGAACTACTTAATATTTAAAGGCTTACCTCCTAAGATGAGTTTTACAATAATGGAGAGTGTAAGAAAAGGGAAAGGTTTAAAACCAGAACATATTGAAGAAATGAAGAAAAATAATGTTCCAGAATGGTATATAGGTTCGTGTAAAAAGATTAAATATATGTTCCCCAAAGCACATGCTGTTGCTTATGTTATGACCTCATTTAGAATTGCATATTGTAAAGTACATTACCCAGAAGCCTTTTATGCAACTTACTTTACTACAAAGGTGGAAGATTTTGATGCAGATTTAATTGTTAAAGGTTTAGATACTATAAAATCAAAAATAAATGAGATTGAAGCATTGGGAAATGATGCAACTACAAAGGAAAAAGGTATGTTGACCGTATTAGAAGTTGCACTTGAAATGTATGCAAGGGGGATAAGGCTGTTACCAGTTGATATATATAAATCGGATGCAAGTGACTTTATAGTTGTTGGAGAAAAAACATTACTTCCACCAATGGCAGCAATACAAGGTCTTGGAGGAAATGCAGCTTTAAATATTCAAAATGAAAGAAAAAATGGTGAGTTTATATCAAAAGAAGATTTAAGAAAGAGAGCAAAAGTATCAAAAACAGTAATAGAAACACTTACTAATCATGGCTCACTTGAAAATATGAGTGATGAAAACCAATTGTCACTGTTTTAGGTTAGTTCAAAAAGTTGCAAATAAAAGAATTTTATGATATCATAGTATAGAAAATAGTATACTTTGCAGAAACTAAGAGTGAGACAGCTGTTCTCACTCTTTTATTTTAAATATATTATTAAGAACTAGTTTAAATTTATTAAATACATTTAATTTAAAAATTATTTAATAAATTTAAACTAGTCATTTACAATTGAATAGGAGGTAATTTAATGAAAAAAGATTTAGAAGTAGCAATTGAAGAAATTGTAACTAAAATAACGGATGAACATGGATTTGAAATGGTTGATGTTGAATATGTAAAAGAAGCAGGAGAATACTACTTAAGAGTATACATAGATAAAGAAGAAGGAATATCTTTAAACGAATGTGAATTAGTTAGTAGAGAACTAAGCCCAATATTAGACGAAAAAGACCCTATAAAAGAGAATTATTTCTTAGAAGTATCTTCTCCAGGGCTTGATAAAGCACTAAAAAAAGACAGAGATTTTGCTAGATACCAAGGTAGAGATGTAGATTTAAAATTATATAAACCATTAAATGGATGTAAACAATTTGAAGGTGAACTTGTAGGATTAACAGAAGATAATAATATAAAAATCATTATAAATGGTGAGGAAATGGAATTTAATAGAAAAGATGTTGCTATTGTTAGATTAGCAATAAAGTTTTAGTGGTATATTAAATAGGGAGGAAATAAAAAATGAATCATGAATTTATGGAAGCACTAAATGAATTAGTAGTTGATAGAGGTATAGATAAAGAAATACTTATAGATACTATAGAGCAAGCTCTTTTAACTGCATACAAAAAAAACTTTGGTTCAGCACAAAATGTTAGAGTTGAGTTTGATAGAGACAAAGGCGATATAAAGGTGTTTTCTCAAAGAGTAGTTGTCGATGAATCAGACTTGTATGATACTTTCTTAGAAATAGAGTTAGCAGATGCTAGAGAAATAAACCCTAATTATGAACTGGGTGATATTATAGAGCATGAAGTTACACCTAAAAACTTTGGGAGAATTGCAGCTCAGACAGCAAAACAAGTAGTTGTTCAAAGAATAAGAGAAGCTGAGAGAGAAATAGTGTATAATGAATTTATAGAAAAAGAAAATGAAATAGTTACAGGAGAGGTTGCTAGAGCAAATAAAAATATTGTTTATGTAAATCTTGGAAGAATAGAAGGGATAATGACTCAAAGTGAACAAATCCCATTTGAAAATTATAAAGCAGGTCAAAAAATAAAATTCTATATACTTGAAGTTAAAAAGACTAACAAAGGACCTCAAATAGTTGTATCAAGAAGTCATCCAGGTCTAGTAAAGAGATTATTTGAAGAAGAAGTTCCTGAAATATATGAGGGTATAGTTCAAATAAAATCAGTAGCAAGAGAAGCTGGGTCAAGAACTAAAATGGCAGTAAGATCTATAGATGAAAAAATAGACCCAATTGGAGCTTGTGTAGGTCCAAAAGGACTTAGAGTAAAAAATATAGTGGATGAACTTGGTGATGAAAAAATAGATATAATAAAATATAGTGAAAATCCAGCAGAGTTTATATCAGCAGCACTTAGCCCATCAAAAGTTGTTAAAGTAGATATAAATGAAGATGAAAAATCTGCCTTAGTTATTGTTCCAGATTATCAGCTATCACTTGCTATAGGTAAAGAAGGCCAAAATGCAAGACTTGCAGCAAAATTGACAAACTGGAAGATAGATATTAAGAGCGAATCTCAAGCAGAACAAGAAATGATAAATCTTGAAAATTCCAAAGAAATAGAAGATGAGGGTATTAAAGCTGAATTTATCAATCAAGATGAGTTAGATATCTCAGATGATAATTTCAAAGAAGAAGAGTAAGGAGGGATGGCTTTGAAAAAAGTAAAAAAAGTGCCTCAAAGAAAATGCATAGCGTGTCAAGATAGAGACTCTAAAAAAGAGCTTATAAGAATAGTTAAAAATAAAGAAGGAAAAATATTTTTAGACCCAACAGGAAGAGCTAATGGAAGAGGAGCATATGTGTGCAAAAGCTCTGAATGTCTAAAAAAAGCTATAAAAAGCAAAGCATTAAATAAAGCTTTTAAAATTGATGTTCCTGATGAAGTCTATGATAATCTACTTATGGAGTTAGAAGAATATGAAAAATAATAAAGAAAAGATACACTCGTTCTTAGGACTCGCAACTCGTGCAGGGAAAATAGTGTCTGGTGATGATTCAACTTTGCTTGACTTAAAAAAAGGAAAAGTAAAATTAATTTTAATTGCAGAAGATGCATCAAATAACACAAAAAAACTTTTTAAAGATAAATCAACTTTTAGAAATATTCCATATCTATTTTTTTCAACAAAAGATGAAATAGGATTTGCAATAGGAAAATCTCCAAGAGCAGTCGTAGGAATAAAAGATGAAAATTTTGCTAAAAAGATAATTGAACTAATAGAAATTTAAAATAAAATAGGGGGTGATCTTGTGTCAAAAACAAGAGTATACCAAATAGCAGAAAAATTAAATATATCAAATGAAGAGCTTATAAATAAGTTAGCTGAATTAGATATTAATGTAACTGACAAAGATTCAGTATTAGAAGGTGAAGCGTTAGAATTAGCACTTGAAGTGTTAAGTGAAGATTCATCTCAAGAAAATGGAAATATTATAGAAATAGATGGACAGTTGACAGTACAAGTATTGGCAACTAAATTAGATAAATCTCCATCAGAAATAATTATGAAGCTTATGAAAATGGGAACTATGGCAACAATAAATCAAGAGATAAATTTTGAGATTGCTGCTTTAGCTGCCAAAGACTATGGATTTGAATTAACAGTAGCAGAAAGTGATGATACAGAAGCTTTAGAAATAGAAGCTTTAATGGAAATTGAAGAAGATAATGAAGAGGATTTAAAACCTAGACCACCAGTTGTTACAGTTATGGGACATGTTGACCATGGTAAAACATCTTTACTAGATGCAATAAGAAAAACTGATGTAATTTCAGGTGAAGCTGGAGGAATAACTCAGCATATAGGTGCTTCAGAAGTTAAAATTAATGGACAAAAAATAGTCTTTTTAGATACACCAGGGCATGAGGCTTTCACATCAATGAGAGCAAGAGGAGCACAAGTTACAGATATAGCAATATTAGTTGTTGCAGCAGATGATGGTATAATGCCTCAAACAGTAGAAGCAATAAACCATGTTAAAGCAGCAGGAGTACCTTTAATAGTTGCTATAAATAAAATAGATAAACCAGGTGCAAACCCAGATAAAGTTAAACAAGAATTAGCAGACCAGGGATTATTAGTTGAAGACTGGGGTGGAGAAGTAATAGCAGTTCCAGTATCAGCTAAGAAAAAAGAAGGAATAGATACACTTTTAGAAATGGTATTGTTGGTTGCTGAAATAGAAGAATTAAGAGCCAATCCAAATAAAAGAGCAGTAGGAACTGTTATAGAAGCTGAGCTTGATAAGGGAAGAGGTCCAGTTGCAACAGTACTTGTTCAGGGTGGTACTCTAACAGTAGGTGATCCAATTGTTGCAGGTGTTGCATGTGGTAAAGTTAGAGCAATGATAAATGCAAAAGGAAAAAGAGTAAAAACAGCAGGTCCATCTACAGCAGTGGAAATATTAGGGCTATCAGAAGTTCCACAAGGTGGAGACCAATTTGTTGAGGTTCCAACAGATAAAATTGCTAGAAGTGTAGCAGCAAGAAGACAACAATTATTTAGAGATGAGATGTTAAAATCAACTCAAAGATTATCACTAGATGCTTTATTTAGTCAAATGAGTGAAGGTGCTATAAAAGACCTTAACATAGTTATAAAAGCAGATGTACAAGGTTCAGTACAAGCAGTTAAACAATCTTTAGAAAAATTATCAAATGAAGAAGTACAGGTTAAAGTAATACATGGAGGTGTTGGAGCTGTAACAGAATCAGATATATTACTTGCAGCAGCCTCTAATGCAATAATAATAGGATTCAATGTAAGACCAGTTCCAGGTGCAGAATCTCTAGGAGAAAAGGAAAATGTTGATATAAGAACATATACTATAATATACAAGGCTATAGAAGATATACAAGCTGCTATGACTGGTATGTTAGACCCTGAATATGTTGATGAAGAAACAGGAAAAGCTGAAATAAGAGAAATATATAAAATATCTGGTATTGGAACAGTAGCTGGATGTTATGTAACTAATGGTAAAATATTTAGAAACTGTAAAATAAGATTAGTTAGAGATAGTATAATAATACATGAAGGTGAACTGGCAGCACTTAAGAGATTTAAAGATGATGTAAAAGAAGTTAATTCTGGATACGAATGTGGTATGAGTTTTGTAAATTATAATGACATAAAAGAAGGCGACATAGTAGAAGCTTATATAACTAAAGAAGTAGAAAGAAAATTATAAATTCGTATCAAAGAAAATCAGTTAGTAAAGAAGGTCGATGGTATGGCATCATATAATAGAACAAGAAGAATTGCAGAAGAAATAAGAAAAGTAGTAAGCACTATGCTTATAAATGGAGTAAAAGACCCTAGAATAACATCTTTGGTAAGTGTAACTGATGTAGAAGTTACAAATGACCTAAGATATGCTTATGTATATGTAAGTATTCTAGGTGGAGATGAAGAATCCACATTAGCAGGACTTAAGAGTGCTGGAGGGTATATAAGAAGAGAAGTAGGAAAAAATATAAAGCTTAGATATATTCCTGAGATAATATTTAAACTTGATGATTCAATAGAAAAAGGAATGTATATGGATAGCCTTATAAAGAGAGTAAATGAAAAAAATACTCAAAAAAATGAGGATGAAAATTATGATGAATAATATTGATAGTATTATAAATTATATATATGAAGGTGACTATTTTATAGTTACCTCTCATATTAGTCCAGATGGAGATAATATTGGTTCCACACTTTCAATGTATTATACACTAAAAAATTTAGGGAAAAATGTATATTATGTACTTGATGATGAAGCTCCATTGAATTTAAAGTTTTTAGTTGAAGGTATAGAAATTTATAAGTCTCATGAATTTGATATAAATAAGTATTCTCTAATTGCACTTGACTGTGGAGATAAGATGAGAATATGTGTAAGTGATGAAATCAAAAATAATGCATCAAAAGTAATCTGTATTGACCATCATGCGAGTAATGATTCATATGGAGACTTAAACTATGTAGATATTGATGCATCTTCTACTTGTGAACTAGTGTATAATTTATTGGTTAGATTTCAAGAAATAAAAGACATTAAGATTATAAATAAAGACATATCAACATGTTTATACACAGGTCTTGTAACTGATACCGGAAATTTTTCCTATTCAAATGTGCATGCAAGTAGTTTTGAAATGGCAAAGGATTTACTTATTTTGGGTGCAGAAAAAAATACTATAATACAAAATATATATCAAAGTAATTCTTCTGATTATTACAAATTATTAGGTGAAGCTTTGAAATCTTTGGAGATATTTGATTCAAAGGTATCTAGTATAATTTTAACTCAGGATATGATGAATAGGAATAACATGAGTTTCAATGATGTTGATGGTATAACAACATATACTAGAGATATAAAGGATATTGAAGTTGGAATTTTATTTAAAGAAAAAAAACAAGATGAAATTAAAGTGAGTTTTAGGTCAAAAAATTATGTTGATGTAAGTGAAATAGCTAAGGTATTTGGTGGCGGTGGTCACATAAGAGCTGCTGGATGCACTATCAAAGATAGTATTGATAATGCTAAAAAAATGGTATTAGAGGCAGTGTTAAAATCAATTTAAGGTGACAATAAAATGAATAAGATTATAAATATATTGAAGCCTACAGGTATGACGTCTCATGATGTTGTAAGTAGGGTAAGAAAGATTTTAAATATGAAAAAAGTTGGGCATACAGGTACTCTTGACCCAGATGCATCAGGTGTTTTACCAATATGTATAGGAAAAGCTACAAAAGTATGTGAACTTATTTTAAACAAAGATAAATCGTATATATGTGAACTTACTTTAGGTATAAGTACAGATACCTATGATTCATCTGGTGAAATTATAAAAAAAGTTGATGATTTTAAGTTAAGTAATGAAGATATAGAAAGAGCTTTTGATACGCAAAAAGGTGAAATAGATCAACTTCCTCCAATTTACTCAGCTTTAAAAGTAAATGGAAAGAGAATGTGTGATTTAGTAAGAAGTGGTAGAGGCTCTGAGATTACTTTAAAAACTAGAAGAATAAACATAAAAGATATAAAAATCCTTAGTATAAAAGGTAATAAAGTAATGTTTTATGTTGAATGTTCTAAAGGGACTTATGTGAGAAGCATTTGCCATGATATAGGAGAATATCTAGGGTGTGGAGGACATATGTCGTTTTTAAATAGAACATCTTCTGGCAAATTTAACTTGGAAAATTCGATAACGCTGGAAGAATTAGAATTATTTTATGCAAATGAAACTCTGGATAAACATTTATATGATATAGATTATGTATTGGATTCGTTTAATTATATTGTATTAAACCCTAATGCTATAAAATATTATAGTAATGGTGGTTCAATAGATGATAAGAGATTTTTAAAGAACAATCTCAGTAAAGATGATGAATTTGTAAGAGTATACAGTAAAGATAACTTCTTAGGATTAGGAAAATTATCAAAACATAATAATACAATAAGTGTTAAAAGTGATAAGATGTTTGTATAATCAATGTATTTGAAAAAACACCAAAAGAGATAGTACTATAATAACTTCTATAGTCTATCTCTTTTACTTATGCTATAATAGTTTGTGAATAAGTTAAGAGTAAATTATAATTTTAGCGGGGAAAATTTATTATGGTGATTATAAAATCTATAGCAGAAATAGCAAACATAAAAGAAAGTGTCATTACCATAGGGAATTTTGATGGCATACACAAAGGACATCAAGTTCTTATAAAAAAAGCAGTTGAATATGCAAAAAAAGAAAATATACAGAGTATTGTATTTACATTTGCAAATCATCCTGTAAACTACTTTAGACCAAACTCAACAAAAAATATTATAAGCAATGAGGACAAAATAAGATTATTGGAAGAATTGGGAATAGATATAGTTGTAATCATACCATTTGATGAGTATATGACCAAAATACCTGCAAAGGATTTTGTAGAGGAGATACTAGTAAAAAAATTAAAAGCTAAAAAAATAGTAATTGGACATGACTTTACGTTTGCCAGAGCGAAGGAAGGTAATGTCAATCTATTAAAAAGCTTAGAAGATGAATTTGGTTTTGAGGTGGAAGTAATAAAACCAATCAAAATAAATGATGTAAGAGTGAGTAGTACTTATATTAGAAGTTTAGTATCCCAAGGTGATATGACTAATGTCAAAGAGTATTTAGGTCGTAATTACAAGTTGGAAGGCTGTGTTATACATTCTAAACACCTTGGAAGAACTATTGGATTCCCAACAGCAAATATTGACCTTAAGAATAATATGCTCATTCCAAAGAGAGGTATCTATGCTTCTATTGTACATATTGGAGATGAGGTTTATTTTGGTGCTACAAATGTAGGTTACAACCCAACGGTTAATGGAAAATCTTTGTCTATTGAAACAAATATTTTAGAATTTGACAGAGATATTTATGGTGAAAATATAATTGTTGAATTTTTGGAAAGAATAAGGGATGAGAGAAAATTTAATTCAATAGATGACTTAAAAAATCAATTGTCTAATGACATAAACTATGTATATGAAAACTATGTTTGCAAAAACAGGTAATGTATGATAAAATGATTAAGGAAAATAACCATTACTCAGCTTTTGAATACTCCAATCAATGCTTAGTAATAGGCGTTTCTAAAAAAATACGGAGGTAATCTAAATGATAAACAAAACAGAAATAATCAAAGAATATGGAAGAGTTGAAGGAGATACTGGTTCTCCAGAAGTACAAATAGCTTTATTAACAGCTAGAATAAATGATCTAAATGGACATTTAAAAACTCATAAGAAAGACCACCATTCAAGAAGAGGACTATTAAAAATGGTTGGTAGAAGAAGAAACTTATTAGCTTACTTAAAAGAAAAAGATCTTGAAGGATATAGAGCATTAATAGCTAAATTAGGATTAAGAAAGTAATTTCATTCTTTATAAAAAAGCAGGTATAGTGTATACCTGCTTTTTTATAGTTAATTTATTATAGAGTAAAATAGTTAATAATAAAAGTAATTTATACATTATAAAAAATTATAAAATGAATAATATTGGGTAAGAATATAAGGTAATATATAAATACATAAGCAATTAAAAAGGAAAGACAAGATAAATATAGAAACTTTATACTATAATATTTAGTTAGAATAAGGAGGAAATTATTTTGAAAATAAAGTTAGTATGTGATAGTTTGTGCGATATTCCAGATGAAATATCAAAGAAAGATTATATAGAAATAGTTCCACTTACAGTTATTTTTAATGATAGAGAATACATAGAAGGAGTGGATATAGATAAAGAAGAGTTTTACAAGAAAGTAAAAGAAATAAAACAAATACCTAAGACTTCACAAGCTACATATATGGAGTTTAAAGAAGTATTTGATAAGTTTATAGAAGAGGGATATCATATAATCTGTTTAACAGGTGCATCAAATGCCTCAGGAACTCTTCAAAGTGCTGTAATAGCTAAGAATGATATGAATGAAAAAGAAAAAATACATATATTTGATACTCGAAACTTATCACTTGGTAGTGGGCAATATGTTATAAAAGCCTGTGAACTTGTTGAAGAAGGTTTGGGGTTTGAAGAAATAATAAATGAGTTAGAAAACATTCGTAGCAGTATAAGATTACTTTTTGCTCCATATACCCTTGATTTCTTAAAACAAAGTGGAAGGGTTCCAGTAGCAACTGCTTTAATAGGAAATATGTTGAATATAAAACCTATATTTTTCTTTGATAATGGGGAAGCTAAGTTGGTAAACAAGGTCAGAGGAGTAAAAAATATAGCAAGTAAACTAGTAGATATAATTTTAGAAATGAATGAAGGGTCTTTAGAAGGGAAAATAGTAACAATAGGCTGTGGAGATAATCTACATGATTGTGAAATATTAAAAGAAGAAGTAAATAAAAGAATAAAAGCAAGAAGAGTCTTGTTTACTAGAGGTGGAGTTTCTATTTGCTCTCATACAGGGCCAGATATATTAGCTATAAGTTGTTCTAATTAGCAGGAATATAAGCTTCTTGCATATATAGGCAAAGATAATTTTTATATTGTTAATTTATAGTATTTTTGATAATATAGTAAATAGAGTGATATACGTGTTTTTAATAAGAGGAGGACAAGCATTAATGTTTGAACATAAAATATTTAAAATGGATTTCGCAGGGAGAGAACTTTCTGTAGAAATAGGAAAAATTTGTGAAATGACTAACGGTAGCTGTATAGTTAGATACAGCGACAGTATGGTAATGGTAAATACAACTAAGTCAGCTAAGCCTAGAGACGGAATAGACTTTTTCCCTTTAAGTGTAGATTATGAAGAAAAATTATACTCTGTAGGTAAAATACCTGGAGGTTTTTTAAAGAGAGAAGGTAAGCCTTCAGAAAAAGCGATACTTACATCAAGATTGATAGATAGACCAATAAGACCATTATTTCCAAAAGGATTTAGAAATGATGTTCAGGTAGTTGCAACAGTTTTATCAGTAGATCAAGATTGCACACCAGATATAGTAGCAATGATAGGTTCATCTATAGCACTTTCTATATCAGATATACCATTTAATGGTCCAACAGGTTCAGTATGTGTTGGTCTTGTAGATGGTGCATTTGTTGTAAATCCAAATGCAGAGCAAAGAGAGAAAAGTTCAATGCATCTAGTTGTTTCAGGTACAAAAGAAGCAATAATGATGGTTGAAGCTGGAGCAGATGAAGTTCCAGATGATATAATGCTTGATGCTATTTTATTCGCTCATCAAGAAATAAAAAAAGTGGTTGAATTTATAGATGGTATAGTTGCAGAAGTTGGAAAAGAAAAAATTGTTGTTGAATTATACCATGCAGGAGAAGAAATAACTCAATTGGTTCGTGAATTTGCAACTGCTAAGATGAAGGACGCAGTTCAAACTTTTGAAAAACTAGAAAGAATGGAAAAGATGGATAGAGTTAAAGAAGAAACTCTAGCTCATTTTGAAGAAACTATTGAAAATTTTGAAGAACTTATTGGTGATATAGAGGAAGTATTACAAGATATAATAAAAGAAGAAGTAAGAAAACTTATAGTGCATGAAAATGTAAGACCAGATAATAGAAAATTAGAAGAAATCAGACCTATATGGTGTGAAACTGGTATGATACCTAGAGCTCATGGTTCAGCTATATTTACTAGAGGACAAACTCAAGTACTTAATGTAGCTACTTTAGGTGCTTTAGGAGATGTTCAAAAGTTAGATGGATTAGATGAAGAAGAAAACAAGAGATATATGCATCACTACAATTTCCCATCATATAGTGTTGGAGAAGCTAGACCATCAAGAGGTCCAGGTAGAAGAGAAATAGGGCATGGTGCTTTAGCTGAGAGAGCTTTACTACCAGTGATACCATCTCAAGAAGACTTCCCTTATGCTATTAGATTAGTTTCTGAAGTATTGAGTTCAAATGGTTCTACATCTCAAGCGAGTGTATGTGGCTCAACATTATCTCTGCTTGATGCAGGTGTACCTATAAGAGACATGGTTGCAGGTATAGCAATGGGACTTATAAAGCATGATGGTAAAGTAGCAGTGCTTTCAGATATACAAGGTATGGAAGACCACTTAGGAGACATGGACTTTAAAGTGGCTGGAACAGAGCATGGTATAACTGCGATACAAATGGATATAAAAATAGATGGTATAGATAAAGAAGTTCTACAACGTGCTTTAAAACAAGCTAAGGAAGGTAGAATCCATATACTAGGAGAAATGAGAAAAACTATATCTCAACCAAAACCAGAGCTTTCACCATATGCACCTAAGATTGTTAAAATGCAAATAAATCCTGACAAAATAAAAGATGTAATAGGACCTGGTGGAAAAATAATAACTAAGATAATAGATGAAACTGGAGTTAAGATAGATATTGAACAAACTGGAGAAGTATTCATATCAGGTATTGAAATTGATATGATTAATAGAGCTCAAGAACTTATAAATAATATAGTTATTGAACCAGAAGTAGGAAAAACTTATAAAGGTAAAGTAAGTAGAATAATGAATTTTGGAGCATTTATTGAAATACTTCCAGGAAAAGAAGGATTACTTCATATATCTCATATAGCTCATGAAAGAGTTGCTAAGGTTGAAGATGTATTAAATATAGGAGATGAAGTTGAAGTTAAAGTTACAGAAATAGATGAAAAAGGAAGAGTTAACTTATCCAGAAAAGTTCTTTTACCAAAACCAGAGCATAAAAATAAATAATATATTAAATAATTAAAGGCAAAATCCTAGGGTTTTGCTTTTTTTTATTGCTAATATGATAATGACTATTAAATATCGTGTTAATATTGATTTTATTTACAACATATGGTAAATTACTAATAGTATTAGCAATTAAGGAGGTGATAATGTGGACTATATGAAATTAGCACTTGAACTTGGAAAGGTTAAGACGTTGATGGTAAAAATACCGCATAAAGATAAAATTGCAGATATACAAAGTGGTGAAAAATTTGTATTGGGTTATTTATCTAAAAATAATAAAAAAGTAAATCCAAAAGAAATAAGTAGTACTATGAATGTTAGTACTGCTAGAATGTCTGCTATTCTTAATCAATTAGAATCAAAGGAAATGATTGAACGCTGTGTTGACCCACAAAATGGTAGACAGACACTAGTTCAATTAATGCCTAAGGGAATACAACAGCAGAAAATAAATGAAAAAGAATTTTTAGAGTATACAGTTGAATTTTTAAAAGCACTAGGTCCAGAAGATGCTATTGCTTACATACGTATTCAAAAAAAGATTATAAAGTTTTTTGAAGATAAAAAATAGAGATATTTCTTAAGTGTTGCTAATAAAAACAGAAAGAAGGTAAAGACATGAGTTTAAATAAGCAATCTAGAAATATGATTTTTGCTGTACTATTGATTGGTTCTATAGTTGGCTCATTACTTCAGACATCTCTTACTACTGCATTGCCAGTTATGATGGGGGATTTAAATATATCAGCCACAACAGCTCAATGGCTTACTAGTGCATATACGCTTGCTATGGGAATTATGGTTCCTGCCACTGCATTTTTGATTAGGAGATTTCCAACAAAACCACTTTTCATTAGTGCTATGAGTCTTTTTGCTGTAGGATTGTTGCTTTCTGCTAGTGCATCTTCATTTACACCCCTTTTGTTTGGGCGTATATTGCAAGCAATGGGGAATGGAGTGTTGCTATCCATGACACAAGTAATAATTTTAACAATTTATCCTGCAGAGCAAATGGGTTCTATAATGGGTATATATGGTTTGGCTGCTGGTGCTGCTCCAATATTTGCTCCAACTCTAGCAGGAATTGTCATTGATATTTTTAATTGGCAAGCTATTTTTTGGTTTTCTTTAGTTATAAGTATTATTGATATTATTATAGCATCTAGAGTGTTACAAAATGTAATAGAGACAAAAAAACAATCATTTGATACGTTTTCTATGATTTTATGTGCAGTAGGATTTAGTGGTCTTTTACTTGGGCTTGGGAATATTGGGACAACTGAGTTTTTTAGTATAAATATTGCTTTACCATTATTTGTAGGTATAGTATCAATTATAGTATTTTCTTTACGTCAGATTCACTCAAAAGAGCCATTTCTAGAACTTCGTATTCTTAAAAATAAAAGTTATAGACTTGCTGTAATTATAAGTATGCTTTTATATGTTGTAATGATGGCAGGTTCCACTTTAATTCCAATATATATCCAGACAATAAGAGGATTTTCAGCAACTAAGTGTGGTCTCATTATGATGCCAGGTTCTCTTGTAATGGCACTTATAAGTCCTTTTGCAGGTAGATTTTATGATAGGTTTGGAATACGAAAGCTAGTTGTATGTGGAAGTATATTCTTGGCAATAAGTTGTCTTGGTGTATCTTTTGTAGGAGAAGATACTTCAGTATTGTATATCTCTGCTTTTTATATTATACGTCTGATAGCTATTGGATTAATTATGATGCCTATTGTTACCTGGGGAATGAGTGTGCTTGGTGAAAAAAATATTGCTCACGGAACAGCATTACTTACTTCATTGCGTACAATAGCTGGTGCTATTGGCTCAGCAGTTTTTGTTGCAGTAATGACAACTGCTACAGTAACATCACGAGGTATGACAAATGCTACAGCAAATGTATTTGGAATGGATGTTGCATTTATTTGTATTTCAATTGTTGCAGTAGTTCAGCTTTTAGTGGCTTTCTTTTTTATAGAAAGAAAAAGTTTAAAGAAATCAACAAACTAAAGCTGATTTGTAGATTTTAAAAGCACAATTACATAAACATGTTCTAGTTATTATAATAAATTTTCAAGTATGAAATTAAACTTTTGAATATGAAATTAAAAGCCTATGTTACTTTTGCTAACAGAGGCTTTTTATATAAAATGTATTATGTACTCTTATATTAAAGGTAATGGAAGGAAGTACTATAGGAAATTCTAAAATAATAGGAAAAATAAATAGCTAATTTAAAATTTTTTTAATAATAGAGGTTTAGTTAAGAGATTTTTAAGATAATTTTTTATTGATATACAGAGAAAGGTTTATGTTATATTTAGTGCATAAATAGAGCTTTCCTTTAATAGTATTAAATAAGAAACAATTTGTACATAATTAGGGGGAGTTTTAATGATAATGATGGTACTTAATAAGAGTAAGCTCAAAAAAATTATAATACTAATTTTAGTGATATTATTAGGATTGTCAGGAGGGGTAATGGTATTAAAATTGTTTAACAATAAGCCCGTTTTCAACTTATTTAATGGAGTAGATTTACCATATGAGAGAGGCACAAAAGATAAAAGTGGCTACGTTGCATTAACATGCAACGTAGACCTTGGATGGGAAACAGAGTACATAGAATCTATTTTGGAAACTCTCAAAAAAGAGAATGTAAAAATTACTTTTAATGTAACTGGGAAGTGGGCAGAAAAAAACAAAGATGAACTATTGAAGATAAAGAAACAAGGACATGAAATAGGAAATCATGGATACAAACACTTAGATTATTCAACACTATCATATGAAGATAACTATAAACAAATAGAAACCTCTAAAAAGATAATTGAAGAAATTATAAATGAAAAGACTAAGTTTTTTCAAGCTCCAGCAGGTTCTTTTGGAGCAGAAACAGTGAAGGCAGCTAAAGAATTAGGATATACTTCAATTAAATGGGATGCTGATACTATAGACTGGAAATATAAAGATCAACCAGAAATAATTATAGATAGAATGAAGAAAAAAGATATTAAAGATAGTAGTATAATCTTAATGCATCCAACTGATGCAACGACAAAATGTATTGATGATATTATAGCAATTGTAAGAGAAAAAGGATTAAAACCAGGTAAACTTAGTGATGTATTTAAGTAGACAAAGTATAAAAATTTGATTAAGATTGTATAAGTTGTAGTTGAATTAATTAAAAGACTGACTTATAATGTAATACATATAAAAATAAATAGAATTAGAACATAGTGTTTTCAATAATCCAATGTAAAATAAAGAATAAATTTTTAGGAGAATGTAATGTATAAGACAAAAATACTGGAAAATGGGCTTACAATAATTGGTGAAGAAATACCATATCTAAAGTCAATAACATTAGGTATTTGGATAAATGCAGGGTCTAGAATAGAAGAAGAAGAGGTAAGTGGAACTTCTCATTTTATAGAACATATGATGTTTAAAGGAACCAAAAATAGAACCTCAAAAGAGATTGCTAGCACAATTGACAATTTAGGTGGGCAAATCAATGCATTTACAAGTAAAGAATGTACATGTTATTATGTAAAATTAATAGATGAGCATATAGATACAGGAATAGATGTATTAAGTGATATGATACTAAATTCTAGATTTGATAAAAATGATATAGATAAGGAAAGACTTATAATACTGGAGGAACTTAAGATGTATGAAGATTCTCCAGACGATTTATCTTATGATTTATTAGTCGAAAATATATATGCTAATGATGGTTTAGGGATGAATATAATTGGGACAAAAGATTCTCTATACAATATAACTAAGGAATCTATGTTAGAGTACTTAAACAAATATTATATTCCAAATAATGCAGTCATTTCTATAGTTGGAAACTTTGACTTTGATGATATGGTAGATAAACTTAAATCTAAATTTGGAAACTGGAAAAAGAGAAATTTAAATATAGACGTAACTGAGGCTACGTTTAATCCTTGTTTTATATCAAAAAATAAAGATACTGAACAGGTAAATTTGGCTATGTGTTTAAAAGGTATTCCATTTGAAAATGATGATGAAGTTTATTCAATAGCAGTGGTAAACAATATTTTTGGTGGAAGTATAAGCTCAAGACTTTTTCAGAAGATAAGGGAGGAAAAAGGGTTAGTATATTCAATATATTCATCACAAACACTATACAGAAAATGTGGTGAATTGGGTATATTTGCAAGTATGAGTACAGAAAATTTACAAGATGTTTATAATTTAATAAAAGAAGAAATTGAAAATATAAGAAAAAATTATCTTACAGAAAAAGAAATATTTGAAAGTAAGGAGCAACTAAAAGGTAATTATATATTGGATTTAGAAAGTACTAGCAGTAGAATGATGTCTACTGGTAAATCTATGTTATTGAGTAAAAAAGTAAAAACTACAGATGAAATACTTGAATGTATAAATAATGTTGATATTAATTCAGTAAAAAAAGTTGTTGATAAGGTATTCAATATAGAAAATATTGGTACATGTATAGTGGGAAGAGATGTAGAAGATATTCTGCACTTGGATTAATATCTTAAAAAGTAAATCTCTGGAGGTATAAAATATGAATTTATCTGAAATAGCAGGTAAGGAAATAGTTAACTTAGTCACAGGAGAAAGATTAGGAGTTATTGGAGAGTGTGACCTTATACTAGATGAAACTACAGGCGGGATATTGGCGCTTTTAATTCCAAAAGAAAAAGGCTTTTTTGCCAGAAGAAAAGATAAGTCATTTTTAGAAGTTCCATGGAGAAATGTAAAAAAAATAGGCAATGATATGATAATTATAGAATATGAGGGATATATTTAGGAGGAAAAAATGAGTATTTTAGTGCAAAAGTTTGGTGGGACATCAGTAGAATCATATGAAAAAATGAATGAAGTATGTAAAATAGTAAAAGCATACAGAGATAATGATGAAGAGTTACAATTAGTATTAGTAGTTTCAGCAATGGGTAGAAAGGGCGCTCCATATGCCACAGATACACTTATAAATCTATGTAATTCAGTAAATGACGAACCAAATAAAAGAGAACTTGATTTAATAATGTCTTGTGGTGAAATAATATCAGGGACAGTTCTTGCTAATTTATTAAATGCAAAAGGTATAGAATCTGTTTTCTTTACTGGTCAACAAGCAGGTATAATTACAAGTGATGAGTATTCTAATGCAAAAATAAAATATATAAACCCTAAAAAGGTAAAAAGAGCATTAGATGATGGTAAAGTTGTTGTTATAGCTGGATTTCAAGGTGTAACAGATGATGGTGAAGTAACGACTCTTGGAAGAGGTGGAAGTGATACATCAGCAGTTGCTATTGGTAAATCTTTAGAATGTGAGACAGTTGAAATTTACACTGATGTAGATGGTATAATGACTGCAGACCCTAGAGTAGAACCAAATGCTAAAGTATTGAGTTTTATAGATTATGAAGAAGTATTTCAAATGGCAGATAAAGGAGCTAAGGTAATACATCCAAGAGCAGTACAGTTGGCTAAAAGTGGAAATATAACTCTAGCAATAAAAAATACAATGAATCCAACTTTTGAAGGTACAAAAATAGGTTCTTTATGTAAGCATTTAGAACAAAATATAGAATATGAACAAGAAAAAGACCTTAAAGTTGCTGTTGCAAATAAAGATAGTGTTGCTCAAGTTAAGATTAAATCAGCAGAAGAAGCGTTTACAGAAGTATTAAATGAAATAGAAAAGAAACTTATAAATATAGATATGATAAATTTCTTTATATCAGAAAAAGCCTTTGTTATTGAAGATGCTGATATAAAAGAATTAAAAGAAATACTAGATAAATTTGAATTAGATTATGAAGTAAATAGAGATTGTGCTAAAGTAACATTGATATGTTCAAGAATAGCTGATGAAATGTCTGGTATCATGTCAAAAGTAGTTAGAGGGTTATCAAAAGCAGGAGTATCTCTTTTACAAACATCAGATTCAAATATGACTATATCTTGTTTAGTTAGTGAAGAAGATATGCATACAGCAGTACATGCAATACACCAACAATTTTATGTAAAATAAGAATCGTAATGCAATTACTTTTATTCAAAATTTAATAATTTTGCTTATATCTTAATATATTTGATTTATTTGGTAAAACTAAGTTAAATATATTTTGATAGGAGTTTTTTTATGAAAGATTATAAAGATGATAATGAAACATTTGATAAAGATAATTGTAGAAGAGATTCTAGCTGTGAGGAAAGAGAATGTATAAAACAATTTGGCACTAGTGAGATGCCTCCTCAGCCTCCTAAAGATACCCAATGTATAACTATAATTGGAGAAATTGAAGGTCATTTTATAGGAAATCCTCAGAAAAAAGCTACGAAGTATGAACATATAATTCCAATGCTTTATTCAATTGAAGAAAGTAATGATGTTAAAGGAGTACTAGTTGTTTTAAATACTGTTGGAGGAGATATTGAGGCAGGTCTAGCTATTGCAGAACTTTTAAATAGTACATCCAAAAAAGTAGTTACTCTTGTATTAGGGGGAAGTCATAGTATAGGTGTTCCTCTTGCTACTGCTGGTGATTACTCATTTATAGCTCCAACTGCAACAATGATTATACATCCTGTAAGAACAACTGGACTTGTAATAGGTATAAATGAAACTTTCGAGTATTTTAAAAAGATGCAAGAGAGAATAATTCAATTTATCATAAGAACATCTAATATCGAAAGAGATATACTTGATAAACTTATGCATGAGAAAGATGAGCTTATAAGTGATGTGGGTAGTGTTCTAATAGGAAAAGAAGCTGTAGATTATGGGCTTATAGATGAAGTTGGTGGATTAAAAGATGCTATTAAAAAATTAAAAGAGCTTATAAAAGAGTCAGAGGAAGAAAAAAATAATGATTAAAATTTGTTTAAATAATAAAATTTATGATATAATGATGTAATAAAGTAGGAGTGTTAGTGTTAAGGCATTAGCACTTTTTGCTATGAAGGGGTAAAACTTGCTAAAAATAAGGAGTGATATTAATGGCCACGAAAAAGAAGAAAAAAAAGAAGGTAAATACCTTAAGCTTTAATGCAGAATATCATAATTTGATAACCATATTTATAGGTGTATTTTTATTATATAGTTTAAATTCTAATTCTATGGGATGGATACCTGTGATAATGCAAAATCTCTTTAAAGGATTATTTGGAGGACTTTCCATAGCAATACCATTTATAGTAATTATAACAGGACTTCTAGGATTTTTTGATGGAAATGAATATATATATAGACTGAGAAAGACTAAATTATACTACATAATTATTTTATTTATTTTTGTATTTTATGGATTGTTAAATGCAGGAACTCTTCCTGTAGATAGCCCACTAAAAGGTAATATGTTTGATGATGTTATGAAATTGGGTGTAAGTGGACAAGGTAGTGGTTTAATAGCAACAACCATTGCGTATTATATGAGTAAAATATTTGGTATAGCAGGTGGATGGCTAATAAGTATATTTGCTCTTATACTTTCTATAATGTTTATATTTAATATTTCTATAAAAGACTTGGTATCAAATGCAAAGTCAAAATCTAAAGCATCAAAAGACAGTAATTTAACTTTTAAAGATAAAATTTCAAATATGAAAAAATCTGCAATAGATATGATAACTGATGAAGTAGATGATACTACTGTAAACAAGAAGCCTGGATTTTTTAAAGGGCTAATGTCAAAAGGTCGTGACAATGAAGATGAAGAAGATGAATATTTAGAAGAAGAAAATGGTGATGGTGTAGACGATAAAACTATTAAAATAGTTGGTTTTAACAAGGCAGAAGATGAATATTTAGAAATATTAGAAGGAACTCAAAGTATGCCAGAACTAGATGTTTTAAAAGAGTTACAGAAAGCTACAAATGAAAATTCAGTTGTAGAGACTAAACCAGAAAAAAAAGTTGATATAAGCAAATCTAATTTAGCTGTAGAAAAAACTCAACCAATAAGCATTGTATCAGAGTCAAATAATGAAGACTATTCAAATTATAAAAAACCTGGTGTTGAACTTTTAAATAAAGTAAATAAAAAATCTGATGAAAATGGAAAAAAGAAGGTTTTAAAAAATGCCTCTCTTTTAGAAAAGACACTTTCAGATTTTGGAGTGGAAGCAAAGATTAATCAAGTTACAGTTGGTCCGACTATAACAAGATATGAGATACAACCAAGTCCAGGGGTTAAAGTAAGTAAAATTGTAAACTTAACTGATGATATAGCTTTGAGTTTAGCAGCTAAAAGTATAAGAATTGAAGCACCAATCCCTGGGAAAAGTGCAATTGGAATAGAGGTTCCAAATGAGGAAGCTCAAATGGTTGGAGTAAGAGAAGTTCTAGAAAGTGAAGAGTTTAATAATTTTGATTCACCTCTTGCAATGGGACTTGGAAAAGATGTAGCAGGTAAAATTATAATTGGAGATATAGGTAAGATGCCACATTTACTTATAGCTGGTTCTACAGGTTCAGGAAAGAGTGTCTGTGTAAACACTTTGATAAGTAGTATATTATATAAGGCAAACCCTGATGAAGTAAAATTACTTTTAATAGACCCAAAGGTAGTTGAACTTGCAAATTATAATGGAATACCACATCTTCTGATACCTGTAGTTACAGACCCTAAAAAAGCTGCTAATGCTTTAAACTGGGCAGTGACAGAAATGAATAGAAGATATAAATTATTTGCAGATGCTCAAGTAAAAGATGTAACAAGTTATAATGAAAAATCAGAGGAAAAATTACCTAAAATAGTAATAATAATAGATGAGTTAGCAGATTTAATGATGGCAAGCGCAAATGATGTAGAGGATTATATTTGTAGACTAGCTCAGATGGCCAGAGCTGCTGGAATGCACTTGATTGTAGCTACACAAAGACCATCTGTTGATGTCATAACGGGTGTTATAAAAGCTAATATACCATCTAGAATAGCATTTGCAGTGTCATCTCAAACTGATTCAAGAACAATACTTGATATGGGTGGAGCAGAGAAACTTTTAGGTAAAGGTGATATGCTATTTTACCCACTTGGAGCGGCAAAACCAGTTAGACTTCAAGGTGCATTTATATCAGAAAGTGAGTCAGAAAGAGTAATTGATTTTGTAAAAGACCAAGTTAAGGATGGAATAAAGTATGAGGAAGATATAATTGAAACTATATCTAAAGTTAACACATCAAAATCTAGTGATGAGGATGAATTTTTAAGTGAGGCAATAGAATTTGTTGTAGATAGTGGTCAAGCATCTGCTTCTATGTTGCAAAGAAGATTTAAAATAGGATTTAATAGAGCGGCTAGACTTATTGACTCTATGGAAGAAAGAGGTATAATTGGAGCTAGCGAGGGAAGCAAACCGAGAAAGGTACTAATAAGCAAACAAGATTTGCAGAATTTAGAAGGTGAATAGAATTGTCAGTTATAGAAATAGAAAAAGCACTTAAGCTAGAAAAAGTAGTTTTTGTAGATGTAAGAACAGAAGGGGAATATGAAGAAGACCATATATTAAATGCTTTTAATATGCCTCTTTTTAAAAACAATGAGCATAATGAAGTCGGAACTATTTATAAGATGCAGGGAAAACATGAAGCAATACAAAAAGGATTTGATTATGTATCATATAAGCTAAAGGATATATATTTACAGGCAGCAGAGCTTGCAGCAAATTATGATAATATTGTCATATATTGTGCAAGAGGCGGAATGAGAAGTGGAAGTATAGTAAATGTATTGTCATCATTAGGTGTAAATGTTTATCAACTTGAAGGTGGATATAAGGCTTACAGAAACTTTGTATTGGATTACTTAAGAAATATAATGAATACAAAGAACTTTATATCTGTGCATGGATTAACTGGTTCAGGAAAGACTGATTTATTGCATTTATTGAAGAAAAAAGAAATAGATGTATTAGATTTAGAAGGTATAGCTAAAAATAGTGGTTCAACCTTTGGTTTTATAACATTTGATGAGAAGCCACCATCTCAAAAGAACTTTGAAACTAATTTATTTGAAAGTATATTTTTCTCAAAGAAGGATTATATATTTGTTGAAAGTGAAAGTAAGCGAGTTGGAAGTGTCATAGTTCCTAATGAAATCTTCGATGCAATGATACGAGATGGGTATCATATACTACTGGAATGTGATATTGATAATAGAGTCAATAGGCTTTGTAGAGATTATATTTATGGTAAAGGTGAAGATAATATATTGGTTTTAAAAGAGTGTATAAATAAATTCAGAAAAAGATTGGGTCATAAAGAAGTAGATGGATATATTGATTTATTAGAATCAGGTAAATATGAAGAGCTTGTAAAAAAATATCTTATAGAATATTACGACCCACTTTATATGCATTCAGTGGAAAAATATAAGTACAATAAAATTGTAAATTTTGATGACACACAAAAAGCCCTAGAAGATGTTATAGGCTTATATGAGAGCATATTGGAAGGAGAGAAAAAATGTTAAAGATAGCATTAGAATCATTAGGATGCTCAAAAAATTTGGTGGATGCAGAAATAATGATGGGAATTTTAAATAAAAAGGGTTATAAATTAATAGGAGATTTTGAAGAAGCTGATGTAATTATAGTAAATACTTGTGGGTTTATAGAGTCAGCTAAGCAGGAATCAATTGATACGATAATAGAATTTGCAGAATTAAAACAGACTGGTAATCTAAAGCTATTGATAGTAACAGGATGTCTAGCTCAAAGATACTCTGAGGAATTAAAAACTGAAATTCCAGAAATAGATGCAATAGTTGGTACAGGAAGCTACCAAAATATAGATGACATACTTAAAGATTTGAGTGAGAAACATCAAATTGTAAGTCTTGATGATATAGAGTTTGTATTTAATGAGGACCTACCAAGATATCTATCTACACCTAGCTATATGGCATACTTAAAAATTGGAGAGGGATGTTCCAATAATTGTACTTATTGTATAATACCTAAGCTTAGAGGTAAATATAGAAGTAGAAAATTTGAAGATATAATTAAAGAAGCGAATAAATTGGCTGAATCTGGAGTAAAAGAACTCGTAGTTATAGCTCAAGATACTACAAAGTATGGTTTTGATTTATATGGTAAAGAAAGATTACCAGAACTTTTAGAAGAGCTTGCAAAGATAAATGGGTTTAAATGGATAAGAGTCATGTACTCATATCCAGAATCGATAACAGAAGAACTGATTAAAGTTATAAAAGAACATGATAATATATGTAGCTATTTTGATATGCCAATACAACATGCAAGTAACAGTATTTTAAAGTTAATGAATAGAAAAACTAGTAAAGAGGATATATTAAATAAAATTAAACTTATAAGAAAGAATATACCAGATGCTATACTTAGAACTACGATAATAGTAGGTTTTCCTGGTGAAACAGAAGAAGATTTTAAACAGCTTGTAGATTTTGTCAAAGAAGTTAAATTTGATAGGCTAGGTGCATTTGCATATTCAAGAGAAGAAGATACACCAGCAGATAAATTACCAAATCACATAGATGAAGAAGTAAAAATACAAAGAAGAGATACTTTAATGATGATTCAACAAAAAATATCTGAAGAACTTAATGATAAAAAAATAGGAAAAACATATGAAGTCCTTATAGAAGAGCAAATAGAAAATAATGTATATACAGGAAGAACACAGGGTGATGCAGAAGAAATTGATAGTATAGTATATGTAAAAAGTGTAGATAATCTTGAAGTAGGAGAATTCGTAAGTGTTCAAATAAATGATGCAATGGAATACGATTTAATGGGAGATGTTGTATATGAACTTGCCTAACAAATTAACTTTGTTTAGAATATTTTTAATTCCAGTATTTGTTTTAATAATGTTATTTAATGTACCGAACAAGTTTTTATTAGCTTGTATTATTTTTATAGTAGCTTCAATTACTGATGCACTAGATGGAAAGATAGCTAGAAAGTATAACTTAGTTACTGATTTTGGGAAGTTTATGGACCCATTAGCAGATAAGTTATTAGTAATCTCAGCACTTACATGTATGATAGAAGATGGTCTTGTAAGTAGTTGGATGGTAATTATAATAGTAGCTAGAGAACTTACAGTTAGCATATTGAGGGCTATAGCAGCTGCTGATGGAAAAGTAATAGCAGCTGGTGGCAGTGGAAAGCTTAAAACGATAACTCAAATGATATCAGTAGTAATTTTATTGTTAGGGGCTCAGTTTGAAAATGAATTAATACTAAATATAGGTGGAATTCTTATACTTATAGCAACACTGCTTACTTTATATTCTGGATGGGAATACCTATATAAAAATAAAGAACTTTTCATGTCTTCTAAATAGAATATTATCATTTAATAATCATAAATTGATTAATAAATAAAAAATAGCAACTTAAAATTTTAAAAATGTAAAAAAGGGTATACTATAATAGTATACCTCTTTTCTTTTTTAGGAATATTTTCTTTTGTGTATATAATTATTGATAATGGTTTATAAATAAAATGTAGCAAATAAAAATATAATCATTAGGAGCGTTTTTAAATTGACTAGGTTTGATTTATGTTATATAATTAATATATAACAAGAGAACAAATGTTTGTAGATAAATGAAGGGATGGTATAGAGATGAGTGTAGATCAAGAAAAATTAAAAGCGTTGAATGAAGCTTTAGGTAAAATTGAAAAAGATTTTGGTAAAGGTTCAGTAATGAAATTGGGAGAAGCAACGTCTATGTCTATAGATGTTATATCAACAGGAGCAATCGGTTTAGATATAGCTATTGGTATAGGAGGTCTACCTAGAGGGAGAATAGTTGAAATATATGGTCCTGAATCTTCTGGTAAGACTACTGTTGCACTTAGTTGTGTAGCATCAGCTCAAAAAAATGGAGGAATAGCTGCATTTATAGATGCTGAACATGCGCTTGACCCAGTATATGCAAAAGCATTAGGTGTGGATGTTGATAATCTAATCATATCTCAACCAGATACAGGAGAGCAAGCCTTAGAAATAGCAGAGGCATTAATAAGAAGTGGTGCAATTGATATAATAGTAATAGATTCAGTTGCAGCATTGGTTCCAAAAGCAGAAATAGATGGAGATATGGGTGATTCTCATGTAGGTTTACAAGCTAGACTTATGTCTCAAGCACTTAGAAAATTAACTGGTTCTATTAAAAAATCAAATTGTGTTGCTATATTTATAAACCAATTAAGAGAGAAAGTAGGAATAATGTTTGGAAATCCAGAAACGACTACTGGAGGACGTGCATTAAAGTTCTATTCATCTGTTAGATTGGATGTTAGAAAAATAGACACAATAAAACAAGGTGACAAGGTTATAGGAAGCAGAACAAGAGTTAAGGTTGTTAAAAACAAAGTAGCACCACCATTTAAACAATCTGAATTTGATATAATGTATGGAGAAGGTATATCAAAAATTGGAGATCTTTTAGATATAGCTGCTGACATAGATATAGTTAAAAAATCAGGTTCATGGTATAGTTACAATGACACTAAACTTGGACAAGGAAGAGAAAATGTAAAAAAATTCCTAGAGGATAATATGGATTTAACTAATGAAATAGATGAAAAAGTTAGAACATTTTACAATTTAAATGAGGTTAGTGAAGAAGCAGGTACTTTGGTATCAGAAGAAGTTGTTGAAAAATAAGTGAAAATATAAAAAAATAACTATTAAATAAGGACATACCACGCTCCCTATTAGCTTGACACAATGTTGAAAAAATTATAAAATTAAGTGAGGATAAAATATCTAAATTTAATTTTAATTATTAGGAATATTTTTTAATCATAGTGATGACATTTTGGGATTATTAACGAAGGAGGTGGATGTCATAGATAGTGTAGTAATGATTGTAATAGGTGCAGCTGTTGGTATTATAGCTGGATATTTTGTTAGAAAAAATATATCTGAAGCAAAAATTGGACAAGCTGAAAACTTGGCCAAAGAAATAATAGATAAAGCACACCACGACTCAGAAACAGTACAGAAAGAAAAGTTATTAGAAGCTAAAGAAGAGATCCATAAATGGAGAACAGAAGCTGAAAGAGAAAACAAAGAAAGAAGAACAGAAGTACAAAAGTATGAAAAAAGAGTAGTACAAAAAGAAGAAGTCTTAGATAGAAAATTACAAAATTTAGAATCTAAAGAAGTAAATTTAAGTGAAAAATTAAAGACAGTTGAAAAGAAAGAAGAAGAAGTTGAAGTAATAAAAACTCAACAATTGGAAAAATTAGAAAGCATATCAGGAATTACATCTGATAAGGCTAAAGAAATTATTTTAACAAATGCTGAGAGAGATGTAAGACGTGAAATGTCTATAATGATAAAAGAGATAGAAGGTCAAGCTAAAGAAGAAGCTGATAAGAAATCAAGAGAAATTATAGGATATGCAATTCAAAAATGTGCAGCAGATCACGTAGCTGAAACTACTGTTACAGTAGTAAGCTTACCTAATGATGAAATGAAGGGTAGAATAATAGGTAGAGAAGGTAGAAATATAAGGACTCTAGAAACTTTAACAGGGATAGACCTTATAATAGATGACACTCCAGAAGCAGTAATTTTATCAGGATTTGATCCAATAAGAAGAGAAATTGCAAGAATTGCTCTAGAGAAGTTAATAGCAGATGGAAGAATACATCCAGCTAGAATTGAAGAAATGGTTGAAAAAGCGAGAAAAGAAGTTGACAATATTATAAAAGAATATGGTGAACAAGCTGCATTTGAAACTAGTGTACATGGAATTCATCCAGAATTAATAAGATTATTAGGTAGACTTAATTATAGAACTAGTTATGGACAAAATGTTCTTAAACATTCTATAGAAGTTGCTCATATAGCTGGTATAATGGCTGCTGAGATAGGTGCAGATATTAGATTAGCTAAGAGAGCTGGTTTGTTACATGATATAGGTAAGGCTGTAGACCATGAAATGGAAGGTACACATGTTGAAATAGGTATGGATTTACTTAGACGTTATAAGGAATCTAAAGAAGTTATACATGCTATGAGTACACATCATGGAGATTATGAACCTCAAACAGTAGAAGCTGTATTAGTTACAGCAGCAGATGCAATATCAGCTGCTAGACCTGGTGCTAGAAGAGAGACTTTAGAAGCTTATATTAAGAGACTTGAAAAACTAGAAGAAATAGCTAATTCATACGAAGGTGTAGAAAAATCATTTGCTATACAAGCTGGTAGAGAAATTAGAATAATGGTAAAACCAGAAGCTATAAATGATGAAGAAATACACTTATTAGCTAGAGATATGACTAAGAAAATAGAGGATGAACTTGAATATCCTGGACAAATAAAAGTAAGTATAATAAGAGAAACAAGAGCTATAGAATATGCAAAATAAAATATAAATATCTAAATGATAATAAAAATATTTTTAAAAATTTAGATTTGCCACAGGATTTAATAATTTATCCTGTGGCTTTTTAATTTTCAAGGTATAAAATGATATAATTTGAAATAATTATAAGGCTGATAAATATTAATTATAAAGAATTAATAAAATTAATCCTTATATACACATTGTTTGTATAATTATTTAAGTTTGTTTGATATAATGAAGTGATAAAATAATCTATTATATCTAAATAAATATTTTTAGGTTATATAATTTTTTTATATATTCAAATATATAAAAGATATACATATATTTTATGGAGGAAACTATTGTGGAAAATAAAACATCTAGATGGTATATGTATTATTTACCAGTATTACTAACTTTATCAGTAATACTGTTGTTTGTTTGTGCTTTTAAATCAGATAAACATTCAAATCCTCGAAGCAATCTTATTCCAGTTTCATTTATTGGAGAATTTAGAACATCTAATTCTGAAAATCTTCAGCCGTTTATCAATGTTGACTCATTGAATGATATAAGAAAAGAGTCTATTTATTTGCGTGGACATTTTAGCAGAAATATTCCAGCTGGAGAGACACTTTTGCTACATATCAGCCATCTAAAAGTTGATATTCGTGTATCTAATAAAGAGGTATTTTCCATACAAGAAGGTAGAGAAAATGCACTAACAAAGTCTACAGGTCATCTTTGGACAGGTTTTAAATCTGATGGAATATCAGTTGACGATTTAGTTGAGATAAATATACAACGAGTGTACCCTAGTGGGCGAGCATTACAATTAGTATGTTTTTTTGATGAAATGCAGATTGGCTCCAAGGGCGATTTAATTGTTAGTATACTCCACGAAAACAGGATTGGTCTTATATTTACTATGTTAACAATATCTTTTGGCTTATTTGGTCTAATTGCAAGTATCATTTTGTTTTTTTTGAAAAGTGAGCTAACACGTCAGATTTTTTTGTTATCATGTTTTGCTATATTTGGAGGAATTTGGTGTTTAGCAGATTTTAATATACTTACTCTTATTATCCAATCTCCAACTCTTGTCAGTATTTTGGAATTACTGTCGCAGTTTTTACTTCCAACTTTTTGTATACTTTATTTGTCTACTTACTTAACTGAGTGGAGATTGAACGTTATAAATTTATGTGTGTATTTAATTATGACTATTATACTACTTTGTATTATTCTCCAAATACTTCATATTTATGATTTGCATGAGTTTCTGATTTTACAAAATAGCATCTGTATTCTAATTGTATTACTTGGTATGGGGTTCTTGGTTATTGAAATTATTATATACAGAGAATCTGATGCTAAGATTGCTTTGTTTGCTTATCTACCAGCAACTATAGGTGGTATTGCAGAAATAGCAAATTATTATACTATATACATTAGAAGTCTACCATTTTTTTGTATAGGTTTTCTAACCACTATTGTATTACAGATTGGGCATATGATGCTATCTATCAAAAGAAAGGAAAAGTTTCAACAGAGATTAGAGGGAGAATTGATGGAAAATCGTATTTCTATAATGCTTAGTCAAATACAGCCTCATTTTTTATATAATGCACTTAACACTATCCAATATTTGTGTAAACATGATTCTAACATGGCAGTTCATGCAGTAGAAAAATTTTCTTCTTATCTTCGTGGAAATATGGATTCTCTTACACAAAAAAAGCTAATTCCATTTGAAAAAGAATTAGCTCATTTAAAAAATTATTTGTACATAGAGTTATTACGCTTTGGAGAGCGTATAAAAATACATTATGAGCTTACAATTACTGATTTTTTTATTCCTGTTCTCACTATACAACCAATTGTTGAAAATGCGATACGACATGGTGTTACAAAACAAAAAGAAGGGGGAACAATTATAGTATCAACATCCAAGGATGAAAATAACATTTATATTGTTATAAAAGATGATGGAGTAGGTTTCCAACCCTTTGAAAGAGTTAATGATGGAAAAAGCCATGTTGGTATTCAAAATGTAAAAAGACGATTAGAGACACAATGTAATGGAATTCTAAATATAGAAAGTGGTATAGGAAAAGGTACAATAGCAACAATAATCATTCCTATTAGAAAGGGGTAAAATTATGAATATAATTGTCGTAGATGATGAGCAAATTGCTCTTAAAAATTTGAATGAAAAATTAACATGTATATCTGGTATTGAAAAAGTTACTCTTTTTGATGAACCTAAGTTGGCGCTAGAGTATTTAAAAAGAAATTTTGTAGATATTGCATTTCTTGACATTGAGATGTACGGTATGAATGGACTAGAGTTTGCATGTCTAGCAAAAGAAATTTTACCAAACATAAATATTATTTTTGTAACAGGTTATTCAGAATATGCGTTAGATGCATTTTCAATGCATGCCAGTGGATATCTTCTAAAGCCTGTTACAATAGAAGGAATTCAGAAAGAAATAGAAAATTTACGTTCTCCTGTTGTTTTGAACCATAAGAGCCATATATTTATTCATACATTTGGTAACTTTGAGGTATTTGTAGATGAAAAGCCATTAACTTTTACTAGAGCAAAATCAAAAGAATTACTTGCTTATTTAGTAGATAGGAAAGGAGCAAGTGTGACTATTGCTGAAATTGCAGCAGTACTTTGGGAAGACAAAGAATACAATCGTTCTTTGCAAAATCAAACACAAACTGTTATATCACATCTGATGAAAACCATAAAGGATGCAAAAATTGAATATATAGTTATTAAAAAATGGAATAGCCTTGCAGTAGATATTGCAAAATTTGATTGTGATTATTATAATATGTTAAGGTGGGATATGATGGCAATTAACACATATGCTGGAGAATACATGACAAATTACAGTTGGGCAGAATTAACTACAGGTATGCTGTATCAAAAAACTTTTAATTATAATTGTTAAAGATAGATAATATGTTTTTATACAGCAGAAGTTCTTAAGTTTTTTGTTTTGTTGATGTGCTTTGGATGTGCATTATCGATTATATTAATATATTATAGGAATATTAAAAATATATAATAATAAATAAAAATTATATAATAGATTTATATTATTAAAAATGATTTAGATGAGCAATTTATATGTTTTTACATGTAATATCTATGCATTAATGTTGATTTATGAAATTTAATATTTGAAATAAAATTAAGTTTTTGAGATAGTTTGCTGATTAAAATTAATTATATTGTAAGCACTAAAAAGTTGAGAATACAATGAGCCAAAGTGATGATGAAAGAGAGGATACATGATGAAAAAAAATACACTTTTACATACAAATGTTATTGTTTGCGTTATTATTACTATTGGTTTTATAGCTACATCTGTGATTGGGTACCAATCTAATACTAATATTTTTAAAAATGATATTGAACACGTATCTACATTGGCTGCTGAAGGTATTTATTATCAGATAGATAAACTTCTTTCACAACCTATAAATGTATCACTTACTATGGCCAATGATAGTCTATTAAAAAATTTTTTAACTAGTGAGAAAGAATATATAAATGATAGGAACTTTGTTTATAAATTACAGGATTACTTAAATACATACAGAAATAAATATTCCTATGATTCTGTTTTTTTAGTTTCAACCAAGACAAATAATTATTATCATTTTAATGGACTTGATAGGACACTTAGTGCTGACAACTCAGAGAATCAGTGGTATTATGATTTTTTAAAACAGGATGAAGAATATTCATTAAATGTTGATAATGATGAGGCAAGTAATAATAGTATTACTGTATTTGTAAATTGTAAGATAAAAGATGATAATGGATCAACTATGGGAATTATTGGGGTTGGATTAAAAGTTGACTCATTACAAATGTTACTTAAAGAATATGATGAAAAGTTTGATGTTGTAGCACGTCTAATTGATGATAAAGGATTTGTTCAATTATCATCTGAGGAAACAGGCTATGAACATGTTAATTTGTTTGAAGACGAAAGTAGTAATTTATCTGCTTCAAAAGATTTAATCTTGAGCAATAAAAAAGAACAGAATAGTTTTTGGAATTCATCAGAAAAATTAAAAAGTTATGTTGTATATCAGTATATCCCAAGTTTAAAATGGCATCTTGTTTTGGAAAATGATTTGACTGCAATGAGTAGACAACTTCAAATACAGTTTTTAAAAGGGATTGCAATTATAATTTTAATTATAATGTTTGTACTTTTTACAATTACACGTGTGCTTAAGAAATACAAGCAACAAATAATTAATCTCAGCTCTTCTCAGAAATTAGAATATCAAAAGTTATTGAGTAAATCTACTGAAGATCTCTATGAAAATATTTTTGAGATTGATGTTACTAATAACAAAGCTGGTTGTGAAGATGCAAATCGATATTTTAAAGAGTTTGGCTTAAGTCTTAGCACACCATATGATGAAGCACTCTATATAATTGCTAAAGGACAAATTAAAGAAGAGTATGCACAAGGTTATTTAGATACATTTTTACCTGAAAATGTTCTTAAGTGTTATAATAGTGGAATCAATAACATAAGTTATGACTTTTTAATTAAAAGAGATGAAGAAAATTATCATTGGATGAGGATTACTGCCAGAATTTTCTTTTGGACATCAGATGAATCTGTTCGCATGATTTCTTATCGTGAAAATATAGATGAAGAAAAAAATAGAGAATTGCTGCTTCTTGAGCGTTCACAACGTGATTCTCTTACTGGTCTTTATAATAAGGGAGTAACAGAGGACTTTATTAGTACATTTTTAAAAAGTGATAAAAATCAAAATTCAGAACATATTTTTCTGATTTTTGATATTGATGATTTCAAAAATGTAAATGATAGATATGGTCATGCATTTGGAGATTTTATTATAAGTGAATTTGCATTAGAATTAAAGTCTCAATTTCGTGAAGATGATATTGTTGGGCGTATTGGTGGAGATGAATTTGTTGTGTTGATAAAAGATTTCAATAGCAGTAATTATGTAATTATGGATAAATTAGAGCGTTTTTGTTCTAAGATTAACCAGAAACGTTTTGCTGAACATGAAGAATTTTCTATTTCATGTAGCATTGGTGTGGCAATATATCCTGAGCATGGCTGTAAGTATTCTGAACTCTATGAAAAAGCAGACCAAGCACTTTACTATACAAAGGGTCATGGAAAAAATTCTTTCCATATTTTTGGGGATGATTCTATTGATGGTATAGAATTTAATATAGACACTAGAGATGTAAAGTTATTGTTGGAGATGTCTACTGATGGTATTGCAAAATTTGCTTGTATGGAAAATTTGAAACTACTTTACTTTAATCAAAAAATGCTTGAGTTTACTGGTTATTCAGCTAGAAATGTTTCATCCAAAGATTTTGATGTACTTTCACCTATATTACCAGAGGATTTACAGGTTGTACTTGATACACTGAATAAAGCAATACCTAAGAGAGAAACTTTTGAAGTGATTTTTAACTTCCGTCATATAGATGGACACTATTTCCCTGTGAGAATGCAAGGTAAGTTTGTAAATGAACTATACCAAAATCGTTACCCTGTTTTTTATGCAGTTTACACAGATATATCAAACTTTAATGTTTTTGTAGGAAGATAATTTAAATAAAACCTGCTAATATGAATGAATTATTTTTTAGCAGGTTTTAAAATTTTTTGTTCGTTAATTTTTATATAATTAAGTAATATAAGTCACTAGTTAAAGAAATTTTACCTTTTTAGAGTAGATTTTATTTATTATTTAAAAAAATAATTCTGAAGTTTATTTTGTCAGTGCTTATCATAAAGAATTTTATATTTATATATATCTATACTTATTGCAATTTTTCTTTAATAGTTTTGTATTTATTTGTACTTATTTTGAATTTGTTTACGAAATTTGCCTATAAAAAGTATATATAAAAATATAGTTTAAAATGGTATAATTAGTTATAACAGAAGGAGGTAATATAAGTGAGCCAATACATAAATATAAACTCTCAGTTAGACGCCCTGAAATTGAAAGAATTCGAGAAAGTATTTTACGAAAATATCAATAAGGACGTTAAAGTAGTGCCAAAAGTTACTCCTTTTAAAGGAATAAATACTGACTTGTTGTATGTAAAAGATGGAAAAATTTTATTTATAAAATTTATGGATACAACAGAAGACATATATTTTATTTTGGAAGAAGAGTTACTTGAAGTTATGCATGAGGAATATGAGCTTTTGAAACTAAAAATGGGACAAAAGAATAGAAATATAAGCTATAACTATGTTTACATTATGCCATATGTTGAAGTAGATGAAGCTTATGAGTTTGAAGAATTTGTGAATAATAATATAATAGATAAAAATAAGCTTCAAGATATAATGGCTAGTGCTTCACTGGATGAATATCTTAAGGAAAAAAATGATGAAATAAATTTAAATTTATTTTTATTAGATATATGTTCAGAATACTATATAATAAATGACACACTTCACCTAAACGAAAAATTTAAAAAAATTTCCTTCTATAATGATGACTATAAGTATACAGCAACTATGATGGAAGAAATTCAAATTAAAGATGCTATTTCTATTAAATATGGAAATACACTTATTGAAGGCGGTTCTGGTATAGGAAAAACGGCAAATATGCTTTCTAGAGCTATAAAACTGGCAAAAGTATATCCACATCATAAGTTACTAATATTTACACATACAAAACAACTATGTAATGAACTTCGAGAAAGAATAGAATTATTATATAAAGACAATAACAATTTAGAAGTTCATACATTTAGTTCCTTTATATTTAAATTAGCTAAAAAATATAATCTAATTATTGACTATAATATGTTAAAAAATGATTATGAAAAAACATTTAATAATCTTGTAAAGCAAGCACAAAACATTATAAAGAATAAAAATATGTTTAAGGCGATTTTTATTGATGAAGCAGAAAGTTTTTTAGATTATGAAATAGATTTTATAAGAGAGTTTTTATATAAAACAAAATTCATATTTAATGTGTATTCTTGTAACTCTTTAAATATCTTTAATAGACTAAATATATTTAGGAAACTATACAGCAATATAGAGTTTGATGATAAAATAATATTAAATAAAAATTATAGGCAAGCTAAAGAAATTGTTGATTTTACAAATAATTTTTCCAATAATTCTAACGCTTATATTAATGAATTAAGACCTAATACAAAGTTTAATACTTTTTTTAATACAAAAGCACTTAGAGGTGGTAATAAGTCGGTTGATATAATAAAAGTAAGTGATTTAGATGACCAAATAAGTTCTGTAATATGGGAAATCGAATATTTAATAAGCAAAAAAGGTCTTGATTATTCTGAAGTTGCTATTGTATATCCTTATAATAAGAAGAAATTAAAAAGTGGAAAAACTATTTATTTTCAATACATGTTAAAAAAGGCATTAGAAGAAGCACAAATTCCTTATATATGTGCAGAAGATAACTTAACAAACATAAGTAAGAAGATAGGAACGACAATAGCAAATATATATACAATAAAGAATTTAGAATATAAAGCGATAATAATATGTGAGTTAGAAATGTTGTATAATCAAACAATAAATGATACAGAGCAAGATTATCAAGTAAATGACTTTGTAGGTGATTTAAATAAGGTTTATTTGGCTATGAGCAGGGCCACTGACTATCTAAGTATAGTAACAACCTTTAATGAAGATGCAAGTGATATAATAAGAATTATTACAGAATCAAAAGAAGATAGGGAATAAAATATATTTTGAATTCAAAAAATTAAAAGAGACTGAATTGTGTAGAATAAATATTACCAACTCAGTCTCTTATTTTTTTAACTTACTTTTCCAATATTATCAAAAGGTAATAACCTTACCATAACCTTACCAAGAATTTCGTCTTCATCAACCATACCTACATCTGGGAATCTACTATCATTACTATTTTCTCTGTTATCACCCATTGCAAATAACTTTCCTTCTGGAACAACTGTGTCTATATCTCCAGAAGTATAATTATTATGTATATATGGTTCGGTTAGTAATTTGCCATTTACATATACTTTAGAATTTGATATTTTTATACTGTCACCTTCAGTAGCTATAACTCTCTTTATTAAATCTTTTTTCTTTCCAGTATCTCCATCAACTAAATTAGTTTTAAAAACTACAATATCACCTTTTTCAGGTTTACCAACTTTATATGATATTCTATTTAAAATTAGATAGTCTTTATCATCTAAAGTAGGATACATTGATTCTCCACTAACAATAGAAGGTCTTATAAATTGTAATATTACAAATGCAAGTACAATAGCCATGGCTATTGACTTAATCCAATCAAATATTTCCTTTTTAACACTCATAATTTTTCTCCTTATCATTTGTCATTAAATTAAAATACTCTAGAATAAAAAGAAATAACCAAGAACAACTATACCCAAAATTATTCTATAATAGCCAAAGACTTTGAAATCGTGTTTTTTGATATAATCCATAAAAAACTTAATAACTACGATTGAAACTATAAAAGCTACTACAGAGCCAACACCTAAAATAAGCCATTCAAATCCAGTAAATCCAAACCCAGCTTTTAAAAGTTTTAATGCACTAGCTCCAAGCATTGTAGGAATAGCTAAGAAGAATGAAAATTCTGCTGCTACGTATCTAGAAGTACCAAGTAATACTGCACCGATTATAGTTGAACCAGATCTAGATGTACCTGGAATAAGAGCTAGACATTGGAATAAACCTATACAAAGAGCTAGTTTATATGTAACTTGAGAAAAATCTTTATATTTTGGTCTTTTATTTCTATTTTCAAGTCCTATCATTATTATACCATATACAATAAGAGCAATTGCAACTACTGTTGAATTGAAGAATAATCTGTCTATATCATCCTCAAACAGTATACCAATAACTCCAGATGGTATAACTGCAATTATAACCTTAAGCCATAAGCGAACTGTTTCTTTTTTTTGTTTAGTATTTTTTGCACTATCAAAAGGATTTAACTTCCTAAAAAATATAACAAGTACAGCCAATATTGAACCAAATTGAATTACAACTAAAAATGTATTTATAAATGTAGATGAAAAATTCAATTTTATAAATTCATCAACTAATATCATATGCCCTGTACTACTTACTGGTAGCCATTCTGTAATTCCTTGAACTATTCCCAAAATGACTGCTTTAAAAACTTCAAGCAAACTAAATGTTTCCAAATTTAAATACCTCCAATACAAATTTATAGTAGCATATTTTATTCAAAGATTAATAAAATATGCCATCTTTTACTAACTTATAATACCATAGTACTGTGTAGTGCACAATGGAAGATTGATATTTTCATAAAACCTTCATAATTTAAAATCATAAACTTGAAACTTGTCTATTGAATAAGGGGTATATATGAGGGGGAAATATATGGTATAGTAAAAGTATAACTATTTTATTTTATGAAAAGGAAAGGAGTTATTATGTATAGTACGAAAATATTGGATGATTATGAGTATGAAACTTTTAATGTTTTTTCTACAAAATTAAACCCAAATACAAAACACGATTATTTATCAAAGGTTATGTTATTTAAAGAGTTTCTAAAAGGAAAGGAATTAATTTATGTAACAAAAGAAGATTGTAAAAATTTTGTGGACTATATACAAACCAAATATGCAAAATCAACTTGTGAAAAGATATATAGTTATTTACATAGTTTTTACAACTTCTTAAAAAAAGAAGGATATATAGATATAAATCCATTTAGACATGTAGAAAAACCAACAGTAACTAGAATAAAGACAAAGGATGATGTTTTAAGCATACAGGAAATAAATAAGCTTATAGGTATTTTGCCAAAACTGAATATAAGAGATAGAGTGATAATAGTCTGTCTAGTTACTACTGGGTGTTTATTAAATGAATTAGTTAGCTTAAAGTGGAAAGACCTTATGGTAGATGAAAACGATAACTCGTATGTTAGACTAGGAAAGGGAAGAAAAGAGAGAGTAGTAAAGTTACATCCATACTTTTTTAGGCTTTTAGAAGACTACAGAAACTATTCTGGACTTCCAGAAGTAATAATACCTAATGATGATTTTATTTTTACAACTCAAAAAAGCAATTCTATAACAGATAGAAATGTCAGATTGATAGTAAAAAAAGCATTAGATTTAGCAGGACTTTCTCAATATTCAGCAAGAGACTTTAGACATTCATTTGCAGCAATAAGTTTAAGACTTGGGGCAGATGAGAGTGACGTAAAAAATCAACTTGGCTGGAGTGATAAATACTATGCAATTAGGTATAAATATGTATTGAATTTTGTTGATAGCGAGATTGTGGATTATTTAATTGAAAAAGATAATCTAGATATAAATAAAAAATATTAGCACATAAAAAATAATCTATATAAATATGAACAAAAAATAAAAAAGCCTTGTTATAGTTCGTAAAATTATATATAATTATTTATGTACTAATATGTACATAATAACTATACAACAAAAGATTTAAGGAAGGTGCTAATATAATGATAGATAACAAATATACTACGTACTCAAATCCGCTTACAGATAGATACTGTAGTAAAGATATGAGTTATATATTTTCTCCACAATTTAAATTTTCTACATGGAGAAGATTATGGGTTGCTCTTGCTGAAGGTGAGCATGAGTTAGGAATCAATATAACTGAAGAACAATTAGATGAGTTAAGAGCTAATATAGATAATATAAATTTTGATGAAGCTAGAAAAATAGAAAAAGAAGTAAGACATGATGTAATGTCTCATGTAAAAGCGTATGGTTTACAATGTGAAAAAGCTAAAGGAATCATTCATTTAGGAGCAACATCTGCTTATGTTGGAGATAATACAGATGTTGTACAAATGAATGAAGCTCTAAAACTTTTAAGAGTAAAGCTTGTAAATTTGATAAACAACTTAAAAGAATTTGCACTTAAGTATAAGGATATGCCAGCTCTTGGTTTTACGCACTTTCAAGCAGCACAACTTACAACAGTAGGGAAAAGAGCTTGTTTGTGGGCTCAAGATTTAATTCTTGATTTAGAAGACTTAAATTATAGAATAGACAATATGAAATTAAGAGGAGTTAAAGGGACTACTGGGACTCAAGCAAGTTTTTTAAGTTTATTTGAAGGAGACCATGAAAAAGTAAAAGAGTTAGATAAGAAAATTTGTAACAAAATGGGATATAGTTCTTCTTATGCAGTAAGTGGACAAACATACACTAGAAAGCTGGACTATCAAGTAATAAGTGTATTATCAGGAATAGCTCAAAGTATGCATAAAATGACTAATGACATAAGACTTTTACAAAGTCTAAAAGAATTAGAAGAGCCATTTGAAAAAAATCAAATAGGTTCATCAGCAATGGCTTATAAAAGAAATCCAATGAGAAGTGAAAGAATAGCTTCTTTATCTAAATATATAATATCTGAATCTATAAGCCCTGCAATGGTACAGGCTACTCAATGGTTAGAGAGAACATTAGATGACTCAGCCAATAAAAGATTAGCTATACCTCAAGCTTTTATGGCAGCAGATGCTATACTTGAAATAGGTATAAATGTAACTGATGGGTTAGTAGTATATGAAAATATGATAAATAAACGTGTAAATGAAGAACTTCCTTTTATGGCTACAGAAACAATACTTATGGAAGCTGTAAAAAGAGGTGGAGATAGACAGGAATTACATGAGATAATAAGAGAATATTCTATGAAAGCTGCTTATAGAGTTAAACATGAAGGTAAAGATAATAATTTAATTGAGCTTATAATGAATGATGATTCATTTAAAATGAGTAAGGAAGAAATATTATCTATAATGGACCCAAAAAACTTTATAGGAAGAGCTCCAGAACAAGTTGTAGAATTTGTAAATGAAGTTGTAGAACCAGCTATAAAAGATTATAAAGAAGATTTAGGAAAAGTAGATGTGGATTTAAGAGTGTAAGTTTTATAGATAAAATATAATTAAAAATGGCTATCTTATTTATAAATAAGATAGCCATTTTAATGGGCTAGCGTCTGCTCTTCACCGCTGTGAAGAGTTCTTCCTTATTTACTATATCATGAATTTAATAAAATAGCTATATAAATAATATTTAATCAGAGAAATATTATTAAAAATAAGAAAAACAATAAGATTACTAATTAAATTTAATCATTATTTAAAAACTATTGTACTTGCAATATTTTTAATGTAAACTGAAATAAGTTAGTTAGATAATTTAATAAATTTTAAAACAACTGAGGTGATTGTATGAAATACGTAGTAAAAGATACTATAAGTTTTTTGGTAAAAACATTTCCGAAGATTTATTCTAGCTTATATTTAGAAGACCTAAAAAAATTCGCACCAGACTATAATGTAAATAAAACACAATTAAGAGCATTAGTATTTATAAGAAATTATGGAGTAATAAGCATGACTGATTTATGCTCTAAATTAAATATAGAAAAAGGCAGTCTAACTAGTATGGTAGATGATTTAACAGAAAAGAAATATGTAACAAGAAAAAGAGATTTAGTTGATAGAAGAAAGTATTTAATTGATATTACAGAAGAAGGAGATAAGATAGCTTCTGATTTTATGGATAAATTGAGTGATGGATTAGAAGAGAAGCTTTCTAGACTAACTGAAGAAGATAGAAAGAACTATCTAGGAGCAATAAATACTCTTCAATATATATTAAATAAAGACGAATTTAGATAGAAAACTATGAAAAATCCCCTTTTCAAATATTGGTTGAAAAGGGGACTTTTTATCTGATAAAATTTACATAAAGTAAACTTTTAAAATTTATTTGTGTAAAGCTACATATTGCTCTAAACCTTCTTTTAATAATGTAGCAGCTCTATGAAGGTCAGTTTCATTTAGGATGTAAGCTAATCTTATTTCGTCACGTCCTAAACCTGGAGTAGCATAGAATCCTTCAGCAGGGCAAACCATAACAGTTTCATTATTTTTACTGAACTCTTTTAACATCCAGATTGTGAAATCTTCTGCATTTTCAACTGGTAATTTAGCAACTATATAGAATGCACCAGTTGGTTTTTTACATATAACACCTTCAACTTTCATTAATTCATTGTATAATACGTCTCTTCTTTTTTTGTATTCTTCATTAACTTCTTTGAAGTAAGAAGCTGGAGTTTTGTATAATTCAACAGCTCCTATTTGTTCTAATGTAGGAACACAAAGTCTTCCTTGACACAATTTAAGTATTTGAGCTATAAGACCTTTATTTTTACAAGCGATAGAACCAATTCTAGCACCACAAGCACTGTATCTCTTAGAAACACTGTCTATTATTATAACTCTGTCTTGTACACCTTCTAAGTTACCACAGCTAGTATACTCAAGTCCATCATAAACAAATTCTCTATAAACTTCGTCTGCTATTATCCATAGATTTTTTTCTTTAGCTATTTCAGCTAGGATATTAAGTTCTTCTTTTGTATAAATTGCACCAGTTGGATTTCCTGGGTTAGAAAGAATTATAGCTTTAGTTCTATCATCTACCTTAGAAGCTATTTCTTCTTTTGATGGAAGGTGGAAACCGTTTTCTGCCTTTGTTGTAACAGCATTAACTTCAACGTTTACACATTGACCAAATCCATTGTAGTTAGTATAGAATGGTTCTGGAACTAATAAATTATCTCCTGGGTCACAAACAGCCATCATAGTGAAAAGTAAAGCTTCACTACCACCATTAGTCACTAATAATTCATCTTTTTCAAAATCCATGTTGTAAGTTTTGTAGTAATTTTGAAGTGCTTCTAATAATTCTGGAATACCTTCAGAAGTAGCATATTCTAAAACTTCGCTATCAAAGTTTTTAACAGCATCAAAAAACCCTTGAGGAGTTTTTATGTCTGGTTGACCTATATTTAAGTGATATACTTTGATTCCTTTATCTTTTGCTGCTTGTGCAAATGGAACAAGTTTTCTGATTGGAGAGGCTTGCATTGCACTAACTCTGTTTGAATAATTCATTTTAATACCCCCTATTTAATTTAAATACGTATATTGTATTATGTAAATTGTATATTGGAATACAAGACATCTTTACAAGATAATAATAACATACTTATAGGTAAAAATCATCAAAAAAAATTAATATAGCTTTAAAATAAACTTTTAACAAATTACAGTGAAACACTCGTATTTATACTAATAAATTATATGTACATAAACTTATTTATAGTATGATAATATATGGATATATTAGTTATAATTTTTTTGTATTAGAAAATTAAAATACCTAATACTAAATATGTAAAATTATAAAAAATATTATAAATTTATTTAACAGATACAATAAATATCATATAATTATATTAAAGGCTATTAACTAAGAGGTGTTAATTATGAGAGAATTAAGAATAGATTCAATTACTAATGATGTTGTTATATTTGCTACTGATAGGCTGAAAAGACCATTAGATACAATTGATGTACCAAATGATGAAGAAGAAACGAATGAATACGATGAAGGATGCCCATTTTGTAAGGGAAATGAAGCTTATGCAACAGATACACTATTTGAAATAAAAGGTGATGAAGGTTGGCTTGTAAAATCTATATATAATAAATTTCCTATAATTGATGATTTGGCAAGAGATATATATGGTATTCATGAGGTAATGATAGAAAGCAATAAACATAACAGCAGTTTTTACAATATGAATCAAAAAGAATTTGAAGATGTTTTTTTTATGTATAGAAATAGATTTAAAGATTTGTCGAAAGATGACAAAGTAGAATATGTGAGTATTTTTAAAAATTTCTTGAGAAAGGCTGGAGCATCTTTGATGCATCCACATGCTCAAATACTATCTATGTCTTTTATTCCACCTGAAATTACAAATGAATTGTTGGTTTCAAAAGAGTATTATGATAGTAATAAAAGCTCTTTGTATAATGACTTGGTAGAAAATGAAATAAGTTTAAATAAAAGAGTGGTTTATAATGGAGACGCTTTTTTAGTGATTATACCATATGCAACTAAGTACAGTGGAGAAGTAAGAGTAATATTTAAAGACAACATAAAGTTTGATGAATTAACAGATAATAATGTAAAAGAGATTTCTATGATATTCGAAAAGTTATTTAAAAAATTATATAATATAAATGGGTATATGCCATTTAACTTATGTATCCATACTCATCCAACAAAAATTGAAACAAAATCATACTTTAATGTCCATATGCACATAATACCAAGAAAGTATAACCTTGGAGGATTTGAACTTGGAACAAATATGTATGTTTCTTCAATGAATCCTGAAGAATTAACAAAAAAATTAAAATTTGATTAAAGTATGTATCTTTTAGGTATTAAAGAAATAATGATTTTAAAATAAATTTATAGTATATTAATGTTAAAATAAAAACAAATAGAAAAATAAATAAAAAAACTAATAGAAAATTGCTATTTAGATGAGGAGTGGAATATGAAATTTATATCGTGGAATGTCAATGGGATAAGAGCGTGTGTTGGGAAAGGATTTTTAGACTTTTTTAGAGATATTGATGCAGATATATTTTGCTTACAAGAGACTAAATTACAGGAAGGGCAAATAGAGTTAGATTTGCCAGGTTATTTTCAGTACTGGAATTATGCAGAGCGAAAAGGCTATTCAGGTACTGCTATATTTACAAAAAAAGAGCCTTTAAAAGTAATGTATGGAATAAATATAGAAGAACATGATAAGGAAGGTAGAGTTATAACTTTAGAATTTGAAGATTTTTATTTTATTACTGTATATACGCCAAATTCTCAATCTGAATTAAAGAGATTAGAATATAGAACTAGATGGGAAGATGACTTTATAGATTATTTAGTTAAATTAGATAATCATAAGCCTGTAATAGTGTGTGGAGATATGAATGTTGCACATAAAGAAATAGACTTAAAAAATCCTAAAAACAATACAAAGAACGCAGGTTTTACAAAAGAAGAAAGAGAAAAATTCTCTAAATTATTAGATAGTGGATTTATAGACACATATAGATACTTTAATCCTGATAAAGAAGGAGTGTATAGTTGGTGGTCATATAGATTTAATGCAAGAAAAAATAACGCTGGATGGAGAATCGATTATTTTTGTGCATCTAAAAAATTAGAAGATAGATTGACAAATGCAAATATACATACTGAGGTATTGGGGTCAGACCATTGTCCAGTAGAATTAGAGATAAGATAGAAGTTTAATCAGGATAAAAATTGGGCTGTAGATGTAAATTTAAAGTTAATTATTCTTTTAATCTACATGCCTTTTTTTAACCTAAATAAATTTCACTTATTTTTTCTTTGCTTAGAGTTTTCTAATTCAAATTGATTTGTTTTTCCCATGTTGTAAGCTAAATTAATAATTTTTTTCTCATCTTTAGTCAAATCACGATTTAGAATTTTCTTAAACTCATCAAATAATTTATCATAGTCAACTCTTTTTTTATTAGAATACTTTATAGATTTAGATTTAATATTTGTATACACATATATATCAGGTACTATGCTTGGATTATATATCTTAATAAAAACCTTCGCTGTATAATATGCATCATTTAAAGCGTTGTGATAAGACATTTTTTCATCAAGTTCCAATATAGAAATAGCATTTTGCAAGCCAATACTTTTTCCTGTTGGATTATTAAAATATTTAGATGCATGTTGTTGAATATTAATATAAGACTTAGGTAAAATATCTGATGCTAGCTTATGATAATTGATATTTCTGTATAACTCCTTTAAATCTCCAATCCCCCAAACACATAGTATAGGGTCGTGTGATGCTATGAATTTTATGAAATTGTTGTAAACCTCAGGAAAAGTAGGTGAATCGTTAAAATCAGAGTCTTTAATATTGGTCATACGACTAATAAAAGGGTGCATTGCCTTGTATAGTGTAGGTTTAATATAGCTATTAAATGTATCTACTATATTAAATTTAGAATCCAGTTTAATTGCTCCTATTTGTATAATTTCAAAAGGACATTTTTCATTGGACACAGTTTTATTGAGTTTTTTGTCAAATCCTTGGTTGAATTCCAAATCGAAAATTATGTATTCCATAAAGTTTATCTCCTAAATTTTTGTATTATTACTAGTATAGATTATATTATAAGCTAAATTAAATTTTTAAACAAAAATACTTTTATTTTAGTATACCCCATATTTATAAAAATGTTAAACTATTGTATGTATAATATTTTTCTAAGAAAAAATATTGCGAACTTTTTGTACTTGATATATAATAATATAGATAAAAACACGAATAAAACACGAATATTTTGCAAGAAAAATTCATAAATATAAGGAAAAATGAATTTTATCTTGTATATTTAATAAAATAAAATTTACACAAAAATCATAGGAGAGTGAAAAGATGGAGAGTTTATTATATGTAATAGAGAAAGATAAGCATACCAATGAAGAAATAAGAGAAATCCTAGAGAGCAATAAAAACATAAGGTTCGTTTCTTTAATGGGAGTTGACTTAGGAGGAAATGCAACAGATGAAAAAATTCCTGTAGAATTATTTTTAGAGGATATAGATAAATTCTTAGAATCAGCTATACAAACTGATGGTTCAAGTGTTGAACTTTACAATATAGCAACATTGAATAATGCAAAAGTAGACTTAATGCCAGATAAAAGTTGTCATTGGTATGTAGATTACAATATGGAATACATAGATGAAGAAGTAGGGTTGCCTGTAGGAACATTAAAGATACCTGCATTTCTAATACACGATAATAAAAAAGTATGTTCTAGGGGAATTCTTCAAAAAGCAGATAAATATTTTAAGAAATCTATGTTTGAAATATTTAGAGAATATCCACATGTAATAAACAATATAGGAATAAACTCAGTAGATGATATAGAAGAAATAATGTTAACAGCAGCTACAGAACTCGAATTTTGGGTTAATACTCCTGAAGATAAAGCTGACTTAGAAAAATTATATGTATCACAAAGCTTAAAAGAACAATACTGGAAAAGAACTCATGGTATTATAAGAACTTGTCTGGAACAAAGTTTAATAATACTTCAAAAGCTAGGTGTAAGCCCTGAAATGGCTCATAAAGAGGTTGGGGGAATTCAAAGTTCTATAAGTATAGATGGAAAAACAAACCATGCTATGGAGCAATTAGAGGTTTCTTGGAAGTTTTCTACACCACTACAAGCGGCAGATAATGAATTATTAGTAAGAGATGTTATAGAAGATGTATTTACATCGCATGGATTAGAAGTTACATTTAAAGCAAAGCCAATTCATGGAGTTGCAGGAAGTGGTGGTCATACACATGTAGGAGTAAGTGCAAAATTAAAAGATGGAAGTATCAAAAACTTATTTGCTCCAAAAGATTTAAAAGAAGACTATCTAAGTGAATTAGGGTATGGAGCTCTTATGGGACTTCTTTATAATTATGAAGTATTAAATCCGATTGTAACAGCTTCTAATGATGGATTTAATAGACTGGTTCCTGGATTTGAAGCACCTGTATGTATAGTTACATCTTTAGGTCATAGTTATGAAATGCCATCTAGAAATAGGTCGGTACTTGTTGGGTTAATAAGAGATATAAAGAATCCAAAAACTGTAAGATTTGAATTAAGATCACCAAGTCCTCTATCTAATACTTACCTAGTAATAGCAGGATGTTATCAAACAATGTTAGATGGTATAAAAGCAGCAGCTAAGAGTGGACTTAGTACTAAAGAACTAGAAAAAGAATTATCTAAAAATGTGGGAGAAGAAAGTTTCTATTTAGAAAAAGACAGAGCATATAGAGATGAAAATGATGTATTTGAACATTATAATTTAGAAGAAAGAAATGCAAGATTTGGAACACCTCCAGCAACAGTTTATGAAAATATGAAAAACCTAGAAATATATGCTTCTAAATTAAAATCTTTAAAACAAGGTGATGTATTTACTGATAGTATAATAGAATCATTTAAAGTTGGGGCAATAGATAAGTGGCAAAAAAAATTAAAAACTAGAATAATAGAAGCTGGAATTCAAAAGATAAGAAGTATTGTAAAAGTACACACAAAAGAAAATATGGATGCACTTGATGAAGTAGTTTGGAATTCAATATCAGACTTAAAGTTTAATATTATGAAAGATACTTTAACTAGGGAATCACTATTTACTAGAGTAAGAGAGGCTGTAGAAAATAAAGATTATCAAACTGCTTCGGATTTACAAATAGAACTAAAGAGAAGCATGGAAGAAATACAACAATTATATATGCAATACAAGAAAAATATATATTAAGATAAAGTAGTAATAATTTGATTTTGATGTTATAAAGGCAATTAAGTATGATTAAATCATTTTGAGTTAAATCTCAAATGTAAAAACCATACTCAATTGCCTTTAATTTTGGATTTTAAGTTTTACAATAAAATTAATATAAAATTAATTATATTGATTATCTATTAATTCTGATATATAATCAGCAATTTCATCTGGATGAATGACTGTTTTAAACTCTTCTAGATTCTTTTTCATAAAATTTATTATAGAATCAAACTCATTTGATACTAACTTATAAAATATGTTTTTTAGGTCTAGGTCATCACTATAAATCATTCCAAGTCCTTTATCTATTATAAATTTAGCATTTTCAATTTCTTGACCAACTTTTGGCATTTTAACAAGTACTGGAGTTTGAGACTGGATTGCTTCAAATATAGTTGCTCCTCCAGGTTTAGTCAACATTAAGTCACATTCTTTTATCAGATTGTACATATCATTTACAAATCCAAGTACTTTTATATTTTTTAGAGGTTTTTTATGAGTTAAATTATCATATAGTTTTTTATTTTTACCTGTAACTATTGTAATCTCTATGGAATTAATATGTTCTTCAATGAAGTCATCTATCCAATGCATAAAATCCTCATCTATATCAAATAGACCTCTTCCTCCACCCAAAAGCAATAGCCTATATTTTCCATAACAAGGTTCTTTACTTTCAATCTGGAATCTCTTATCTACAGGAACACCAGTAACTTTTATGGAATCTGGACTTATTCCTTTTTGAAAAAATCTATTTTTTATCTCTGGAGATGGAACAAAATATAAATCTGTATTTTCAAAAACCCATTCCATACTGTCTACAACATCTGTGATAACTGTCAATGTTGGTATATTTATATCAGGGTTTTTTATCTTAAAATTATTTACACAAGCAGCAGCTAGTGGAAATGTAGAGATAATCAAATCTGGATTTATATCAGAAATATACTCAGAAAGTTTAGGTGTATATAATTTATGAGAGAAATCATGTCTTGAGTCAAACGATTTCTTAAAATAATAATAATAATTATATAATCCAGGAGTATATTTTGTATTGTTTTCATAAAGCTTCACCATAGGCTTATTCATCATAGGTATACTTGCATTTATAAAGTTTTGTATAACAACATTGTAATTACTATATTTTTCCATAATACATTCTTTAACTGCTTTTGCAGCACTTATATGACCAGCACCAAATTGAGCTGTTAAGATTAATATAGTTTTATCTTCTTTTGTTTTAGACAATTTATCACCACTTTCATAAAATATATCTGATTAGAGTATTATACATTTACATAAGAATTTAATCAATAATAATATTAAAAAATAACTATTGTGTAAAACATAGTACTGTGTTATTATAAAAGCATAAGAAGTTTTAACATAGTACCTTGTAAAACACAATACTGTGTATTTAAAGAAAGGATGGAGTATATGAACACACAATTTAGAAAGGGTGTCTTAGAAATTTGTGTACTTGCTCTAATATCTAAAAAAGATATGTATGGATATGAAATAGTACATAATATTTCCAAAGTAATAGATGTAAATGAAGGAACGATATATCCTATTCTAAGAAGACTGACAAAAGATTTGTATTTTGAAACATATATACTAGAATCTAATGAGGGTCCTGCTAGAAAATACTATAGAATAACTTCACTAGGAAAAGAAAACTTATCCAATCTGATGGAAGAGTGGAGAGAATTTGTAAAAGCTGTTGAGATTTTAATAAGTGAAGATGAGGGAGGTAATGAACTTGAATAAAACTGAGTTTCTGGAAATTTTAAAGGATTATCTAAAAAAGGATTTTTCTGAGAGCGAAGTTAATGATATATTGAGAGATTATGAAGAATATTTTGTAGATGGGATTATAGAAGGAAAGAGTGATATGGAAATAATAGCATCACTTGGTTCACCAAAATCTATAGCAAGAGAACTTATTCTACAGACAAAAGAAAAAAACATTGAAGATGAAAAAATAATAAACACAGATATTTTAAATGATAAGTTTAGTAAATTCAAGTTAGATATGAAAAAGGGTTATTCTATTTTAAAAGATGAAGCTAAAGAAAAGTACAATAAATCGAAAGAAAGAGTAAATGATAAGCTTACTCCAAGTATAGAAGAAGGTGTCGGAGGAGTATCTAGAGAAGCTATAAAGATTTTATTAGTATTTTTATCCTTATTATTGATTATTCCAGCATTTGCATTTGTATGTGCTATTATTTCAGTTGCTATTGGGTTAGTATGTACATTGATTGCTTTTGTCATATCAATTCCATTTGTGATTAAATTTATTTCAATGGTTCCAGATGTTACAATGTTTTGTATATTTGCGACTATAGCATTTATAGGTTTAGAGATACTGGCATGGCAAATTTTACTGTTTGTTATAAAGTTAGGTAAACAATTGTTAGGCAGTTATATAAATTGGATAAAGAGAAAAAACATTTATATAAATGCAAATAAAAAGATGGAAAAAAGAAATAAGGATACTTTAAGTGAGAAAGATTTAAATAAAGATAGTAATGAAGATTTATATGATGATTATTGTAATATAGAAAAAGAAGAGAATATAAAGGAATCTGATAATTACAACGATGATAGTATAAATTTTGAGGCAATGTATAAAGATTTTGAAGAAATAGATGATAAGAAAGGAGAAGATAAACATGAATAAGAAACTTGCCATATTTGCTGCGGTTTTATTGGTAATAGGTATAATTGGAACAACATGGTCAGGGATTTTAGTTATGCCAAGCTTAATAAACTTTGGACTCGAAAAAGAAGCTGAATTCAAAAAGGAAAATAAACTTTATCAAGAAAAAGTAAATATTGACAAGTTAGATGTATCTGTTGGCAATATAAATGTTACGATAAAGAGACATTCAAGTGAAGATGTACGTGTGACAACAAGAGGAAACAATGAATTTTACAAATATAATGTAACTTTAAAGGATAAGACATTAGTTGTAAAAGGTGAAAGAAAATATGAAAATCGTGTTAAAAAAATTAAAAATTTTGACCAATTATTCAATACATCTATAAATAATATGTTTTCAGGAGATTATAGGGAAATAGTAATCTATGTACCAAATAATGTAGATATAAATGTATCAAGTGTAGATTCATCTTTATTAGTATATGATAATGTAGCTTCAAGCAATATAACATATAAGACTTCTTATGGAAGATTTGAGAGAGTTATAACTGAAAATAATATAAATAAGCTAGATACATTAAACTTAATATCTAGCAATAATCTTGAATTATCTACAAAATCAGTCTTAGGTGTTAAAAACGTAAATATAGAAACAGAATCATTAGATATATCTTCAGAATATGAAGACATATTTGTCAATAATGTAGAACAATATATACCTGAAAATATAAATATAAAAGAAAAAATAGGTAGAAATTCACATTACGATAACAACTTTAGCATATATTGTGATTTTCCAATTGCTAAAAATTTAGATATAGAGGTTCCAAATTCTAAAGTAAGTCTTAGTCTACCAGTAAATAAGTATAAGTTTAATTGCGATATAAAATCTAAAGAAAGAATAGAAGAAATTAATGATGAGTCAGAAGAATACAATGATAGTTCAATTGAATATGAACACAGTGAAGAAAATCATAACGCATATAAAAATATAAGAGAAATAAAAGGGCTTTTAAATGAAAACTTGTCGAATTTAGAACAAGAGTATACTATAAAAATAAATTCAAATAAATTAGAAATGTAAATAATTCATTACTATAATTAATAAATTGACCTAAAAGTATAAAAATATAGTCTATACTATGGTATAATAAGTATCGAAATAGAATTGGGAGAGGGATACTTATGAATAAAATAGCAGTAAGTTTTTTAATAATTGCTACTACTTTATTGAGTACAGCATGTATGGATTATAAAGTTGACAAAGTAGAATTGGTTGATTCTAGAGATTCTAGAGATTCTGCAGTTGTAAAGAAAGGTGAAGATATCAAAGAAGAAACTGATACAATTAATCCTAGAAGAACAGCTAAAATACCTATAGAGATAGTTTCAAAGGATGAAAAGATAGTAAAATACTTACAAATAGATGAAGAAAGTACATTAAAAGAAAAACTACAGTTAATCTTAGATACTTTATCACATGAGTATTTTAATGGTTTAGATATGGAAGTAGAAGTTCAGGAAAAAGATAGTCTAGTTAAGATAAACTTAGTTGAACCTGATGAAAAGGGGAGAGTTTCTTGGAAAGATGATTATTTAAATGAACAAAATATAATATATACTATAAATAATATTATCAAAAATGTCATTCAAGAAGATGATAATAGTATTTGGATTGAAGAAGTAGAGATATACTACAATGGAGAATTAATAGAGTTAACATAAGAAATGATGTGTTTTATTTAAAAGCACATCATTTTTTTTATAATTTTTTAATTCTTATAAAATCCTTATATTTATGATTTAGAATGATTCTTGTAAATAAGTTTGACAAAAGAAAGGATGAAAATTATGAGTAATTATATTTTGGAAGTAAAAGGAGTTTCTAAAAAGTTTAAGGAGCAGGTTGCAGTTGATAATATTTCAATTGCAATTAAACATAATTCTATTTATGGATTATTAGGACCGAATGGAGCTGGGAAATCCACTTTATTAAAAATGATAACAGGAATCTTAAACCCCACTTCTGGGAAGATATTATTTGAAGGTCATAGATGGACTAGAAAAGATTTAGCAAACATTGGGTCTCTTATTGAATCACCTGCTATATATGAGAATTTAACAGCAAGAGAAAATTTAAAAGTTCATACTACATTACTTGGTATTCCTGACTCTCGCATTGAAGAAGTTTTAGGGATTGTTGATTTAAGAGATACTTTTAAAAAGCGTTCAGGTCAGTTTTCTCTGGGTATGAAGCAACGTCTTGGTATTGCTATTGCATTATTAAATCACCCAAAACTTTTAATCTTAGATGAGCCTACAAATGGACTTGACCCTATTGGAATTGAGGAACTTAGAGAACTGATTCGTTCTTTTCCAAAACAAGGAATTACAGTTATTTTATCAAGTCATATTTTATCTGAGGTTGAGCAAGTTGTAGATGAAATTGGAATAATTTCTAATGGAGTAATAGGGTATCAAGGAGAAGTATCAAGGGAACAAAATTTAGAAGAACTTTTTATGAAAGTTGTAGCTGAAAATAGAAAGAGAGGTAAGTAACATGGAAAGATTTGTTAGAGCAGAATTCCTAAAGATGAAAGGAACTTTTGGAATGAGATTGTCTTGGATAGCCCCAATATTTTCTATACTTATCTGCTTTGGACTAGGTGGAGGACAAAATGGTGCTTACAATTGGTGGTATACTATGTTTCTTCCAGGAGCAATAACTTTGATTTGTTCTTTAGTAGTACAAAAAGATGAAAAAAAGAAGTATCGAGGTGTATTGTCATTGCCAGTTGACAAAAAAAATATCTGGACTGGAAAAATACTTTATTGTACCATTATACTTTGTATATCTTCAATTATTTTCATGATAGGGATAGTTTTTATTGGAGTAGTTTATAAGAAAACTATTTTAATAAATCAAAATATTATTGGAACTATAGTACTTATCTTACTATTTATGTGGCAAATTCCACTTTGTATGTTTTTAGCCTCAAAATTTGGTTTGTTTATTACAGTTTTAATAAATATGTTTTTCACTGTATTTGGAGTAGCAGTTTTTTCAACTACAAGTTCATGGTGTTTATTTCCATATTCAATTCCATCAAGGTTAATGGCTGCAATATTGCATATTTTACCAAATGGACTTCCTGTACCAGAAGGAAATGAACTTTTAAGCACTAATGTCATTTTACCAGGTATATTAATATCTATTGCTTTATTTATATTATTTACTTTAGCTACAAGTGCTTGGTTTAAAAATAGAGAGGTGAAATAATATGGCACAACTAATAAGACTATTTAATTCTGACTTGATAAAACTAAAAAGAACTTACATAGTACTAATACACTTTTGTATTGCATTAGTAGGAATAGGCTTATTTTTAGGATATTACAATATTTCAGGTTATGATAGTATATCAAAGATAGGAGCATATTTACAAGTTATAGCTATAGCTTTTCCTTTATTATCAAGTATTATGTGTTCAATGTGCGTTGAACAAGAATATTACTCAGGAAATTATAAGCATATACTAACATCATCTAATCCAAAATACCTTACAATTATAAGTAAATATGTAATTTTAATATGCCTTGGTTTTGGAGCAACATTAGTTTCTGTGTTAGGTTTTGAATTTGGTATAGATACTATTTTTAATAATAATCATTTTACACTAAGTTTTTATATGATTTCAATTTTAATTTTAGCAGGAAGTAATCTATTTGAATATATATTACATTTATTCTTAAGTTTGAGATTTGGAAAAGGAACATCAATTGGAGTAGGTATAGTGGAGACTTTACTTTCAGCACTATTACTAACTGGACTAGGAGATGGTATATGGCAGTATATTCCTTGTGCATGGGGTGTTAGATTTGTAAGTGTTTGGGCATCTTTTTCAAGTTCTAAAGAAATTGAATCAATTCAAGAGTTTCAGTCAATAGGTTTAATTTGTGGCTTTGCAACTATTTTTGCATTTGTAATTTTATGTATTTGGTTTTCTAAATGGGAAGGTAAGAAATCTGAAGAATAAAATAATTAATTGTTTATTTAGATTATTTGTATTATTATATTATAGTATAATTTGATAGCATAAAAAAGATAAAAATAATCAGATACATAGTTGCTTAGTTGTTAATTAAACTGTTTGGAGGATATGATACGAATGTTTCGGAAAAAAAAGTCTAATAATAAAAAAGTTGTAAAGTTAGGAACTATTTTTGTAAGATATTTGTCTGTATTCTTTGTTACAACAATTACTTTGGGAGTTCTTTTAGTATTTTTGTTTTCTGTGTTATTATCATTAGGAGTAGTGTTGCCATCCAATTATACAGAAAAGCAAATCTACAAATATAAAGATGAAATTATTTCAAGTGAAAAAGTAACTAAAGATATAATACCAGATTTTTGTGACTATGGAATCTACACTTTAGATGGTAAATTGACTTCGGGAACTTTTAATAATAAAGAAGCAAAAAAAACCTGGAATTTAATGAAAGGTATTGAAGTAAAAAGTGGACATTCGTCAGACAATTATATAAAACTTTTTAGACAAAATGAAGTATGTATAATAAGATATGATATAGTATCAGAATTCAATTCTCCAGCTTTAAGAAAATATTTGCCAAAGCCAGAAGTATTAGGGATAATTATTTTTGTTGTAGCATTTTTTATTGAAATGGTTATACTATCAAAATCTTTTGGTAAAAAAATTAATGCAAAAATGGACCTTTTGAAAAATGCTACAGAAAAAATACAACAGCAAGATTTAGATTTTACAATAGAATCTAGTGATATTTATGAAATTGATAATGTTCTCTTTTCTATAGAAAAAATGAAGCTAGCATTAAAAGATTCTCTAGAAAAGCAGTGGAGACTGGAAGAAACTCGAAAAGAACAGATATCTGCATTAGCACATGATATAAAGACCCCATTAACCATTATACATGGAAATGCGGACTTATTGATTGAAATAAATGACAATCCTGAGCTATCAGAATATATGGAATATATAGCAAATGGTGTTACTCAGATAGAAAAATATATTAACACTCTAATATACATATCTAAAGCAGATAAAGGTTATACAATTAATAAAGAAAGTATTAATATTGATAAATTTATAGAGGATGTTTTGGTGCAAATAGAAGCACTGGCCAGTACAAAAAGTTTAGATGTGGAATTTTATAAGCAAGATGATTTACCTAAGAATATAACAATAGATAGAGAATTATTATTTAGAGCTATTATGAATATAATTTCAAATGCTATTGATTATTCAACAAATCAAAGTAAGTTATATTTTGATGTATTAGTAAATCAAAGATATTTAAAATTTGTAATTACAGATTGTGGAAGAGGTTTTTCTAAGGAAGATTTATCAAAAGCTACAGAACAGTTTTATACAGGCGATTCGAGTAGGAACTCTAAATCTCATTATGGTATGGGTCTATACATTGCAAATACTATTATACAAAAACATAATGGTAATTTAAATGTTGAAAATTCTATAAAAACTAGTGGAGCAATGATAACAATTGAAATACCAATAATTTAATACTTATATCCATTTTATAAATACCTAAATTTTATATACTTGGTAGGTATTTGTAAAATGGATAATTTTTGTGGTTAATTTTATATATTAATTAAATCTGATAAAAAGTTTTCGAACATCACTCCATCATTTCTATCAGTGTCAAATTGAGACGTATAATTTATCGTTTTATATATAAAATCTGTTGCAGTATTAACAGCTATTCCTAAGTCATGGTTATTCACTAGCATACCACAAAGTATAGATGTAAATATATCTCCAGTTCCACTATAAGAACAGTTATTGTATTTAACAGAAGTAAAGAATATATGGTCAGTATCTCTATCATAAGCTAAATTTAATATATTATCATCTTCTAATATACCTGTGATTACAACTTTACTAGGTCCTAAAGAAGATACAGACTTTGCAATATTTATAAGTTCATCTCTATTATAATCCTTTTTTGTATAGTCATTTCCAGTTAAGAAACAAGCTTCTGTTAAATTAGGAGTAGTTAAATCTGAATGTCTAACTAATTCTTTAATTTCATGTCTCATTTCTTCTGTAAAGATTGGATACATAATTCCATTATCGCCCATTACAGGGTCAACTACGATAAAAGCATTTGGATAATCATTTATAAAGTTTGCCACTATTTCAATTTGATGTTTTGAACCTAAAAAACCACTATATATACTATCAAAGTTGACTTTTAAATTTTTCCAAACAGTTGAATATTTTACCATCTCATCAGTGCAATCTAAAAATGTAAACTCAGGATAACCAGTTTGACTTGAAAGTATAGCTGTTGGAAATGGACAACATTGAACCTTTAATGCTGAAAGTATAGGTATAGCAACTGATAATGAACATTTTCCTATTCCAGATAAGTCATTAATTGCTGCGACTTTTTTTTGCATAAAAAACCCTCCATTAGTATGTATTAATCATAATGATATCAAAATATTTATATACATATATATTACTATAAAAAAAAGAAAAAAGTAGATTATAAAATAAAAATTTGTAAAAAAAACAGTGTATCAATACAATTAATTTTTAATATTGGACATAATAAGATAGAGAATTATTAAATATGAAAATTATTGTATATAATAATAGCTTTTTTGTGAATTTATTCGTAAGGTGTACTATTTGGGAGGTGTAGCTTTGAAAATACTGAAAAATAAAAATAAGTACATCAAAGGTATAATGGCATTTGTATTTTTATCTTTAGCTACTACAGCAGGTGTATTTTTAATTAATGATTTAAGTATGAAAAATATGAAAGAAAAAGTTATAGAATCTGCTACTGTTGAAGGTGATGATGTAAAAGACCAGTATAAGTTATTGCTTGAAAATTTATTTGACTACAGAAATAAGGCAATATTAGAGAAAAATGAAAATATTTTAAAAGGTCTTTATGAAACAGAAAAAAAGTTTGGTCTTTGGGCTTATGAAAATGAAGTAAAAAAGATGAAGTATTTAGAAAATTGGTCTAGTAAACAAGGTGTAAAGTTTAAAGACATAAAGACAAGAGTCAAAGTTAAAAAAATAAAAGAAAAAGAAAAAGACTTATATGGCATAATATGTTCTGTATCAACTGAGTATAAGTACTCATATGAAAATCAAAATGACAAAGAAAATGTATTTAGAATAGGTACATATCACTATCTAAATGTAAAAATCATAGATAATCAATATGTAATAACTAAAGAGTGGTATACAGACCCTTTTGCAGATTCTTTAAATTTAGAAAATATAAAATCTGATGATATAAGAAGCTATATTGGTCAACAAAATGCTGTAGAGTTACAGCTTACAGAAGAGCAAAAGAAGGCTATAGATTATGCACATAAATACTGTGGAGCAGCAGCAGATGAAGAACATGGTATGAAGTTTAATCCAAATTATAGAGATTATAATCCAGAAGGTGGAGATTGTGCCAACTTTGCATCACAGATAATGTTTGAAAGTGGAAAGTTTAAGAAAAATTCAATCTGGAATTATAGTGAAAGAGCAGGAACAAAAGCATGGGTAAATGCGCAAGCTTTTAAAAATTATGCTCTCTATAGTGGAAGAGGTTCATTAATAGCTAAAGGTTCTTACGAAGATGTTTACAAAGAAGCTTATAATCTACGTCCTGGAGATTTTGTAGGATATGAAAAAAAAGGTAGAATAACACATGTTTCGACTGTAACGGGATTGGATTCAAGAGGATATCCTTTGGTAACCTGTCATAATACTGATAGAATGCTTGTGCCATGGGATTTAGGTTGGAGTGATAAATCTATAAGATTCCATATAATAAAAATAAACTATTAAAAATTTATAAAGAAAAATAAAGTATAAAAGATAACAATGATTTAATATTATAAATTAAAAAAAATGATTGTTAATGTATAAAAATAATAATAATTGACAAACATAGCTATATATGATAAAGTAGTAATAAGGTTACAGAAAAGAGTAGCTAAATAATTGTGTTTTTTTAGGAGGATTTATTAATGAAAACTGGTGTAGTTAAATGGTTTAACAATGAAAAAGGATTTGGATTTATATCTGTAGAAGGTGAAGGAGATGTTTTCGTACATTTCTCAGCTATAACAGGAGATGGATACAAATCATTAGAAGAAGGACAAAGTGTTGAATTCGAAGTAGTGGATGGAGCTAAAGGTCCTCAAGCTGCTAACGTAGTTAGATTATAATTAAAAATTCATATATATTAGTATTCTAGTAATATGACAGATAAGCCGCTAATCGTTTAGCGGTTTTTTCAGTTTTTTGTAAACTAAATTAATTGCAAAATAAATTAAAATTATTAAAATAAAGGCATTAATAATAAGATAAATATGTTAAAATTAATAGTGTAGAGTAAAATTATTATGGCTCAGTTTAAGTCAATTAACCTCTAGTTAATTTTCTATAAAAAGAATAAGTGACGCTGATAGACCATATAAAAATATTAATAAAGTATAGACATTTAAAGCTATTAAAAGAAAAACGCTTGTTACAGCGTATAGTATCTAAAAAATACTTAGAAAATGAGAAAGGAGAAAGTTACTGCAAAAAAGTAACATTATAAATATTGGATAATATTTATAAGTTTTCGGTAACGGTGGGTAGTGTAATGAACATATTATTCTTTCTAACACCAAAAAGTGAAGTAGCATATATATATGAAGACTACACTATAAGGCAAGCCCTAGAAAAAATGGAATATCACAAATACTCTGCAATTCCAATAATAAGCAAAGAGGGTAAATATATTGGAACTATAACAGAAGGTGATTTTTTATGGACATTAAAAAACGACTTAAATCTGGACCTAAAAGGATTGGAAGATGTTCCAGTAACAGATATAAATAGAAAAATGGATAATTCTCCTGTTTCCATCAATGCAGATATTGAAGATTTAGTAATAAAATCTTTAAATCAAAATTTTATTCCTGTTATAGATGACCAAGATACATTTATTGGGATAATAAAAAGAAGAGATGTAATAGGTTATTGTTATGAGATAATACGTGGATATAAAAACTTAGCAGATGATAATTAGAAAATTTTTTGAAACTTTTCAAGTTTCTACTTCTATTCTTTGTAATAAAAGAATAATAATATGAAATTAAATTCTTAAACTTTAATATAAAGGCTGTCTTTTCTAAAAATTATAGATAAGACAGCCTTTTTTATCTGTTGTTTTATTATTAGTCGTTGTATTTTACAAGATTTCCATATTTAGCATTAAGAGAATTTATTTTATTTCCATAAACTTCATTTTGTTTTTGGTATAATAAACTTTTTTCAACTTCATCTTTAACTTCATCAAATGTAGATTCTGTACTTTCTTGAAGGTCTTCTAACTTTATTATATGGTATCCAAATTGAGTTTTAACTGGTTCACTTACTTCACCTTTAGCCATAGAGAATACAGCTTCTTCAAACTCAGGAACCATTTGTCCTCTACCGAATGTTCCTAAATCACCACCCATATCTTTAGATGGGCAAGAAGAATGTTTAACAGCAGCATCTTCAAAAGATATTTCTTCTGATTTTATTTGAGCAAGTATTTCTTTAGCTTTTTCATCACTATCTACTAGTATATGTTTAGCAGTTGCACTTTCTGGTTTAGAAAAAGAACTCTTATTAGCTTCAAAGAATTTTACTTTTTCATCTTCTGTTACATCAACACTAGATAAAACTTTATTTATAGCAAATTGCTTTAATACATTTGCTTCTATTTTTTTCATTTCTAACTTAAACACTTCTTCTTCATCTAATTTTTCATCCTTAGCATCTAAGAAGAATAGTTCTTGGTTTACTAAATCATTTAATAAATGTTTTTTTCCTTCTTCAGTTTTAAATTGCATTGCTTGATAAGGATCTAATGATTTTAATGCATTTTCAATATCAATATTAGTTATCTCTTTTTCTCCAACTGTTACTAAAACTTTTTTTTCCATATTTTCCATAATAGTTAACTCCTTTTATAGTGTATTTCATTATTAATATAAAGCTACCAACTTAAATAATATCAGAAAACGATGTATATGTCTAACATTTAAAGTCATATTAAGTCAAATAGACTTAGATTTAATAGAACAAGGTGATTACAATCAATAGAATTGAGGCCATAATTCCCACTATTCCTTCTTCATGTTTAAATTTAAGTGTTTTTACTATTGAATAATAAAAATATATTCCAGTAAAAACTATCTTTAGATACAAGAAAAATAAACTCTTTGGATATATCAAGAAACTAAAAAGAGTAAATATAAATGCAAGTAAAGTGCTTATCCTGTAAAAGAAATCTATTTGTGTAATGTCTTTATATTTTATTATAAATATTGAGTATAAAATGATGTAAATAATTGCAACAATTGTATAAGCAGTAAATAATGTATTTTCAAGAGTACCATTTGAAATTACTATCCACTTATACCACATAATTGGCCAAAAAAATAGTGCTAAGAACTTAAAATAATTATCAAAAAACTTTTCTTTATACATTCATCAAACAACCTTTCTTAAAAAAGCATGTATTTGTTTTTAGAATTTTAAATAATGTGCTATCATTATTATATATTAATATTGAGTTTATAGAAACCAAAATTTGCTAAAATAAATATATAGATTTTTGCTATTAAGTCAATTAAAATTACTACCATTTTATTATGAAATTGGATCAAATATGTAGAAATATGGCAAATTAGTTAATACAAGATATTTATTATTACCAAGTGGTAAAGTTTGTTTTTTTAATGATAAGAATTCCAATCTTTTTTGAAAAAATTTGATATCTACATTAAGCATATCAGCCATTTCATAAACACAAGTAATACCAGAATTAATTATATTTATTATATCTTCTTCTGTAATTAAAAATTCACAAGCCCATTTTAAAGCTTTATTTTCACATTTATCTATAATGATTTTTGTGTAATAATCATTATAAGAGGATATATAGTATCCAAAACTAGTGAAATGATGTCCAAGTTCCTCTGCTAATATGGATGTAAGTTTATTGGTATTTTGTTTTAAGTTACTGAGTAATGATATAACTTTTATACCATGCCTGTTTATATATAATCCTTCTAAGTCACCTGCAATATGAGTGGTATAATGAATTATTATCTCTTCCTGAGAAGCTAATTCAAAAAGTTTATCCAAATTATTCATAAAAATCCCCCTAATATAGAATGTATGTTTGATGAAAAGTTATATTAAAAGAGCAGAGAAATAAATCTGCTCATTATATAGTTTATTTTTTTTTATATTTATTTAGTAAAAATTCTATATAATCATTAAGTTGTTCTTGAGCTTCTTCAGGTAAGTCTTCATGTGGATTTTTTCTATGTGCCGCAACAGTGTCAATATTTTCCTTAACCAAGGTTCTTCCAAGAAGGTAATCAACTGATACATTAAATACATCAGCCAATTTATTTAAAATATGTTCATCAGGAAATCTGTTTTCTGTTTCATAGTATCCTAAAACTCTTTGAGAAACTCCTACTTTTTCACCAAGTTCTCTTTGAGTAAATCCAAATTCCTTTCTAAGTTCTCTTAATCTTTTGGCAAACATTATAACACCACCTTATGTATAAATTATAACAAATTGTTCTAAAAATTAAAACTAATAAAAGAAAAAAGAATGATTTTTTCTAAAAAATATTGATAAAGAACAAATAATTCTATATAATGAATATAGATAAGAACAAAATATTCTTAATTATACTAGGAGGAGAAAAGTATGTTTAAAAATAATTTAAAAGGTTACAGAGAATCTATAAGGTTGTCGCAAACTAAATTTGGAGAAAGCGGGAATTACAAATAATTATATATCAAGAGTAGAAATAGACATAAAAAGTTATGATTCATTTTGCATAAAAAATTCTGTTATTTTAGAACAAAATATGGATAAAATTTTTTGAATATATATAGAACAAAATGTTCTTTAAAGTTTGTGGAACTTGCAATAAGCCTATTGATTAGAAACTATCATTATAAAGTTAAGGATAAAGACAATAAAATATAAAAAGGAGAAATATAATGGATAATAAAAAAGATATATTACTTAAGGAAGTAGATGAAAGATTACATAATTACAAGTATTTGGATGTAAAGATAAAGAATATTAACCTAGATATAAAAAGATGTGAAAATGAATACTTTGGATGTGGAGCTGTAGTTTATACTGAAAAAACTAGTACTACATATAATATAAGTTCTTCTGTTGAAAATGAAGTTGTAAAAAAAGAGGAGAGATTAAGAAAATTAAAAATGGAAAAAGATGATATAGAAATAGAAAAGGAAAAAATAGAAAATGCTCTAACTTGTCTAAATGATATGGAGATGGAATTTTTTAATCTCTTTTATAATAGTAAGACTAAAAATAATATGACCTATATTTCTATGAAATTGCATTTAGATAGAACTTCTTGCTACAACTTAAAGAAAAAGATGATTTGTAAATTAAGTGAAATATTATAAAAAACATAACACTTTTACAACACTTTATACACACTATAGCAACAACACCCACTGAAATACATGAGATAATGTTATTGTGAAAGAAATCTATAGTGAGGGAGGTGAGGAATTGAGAAACATGATATTACCTAAAAATATAGAGGGAACATAACAATAGAGAAATTAGATGTATCTTTAAAAATTACTTATGCTACTCATAAGAAGTTTGCCACATTAAGTAAAAAAATATTTAGTGATAGCGTGGTGATTATTTGCTTAAAAACAAAGAAATATTAGAAACAATTATTGATATACTTAAAAAAAGTTTTGATGAAAGTATTTTTATTGATGATGAAAGTATGCAAGGTTCAGAAGGGTCTTGTTTTTTTGTAAGTATGGTATCAGTTCTTTGTACACCCATAATGTTAAAGACAAACAACAAAGATGTTGTTATGTCTATAAAGTATTTACCAAGACCACAATCAAATAATATAAGAATGTATGAAGTTTCAGATGAACTTGATAAGCTATTTAATAGAACTGTAAATGTAAGAGATAGAAAATTAAATATAGCTAAAATTGAACAAAGCATTAAAAAAGAGGAGTCAATTTATACATTGAACTTTTCAATTACATTAAACTTTCTTGATAGTGTATATGAAGAAGAAGAAGTATATGAAAATATGGAAGAAATAAATTTAAACTTAGGAGAGTGATAGTATGGCTATAGGATTACCAAGTATCAATATATCATTTAAGGAGCTAGCTACAACTGTTAAAGAGCGTTCAGCTAGAGGAATAATTGCAATGGTGCTTAAAGATACCAAAGCACTAGGATTTAATGAAATACATGAAAAAGAAGATATACCAGCTGATTTATCTGCTGAAAATAAAGACTATATAAATATGGCTTTGATGGGAAATGTCAATGCACCAAATAAAGTACTAGTTTATGTGTTAGGAGGAGAGGAAGAGGTTCAAAGTGCCTTAGACTTTTTAGAAACTAAAGAATTTAATTATTTATGTATGCCTAAAGCAATAGAAGCTGATAAGAATGTCATCAAAAGCTGGATAATTAAACTTAGAGATACAGATAAGGTTAAAGTTAAAGCGATATTGGGCAAAGTTGCAGGAAATCATGAGGGAATAATTAATTTTACTACAGAAGATACATTAGTTGGAACAAAGAAGTATAGTGCTGAGGAGTTTACGAGTAGAATAGCTGGTATTATAGCAGGAACACCTTTAAGTCAATCAATAACTTATACTAAGCTTGGTGATGTTATTGATATACCTAAAAGCACTAAAGCTGATGCAGAGTCAAAAGTTAATAATGGAGAGCTTATCCTTATTAAAGAAGCTGGAGCTATAAGAATTGCTAGAGGAATAAATTCTTTAACTGATTTAACTGAAGAAAAAGGAGAGATGTTCCAAAAAATCAAGATAGTTGACACTTTGGATATTATAAATAATGATATAAAGAAAGTAATAATAGACGATTATATAGGCAAGATTCCTAATAGTTATGATAATAAATGTATATTAATAGTAGCTATAAAAGAATATCTAGAAGAATTAGAAAAAGAAGAATTAATAGAAGCTGGTTCAATTATAGATATAGATATAGAATCACAAAAACAGTATTTAAAATCTAAAAATATAGATATATCTAATATGAAAGAGCAAGAACTAAGAGAAGCTAATACAGGTTCAAAAGTATTCTTAACATCAAAAATAAAGATGTTAGATGCTATGGAAGATATAGATTTATCAATAGAAATATAGGAGGATTATTAATATGGCAAATATGGAAGCTAGAAATGTAATGAGTGGTACTTGGGGAGAACTTTGGCTTGATGGAGATAAAGTAGCAGAAGTAAAGAAATTTCAAGCAAAGATGGAATTTACAAAGGAAGATATTATAATAGCAGGTCAAATGGGAACTGATACGAAGTATATGGGATATAAAGGAAAAGGTTCAATAACTTTATATCATGTCAGCTCAAGAATGCATAAATTAATAGGAGAAAAGATAAAAAGAGGTTCTGAACCTAGATTTGTAGCTATATCTAAGCTAAATGACCCAGATTCTTATGGAGCGGAGAGAATAGCAGTAAAAAATATAGCTTTTGATGACTTAACTTTAGCTGATTGGGAAGTTGGAGTAAAAGGAGAAATAGAAGCTCCTTTCACATTTACTGAGTATGACTTCCTTGATATAATTTAGTTTTATCTGGATAGTTAGTAAATATATAGTTAATAAATGCTGTTAGTTAATAGAAATTGATTGATAAAGGAGTAGATAATAATGAGTGAAAATGGATTATCAAAAAATATAAATATAGTAGACTTACTTTTAAATGTAGATACAGAAAATTTAGAAAGACCAAGTACTATAGTTGAACTAAAAAGATTATCTAATATATTTGGCCAAGAGTTTAAAGTAATGTGTAGAGCATTGACAATAAGTAAAGATGAGGAGATACAAAATACTTGTCTTAAAATTGATGAAAATATGAAAACGGATATAGACTTACCAGAGATGCAGATGCTTACAATTATAGAAGGTGTTTGTGATTTAGATGGAAAGCTTTTATTTAAAAACAAGGAATTAATGAGTAAATTTAAGGCTCCAACTCCAAAGGAATTAGCAAGAAAGCTATTGTTACCAGGTGAAATTACTAATCTATACAGAATCCTTCAAGATGTAATGGGTTATGGTAAAAATGCAGTCATAGAAGAGGTAAAAAACTAATAGGGACGGATACCAAGACCACAATAATGTATTATTATTGGAAGACAAAAGGTATTAGACCGTCCCTTTTTTATGCAATGGATAAAGGCGAATTAAAGATTATTGAAGCTTTTTTCGCCTTAGAAATTGAAGAGGAAGTTGAAAAAATGAAGCATGGATACGGAGTTTGTCCTTTGACAGGAGGTGGTATATAGTGGGTAATGTAAGAGAAGAAGGTATAAATATGTATCTTACAGATAATTACACTCCAAAAATGAAGCAAATCATATCAGTTACTGAGACTTTTAGAAGAGTTACTGTATCTGTTTCTCCTTCAACAAATGCAATGGCAAATAATATTAAGAGTTCTATGGCTAGCGCAAGTAGTAGTATAAGTAGTGTAAATTCTTCTATAAAAAAAATGAAAGATAGCATAAAAAGTGTAAATTCTTCTATAGAAAAAATGAATGCAAGTATGAATAATTCAAATTCATCAAGTAAAAATTTTAGTGAAGATTTAGGGACAATTGGAAGAGAGGCAGAAAAGGCTAGAAGTAAGTTAGTTAGATTATCACAAATTGCAAATAGTAAAAAAGGAAGGGATACACATCCAAATGCAAGATCCCAAAATAATAATTCTGAGGTTAATAAAGACGAGCGTAATAAACCTACAAAAATAAAAACTGTACAAGAGATTGTTCAGCGAGTTAAAACTAGAACAATAGATGTTCCCAAAAAAATGGTTACTGATAAATTACCTGGACTTAAGAATAAAATTTTTAACAGCAGAGTAGTGATGGATGTAAAAGGAAGTAGCAGCGTCCAAAATATACTAAATATATTAAGTAAAATTAAAAATAGTAAATGGATTAGTGCCATTTCAGTTAAAGACTTAGCTAAAAATGTTTTAATAGGTACCTTATCAAAATTAAAGCAATTTGCTGGGAGAGTGTGGAGTGGAGCTATTTCAATAAAAGATAAAGCAAGTAGTGTATTAGGAGGAATAAAAGACAAAATATCTGATATTACTAATGGATTTTCAGTAGGTGAAGCTGTAAAAAAAGGTGTAGATTTAGTAGGTAAAGGGCAAAATCAAAAAGCTGTTTTAACTAATGTTGTTCAAAGAACTACAGGAATTAAAAATAAGGCTAAAGCTAAGTCTGAAGCTAATGATTATTACGATGATATAGTAAAAGATGTTGCATTAAAAACACCCTTTGATCCTAGTGAAGTTATTTCAATGAGTACTAAGGCAATGATGATTGGTGGAGGAGACGCTGGTAAATCAAAGAAGATAACTCAGGCTATGGTAGATGTCAGAGCATTAAATATGGATACCAGTAGTGAACAAGATGTGTCAGCAGCTTTTGTAAGTGCATCAAAGGGTAATATGGATGCACTAAATACTTTGGTTGGAGAAAATTATAAAACATTTGATGATGCACTTAAAGGTATAAAGGAGAAGCAAAATGGATTAGCTAATGAAATGGCTTCTACAATTCCTGGTTTATTATCTAGTGCATCAACTTACATTGATATGGGATTGAATAACATGATTGAACCATTTGATACTATATTACAAGGTGGATTAGAAAAGATAAATTCATTTTTAGAAAAAGTACCACAAAGTTTGGGTGGATTTTCTCAAAAAGTAGCAGATGTAATGAATGGAAAAAAGATTGCTGAAAATAAACAAAATCCAATTGAAACTCAGACAGCTACAGCACTAGGGCATATTCCAGGGGCAATAGGTAATACAGGTCAGATGCTTGCTCAAAATATTGATTTTACAGCATTAACAAATTCATTACTTCCTATAGTAAATCTTGTTAACGGATTATTAGACAGTATAAACAATAAATCACCAGTTGCACAAGGTATAATAAGTATATTTGGTACTGTAGTAACAACTGCATTTCAATTGATTGGACCTGTTGTAGAAGCCGTCAGCCCAATTATTACAAGAATTTTTACTTTTTTAGGAGAATATGCTCCTCAAATAAATAATTTTATAGAAACATTAGGAGTTATATGGAAAACAGTATGGGAGACATTAGGGCCTTTGTTAGAAACGGGATGGAAAATTGTAGAGCCAATATTAGGAGCTTTCTTTAACATATTAGATAAAGTGTGTAAAATAGTTAAAGATATATGTAAGTGGTGGCAAACTATGGTTAATAAGATAAAGAATGGAAGTATTACAGGAACTGTTTTAAAGTTAGTGGAAAAAAGTAAAAAAAATTATAAAGAGGATCCATATGCTGGAACAAAGGCTGGTGATTCTGGTAAAAATAATGCATTTGGTTTAAATTATGTACCATACAATGATTTCTCAACAAGACTTCATGAAGGTGAAATGGTTTTAACTAAACAAGAAGCAAATCAATATAGAAGTGGAAAAAATGGTGGAAATATAAGTATAGCTAAATTAGCTGATACAATAGTGATTAGAGAAGAAGCTGATATTGAAAAAGTAACATCAAAATTAGTTGCAAGCATACAAATGGCACAACTAGGAGGTGTTTTATAATGGAAATGTGGCTTAGACAAGCTGAAGATAGATTCAGATTTCCAGTAATACCATCCTCAATAAGTATAAATGGAAAAGCAACTATAAACTCATCAAATATACTTAAAGTTGGAGAAATAGCGACCTTTGGAGGAGTAGCCCTTAGAAGTATAAATATATCTAGTTTTTTTCCAAATAAGGAATACTCTTTTTGTAATTATAAAGGATTTCCATCACCGTATGATTGTGTAAATAAAATTCAAAGGTGGATGAATGAAGGTTTCATATTGAGATTTACAGTTACAGAGACAAATATAAATATGGAAGTGATAATAGAAGGTTTTAGCTATGAAGAAAAAGATGGTACAAGAGATGTGTACTTTTCATTGGATTTAAGAGAATATAAAAGACTACAGATACCTAGAGCAAATCCTAAAAAGTAGCGTAATTGTTATAAAAAATTACTCAAAGTTTAAACAAAAAGGTAGGTGATTTTTTATTATAAAGATTTGGGTACACATAAAAAACGGAAATATATATGATATAAGCAATATTGTAGATACAGTTTCTTGGTCTGGAGACTATAAGTCTCCATCACGAACATTAGAGTTTTCAATAGTACAGTCAGCTTCAGATATTAATTTTCAGCAGATTGATATTCCAATAGCTAGTACGATTTGTTTTTATGTAGATGAAAAAGAACTTTTTAGAGGAATGATAATTAATAGGTCTAAAGACTCAAGTAGTGTTAACATCAATTTTACAGCTAAAGATATGGGATTTTTACTTTTACAAAGTGAAGTGTCATATAATTTTAAGGACAAGTTAGTAGAGGATATTGCAAAGCAAGTATTTGCAGATAATAAGCTTGCAATTGGTAATATACCAAAGACTAATGTAAAATATACTAAAATGTTTATATCTGTAAATGGATATGATACCATAATGAGTGCTTATACAGAAGCAAGTAAGACTACAAAGAAAAAATATATGATAGAAGCTAATCTTGATAAATTTAATGTTATTGAGAAAGGAACTGTTACATTAAATGTTACTTTTGAAGAAGGATTTAATCTTATCAATACAACTTTTTCAGAAAGTATGGAAAATGTAAAAAATAAGGTATTGGTAGTTGACCAATATGGTAATAAGATTAGTGAGAAGGTTAATGATTCGATATTTAAAGAAGTAAATGTAATAATGCAAAAAGTTATACAACAACAAGAAAATAGTACAACAGATGTAGAAAGTGAGTTTAAAGGAATTGAAAGGACTTGTTCTCTAAAAGGATATGGAGACATAAGCTGTGTAACTGGTAGAGGAGTAAAAGTAAAAGATTCATATACTAAGTTAGTAGGGTTATTTTATATAGATACAGATAAACATACATGGCAAAATGGAGATTATCAAATTGAACTAGAACTTAATTTTCAAAATATTATGGATGAAAAGTCTGTAGGGCAAGATGAGCAAAAGGAAATTGTTGATAGTGGTGATGGTATTATGAATGGGAATGAGGTTAAAGCTTTATTTACTGCATATTATCCTGCAAATAATTCTATGGAAGGTGGACTTTATGATGCACAAGGAAATAGACTAGACCCTAAAAAGAATACTTGCGCAGCACCAAAGAGTATAAAATTTGGAACAAAGATACAAGTAAAGGGAACTGGTACATCTAGAGATGGAAAAGTTTATACTGTTACTGATAGAGGAGGAGCAATAAATATAAAAAATGGAGTGTATCATTTTGATATATTGATGGCTAGTAATAAAGAATGTAATGCTTGGGGTAAAAAGAATGGAAAAGCAGTTATAGGAGATGGCACTTACTCTATTAATTCATCAGGAAAAGCTAAGACAGTTATAGATGAGGTTATGAAGCATAGAGGAAAAGCTTATAAGTGGGGTGCCACTGGTCCAAATAGGTTTGATTGTTCTGGTCTCATGGTATATTGTTTCAATAAAGTAGGGGTAAAATTACCAAGAACATCTAAAGAACAATCTAGATATGGAAAAGATGTAGGTAAAAATAATTTACAACCCTCAGATTTAGTGTTTTTTGGAAAAGAAGTTCATCATGTTGGGATGTATATAGGTAATGGAGAATTTATACATGCTCCAGGTACTGGAGATGTGGTAAAAATAAGTAAATTAAGTAAGAGAAAAGATTTTCATAATGCAAAAAGAGTTCTATAAAAGGTGGTGATATAGTGGCTAATCCAATCAATGAATTTATTGGAATAATGAGAGAAGAAGGTAAATTTCATAATGAACCTTCTTTTTTTGTTGGAATAATAGTAAATAAATTGCCTGATTTAAAAGTATCAATGAACAATATAGTTTTAGATAAAGATAATTTACTTATAGACTGTTGGTTGTTTGATAGAGCGACAAGGGATTTTATAACAAAACAGTCTGATAATCATACTCATGAATTGAATGAACCACTTACTAGTCAACTCAATAAAGGAGATACAGTAATAATGTTTAAAGTTGGAGAAAAATTTGCAGTAGTAAGTAAGTTGGTGAGTTTATAATGTCTAACATAATATTTCCATTTATAGGTGTTCCAGAGGATTACAGAATTCCTAAAAAAGAAGAATTAGGATTATTCCATGAAGTAGCATGGGACTTTGAAAAAGACGAACCAATATTAGAAAATGGGGATTTTAAGACTGTTGAAAAAAATGAGGCCATAAGAGTTTGGGTTTATAAGTGTATAAAAACAAATAAATATGAACATGAAATTTACTCAAATGATTATGGAACTGAATTGACTGATTTAATAGGGCAAAAGTACAGCAAAGGTCTTACAGAAAGTGAAGCATCTAGATATATAAAAGAAGCTTTATTGATGAATCCATACATTCTACAAGTAAATGTATTAAATACTAACTTTAAAAAAGATGTATTAAGTGCAGATATAAAAATATCCACTATCTATGGGGAGGTGGAAATAAATGTATAGTGAACAAACCTATGAAGTAATAAAAAATAGAACTCTTAAAAATATAAATCTAGATGTTTATAAAGGAGAAGGCTCTTTTTTAAATGATATGGTTTCTGGAAATAACTTTGAACTTGCTAAAATGTATGTTGAACTTTCTAATATACATAAAATGGCTTTTATTGAAGATACTTATGACCAGTTATTAGATAAAAGAGTAAATGAGTTTGGTGTATATAGAAAACTTGGTAGTGAAGCTACTGGGGAAGTAGAGTTTATAGGGGATAATGGTGTAGAAATAGCAAATGGAACAATTATCTCTTATAAAGATTTATTATTTGTAGTAATAAAGGATGTTGTAATTGGTGATGAAGAAGGAAATATAAGTCCAGTTCAAGCATTAGAAATTGGAACTAAATACAATCTACCATCTGACTGTGAATTTAAGTTAAATGACACTATATTTGGTGTTGAAAAGATAACAAATATAAATAAATTTTCAGGTGGTACAGAAATTGAAACTGATGAAGAATTGAGAGAAAGATTTTTCAAAATACAAAAGAATCAGGCAACAAGTGGAAATAAAGCTCATTATGAAGAATGGGCTCTAGAGGTTGATGGTATATATAATGCAAAGATATATCCAAGGTGGAATGGCGCTGGAACAGTTAAAGTTCTTCTATTTGGTCAAAATAATCAGTCTGTTGAAGAAGAAATAATAAATAAATGTAGAGAACATATTGAAGAAGAAATGCCAATAGGGCCAACCTTAACAGTAACTACTCCAGTACCTATAAATATAAGTATAAGTGCTTCTATGGAATTAGAAGGGGGATACACTTTGGATATGGTAAAAAATAGCTTTTTGGAAAATATAAATCAGTACTTTAGAACCATAACTGGAGAAATTGTTTATACAAAAATTTTGGGTATTTTAATAAGTACTTCTGGAGTTCATGATTTAAGTAATTTACTTGTAAATAATTCAACAGATAACATAAAAATTGAGGATGATAAAATACCTAGTGTTACAACTTTAAATTTTAGTGAGGTGGAAGTTTTATGAAATTAATTGATAAACTTCCATCATTTTATAAGAATTATATAGTTGAAGCAATACAAAACTCTTATGATACTGAATTATCTTTATTGAAGGAAAATATTGATGATACTATAAATCAAATGTTTGTTGATACATCCACATGGGGTCTTGATATGTGGGAACAAATACTTTGCATTCAAAATAATGAAGATTTAAATTATGAAACTAGAAGAAGTAACATAAAAGCCAAAATACGAAGTTTAGGAACAACTAAAATAAAGGTTATAAAAAACATATGTGAGGCCTATACAAAGACTAATGTTGAAGTAGAAGTTCTTAGCAATGAATTTATATTTATACTAGAATTTGTAGTTAATAATTGTAGTTATAATTCAATTGTAGAGTTAGATAAAGTATTAGAAAGTGTAAAGCCATGTCATTTAGAACATAGGTTTAAAATGATTTTGTTGAATAAAAATGAATTGTTTTGTGGAACTGCTGTAAATACAGGAGAAACAGTTACTGTATATCCATGGACACCATCAAATATAGATATATTTGGAGAAATAAGTATTACTACAGGAAATGATAGAAGTATGGAAAAAGTAATATTATATCCTAAACAGGAGGCGATATAAATTGGCAGAACAAAAATATTATACAATTTTGACTAAAGCAGGTAAAGCATCTATTGCAAATGCTACTGCTCTTGGCAAAAAAGTAGACTTAGTGAAGTTACAACTTGGAGATGGTGGAGGAAATGAATACAATCCAACAGAGGAACAAACATCTCTTAAAAAGGTTGTTTGGGAAGGTGATATAAGTAATGTAAAAATAGACGATGAAAATTCTAATTGGATAGTTATAGAAACTGTAATACCAGGTAGTATTGGTGGATTTATGATAAGGGAAGTTGGGATATTTGATTCAGATAATAAGCTTATAGCTATATCTAAATATCCAGAGACTTATAAACCAACTGTTGATTCTGGAAGTGTAAAAGATTTAATTATAAGAATTATTTTGGTAGTTTCTAATACATCAAGTGTAAATTTAAAGGTTGACCCAACTGTTATTTTAGCAACTTTGAAAGATATGCAAGAACTAGATAAGAAAATAGATATAACTAAAACATTTTTGACAAATGATATAGAAGCTGCTAAAACAGAGTTAAATACTAAAATTGATGACAATAAGATAGAGATTAATAACAAAGTAGGGGATACAACTTTACTCAATACGACAGATAAAACAAGTCTTGTAAATGCAGTGAATGAGGTAAAACAAGGTCTTGATAGTATAGAAACAACAGCAGAGAAAACAAGTTATGATAATACAGTAAGCAAACTTAATTCTACTAATGTCCAAGGGGCAATAGATGAGTTATGTGTTAGTGTAAACACTGCTAGAGTGAGTTTAATAAATGATATAAAAGATATGTTACCAATTTAAAGGTTATAACTTTAAATTGGTAACAATGGTTAGTAGAAGCAACAACATATACTAGTAAAATTAAAAAAATATATAAATATAAAAGAGGTAGCATTTAATGCTACCTCTTTTTATAATTAAACTATAAAATTATTGTCTGTTAACTAAAATAGCTATTTTAGCATCTGGATTATAACTTATTTGAACCATTTGATTTTTCTTAATATGTTCAAGGTCTTCACCACCATAAGCAATTTGTAATTTAACTGGTAGTTTACCTTGTTTTATAATAGCAACATACTCTTTTTTACCTTTTTTCTCTAAACTAATCAAATTGCCAACATAAGGTTTAAAGTTTTGATACTTTTTACTAGAATTTCTTATGTAGAAGAAAGCACCAACAGCAATAACTAAATTTATGCCAAGTGTAACCCAAGAATTGATTTTCAGCATAGCTCCAGCGATTATTATCACGAACATTAAAACGATAGGTAATATAGCCTTCTTAAGAAGTAATTTACCCATTATTTCATTAGCCTTTTTCTCAGGGCCACTCATAGTTTTTGATCTAGCAAATGATTGCGCGAATTTGTCTTTTAAGCCCATTTTATCCTCCTAATTTTAATAAATATTTAGTTATAATAACGAGAGATTACTTGAAACTAAAAATTTACTACATTTATATTATGTTTGACTTTTGTATAAATAATTACATTCAAGTAAAGCAAAATATACTAATTATTTTATCATAAAACTATAAAAAAGAAAATAAATGAAATAAAAATATTAGAGCAAAGAAATGATGTAAAATCGTATCAAAAGCAACATAAAAATTATTTATCTATTTTTTATCTTTATTTTTATCATACTCAGTTTTTTCAAAATCTTTCTCTTTTTCATATTCATGAAGTTTTAATTCAATCATACCTTCTATTTTTGCTCTATCATAATCACTTAGTTTTCTAAAATTTTTTAAAAGTTTTATTTCATTAGAACTGATGCTATTAAATGGATAGTTTGGTGAGGAATCGCAAATTAAATTTGATTCTTGTGATATATTATCTCCATTTAATAGCCAGTCTACAGAAACATTAAATATATCAGCTATGGATTTTAATATCTCATAATTTGGTTTTCTAATATTTCTTTCAAATTTACTCAAATTATCACAGTTTAACATTTCTTCTAATTCATATTGCTTAAGGTTCTTTGTTTTTCTTAAATAAACAATTCTTTCTCCTAAAGTATCCATAAACACTCTCCATTCAATTAATGTCAGAAAGACTTTTTAAAATATAGATAGTTGCAAATTTAAGGTCAAAATGACATAAAAAATATTGACTTAAGGTCAAAATGACTTTATAATTAATTTAATGATACGAAATTACATCCTAATTTTAGCACAAAGTAATCAAAAAATCTTATTTAGTATTAAATAAATTCATGTACTTAATATTTGTACATATTTAAAAAATATACTAAACAGAGGGAGGTGTATAAGTTTAATAATAAAAATAAATATAAATTATTTAGAAAGGGAACTTGATTAAATGGATACTCGAAAAAAATGGATACCTTTTTTGGGAATACAGGTCAAGCAAAGGCTTATTGAATTAAACATGACTCAAAGGGAATTAGCAAAAAAAGTCGGTGTTAATGAAAACTATTTGTCAGCTATTTTAAATGGCAGAAGGACAGGAAAAAAATATAAATCATCAATTTATCAATTGCTTAATATAGAATACTCAGAAGAAGATTAATATTAATAACTAATATATGAAGAAGGGACATATTCTTATGTGTAAATTAGATTCAGATGGAGTAATAGAGTGCTGTAGAGCAATTGATGATTTTATTACAGCTCTCAATGGTGTACGAAGTTTAAACATGGAAAAATTGGATATTTTAACTAAATATTCTACTTCATGCTCAATCCTTCTTAAAGAGGAAAATTACGAAGGATGTACAATTGTATATAAAAAGATGTTGGAAGAATTAAAGACGTAAGTAATATATTAATTAGAGATAGAAAGAATTACATAGTGATATAGAATATTTTTAAAAACATATAAAAAACATATAAACTAAAATATGGATATGTTAATTCAACTACAATAAATGTATTTGTAATTAAATCATAGTTTATTTGAGCAATTTAATATCCATATTTTAGTTGCCAATTTATCACAAAAAAAGAATCTCTACAAATGATGTAAATTCGTATCAAATTATGTATGTTTAAACTGGTTTATCGTTATCCTCAGTAGGAGAATGTTTTTCTAATTCTTTATATTCAGATATCTTAAACTCTAGCATTCCTTCTATTTTTATTTTATCACGTTCATTCAATTGCCTATAGAGGTTTAATACCATCATTTCATCATCAGTTACATGTAGATTATACAAATAATCTTCCCTATTTTCTTTAACACTATTATTGGAGTTTACTTTTTCTTTTCCATATAGAAGCCAGTCAGTGCTAACATCAAAATAATCAGCTATTGACATTAATATATCGCAATTAGGCTTTCTACCTCCAGTTTCAAACTTACCTAAGTTTTCAAATTTTAAAATGTCCATAAGTTTACGCTGGGTAAGTTTTCTGGAGTTTCTCAAATAAGCAATTCTTTTTCCTAAAGTATCCATGAAACACACTCCTTTCTTTTTATAAATAAAGTCCAGATGACATTAAAAATCGAGGTATATTCCTTTTGTTTTATAAAATTACTAAAATAAAGTCTAAATGACATTTTGCTTAAATTAATATACTCATACTATGATTTTAACATATTATAATTGAAAATATATGGTTTATTTTGATTTATAGATATCTTTTAATAGACAAAAGTAGATATTGAAAATAAAATAGTTTCAATAATATATTTTATAGATTACTTTTAAAGTATACTTGGGTATGAAAATATAATTTTCTAATAATGAAGAATATATATAAATTATATTAAGGATAGATATTAGAAAGAGAATAGTATTATACTGTAGTTTATATTAGTTAAAGATAAAGAATTTCAAATGTTTAAAATATAATATAGGCTTACAATATAATACTATTGGATTTGTTTATCTAGTTTTGTTTTCTTTATAGAATAACAATACTATGAATGCAAGTAAATTTACGCAAAAAACTGTTATATACATCTGTCTAAATCCTAAATTTAGAGTAGATTGTAGTGTATTTTCTATTTTTGTTTTATTGTTTTCTATAGAATTTATATAATCTAGTTTTGACTTATTAAAAGCTTTTGGTATTTCATCTTTTAATTCCTGTGTTTTTGCTAGAACTAATTGAAGCGATTTTTTCTGTTGTTCCATTGTGTCAAAACCTTTTTCCATGTCTTGTTTTTTATTTATGGAATCATTTAATTTTCTCTGAAGTTCTTTCTTTTGAGATTCCATGTTTTTAAGTTTTTTACTTAATTCTTTTCTTTGAGATTTAGTTTTTTGCAATTTGGTATTTAACTCAGCTCTTGCTTTTTTTAGTTGTTGTATTTAAGAATTTAGAGCTTCTTTTTTTTCATTTAAATTTTGTTTATTTTCACTAGAATTGTTATTTTTATTTTCTGTAGAATCATTTTTATTACTGTTTGAGTCAGAATTACTAGTGTTATTTTGCTCTTGATTATTTGATGAATTTTCATTATCAGAAGGAGTAGTACCCTGTGGTATTGTAGGTATTTTATTATAAGCAAGTGTCATTTCATTTATAGCTTTATCTTGTTTTTTTATACCTTGTTCCATACCTTTTATGCCTTTATCAGTGCCAGCGATACCTTTTTTTATTCCAGCTATTCCTTGATTAATACCAGTTCTAGCTTTTATCATATTGTCAATACCAGTTTGAATTCCTTTGATGCCACTGTTTAGTTTGTTTTCACCTTCTTCAATACCATTTATTCCACTTTGAGTACCATCTATTCCTTTTTGGACATTTAATTCTATTTTCGTAATTACAGAAGGAACTTTTTCATCAAACATTGTTGTTGATATTTCTTTTGTGATGTTGGTAATATTGGTTGTATCTGCTGATTGAACTTTGTCTAGTAAGTATTTTGGGAGTTTGCCATCTGTCATATCCATATTAATACTTGATGAATCGTTCATGTTTGGTATAGAAATATTTTTCAAATTCTTAGCCATTTCTGGGTCTGACTTTAAATCATCTATCATAGTTTCAAGTTCTTCAAGTTGAACTATTTTAGGTGTTGATGGTTTACCAACTATATCCATAATATTATCCTGTACAGATAATCCCGCATGTGCTATAAATCCAATCATTATTGCAGGTGAAATTGAAGTTCCAATTGAACGTATCAGAGACAGTGTTGCAAGTGCAGAATTAGATTCTTCTATTTTTGTATTTGAAAGCATCATGTAATTTAAAGGTGTTCCCATAGTAAATCCCATTCCTAATCCCATAAATATAAGACTTACACATACACTAAATACTGTATTGGTTTTTAGTGCAATTAAAATCAGATAAAGAGAGCCTATCATAGATACTGAAAATCCAAGTAACAGTATCTTTTTTGCGCCAAACTTATCAATAAGTTTTCCGCTCAAAGGAGCGGCAATACCTGCAAATAATCCTAATATAGCAACAAAATATCCACCAGAACCAGCATTTATTTTTAATGCATTTTCAGCATATTGTGGAACAAATACCATACCCATCATTCCAATGCCAACAATTAAAGATAAAATGAGTACTATTAGTATTCTTGGATTCAAAAAATATTCGAAATTCAAAATAGGGTCTTTAGCTTTATTTTCAACAAATATAAAAATAGGTATAAGTATTATAAATGTCAATAAATAAGGATAAACTGATGTATCTTGTAGAGAATTTTTAAAATTAAAAAAGTCTATATTCATAAGACCATATAACAAAGATACTATTATACATATCAACATTAATGTTCCTAATTTATCAATTTTCTCTGTAGATGTAGACTTATTATTTTTAATACATAGTATTCCTCCAATAATTATAACCAAGCATATTGGAAGGTTAACAAAAAACAACCACTTCCAATTTTGAGTTCCAAATATACTTAGTATTGTACTACCTATACTTGAACCTAAAATATTTGCTATACCATAAGTTGCTCCAACTAAACCTAAAGCCATACCTCTTTTGTTTTCTGGGAAAGTGGTTCCAAATTCTGCTGTAGCAATTGGCATAATTCCGCCTCCACCAATAGCTTGTATAACACGGCCAATTAGTAAAATGTAAAAGTTGGAAAATAATGATGATAATCCACAGATTAATGAGCCACTACCAAATAGAAATATACTAACTAAATATACATATTTTCTTCCTATTTTGTCTGCTAATTTACCAGAAATAGGGATTACAGATGCATATGTTAGTGTATATATAGTAATCATCCAAATTCCTGTTTTTTCATTTACACCTAGGCTATTTTGTATAATTGTTCTTGCTGGTGATACTATTCCAGTATCAATAGCTCCCATAAATATACCTAAAAGATAAAGAGTGAGTACTAAAAATAACTTTGGATTATTATCTTTGCTTTGAACACTAGTATTAGAATTCAAGGTAAACACCACCTTAATGTATTAATTTTTCAATATACGGATTTAAATCTTCAAATTCTATATGAAGATAGGTTGAGTATGAAAAAAACATTTTGATTATGATATTACATACTAATTTATCATTATTAAAGAAATCTTCTTGTTGTAAAGCTTCATATACTTTATTTGAAAGTTGCTCATGAAAATCATTTTTTTGTTTTTTCATTTCGATAAATCTTTCCATTTCAAAAGTATCTAAAAAATCGTCATATTGAATATTATGAACTTTGTTTATAAAATTTCTTATTTCTGTAAAGATAATATTTAGTTTTTCAATGTAATTATTACTATTTTTATTAGAGTATTCAATTCGCCTTATCAATAAATCCCATTCTGATTTTATAATATATTCTATTATTTCTTGTTTTGATTTGAAGTAATTATACACTGTACCTGCACTTATACCACACCTTTGGGCTATTTTTCTTATGCTAATATTTGAGTAATCTTCTTCCAAAATCATATCTCGAGACACTTTTAGTATATCTTCCTTTACATTTTCTAAAATCTTAGGCATATGACCACCTCTTTCATTAAAATTATTATGAACACTGTTTATTATAAACCTTTAAAATTTATTAATCAATATGCAAGCTATAATGTATAATATTAATATATAGATATGGCGTAAAATAGATGCCTTATTATATAAGTATTTAATCTAATTAGATTTATATTTTTTATATTTAAGCAGGAATATGTACTAAAATTATGTAATATTAGATTTTTCTTTTTAATAAGTTAATAATATTATTATATGATAAGGAGAATAAAATAATGGAAAAGAAATATGTAATGGCACTAGACCAAGGGACAACTAGTTCAAGAGCTATATTATTTAATAAAAAAGGCGAAATAGTAAAAATTGCGCAAAAGGAATTTAAACAGATTTATCCAAAAGCTGGCTGGGTAGAACATGACCCTATGGAAATATGGGGTTCACAAAGTGGGGTAATGAGAGAGGTAATAGAAACAGCAGGTATAAGACCAGAAGAAATTGCTTCAATAGGTATAACTAATCAAAGAGAGACGACCATTGTTTGGAGTAGGTATACTGGGAAACCGATTTATAACGCGATAGTATGGCAATGTAGAAGAACATCAGAAATCTGTGATGTACTCAAAAGTAAAGGATTAGAGGAATCAATAAAGGAAAAAACTGGTCTTTTGATAGATGCATATTTTTCAGCAACAAAGATAAAGTGGATACTAGATAATGTAGAAGGTGCTAAAGAAAAAGCAGAACAAGGCGAATTGTTATTTGGTACTATAGATACATGGTTAATATGGAACTTAACACGTGGGAAAGTACATATAACAGATTATTCAAATGCATCTAGAACAATGATGTACAATATAAATAACTTAGAATGGGATAAAGATATATTACGAGAATTAGATATACCAATAAGTATGTTGCCAGTAGTAAAACCTTCTAGCTATGTCTATGGGCATACAGATGAGCGTATGTTATCAGGGGCTAAAATACCTATTGCTGGATGTGCAGGAGACCAGCAAGCAGCCTTATTTGGCCAACATTGTATTGAAGAAGGTACTGCAAAGAATACTTATGGAACAGGTTGCTTCTTACTTATGAACACGGGTAGCAATATAGTTAAATCTAAACATGGTTTGCTTACAACGATTGCTTGGGGTGTTGATGGAAAAGTAACTTATGCATTGGAAGGAAGTATATTTATTGGTGGAGCATCTATCCAATGGCTTAGAGATGAACTTAAAATGATTGAATCTGCAAGCGACAGTGAATTTTATGCAAATAGAGTAGAAGATACTAATGGTGTGTATGTAGTACCTGCATTTACAGGTCTTGGTGCTCCATATTGGGATATGTATGCTAGAGGTTCAATATTGGGTCTTACAAGAGGTGCAAAAAAAGAGCATATAATTAGAGCGACATTGGAATCAATTGCATACCAAACAAAGGATGTATTAGAAGCAATGCAACATGATTCAAAATTAAAATTAAAGTCATTAAAGGTTGATGGAGGAGCCAGTAATAATAATTTCTTAATGCAATTCCAGTCAGATATACTAAATGTAGATATAGATAGGCCTAAAATAGTAGAAACTACAGCTTTGGGGGCTGCTTATTTAGCAGGATTGTGTGTAGGATTCTATATTGGAAGAAATGAAATTACATCAAAATGGTCAGTCGAAAAAGAGTTTAATCCAAATATGAGTGAAGAGAAGAGACGTCGATTATATAAAGGTTGGAAGAAAGCTGTATCAAGAGCTTTAAGTTGGGAAAAAGAAGATGAGTCAGAAATTTAAAGGTTAGATGTGTTTAAACTTAAAAGTAGGGCTTTGTAAAGCTCTACTTTTTTATTTTTACTTTTTTATTCTCAAATTTATATTTCTGCATAGTTGTAACCAAATAGTATAATCTATTTTTCATTTTCGTATAAAAACATTGGTATAGAATTATAAATATGCTGGTCTCCAACAACCAAAAGAATATCTCCCTCTAAAAATTCAATATATGGACCAGGAGAGATTATAAGTTCCTCACCTCTTTTGATTGCAACAATTGTAGCGCCTGTATTTTGCCAAAACTTAGTTTGTGCAGCTGTTTGGCCAATGTACTTACAATTAGAATTTATTGTGAACTGAACGGGCACTAAGGGGTTTATTATTTCTAGTCTATTAGAATAATCTATAATTTTATTTATAGTATCTAAGATTTCATTTTCTAGATTTGATTTAGTATCTATTAAATTGTAAAGTGTTGATTTATATGATGATATATTTGTAATGTCTCTATATTTTTTTATAAAAGAAGAAGCTTTGTCTGGTGATAGTACAATAACACCTTTACCTTTTATGCTTTTAACAACGCCAATATCTTCTAAAATTTTAACAGCTCTTCTTATAGTTTCTGGTGATACATTGTATTTACCAGCCAAAGCAGAGCGTCCAAACAATACTGAATCTTCCTGTATTTCACCTGTATATATTTTATTTGCAATATCCAAAGCTATCTTTTGGTATATCGGCATAGTATAGTTTTTTTCCATTGTTTTTCCTCCAATATAAAATTTATGTTAAAAAATATATAATCTTAATAATACTATTGTATAATTTATAAATTTATATGTCTACATTATGTACAAATATTGTCGTCTTTTTAACATAATATTTTAACATGCATTTAGTATACATATTTAAATTTTTCCATTCAAAGTATGAAATGAAGTATTTAAGGGAATGTAAAGACATTCTATGGACAAAAATAAATAATTATATAGATGAAATAAACAAATGAATGAAAAAAAACACTTCTGTCTTGCATACAAAGTTATTAAAATTGAAAAATGCTTTAAAAATGAAAGTTAAAAGCTATAATTCATCTATAAATAATTAATTATTAACTAAAAAATGGGAAAAATGTTTTTGAAAAAGAAGTACAAATGAATGTCGATTTAAATTAATTGCAAAAAAATTCCTTAAATGGTAAAATTATATTAATTAAATGTATTAAAATAGTTGAAAAAATAGATTGCATACAAGTAATAAAATATTTCATGCAATATATATAATAAACAAAATTTAAAAATTAAAACTACTTATTCTATCAAAATGTTAGCAAGGGGGGTCATAAATTGTATAAAGTAGATTTAAATAGCGATTTAGGAGAAAGTTTTGGAACATATAAGATTGGTTTAGATGAAGAAGTCTTAAAATATATTTCATCAGCTAATATAGCCTGTGGATTTCATGCAGGAGATCCTAGCCATATGGATAAAACAGTAAAACTCGCTAAAGAAAATGGAGTTAAAATAGGAGCACATCCAGGGTTTTTAGATTTAATAGGATTTGGAAGACGTGAGATGAAAATAACAAAACAAGAAGCTAAAGATTATACAAAGTATCAATTAGGAGCATTAATGGCATTTGCAACTTCAAATGAATGTAATATACAGCATGTAAAGCCACATGGAGCTTTATATAATATGGCTGCAAAAGATAAAAATTTAGCTATGGCGATTTGTGAAGCTATATATGAAGTTAATAAAGATATTACATTGTTAGGGTTATATAATAGTGAAATGATAAATTCAGCTAAAGAGGTTGGACTTAAGTTTGCAAATGAAGTATTTGCAGATAGAGCCTATGATAGCAACGGATTTTTGGTTCCAAGAAATGTAGAGGGAGCCGTTATACATGATACAAAAACTGCAATAGATAGAGTTGTTAAGATGGTAAAAGAAGGAACAGTGGAAACTATAACTGGCGAAATTATACATATTAAAGCGGACTCTATATGTGTGCATGGAGACAATCCAAAAGCAATAGAGTTTGTTAAAGAAATAAGAAAACGTTTTGAATTAGAAAGTATAGAGGTTTGTCCATTAGAAAATATGGAAGTTTGTTCATCAGAGGACACATTGTAAGACTGATAATATGAGGGGGAAATAAAATATGAGTACAAAAAATATTACAGATAACGAAAAAGGTAAAAAAGACGTTGGGGCACTTATAGGGGCCGCATTTATAATGGCAACATCAGCAATTGGGCCAGGATTTTTAACTCAGACAGCACAGTTTACTCAAGATTTTGGGCCAAGTTTTTCATTTGTAGTACTAATTACAACTATCCTTTTTATAGGAGCTCAAGTGAATGTATGGAGAGTAATTGGTGTATCAGGTCTTAGAGGTCAAGATATAGCAAATAAAATAGTACCTGGCTTAGGTTACCTAGTAGCCTTTTTAGTAGGCCTTGGTGGATTAGCTTTTAATATAGGAAATGTTGGTGGAGCTGCACTTGGTATGAATGTAATGTTTAATATGAATATGACATTAGGAACTGTATTAAGTGGATTAATAGCAATATTTGTATTTATGTCAAAAAATTCAAATTCTTTAGTAGATAAGATAACTAAGTTTTTAGCATTAGGTATGATAATTATAGTTGGATATGTAGCAATATCAAATCATCCTCCTGTTGGAGAAGCAGTTTATAGAATGGTAAAACCAGAAAATCCAAAGACACTGATATTTCCGATAATAACTCTACTTGGAGGAAGTGTTGGAGGATATATAACATTCGCTGGAGGACATAGATTAATAGATGGTGGAATAACAGGTGAAGAAAATATAAAAGAAATAACTAAATCATCTCTTTTAGGGATATTAGTTGCAACTATGATGAGGGTACTTTTATTTTTAGCAATATTAGCAGTGGTTTCAAAAGGGATTCAACTTGACCCAGAAAATCCAGCAGCTTCAGCTTTTAAATTTAGTGCAGGAGCGATAGGATATAAATTCTTTGGGCTTGTATTATGGTCTGCTGCAATTACATCAGTTATAGGAGCTGCTTATACATCAGTTTCTTTCTTAAAGACGCTAAATCCTTTCATAGAAAAAAATGAAAAGTATTTTATAATAGCATTTATAGCTATATCAACACTTATAATGGCATTTATAGGAAAGCCAGCAACTTTATTAATTTTAGCAGGAGCTTTAAATGGTTTAATACTTCCAATAACTTTAGGAATAATGCTTATAGCATCTAAGAGAAAAGATATTGTTGGTGATTATAAACATCCTACATGGCTTTTGATATTTGGATTAATAGTAGTTTTAATATCTGCTTATGCAGGGATAACTTCTCTTAGTAGCCTGAGTACTTTATTTGCTTAATTTAAAAGAGGTGACATTTATGGAAACTAGATACTTGCTATCAGGAGACAAAGCAGTAGTTGCTGAATTTGGAAATGAAATATCGGAAGATATAAATAAAAAAGTAATTTCGTTTATGAGAGCGATAGAAATATCAAATCTCAAAGGTATTGTTACAGAAATGGTGCCAACATATAGGTCACTTATGATAAGCTACAATCCCTTGAAAATAGATTTTGATAGTTTAATTGAGAGCTTAAAAAAAATAGAAAATAATTTAGAAAGTATAGAGCTGCCAAAACCTAAAATACATGAAATTCCAGTATGTTACGATAAGGTATTTGGTATAGATATTGAAACTGTCGCAAGTTACAATAATCTGACTGTAGATGAAGTCATAAATATACACACAGGCAGAGAGTATTTAATATATATGTTGGGATTTACTCCTGGATTTCCATATTTAGGTGGAATGGATGAAAGAATAGCTACACCTAGATTAGAAGTACCAAGAACTAAAATTTATGGTGGAAGTGTGGGAATAGCTGGTTCTCAGACAGGTGTATATCCTATAGATAGCCCTGGTGGATGGCAAATAATTGGTAGAACACCTTTAAAACTATATGACGAAAATAGAGAAGAACAAATTTTACTTCGAGCTGGAGATTTTATAAAGTTTGTTCCAATAACTTTAGATGAATTTATAGAAATTGAAAAAAATAATTTAAGTGTTTAAAAATAGTGATAATACAGGGAGTGGTATATATGGGATTTAAAGTAGAATTAGGAGGTTTCCAAACATTAATACAAGACAGAGGTAGAGTTGGATATGGACAATATGGTGTATCTGGGTGTGGAGCAATGGACGAATATGCACATAGAGTGGGAAATATATTAGTTGGAAACTCTGAAGATGAAGCTTCTTTGGAGGTTCTAATGTTAGGTCCTACAATTACCTTTGATGAATATACACAAATAGCAGTAACTGGTGGAGATTTAGGAGCTAGAATAAATGGAAAAGAGATTCAAAATTGGAGGTCATATCAAATAAATCCTGGTGACATATTATCATTTAGAGGTGTAAACTCAGGGGCTAGGGCATATGTATCAATAGCTGGTGGAATAGATGTTCCACTTGCAATGGGAAGTAAATCAACTTATACAAGAGCTAAGATTGGTGGATTTGAAGGTAGAGCACTTAAAAAAGGTGATTATATAAATACTTTTGCTCAAGAAAAAGATTTTACAATAAACAAAAAATTAAATTCAAAATACATTCCAAATTATAGTTCAGAAATAGTACTAAGAATTGTAAAAGGACCTCAATTTGATGCTTTTTCTAAAGAGGAAGTAGAAAAATTTCTATTAAATGAATATAAAGTTACAAATGAAATAGATAGAATGGGTTGTAGATTAGAAGGAGATAGTATAAAGCATATTAATGGAGCAGATATTATATCTGATGGTATTTCTTATGGAGCTATACAAGTACCTGGACACGGGAAACCTATCATAATGTTATCAGATAGACAAACTAGTGGTGGTTATACTAAAATAGGAAATGTTATAAGTGTAGATTTGTGTAAGTTAGCACAATCAAAGCCAAATGATGTAGTAAAGTTTGAGTTTGTAGATATATATGAAGCTCATAGATTATTGAAAGAACAAGAAGATAAGATTCAAGATATATATAAAAGTATGAAAAATATAAGAGTTGTTAAAGCCAAAGTATTAAACGATATAGCGGTTTAATTTAAATTTAATTAATATTAATTTTTGTTACAATTTAAAGTACAATTTAGAAATAGCTATTTACTATTTGCCATTATTAAAATGGTTTGAATTAGTCAAATAGCTATTTTTATTTGAGTAAATACATTAATTTTAAAAGAGCTTACGTTTTGGTTTTATGTATTAAAACATTTTACATATTAAACAATTGTATTGTAGATATTTACTTGGACTTTATTGGCCAAATGGGAGGTGATATAACACCATATCCACGAGCTGGTTTATCTTTACTTGGATTGATAATTTTATGAGGAGTATTAGCTTTTATAAATGTTGAATCCCCAGGATTTAATCTTACTATATTTTCACCTATACAAATATCAACTATACCACTTGTCAATACAACCACTTCTTCTGATGCATGAGAGATATAGTCTTTAGTATCTTCACTTTCTGGTTTAAGTTCAAATTCTAAAAATAAGATTGAAGGTGCAAAATCAGCTGTTGGCATTGGAGATACTATCTCATAAAACATTTCACTTTTTGGAAACTTCATCATAACTCTATCTTCTTTTCTGATGACTAAATCATCCGTGTTATTATCATCCATAAACATATATAAAGGAGTATCTAAAACTTCAGCGATTTTTCTTAATGAAGACAGGGATGGTTCAATAGCATCTCTTTCGATTTGAGATATATAACTTATAGATAAGTCTGTCAATTTGGAAACATCACTTAGTGTTTTTTTCTTGTTTTTTCTTATATTTCTCATCTTTTCCCCTAGCATAAGAACCTCCAAATAATAAAATTTATACAAAATATTCGATTAAAACAAAGTAATTATAGCATAACATAGAAGTAGTAGCAAGAAAGATGAATGGAAGATTTTAAGAATTAGCAATTAGTGAGGTGCAAATAAAATCTTATAAAAATAATTTGTTGATGAATCAATATAATGCAGAAAAATTTAATATAGGATTATTAATTTTAAAGGTATTATTGTAGGATATTTTAGAAAAAATTAAATTTTCAGTAAATTATATTGACAGATGTATTGAAGTAATAATATAATTTGAAGTATAAAAATAAAAAAATTAAATTATTACTTCAAAAATGAGGAGGTTAACATGAAAATAACAGATATTAAATTTGAAAAATTAAGAATCAAATTAAGAAAGCCTGTTGTAGTTTCGTTTGGAACAATTGAATATGGAGAGAGCATAATCTTAAAAATTGAGACTGATGAAGGTTACTGTGGATTTGGAGAAGCTGCTCCTCTTGCAGCAGTTACAGGTGAAGTTTTAGATACTGTAATTTCTATATTAATCATGTTTAAAAAGGAACTTATAGGTAAAGACCCATTAGATATTGAAACTATACATACAATTATGGATGGAATCATAATAGGTAATACTTCTGCCAAAGCAGCAATTGATATAGCTTTGTATGACCTTAAAGGTAAAATTATGAATGTACCTCTTTATAAAGTTCTTGGAGGATATGATAACAAAATTCAAACAGATGTAACTATAGGTATAGATAAACCAGAGAAAATGGCAGAAGAAGCACTGGGAAGAGTTAGAGAAGGTTTTAGAATATTGAAACTTAAAGCTGGAATAAGACCTGAAGAAGATATTGAAGCTGTAAAATTAATTAGAGAAGCTGTTGGAGATAATATAAGAATTAGAATAGATGCAAATCAAGGCTGGAATGTAAATAGTAGCATAAATACTATCAAAAAACTAGAAGAATTTGGCGTTGATGCGATTGAACAAGCACTTCCACATTGGGATTTAGATGGAACTGCTTACATAAGAAATAAGAGTAATACTAAGATTATGATAGATGAGTCATTACATTCACCAATAGATGCAATTAAAGCTATAAAGAAAAATGCAGTTGATACATTTAATATCAAGTTAATGAAATCTGGTGGAATTTACCCTGCAATAAAAATCAATAATATAGCTGAAGCAAGTGGGGTTAATTGTATGTTAGGATGTATGCTTGAGACAAGGATTGGTATAACAGCAGCAGCAAATTTAATAGCATCTAAGAAGAATATAACAGAAGCTGACCTTGATAGTTTTATGTTTTGTGAAGAGTTAGAAAGTATATCTGGAGGATTTGAAATGGATGGAGATATTATGAATCTTATCGACAAACCAGGTTTAGGAATAGAAGTAAACTTATGATGAAATTAGGGGGTTAAATATGAATACACTTTTTTCAAGTACAGGTAGTATACTTGCAATAATGACAGCTATGGTTGCATTTGGATTTTACTTACAAAAATATAAAGTAACTAAGAGTTTAGGACCAGCACTTACAATAATCATAATGGGAATAATACTTTCAAATTTAAAGGTAGTTCCAGTAAGTACAGAATTGTATGGAACTATTTCTACATATGCTATACCAGTTTCTATGACTATAATGTTGATGAGTGTTGATTTAAAAGAAATGACAAAGCTATCAAGAGAGCCTTTAATAGCAATTTTTGTGGCAGTATTGACAGTAAGTATAATGGCGTTTTTATTTGGATTGGTATTTGCAGGTGAAATATCAGAAGGATGGAAAGTTGCAGGGATGTTTGTAGGTACATATACTGGAGGAAGTGCTAATCTTACAGCTATTGGAACAGGTCTTAATGTAAGTAGACAAACTCTAGCAGCAGCGAATGCAGCTGATTATGTAATTGGAGTTCCAACATTAATATTTATGTTTGCACTTCCAGCAATATTAAAAAATTCTAAGAAGTTTCAAAAGTTTTGGCCATATCATTTAGAAGAATCAGAGTTAGAAGATTGTCAGAATGAAGAATTTATGGAATCAAAAGAGTGGAGCATAAAAGATATCGCTTGGATGCTGGCTATAGGCTTTGTTGTTACAGAGGTTGCAACAATTCTTTCAGGATATTTTAGTTCAAGCTTTAGCAGTGCAGCAAGAATTCTTTTAGTTACAACAATTTCAATTATAATTGCTCAATTAAAACCAGTAAAAAAATTAAAGGGGAATTTAGATTTAGGATTGTTTGTTGCATTATTCTTTTTATGTACAATAGGATTTTCAGTAGATATAAAAGAATTTTTAGGTTCAACTTTTACTATAACATTTTATTGCTTTAGCATAATCTTTGCTTCATTTGTCTTCCATCTATTTGTAACTAGAATGTTAAAGATAAAGTATCAATATGTAATACTTTCTATAGTTGGAGCAATTGCTGATGGTCCAACGTCAGCTTTAGTAGCCGCTTCAGCAAAATGGAATTCGCTTGTAAGTGTAGCTGTAGTGATGGGGGTAATTGGTGGAGTATTAGGAAATTATGCAGGTATATCGGTGGCATATGCAATAAAAATGGTTCTTGGTCTCTAGGAGGTGAATTTTATTGAAAAAGTTTAAGTTATATATATCTGGTTTGTATAGTGGTAATGTAGTATTTGATGAAACATTACTTATTGAAAAATTAAATCCTTTTACAAATGAAATAGAAGAAATAAAACCTATGAATAAAGATGAAGGAATATATTATTTAAATCTTACAAAAATAGATTTAAACTTCTTATTTGAAAACTTTAATGTTTATAGTAATAGCTTAATAAACACAGATAAAAGTATGGTTGTAAATGAGTTAGGAGAAACATATTCTAAGTTTAATGACTATATCTGGGTTCAAAGAAATAAAAAATTTCCTTTAGATGTAATTGTTTTGGATAATAAAATAGTTGGTTTTATATGCTTGTCCAGGGAAACTTGTACTATACTAATTATGGATGAATATGAGGATTATACGATATTAAAAGAGTGGAATAAAACACATAAAAATGAAGCGATATATCCTATAAAATTTGATGGAAATTATATGATTGATATGAAAGATGGAATAAAACTTTCTACAGATGTATATCTTCCTAAGTTTGAAGACTCTACTAAAAAAGTACCTACAATTCTTATGAGAACTCCATATGGAAAAGAAAATGACAAAGAAATATATTATAAGTATGTACAAAGGGGATATGCTGTTGTAATACAAGATGTCAGGGGAAGAAATGAATCAGAAGGTAAGTGGGAGCCTATGATTTATGAAAGAGAAGATGGAGATAGTACTATAAATTGGATAGTAGCACAAGACTGGTCAAATGAAGTTGTTGGAATGATGGGAGCCTCATATCTTGGTTATGTTCAATGGGCAGCTGCATCTTCAGGAAACAAACACCTAAAAGCTTTAATTAGTATAGTTACAGCAGGTAGTCCTTTTATTGACATACCAAGAAAAGGTGGAGCTTTTGTATCTGGAATGCTTGCATGGGCATTTATGGTATCAAGAAATAAAGTCGATAGAAGTAAAATGCTAAGAGATGACTGGGATGATGTTTTAAATATAAGACCGATACAAAATATACCTATTGAAGCACTTGGATATAGAATAGAATTTTTAGAAGAGTGGATAAAAAGAGTAGAAAAGGATGAATATTGGGATAGGATGGATTGGCATCTAAAAAAAGATAAAATAAATGTGCCTGCATTAGTCATATCTGGATGGTATGATGATAATGGTATGGGTACTACAGAAGCTTTGGATGTAATAAAAAATTATGAAAGAGGAAAGAGAAAGGCTATATTAGGTCCATGGATGCATAATTCAAACACGATAAGGGATATAAATGATATTCCTTTTGGAGATAATTCATTGAGGTATGATGTAGACTATAACTATCTATTATGGTTTGATAAATACTTAAAAGGAGTAGAAAATGATATAGATAAGACTGCTCCAATAGAGTATTATTCAGTAGGTTCGAATGAATGGAAGATGGCAGATAATTGGCCAATAGCAAATAAAATAGATAAAAGTATCTATTTAATAAGTGGTGGAAATGCTAATACATCTTTAGGGGATGGAAAACTATCTTTTGAAGAATGTTCAAAAGAAAATTATGATAGTTACATATATAATCCAAAAGACCCTTCAATACAGTTGATTGATATGTCAGAAAATGAAGTGGGAGTTCCAAATAATTATAAAGATTTGGAGAAAAGAAGTGATATGTTGTGCTACACATCAGATGCTTTTAGTGAAGAATTTACTATAACAGGTGATATAAAGTTGGAATTTTTTGCATCAAGTTCGGCAAAAGATACTGATTGGGTTATAAAAATTATGGATGTGGATTTAGATGGAAACTCAATTAAATTAGCTGATGGTATACTAAGTGCTAGATTCAGAAATAGTTTTTACAAGTCAGAATTTATGGAAGAAGGAGAAATTTATAAGTTTACAATAACAACTTCAAAAATATCAAATACATTTAAAACTGGGCATAGAATTAGGTTAGATATAACATCTAGTGCGAAAAACTTTATATTCCAAAATAGTAACACTGAAGATAGTTATAATAGTATTGAGTATATAAAAGCAAAAAATACAATTTATCATGGAGGAAAATATCCATCTAGGTTGATATTGCCAATAGAAAACAATTAAATTGATGAATTAAATAATAAGGAGATGTAGTATTAATCAATACTATATCTCCTTATAGGTTAAAGTAATTATATTTGCTTATTAAATTTAAAACAATTATTTTGTAGCAGCAACAACACTCATTTCAACTAATAAGTGTTCTCTAGCAAGTCTAGCTTCAACACAAGCTCTAGCAGGTTCAAATCCTTTTTCAACCCAAGCATCCCATACAGAGTTCATAGCTTCAAAGTCCTTCATATCTCTTAAATAAATGGTAACAGATAGTAAATGTTGTTTGTCTGAACCATATTTGTTTAATAAATCTTCTATTTTATTTAAAACTTCAGTAGTTTGCTCAACTACTCCTCCTTCAGCATGAGTTTGTCCACATAAATAAACTGTATTGTTGTAAACTACAGCTCTACTCATTCTTCCAGTTCCTTCATATCTTTTTATTTCCATATTTTAAATACCTCCATAATTAAAAAATCCACTAAAAATCTAAATAATAAATTAAAAAAAGTCTATACTATATAAAATTATATTATATATTTGGCAAATAATCTATAAAAAGATATAACTTTTTACTTATAATTATTATTGTTATTAATTGAAAAGATTTATTAGTTACTTGACATAATTTATACTTTTAATTATAGTATAAATTGGAATATTTAGATAATTATTATTTAATTTAGAAATTTTAGTTTTTTAAGTAGTTTTTAAATATAGGTTTATGTATTTGTATAGAAAAGAGGTAAATATGAGTAGTACAATCAAATCAAATCGAATAAAAGGTATAATGTTTATAATAGCATCAGCTCTTGGTTTTGCAATGATGTCTGCATTTGTAAAACTGGCAGGCGATTTACCAAGTTTTCAAAAAGTATTTTTTAGAAACTTGGTATCGGCTATAATAGCGTTTTGGCTAATCATAAAACATAAAGGAAGTTTAACAGGTAAAAAAGAAAATATGAAGGTTCTTTTATATAGGTCAATTTTTGGAACTTTAGGGGTTATATTTAACTATTATGCAATTGATAAGTTGATGCTTTCAGATGCTAATATGCTAAATAAAATGAGTCCTTTTCTCGTAGTTATATTTTGTGCAATTATTCTAAAAGAAAAAATAAACATAAAACAGATAGGGGCAATTATAATTGCATTTATAGGAGCTTTATTTATAATAAAACCAACATTTAGTGTTGAAGTAATTCCATATCTAGGAGGAGTTGCAGGAGCTGTATTTGCAGCAATGGCATATACTTGTTTAAGAATTCTTGGAGATAGAGAAGATTATTATACAATTGTGTTTTTCTTTTCAGTTTTTTCATTAGTTACTGTAGGACCAATAGCTTTTGCAGTGTATGAACCAATGACTCTTATGCAACTTGTATATTTATTACTAGGTGGAGTATTTGCAAGTTTAGGTCAATTTGGTATAACTTTAGCATATAAGTATGCGCCAGCCAAAGAAATTTCTATATTTGACTATAGTAATATAATATTTTCAGCAATCTTGAGTATATTCTTGTTTAATGTTTATCCAGATATGCTAAGTGTTGTAGGATATGTAATAGTCTTTTCAGCAGCATTTTATATGTTTTTATACAATAAAAAATTAGACAAGCTAGAAAAAGAAATTGACAAGCAAAATAAATAAAAATGGTATTAAAATTTACATTAAAAATAAATAATATGATTCTAAAAAAGAATAGCATATTAAGTTAAAACAGCAGTTAAAAGTAAAAAACTATAACTGCTGTTTCTTTTATCAAAAATATCCAAATATATTTAAAAATAGAATATAATAAAGTAGTAGAATAATATAAAGGGGAAAATTTAAAGTATGGAAAAAGTAAAAGTTGCTGTGGTTGGAGCAGGTAATAGAGGTACATATGCATATGCTCCATATATTTATGAAAATTCTGATACATGTGAGATAGTTGCTGTAGCAGAGCCAAAAAAAGGAAGACGTGAATTATTTGCACAGAAGTATAACTTAAATAGCAAAAATGTATTTGAAAGTCTAGAAGAATTCTTTAAACAGGATAAAATGGCAGATGCAGTCATAATAGCTACAAATGATGATAGACATTATGATGTAGCAAGTTTAGCTCTTCAAAAAGGTTATCATATATTATTGGAAAAACCAATGTCTAATAGTTTAGATGGATTAGTACATATAAATGACCTATGTGAGAAGTATAAAGATAAGATTTTTATGATTTGTCATGTACTTAGATATTCTCCATTTTACAATAAATTAAGAGAAATTGTAGAAAGTAAAAAATTAGGAGAATTAGTTAGTATACAATATAATGAGAATATAGGCTATTGGCATTTTGCTCATAGTTTTACTAGAGGGAATTGGAGAAATAGTAATGAGACAAGCCCTTTGATTTTGGCGAAGAGTTGTCATGATATGGATATTCTATTATATTTGGTAGGTAGTAGATGTAAAAAAATCTCTGCATTTGGAAGTTTAAAGCATCTTAATAATGAAAATGCTGGGGGAGAAATGGCACAGAATTGCCTTCAATGTTTGGTAGAAAAGAAATGTCCATATTCTGCAAAACAAATTTACCTAGAAAATGACAGAAATATAAATAGAGCTGTGCATATAAATCCTACAAAAGAGAATCTTTTAAAGATACTTGAGACAAGTCCATATGGAAGATGTGTTTACAGATGTGATAATAATGTAGTAGATAACATGGTAAATATATTACAATTTGAAAATGGAGTAACTGCTACTTTTAATTTATGTGCATTTACTAAAGAAAATGGAAGAACTATAAAGATGATGTTTAGTCAGGGAGAAGTTGGTGGAGATTTAAATAAAAATGAGATAAGAATTAAAGAATTTGGAAAAAATGAAGAAGTAGTTATAAATCCATCAAATAAGAAAGATATGGTAGAAGAATATGATAGAAATCTCATAACTGAATTTATTAAATTAGTTTTAAATAAAGACTTAGAAAAAGGAAGAGCAGCAGCAAAAGATGCTATAGAAAGTCATGTAATGGCATTTGCAGCAGAGTATTCAAGATTGAGTGATGAAGTGGTGCATATAGATAAATTTTTTGATGATGCTATAAAGATGACTAAAGAAATAGAAGAAACTATATTTTAAATATAAAAGATTACACAAATAAAGATAGATTAGATAATAGGGATATATAAATTGTCTATTAAGTAATCTATCTTTTTATTAAGATTTTTTCTTATCTTTATCAAAAAAATCCATGCATTCAGATAAGAGATAAGAAAGTAAGGCAAATAAAATTTCTGTACTTAAAGGAATCATTATTGAATCCATAAATGTATCAATTATGTTCATAGCTAAAAAAGTCAGTATAAAATCAATTATAAATTCGCAAAATTTATAAATTGAATACGGCAATTTGTTTACATATCTAAATATATCTAAAATGGTAGTGCATAGAAAATCAATTGGGGTAGTTATACAAAAATATATTAAAAAGAAAATTAGTACAGACCCAAGAGATTTATATTCAAAACCTAAGAATGATAAGAAGCCAATTCCTATAACAGTGAAAATACAAAAAGTTATACCAAAAAAAACAGCAAAAAATAAAAATACAGAAATAAATTCGCCTAAAGGAATCCTTCTTTTATTACTTATCTTAATCAACTCCTTATGTATAACATGAAATTTATATAAATAACAACATTCTTAAAAATTCATAATAATCTTCTGTTTCAAATAGTATTGTTTGAGAATCTATTTTTTTCATACTTGGGTAAAAAGAAGCTTTAAAAGCCTTGTAATGTTCTCTAAACTTTATTTCAATTTTAAATTTGTTTGGTAATTTTATTAAGTGTCTAGATAAATTTCCAGATAAAGATTCTTGAACACCTTCTTCTATTTTTTTTAGTGCAAGATTTGGGTGGATTGAAATTGAGCCACTTCCAATTCCCTTTGAAACAGGAACAGTGATTATATTTGGGTTTAGTTTTTTTGCACTTTCACAAAGCATTTCATCTCCACTTAAAAATGCTACAGGAACATTATAGTATGCAGCAGCATAAGCATTTATAGTAAATTCAGATGCTATTTCATCATTTATTTTAAAATAGTCATAGTCAATATCCATAGTATGAGAAAGTGGATTCCCATTACAAGTAGCTCCAGAATGATAGCCAGTAAATACACATGCATCAAAACTTTTATCAATACCAGCCATCATAACTAGTGGGTCTTTAGTCCATCCTCTAAGGATTTTGACATTTTCAGGTAAAATATCTGGATTAATATTTCTACCACTATCATGTGCATCTTTAACAAGTATTTCATGCATACCAGACTGAGTAGCTCCATTACATGCAGCTGCTATTTCTTTGCTCATTTGTGTTCTATAGTGTTGTGAAAATTCACATTCAAGCTTTGTTTCATCCCAATTTACAATGCCACAAGTACCTTCTATATCGGCACTTAAATATAACTTCATAATATAAGCCCCCTTAAATTTATTATTAATGATAATAACAGATAACAGTAAACATACAATTAATAAAAGGTAGAAAAATATTATTTCTCATTATTAATTATTATTAAATCTGTAACTGAAAAATAACTGATATTAGAAATATAACACTAACTAGTATCTATTATCCTATTATTGCTATATACAATATTTATATAAAATTGTAACACAGAAGTAGCTACATTTACTAGTTTAACATACTTAAAACATTGATAGATATTATTTTTAAGTTTGTTTAATGGTTGTAGTATTTTAAGATTAGGAGAAAGAGTGGAATTATAGAATTAGTAAAAAAGAAGATGTTTAAGGGGCTATAAATAGCTATCCATCCAAATAAATTTGCTGCTTGTAGACTAAATATTGTCATGAGTATTCTCCTTTATAATTATTTATATTAAGTATACAAGATAATTTGCCAATATGAAAGTGGATAAAATCAATTATATAATTCAAGAAAATGAAATACAACGAATATTTTATATAATTAAAATATAATAAGGTAGAGTATTAAATTAGAATTTTTTAATTTAATACTCTACCTTTAATTTAATACTCTATCTAAAATAAATTAAAATTCAAATTCATTTTCCCAATCAAATTCCCCTGATTTTTCTACACATTTAGGCCAATGACTACACCATTCAGGGACTGAGGGATTTTCAACTCTATCAATACTTGGAGTATATGGTTTTAAGTCGATAACAGGGCTATTATCATTAGCATCGATATATGGAATTCTTATTATACCATGCTCATGGTCGATGCTAATAATTTGTACAGTAGTTAATGCTATTGGGTTAGGTCTAATAGGTGACCTTGTCGCAAATATTCCCATAACATCAGGTGCTTTTTTATAAGGCTTTGGAGTTTCTAAGATACTTCTTGCTTCAACATCATCAAATCCATCAAACCACCAGATTACATTTAAATGACTAAATTCATCAAGTGCTTTTAATGCAGGTATATACTTTTTATCCAATTTGATAGAAATTTCTTCACCTTGAACACGTATTTTTCCTATAGGGTTTACTAAAATTTGTTTCATAATATTACCTCCAATTATTTGGTTTGTTATTTGTAATTTTAGAGTAAACCCTAACACCATGTGAGAGTCAATATAAAAAGGAGATAGAAGCATATAATTAAAAGGATAATACATTTTTTGAATGAAGCATAACACCAGTAATAAGACAATCTTCATCAATATCAAAGGTATCTGTATGAAGAGGAGAATTAATATTTTTTCCCTGATTTGCACAACCAAGGTGATAAAAAACACCTTCACAATATTCCAAAAAATATGAAAAATCTTCAGCACCAAGAGTAGGTGTATCTTTAATCAAAATATTTTCTTTTCCAAATAATTCTACTGCATTTTGTTTAACATAATCTACAAGATAATTTGAATTTATAAGGGAAGGATAACCCTCTTCAATTTCAACATCAATATTTCCACCAAATGTTTTGCAAGTAAAATCACAAACTTCTCTAATTCGTTTTTTTGAAAAATCTCTGGTTTCCTGCGTTAAAGTCCTTAAGGTTCCTTTTATAACAACTTTATCGCAAACTATATTTTCTTTAATTCCGCCTTCAATTTTTCCTAAAGAAATAACTACAGAATCAGTGGGGTTTGTATTTCGACTGACAATTGTCTGCAAAGCAGTTATGATATGAGCAGAGATAACTATAGCATCAACACCTTGATGAGGATAAGCTCCATGGCATTTTGAGCCATATACAGTTATACAAAGTGTATCTGTTGATGCATTTAAAGTATTGTATTTTAGTTCAATTAAACTTTTATCAATATTGGGATTTACATGAAGACCAAATATATAATTTACATCTGGATTTTTCATACATCCATCTTCTATCATAAGTTTAGCGCCACCAATAGTTTCTTCAGCAGGTTGGAAAAAAAACTTTACATTTACATTTAAATAATCCTTTAATTTAAATAGTATATTACAAGTACCAAGTAAAATAGCAGTATGTGCATCATGGCCACATGCATGCATTTTACCTAAATTAATGGATTTATAAGGACGATTGAGTTTTTCTGTTATAGGTAAAGCATCTATATCAGCTCTTATAGCAATTGTCTCAAAGTTTGGATTTACATTTATATATGCAGTTACTCCTGTGTGATTTTCATATTCAATATAACTTATACCTATTTCATCTAAATATTTAATAATTTTTTTCTTAGTTTGAAATTCTTCTAAGCCAAGTTCTGGAGTTTTGTGTAAATCTCTTCTAATATCTATAACCCAATCATTTATATCATGGCAAAGAGCTTTAATATTAATCATAAAACACATCCTAACTATATTAAAATTAAAAATTTATTTTTCTTAATTATTATAATTATATTATTCTATATAAAACATTATTCTGTATCAAGTATAAATAAAATGTCTTATAATTATAGTAGAGATGTTTAGCATAAATTAGAATATATCATTTTAGAAGAAGAGGTGTTTAGATGTTAGGAGTAATTGCGCCTTCTGGACCATTGAGAAATATAAGTCTAGGAGAAATAAAATTTAATTTGGAGAAGTATGGTTATAAAGTTAAATTTTCTGAAAGTTGTGGACTAAATTATAAAGGTTATTTAGCTGGGAATGATGATATTAGAGTAAGAGATATAGAAGAGATGTTCTTAGATGAAGAAGTAGATATAATTATGTGTTTAAGAGGAGGTTATGGAACAACAAGAATACTAGATAAAATAAATTACGAAATAATAAAACAAAATCCTAAACCATTTATAGGTTTTTCTGATATAACAGGTTTAAATCTAGCTTTTTATAAAAATTGTGGTCTTTTACCATATCATGGAATAATGGCAGCGAATGTAGCTAAATGGGATGAATTTACTTATAAATCTCTAGTAGATGCTTTAGAATTTAAAGATGAGTTATACTTAGAAAATCCAAAAGAAGAAAAGATTTATACTGTATGTGAAGGCAAAGCAGAGGGAATAATAATGGGAGGAAACTTATCTCTAATAATTTCTACAATAGGAACTAAATATGAAATAGATGCAAAGGATAAAATTTTATTCATTGAAGAAATTGGAGAATGTCAATATAAATTAGACAGGATGTTAACTCAATTGTATTCTTCAGGAAAACTGGATGAATGTAATGGTATAATTTTTGGAGATTTTAAAGACTGTATCAAAGAAGAAGATTTAATAGAACTATTGGAGGAATTTGCGCAGAAGGTTAATAAGCCAGCTATATATAATCTACAATCTGGGCACTGTATACCAATGATAACTATTCCTTTAGGAAGAATGTGTGAATTAGATGCAACAGAAAAAATGGTTAAATTAAAAAAATAGTGTATATATAAATATATTAGAAGTATGGTATAATCTTATACAAGTAAAAATTTAGCTAGGAGGATAAAAAATGTCTGATGATAGAATAATTGACTTTAACGAATTAAAAAACAAAGTTAAAGATTCTGATGTAGATAAATTTGAGCAATACATATATAACTTATATTTTTCTGTTATGGATGGAAAGATGTCGATGGCTGAATTTTCAAGAAAAATATTTGATTATATGAAAGATAATGACATATCTCAAGAAAAGTTTATGAAAATACAAAAACAGTTCATGGAAAGATATGGTATGGACACTGAAGAAGTAGAAAAACAACTTAGAAACTTTGGAATCGACCCTTCTACAGCAGGTTTTATGAGTAATAATACTTCCAGCAAAGTATCTACAGAAGATTTAGAATCGTTTAAAAAGAGTGCAGGATTTTATGAGAAATATGGTGAAAAAATTCAACCTAAGAGTTGTATAACAACATTCATAAAAAATGATTTAAATGATATTAATGTAATAATAGATCAAGAAAAAATAATGCTTTGTAGTGACAAAAAAATAAATCTTATGGACTCAGAATTAAATGAGTTTTTATTAGAATATAAGAATATGTTTAATAAAAAGATAAAAGTAGTTATGTGTGAAACTACAAATAAATACGATTATTAAAAAGTAAATTTAACTATTGAAGCGGTATAGTTGATTAGTATTATGTAAAAAATAGAAGTCGCAATTTAATTTCTCCTACAGAAGATGTATAGAAGAATATTTAAATTGCGATTTCTATATTTATATACTTTAGTTATGTTAAATTAATTGTATTAAGTAATATTTGTATAGAACAATCTTATTATCAAAGTTGTATCCCTATATAAATCTATAAAGTATTTATTATAAGCTAATTTCCTTTAATACCTTAATTCCATTTTGAAGCATACTATTAAAAAATACTAGGTTTAAAATCTCTGCAGGATGAACATTAGGAATGTCATAAGTGTCTACTAAATTCATAGGAACAACTATATTTTTTTCGATATTATATTGATTAAAATAAGATTTTAGAGTTATTGCAAATTGATATATACATATATCTGTGCAATCACCAACTATAATTATATTGTCTATCCCATCAAAGTCTAAATTTTCTAGTGCGAAAAATCCATTAGTAGAGTTTTTAGGGAAAACTTGTAGATTTTCTATAGATTTAATTTCGTCAACCAATTCACTTTCCACATCACTTTCTAAACAGTGAACAGGATAACTTAAAAGTTCTATAGATTTAGGTGTATGACAATCAGTAAATGCAATTACTTTATTTAGTTTATTTGATATTTTTTTTGCGAAAATTTCAATTGGTTTTATCAAAGATTCTACTCTGGGAGAGTATAAGGCACCTTGTTTTGCAAAACCATTATTGACATCAATTATAAATAAAACTGTTTTACTCAAATCGTAATTTTCTATTTTTTCTATTGGTAAATTATCCAAATTACTTTTTAAAGCTTTAAGTTCATTTAATAAGTTATCCATAAGTATACCTCCAAGCTAAATTTAATAAAATTGTACATATTAATCATATAAAAGTCAAGGAGTATAAACTACTATATAACTAGCTATATTGCTTCGATTGTAAAAGGTTTAAAGCTATATCTGGATAGTTAGTAAAAATACCATCTACATTAAGAGATAGACAATGTAGCATATCTTCTTCTTCATTTACAGTATACACATTGACACCTAGTAAATTTTTGTGACAAAGTTCAACTAGAGATTCATTTACTAAAATTAAAGGAGGGTGAAGATAGCTATTTCCTAGAAATTTAGCAAATTCAACTACATTATTTATAGGTAAGTAGCATAATAAAGCTGTTTTTATACTGGGTTCTAACTTATGAAAATTTTTTAAGCTATTACTATTAAAACTAGATATAAGAACTCTGTTTTTCATATTATACTTTAAAATAAGTTTCAAAACATCTTTTTCTATATTAGTGTAATTTACTTTGTCAGTTTTTAGTTCTATATTTAAGATAAGGTCTGTAGGCGAAATTAAGATTAAGACTTCTTCTAAAGTTGGAATTTTACATTCTTTATTGTTTTGGTAACCCTCAAAGGATGAGTTCAATGTTTTTAGTTTTCTTAAAGTAAGGTCTTTTACAAAACCATGTCCATTAAAAGTTCTATCGACCGTTTCATCATGAATAACTACAATTTTTCCATCTTTAGTCTTGTGAACATCAAGTTCTATTCCGTATATATCCATATCTAAGCATTTTTTAAAAGCGAGAATAGTGTTTTCTGGATATTTTCCACTAAAACCTCTGTGAGCATAAATGTTCATTTGTAAAGCTCCTTTCAATAAATATAACTTATTCTTATAAAATTTTAATTAATATAATATATCATATTCTAAACAATATAATTATACATTAATTAAATAACAATTTATAATTTATATATTATATAAATGTAAGAAAATAAAATCATATCTGTGTTATAATATATTTTAAACATTATAAATATTACGAATTTAATAGTCATAATATATAAGTATAAGTTTATGCAAGCTCATGTGTTTAGAGCTTGCATATATATTATTAATATATTTCTGTATTTAAAAAAATGAAATTCCAAAAGAATTTTTTCTATAGATTTAGTAGTAAGGGGGAATTTTGATATGTATGAAGTTAATTTAGAACGAGCTATGAATTATTGGATGGATTTGTTAGATGATTATACCAATCTAGCAAAAATTCCAAATGATTTTTTTTATAAAGATTGTTCTGACGAAGTTGTAGATGAAATTTTTAAGATTGATATTGAAAAACATGAGAAACTAATTCAATATTCTAAAATGAATAATATAAGCATAAGTTCTATTATAGAAACTATCTATGGACTTATATTACAAAAGTATACATATGAAGATGATGTAGTTTTTGGAAAAACAATAAATATAATTCCTATAAGAGTTAAGGTTCGACAAAGCGAAAAGTTTATAGATGTTGTAAAAAATTTAAAAAGGCAATGGAGTAGGTCTTTAGAATATGGATACTATTTATTATCAGATATAGAGAATAAAAATCATCTGAATACTAAACTTATAAATACAATATTTGTAGCTAAAAGTTTTGATTTATCATATGACTATGACATAGAAAAAAAAGGATATGATTTATCTGTAATAGTTTATACTAAAAGGGCATTAAAAATAAAAATAAAATATAAGCCATCTATATACAAAAGAGAAACTATTAGAAGGATATTAAATCAATTTGATTATATAATAGAGCAGATAATAAGGAATAATAACATTTTAATAGAAGATTTAGAATTTGTATGTAAGAAAGAAGAAAGAATATTATTGAAAGATTTTAATGATAATCAATGTGAGATACCATATGACAGAAGTTATATTGATTTATTTAGGGAACAAGTTGAGAGAACACCTAATAATGTAGCTGCCAGAGATGAAAATAGAAATTTGACATATAGAGAACTTGATGAGTTAACTGATAGATTTGCAGGCTATTTAAATCATATAGGGGTAAAAAGTGAAGATATAGTAGCTGTAATGTTGCCAAGAGACATTAATATAATTGTTACAGCCATAGGAATTATGAAATCAGGAGGAGCATTCTTCCCGATAGACACAAGTAATCCAGAAGAAAGATTAAATTACCTTCTTGAAGATAGTAATGCAAAAGTAGTAATAACTACAGACGAACTTAGATGTAAGGTTATAAATGAAAACACAATAGTAATTGATATAAATGATGAAGATATATTTAAAATTAGATATGACTTAACTGAAAAAATAACACCATCAAACTGTGCATATACAATATCTACATCAGGGTCAACTGGTAGACCAAAGACTATAGCTATAGAGCATAAGAGTTTAGTAAATATGTGTTATTATAGTATAGAAGCTATAAGTGCTACAGAAAATGATATATGTGGGATATATTTAAGTTTTAGTTTTGATGCTGTAATGAAACAACTATTTCCATATCTATTGATGGGTGCTTCAATAAACATTATGCCAGAAGAAGCAAAATTTGATGAATATACAGTAAATGAGTATTGTGAGGAAAATGATATAACCATATTAGCATTACCAACAGCGTTTGCAAGATTATTTATACAAAACTGTAACAACAGTTCACTTAGGATTGTGCAGACAGGAGGAGAAAGATTAAAAGGATATAGAAAACGTAACTATGAGTTATATAATGAGTATGGACCAACAGAATTTACTGTTGTATCAACCTCTTTTCATGTGGATAAAGAGTATGGGAAAATACCAATAGGTAAGCCAATCTTTAATACTTATGCATATGTATTAGATAAAAAAAATAAACTATGCCCAATTGGAGTTCCAGGAGAACTCTGTCTATCAGGAATCCAAATATCAAGAGGCTATTTAAATAAAAAAGGTTTAACAGAGCAAGTATTTGTAGAAAATCCTTACAAAACTTGTGAACATAATAAATTAATGTATAGAACTGGTGATTTGGTAAGATGGCTAGATGATGGAAATTTGGATTATATTGGTAGGATGGATAATCAAGTAAAAATTGATGAATTTAGAATAGAGCTGTATGAGATTGAAAACATAATAAACAATATTACAGAAATTAAAAGTGTTGTTTGTATCTCAAGAACAAATGAGGATGGAGAGATGTATATATGTGCATATTATGTGATTGATGATGAGGATAGTGAAAAAATAAATGACATAACAGTTAGAGAATATTTAAATGAGCATTTACCTCCATACATGATTCCAACAATAATAATGAGGATAGATAAAATACCAGTTACACCAATTGGAAAAGTAAATAAAAGGGCATTGCCAGAGTGATTTTGTATTATGACAGGTGTTATAAAGGAACTATAGAAGTTTCTTTATGACACCTATTTTCAAGAATGAATCAATTGACATAAAAGAAAGAATTTTCTGTACATTTTTACTGTGGTGAAAATCTGTTTATAAGGATGATTATTGTATTTTTTATACTTTTCCGCGTTTTAAAGTGTTTTTATAACAAATTTAATTTTAATATAAAAAAAATTTTTATTTTTTATCTTAATCCTTTTTAGTATAATCGAAAAATAAAAAGAAAATTAGCATAAAAATATCTAAAAATAGAAATTAATAATATGGGATTAAATTTTAGTAGTTTTTACTCGCTATTTGTAAAATAATAAAAAGTTAAGTTTTATATGTATATATGTTATAATATATACAAACTGAAAAGGGGTGAAAATTTTATGAACAAAAAATTACCTAAGGGAGCTTATGGTGAGGTTAGTGGAAAAGATTACGTTCCATACATCACAGATAAGTCCAGAACCGGTGGAAATGTAGCTGTATTGATTATCGGTATCATTTTAGCTGCCATTTTTGCCGCATCTACAACTTATTCTGGAATGAAAGCTGGTCTTACAGTTGCAGCAGGTATTCCAGGAGCTATAATAGGTTCTGCTTTTGTTGGAGCATTTGCTCGCCAAAAGGGTATTCTTGGTAAGAACTTAATCCAAGGTATGTCAAGTGGTGGGGAATCTGTTGCAAGTGGATTCATTTTCGTATTACCAGCAGTTATCTTAATTGGAAGCCAAATCACATTTTTAGAAGGCTTAGCTGTTGGAGTTGGTGGTGTTTTATTTGGTATAGGAGTTGCAGCAATAGTTCACAATTATTTAATAATTGAAGAACATGGTAAACTTATGTACCCAGAATCAATGGCTATATCTGAAACACTTGTTGCTTCAGAGGCTGGTGGAGACTCAATTAAATACATGGGAATTGGATTTGTAATAAGTGGATTTATCACTGTATTAACTGGTTCATTCTTAAATGTAGCGAACAATGTAATGAGTCTTGTAGGAAGTAAATTCTACAAATGGAAATTTGATATTGAAGTAAACCCTCTACTTTTAGGAATTGGGTTTATAGTAGGGCTTGAAGTTTCTTTAACAATGTTTGCAGGAAGTATCTTATCAAACTTTGGTATTGCACCTTTAATAGGTTACTTTACTGATATGGCTAAAGATGGAGCTATGGTATGGAATAATCCTGCAATGCCTCTTAACCAAATGGATGTTGGAGCTATATCTAGTAGTTATGTAAAATATATAGGTGCTGGTATGATGCTTTGTGGAGGTATTATTGGTGCAATAAAACTTATCCCAACTATAATCGCTTCTATAAAAGAAACACTTAAAGCTAAATCAAGTACTGGAGATGCAGAAGAAGGTTCATCTATACAAATGATACTTTTATTAGGTGGAGTAGTAGTTGGGTTCTTAGCAGCGTTCTTGATTTCTGGTAATATTGCTATGGCAATTATTGGAGCTATCATATCTCTTTTATTATCTTTATTATTCGTCATAGTAGCTGGACGTTTAACAGGAACAATAGGAACATCAAATCTTCCAGTTTCTGGTATGACTATAGCTTCTTTAGTTATTGTAACATTAGTATTTGTTATAATGGGATGGACTGATTTAGAAGCTAATAAATCATTACTTTTATTTGGGTCATTTATAGTTGTTGCTATTGCTATAGCTGGAGGATATACTCAATCTCAAAAAGTAACTTACATCATTGGTGGTAGCAAAAATGAAATGCAACGTTACTTCACAGTTGCAAGTATAGTTGGTGTTATAGTTGTTGTAGGAGTAATCTTATTACTTTCTGACCAACTTAAAGCTACTGGTGATAATGTACAATTTGCATTACCACAAGCAAACTTAATGTCAACATTAACTTCTGGTATTATGTCAGGTAGTTTACCTTGGGTTATGATTATTGTTGGAGTATTTATGGCAATTGTGTTATATGCATTAAACTTACCAATAATGACTATAGCTATAGGATTCTATTTACCAATAGCAACAACTTCTATAATATTAGTTGGAGCATTAATTCGTTTATTTGTTGAACTAGTATCTAAATCTGAAAAAGAAAAAGAAGCTAAAGTTTCTAATGGTATAAGTTTATCTTCTGGTCTTGTTGCAGGTGGATCTATCATTGGTTTAATAGGTATAATATTACAAGTAACTGGAGTTATAACTCCAAAAGTACCAAGTGGTTTTGCTGCTACAAATTCAATGGCAATTGCTTTATTAATAGTTTTAGTTGTACTTACAACATTACCTATCATTTTATCTAAAGTAAAAAATAATGAGCAAGAGTAATGATGTTTTAGATATTGTATTTAAAATTACTGATGGACTTGAATATGAAGTAGATGAAAATGGTATTGTAACTATACTTGAAAAACAGGACCATAAGATTCAAAAGTTTTTTAGAAAGTTAAAAGCTAGAATACCTAAATATAAAAAAATAGAGCTAGATGAATATTCTAGTTTTGTATTTTTACAAATTGATGGTCAAAAGACTGTTAGGGAAATAGGTGAAAACTTAGAATCTAAATATGGAGAAGAATCTCATCCACTTTATGAAAGGTTATTGGTTTTTTTAAATCATATTGATGTCAATTGTCACTATGTTGAAAGAATGGATATAGACTTATAATAAAGAATTATTATAGGATATATCAGAATATAAAAATTAGAAGATAGTTAAAAAAGAGCTATATGTTTTTAAAGACATATAGCTCTTTTAAATATTTATAACTTATAAACTTAAAGTAAAGGTTATTAAACTTAGATGTTTTAATATTATTTATTATTAGCTATTTCGTCAGCTAAATTATTTAGATATTCCCATCTTTCATATTTGTACTCAAGTTCTTTTTCCAATTTTGATTTTTCATCTAAAATTTCTTGAAGTTTAGTAAAATCAGTTGCAAATTTTGAAGTACTTTCATCAAGTTTTGCAATTTTAGATTCAAGTTTTTCTATGTCAGAATCAATATTTTCAAACTCTCTTTGCTCATTGTATGAGAATTTAAGTTTTTTATCATTTTTAGGTTTTTCTTTTTTTGGAGCAGTTGAATCATCATTTTTAAGTGATTCTTTTTTAGATTCTTCAAATTCAATTCCTTGAATCTCTCTATAAATAAGATAGTCACTATAATTACCTGTATAAATATGAATTTTTCCATTTCCTTCATATGCAAATATTTTATTACAGATTCTATCTAGGAAATATCTATCATGTGATACTGTAATTACTACACCTTTAAATTCATCAAGATATTCTTCTAATATTTTTAGTGTTTCTATATCTAAGTCGTTTGTAGGCTCATCCAAAAGAAGTACATTAGGAGCTGTCATAAGAATTCTAAGAAGGTGTAGTCTTCTTCTCTCACCACCAGATAGTTTGCCTATCAAAGTATACTGCATGGTACCATTAAAAAGGAATCTTTCACACATTTGAGAAGCTGTAATCCTAGTACCATCAGAAGTTTCTATATAATCACTAGCTTCTTTTACATAGTCTATAGCCCTTATGCCAATGTTCATATGAGAATCATCTTGAGAAAAGCAACCTATTTTTACAGTTTCTCCAATTGAGATATATCCACTATCAGGGGCTAATTTCCCATTTATTATGTTTATTAGAGTTGATTTACCCATACCATTTTTACCTATTATGCCAATTCTATCTGTACGTGCTAAAGTATATTCTAAATTATCTATAACTGTAACTTCTTCAAAAGATTTAGATATATTGTGTATTTCTATTATTTTATTTCCAAGCCTACTTGAGGCAACCGATATATCAATATTTTCATCAGGTTTGAAAGAGTCTCTATTTACAAGTTCATCAAATCTTTGTAGACGAGCTTTTTGTTTTGTGCTACGAGCTTGAGCTCCACGTCTAACCCATGCAAGTTCTGTTCTGATTAAATTTTGTCGTTTATCCTCAATACTTGATTCTAATGCAAGTCTTTCCATTTTCTTTTCTAAAAATATTGAATAATTACCATCATAGCTAAATAATCTACCTTTATCTAATTCAATTATTCTATTTGTAACACGGTCTAAAAAATATCTATCATGAGTTATCATAAGCAATGAACCTTTTCTTGAATTTAGGTATTCTTCAAGCCAATCGATGGTATCATTATCTAGATGGTTTGTTGGTTCATCTAATATTAAAAGCTCACAAGGAGTAATAAGAGCTGAGGCTAGAGAAACTCTTTTTCTTTGACCACCAGAAAGTTCTATTATTTTTTGATTGAAATCATTTATACCAAGCTTTGTAAGTACAGATTTGGCTTCGCTTTCTAAATCCCAAAGGTTTAAAGCATCTATCTTCTCATGCATGGATAATAATTTTTTATTTAGTTCATCTGTAAAGTTAGAATTAAGTTTTTCTAAAGTTTCTTGGTATTTACCAAGGAGTTTTAATTCTTCTGAAGTTCCATTAAATACTTGTTCTAGAACAGTTGAATTTTCATCATAAGTTGGGTTTTGAGGAAGATATTCTACTCTAATACCATTAGCCTTTGTTATATTGCCAGTTTCACTTTCTTCAGTTCCTGCAATAATTTTAAGTAAAGTAGATTTACCAGTACCATTTACACCAATAAGTCCTATTTTTTCTCCATCATTGATACCAAGAGATATATTTTCAAGTAATTTTTTTTCAGAATAGCTTTTACTTATATTTTCCAATGTCATTAAATTCATATAATTCACCTTTATTTCTAATCTATTATTTTTCAAAATGTTGGTAGTCTGGGTTTTTCCAATATCCACCCCAACTCCAACCTCTGCTTACAAAAGCATTATAACAATCATCACCCTTTTTTATCATTCCAAATTTTAAAGCAGACCTATCTGCATAAACAGTGCTTACCTTAGGACTAACATTGTCTCCAGAAACATGTGGGTTTTGTAATGGATTTATATCTATAGCACGTCCTTTACCATGATTTGAGACAGTATTTGTACCAGCTACAGTTCTATAACAAAATGCAGATGTATTATTATCAGACATAGATTTTTCATCTACAGCATCATAATCATCTATTAATTTAATTTTTTCAATTGGATATTTTTTTTCATATAACTCTTTAAAAATATCGACAACTTCTGAAGCTAGTTCACTATTTACTATCATCTCACCTTGATGAGTTTTTTCATCAAATCCGTAGTAGGTAAGTTGCAAGTAAGATAAACTATTAAATCCTATAGGTTCATCAGAAGGCATAGATTTACCAATCATTTTGTTTTTTATGTTATCTGGTATTGAAGAATATGAAAAAGTGGGCTTAATGTTGTTATCTTCCTGTTTTTTAGTAGAGTTTTGATTATTTTTAGAATCCTCTGTTGTATTGTTTTTATCTTGCATAGTTTCTTGACTTTTTATATTATCTTCTTTGTTGGATTTAGAGAAAAATATCTCATATATAGATAGTAAGGCAAGAAATAATACAGTTATTACAATTGTTAGCTTTAATTTATTAATCTTCTTTCGTTTTGACTTTTTACTCATATTATCCCCCATGTTAGATTCATATAAACTATATATATTATACCTCATAAAAATAAACTAGGCTAACAATATTTAGTTAACCTAGGACATTTCATCTATAGTTTCTCCTATTATTTTTATACCAGTTTCAATATCTTCAAAAGAGAGTCTCGAAAATCCAAGTCTTAAAGTGTCAGAACCAAAGCCATTTGTAAAAAATAAATCTCCAGGCATGAAGATAACATTTTTTTTGTAACATTTTTCTAATAGCTTTCTAGTATCTATATTCTTAAGCTTGATAAATATATGCAAACCACCATCACCTAAGATATATTCCGTTTGCATATATTTTTTTACACATTCATAGGCGAAGTTAAATTTATCCCCATAGAATTTACGTATTTTTTTTACGTATTTTTCAAATCCTCCATTACTTAAATAATCAAATAAAATACCTTGGTCTAAAAAAGATACATGTATATTTCTGCACCTTTTTACACTTTCTAACTTATCTATAACTTTTTTATCTGCAAAAATCCATCCAATTCTTATTCCAGGAAATAAAATTTTTGAAAAGCTACCAATATATACAACACCATTATTCATATTATCAAGAGAGCAGAGGGGAAATATATGAGAACTATTGTAGAGTAATTCTTCATTAAATCCATCTTCTATAATTGCTATATTGTATTTTTTCATAAGATTATAGAATCTATATCTATTTTCAGGGGTCATTACAATCCCTGTTGGGTTGTGATAAGAAGGTGTAATATATGCAAATTTTATTTTATTTTTGTACTCAATTAAACGATTTTCGAGCATATTGAAATCTAAACCATTTTCAGATATATCCACACCTAAAATATTGAGATTGTGTGACTTCATAATTTTTATAGCCGTGTTGTGAGTGGGATTTTCACAAATTATATAGTCTCCTTCTTGAGTGAAAGAGGACATAATAATATCAAAGCCTTCTGTAAATCCATTTGTAATTAATATATCTTTGTTATTAATATCAACGCCCTTATTTGTCATATATTCAAGCAAATAGTCAATAAGAGGTTTATAACCTTGTGCATATCCATAGTTAAGTAGTTTGTGACCTTCTAATGAGATTCTATTTAAAAAAGATTTTTTTAATTCCTCCATATCAAATAAATCTCCATCAGGAGATATACTTTTAAATGATATTAGGTTAGAGCTCCAAGGTATTTCGCTTTTTATAATATCTAATTCATTAGCTTTTTTAGAGTATGTATTCTCTAAACAATCCCAATTTAAAGACCATGTAGTGTTTGAAGATTTATTTTTTGAATTAACAAATGTACCTTTTCCTGAAACAGAGTAGATTAAGCCCTCTGATTTTAGTTCTTCATAAGTTAAGACTATGGAATTTCTACTAACTTGTAAAAGCTGACTAAGCTCCCTTGTAGAAGGGAGCTTACTATTGTCTGGAATTAATCCTTTTGATATCATATCACTTATATAATTTTTAATTTGTATATAAATTGGTTCACTATCATTTAATCTTAGATTTGAAAATATCAAATTACCACCTCAAATTGTATTATCTAATTTAAAGAGTATTCTATAAGTTTATCTAATAATTGGCTATACTCAAGACCTTTAGCAGCGGCACTTCTAGGTATTAAACTAGTTTTAGTCATGCCAGGAAGAGTATTTAGCTCAAGAACATAAGGAATACCTTCACTTATAATCATATCAACTCTTACATATGCTTTGCAATTAAAAATTTTCCAACAAGTCTCAGAAATCTCATTTACTCTTTTTTGAAGTTCATCATCTAAATAAATAACTTCTTCTTTTGCTCCTTTTTCAAGTGAGTATTTAGCTTCATAATCAAAGAATCCTGAGTCTGATTTTATAGATATAGTAGGAAATACTTCGCCATTTAGTATGAATGAAGTATATTCTCCACCTGGTATATATTTTTCAATCATTACAAACTCATCAACTTCTAAACCTTTACGAACTGCTTCTTCAACTTCATCTTTGGAATGGATGAAGAATGTAGCAACACTTGAACCTCCTGAATTTGGTTTTATAAATACTGGATAGCCTATTTTGTCTATCTCATCATAATTTATTTCATCAATTGATTTTACTAAAGCCCATGGAGCAGTAGGAAGGTCTGAATCTCTAAGCATTTTTTTAGTGATGTTTTTGTCCATACACATTCCACTACAAAGAGGTCCACATCCAGAATATGGTATATCCATAGTCTCAAGTACTGACTGAATGCATCCATCTTCACCAAATTTCCCATGTAGTGCTAGTACTGCAAAATCTGTATCTTCTGGTATTTTTGTAAATATATCTTTTTTATCATCTATTATCACCTTTACAACATCGTATTTACTTTTATCAAGATTATTATATATTTCTTTTCCTGAATTTAAAGAAACTTCTCTCTCTGATGATATTCCACCCATTATAACTGCTATTTTCATATTATACACTCCTATTTTAAATTTTATTATTTTTAAATTAAATTTTTTAATTTACTTACTTAATTATATGAATTAATGGTTGATGATGAAAGTACCACTACATGTGAAGTTTATATTATGTGTGGTTTTAGAGTGATAATCTAACTTACAGATAGATTTGAATGATTTTTTAACTTTATTTATATCATTATTTTTGCTAAAATTAGTGGTATGAACTTAAGACTAGTCTTAGTGGCTATAAATCAAGGAGTGATAAAATTTGAAAGCAGAAATAATAAGTGTAGGAACAGAGATACTGTTGGGAGATATAGTAAATACAAACTCTCAATTTTTAGCTAAAGAACTTGCAGCATTGGGAATAGAAGTATACCATCAAAGTACAGTTGGAGATAATAAGCAAAGACTCTTAGAATGTTTTGATGAAAGCTTAAAAAGAAGTGATTTAGTAATTACTACAGGAGGTCTTGGACCAACTGGTGATGATATGACAAAAGAAACTGCAGCAGAGTATTTTGGACAGGAATTAGAATTACATAAACCATCATTAGAAGTCTTAGAATCATTCTTTGTTAAAACAGGAAAAAAAATGGCCGAAAATAATATGAAACAAGTATATTTTCCAAAGGATGCTATAGTATTAAAAAATAATAATGGAACAGCACCAGGAGCTATTTTAAAGAAAGATGATAAAAGTATAATAGTACTACCTGGACCTCCAAGAGAAATGAAGGCAATGTTTAATGAAAGTGTCAAACCTTACCTACAACAATTTACAAAGGAAATGCTAGTATCAAAAACTTTAAGATTGTATGGAATAGGGGAGTCAAACCTAGAATTGGAAATTTTAGATATAATTGATGAACAAACTAATCCAACAGTTGCTTTGTATGCAAAGGAATTAGAAGTTACAATAAGAATAACTGCAAAAGCTGAAAATGAAGAACAAGCTTTTGAATTTATAAGACCAGTAGAAGAAAAGATAAAGGACAGAGTAGGTAAATATGTATATACTGAAGGAGATATTTCAGTATCTGAAGGAGAGTCTGCATTAGAAGATGCTGTTTCTAAGCTTCTTGTAGAAAAAAACTTAACAATAGCAGTGGCTGAATCTTGTACTGGAGGTTTGGTATCTTCATCTCTTATAAACTACCCAGGAATATCTTCTGTATTTCTTGAAGGATGTGTAACATATTCTAATGAAGCCAAAATGAAAAGATTGGGAGTAAAAAAAGAAACTTTAGAAGACTTTGGAGCAGTAAGTGAACAAACAGCAATAGAAATGGCTGAGGGCGTTGCTAAAGGGCTTGGAGCTAATATAGGTATATCTACAACTGGAGTAGCTGGACCTGGTGGAGGAACTGAGGAAAAGCCTGTAGGGTTGGTTTATACTGCAATATATATAAATGGAAAAATAATAGTGAAAAAAAATATATTTAATGGAGATAGAAGAAAAATAAGATTGAGAGCTACTAGAGATTTACTTAATGAGTTGAGAATACAATTAGAAAAACTTTAAACTATTGTGATATTGATTATATTTAAAGTATTGGTATAATATAAAATCATTTTTGGAGGCTTTTAATTTATGATAAAACATATATTTTGTGATTTAGATGGAACTTTATATGAAAATGGAGCTATAACAAAAGAAGATATAGTAGCAATTGAGGAAATAGAAAAAAGAGGAGTACAGTTTAATGTTGCTACAGGTAGAGTTTTCAAACAGGCTCGTGATATTATCGAAGGGAGCTTAGATATGAATGGCTATTATATATGTGAAAATGGTGCATTTATACATGATAAAGATTATAATGTGATTTTTAAGCAAACTATAGATGATAAATTAGTAAAAAAAGTTATTGATAGATTTGAATCAACTGATGCACAATTGTATTTTAAATATAAAGGAGATGTAATTGTAGATAGTGACACAACAGCTTTTAGACATTATTCTAGCGATTTTATAGTGGACCCCGATTTTGAGAAAAGAGATAGTTTTGATAATCTTATAGGCAATATTGGTATATGCTCTGAAAATTTAGAAGAGTTGTCTAGAATAGAATTATATTTAAAAAGTGAGTTTAGTGAAGTGTTGGAAATATATTTTTCTAGTACTTATACTTTAAACATAGTTCCTAAAAGTGTATCAAAAAGAGGTAGCATAGAACATGTAATAAAAACTCTAAATGTAAGTCCAGATGAAGTTGCTACTATTGGAGATTCTCCAAATGATATTTGTATGTTAGAGGGATTTAAATATAGTTTTGTAATGTCAAAGGCAAGAGAAGAAGTAAAACAAAGTGCAAATTATGTAGTAGATAGTGTAAAAAGTGCTATAGATGCTATCATAAAAATAAACAGTTAGATATAAGATTGATGAGAAGTAATAAAAAATTAGTAAATTATTTTTGTTTGTTGATTTACTAATTAATCAATTTTATAAGGTATTACCTATTCAGTATAAAAAAATGACTGTTCAGTAGAATTATAAAACTAGATTTTATATTCTGTAGAGCAGTCATTTTGATTATATTAATTGTCAGTTTAAAATTCTTAAGTTAACCACAATTTGCTATATGGTATGATTTTATTGTATTAGCTAAAATAGAATCTAATATATAATTTATAACACTATTGCAAGTATACGCTGAAAATTTTAAATCATTCATATAGTCGCTTTTCTTTTTGTATTCATTGTAAAGTTTAACAAAAAATTTTTCAAATCCACTATTTATAGTATTACCTTTAATTTTAGATAAATCAACATCCTTTGCAAATGCTCCAAGTTCTCTTTCATAAGTAACATGTTTATTCAAACTATGCTTAAATTCCCAGCGTTCACTATGAGCTAAGCAGAAAAAATCGCATAAAAAGTGGCAGATAACACCAAGCTCTTGACTAAGTCTACTTACTGAAAAATATTTAGAAACACTGTCTATAGTAAGACTGCACAGATATTTTATTTTAGAAGCAATCATATTAAATGATTCATCCATATAATGTTTTTTTAATTTATATTTAGAAAAAGCATCTGGCTTTATATTACCATATATAAAATTTTTTTCGCTTATAAAGAATGTTTTATTTTCATCTATATTATTAAGTATCGATTTTGCCATAATAAAATGGGTATTCATTAACATATTTACACCTCGTATAGTTTATTAGACTTATTAAATATATTATTATGATATGATATTTATGATAAAAGTTTAATGATAAATATATGAAATTAAGTCAATCACATTTATTTAAATAATTTCAACCATATTCATAATACCAGTAATTGGCGAAATTTACAATATGTAAATAATGTTAAGTTTTTATTTATCAAATTTAAAATTAAGTATTAGTATACTTTCTAATTAGCCTATTAGCCTTGGATTGAGAAATTTCAAGTTGTCTAGCTACTTTATAAGAACTACCAAATTTCTCATAAGCATCCAAAATTACATTTTTTTCATACTCCATAATCAAGGTGTCAAAGTTTTTGTTTTTATAATCAATATGTAGAGAATTATCTACATTGGTTGTGTATGTTGGAGGGTTATTTCCATAATTTACAATATTTACATTTTTAGTGAGTATACTTGGTAAATCGTCTGTTGTTATATGATTATCTCTACAAGTAAGTAAGATTTTTTGAATTATATTCTGTAACTCTCTTATATTACCTGGAAATCTGTAGTTTGCAATAATACTTATAGCTTCTTTTGAAATTGTCTTGTTTAGATTAAAGTCACTTGAATATCTATTAAAATAATATTTTATAATCTCTACTAAATTATCCTTTCTTTCTCTAAGTGGAGGGAGTTTTATTTCTATAACATTTAATCTATAATATAAATCTTCTCTAAATTTTTTTTCTTTTACTTTAGAAATTAAGTCAGCATTTGTAGCGGATATAATTCTTATGTCAACTTTTTTATTTTTTAAACTTCCGACTGGAGTAAAAGTCCTATCTTGTATCAATTGTAAAAATTTTGCTTGTAGATTTTGTGGTATATCACCTATTTCATCTAAAAAAAGAGTTCCTCCGTTAGCCAATTCTACAAGACCAACTTTACCTTTGGTACTTGCACCTGTAAAAGCACCTGAAGTGTATCCAAAAAGTTCAGATTCAAGTAGTTGTGGAGATATGGTTGCACAGTTTATAGTTATAAATGGACCACTTGACCTGTTGCTATTGTGATGTATATATCTAGCAAGTGAACTCTTTCCTGTTCCAGATTCTCCTAATAATAGTACGCTTACATCAGTTTTAGAAACATGGTTGACTGTATTCATAATAGGTCTCATAACTATGCCATCCATAATTACTGTATCTTCAATCCTAAGAGCGGTTCTATATAGTGTTTCCACTTCAGATTTGTATTTTTTTACTTGTTTTTTTGTATCTTCAAGTTTATTTTTTATATTATTAAGTTCGGTTATATCTCTACAATTTTCAACAGTGAATTCTAGCTCACCATTTTCATCAAATACAGGACTTGCAGTTATAATAAGTTTTTTTCCTGTTTGAGTATCTTGTTCAAGTGAAAATTTAGACTTTGTTCTCAATACTACTGGTATGGGGCTTTTTGTTGAATATCCAGATTCTTCTAAGAAAGAAACATTTTTTCCTAAAATATCTTCTTTTTTTAGACCATAATTTTCTTCAAATGCCTTATTACAATATATTATTATACCTTTATCATCAGATGCACATATTTCGTCATGAGAAGCCTCTAATATTTTTTTATAAAACTCTAAATCTAAATCCATTTTCCCTATTGTCCCCCTAAATTTTTAATGATATATTAAAATATATTTAATTTATTAAATATAATTAAAAGTATAATCTTTATATAATACATAAACTTCAGTCTATTTTAACTTTGAATAAGTTATATATAACTTATTTTACAATTAAAGCGAGTCTAAATCAACTTAAAATATACTTGAAATAACTATAGAAAAGTTGAAAAACTAGTAATATTGTTGCAAATTCTAAGTTTTTAGTGTCGATATAAATAAAATAAAAGTGGCATGGTTTTTGCTTGATAAAAATGATGTGTATTGACTAAATAATAGTAGAGGGGTATTTAAGATGGGAGAAAAAAGTAAAGGGTATGTATTTATAGCAACAGCAGGAATCTTATGGGCTACACTTGGGTTGTTTGGAAAGTTTCTGATGGGAAGTGGATTGACATCAGAACAAGTAGCATTTACAAGATTATTTTTTGGATTTATAGTTTTAGGTGTTTATTCAGCTATAAGAACACCACATATTTTGAAAATAAACAAAAGAGGAATTATTTATTCAGTAATAATAGGAATTATATGTCAAGCTATGTTTAATTTATGTTACTTTAAAGCTATTGATACTGTAGGTGTATCTGTAGCAGCAGTTTTATTGTATACATCGCCATTGTTTTTAGCTGTATTTTCAAAATTTTTTTATAAAGAGAGTATTACTAGAAGTAAAATATTTTCGCTGATTTTTTGCTTTATTGGAGCTATTATGGCAGTAACTGGTGGAAGTTTAAATTTTCAAAACTTAAGTACTATGGGATTATTGCTTGGAATATTATCTGCAATAGCGTATGCACTTATGCCAACTATTAGTAAGAATGCCTTAAAAGAATTTTCAAGTTCAACAATATTAGTTTACAGCTTTTTATTTGGAGCGATATTTATGATTCCTTCTGCTAGACCATGGGAAATATTAACCTATGCTAAAGATTTAAATATTTTATCTTGTATGTTGATGTTAGGGGTTGTTCCAGCGGCACTTGCATATATTTTTTATGCAGCAGGTATATCTAAAGGTGTAGAGTTATCTGTTGCAGGTGTTGTAGCATCAGTAGAATTAGTAGGCTCTGTTATAATTGGATGCACTATGCTAGGAGAAAGTTTTTCTATAGGAAAGCTGTTTGGAGTGATGTTAATGTTGATATCAGCTGTAATAGCACTTAATCTTTCTTATGATGGAATAAAAATGTTCTATAAGTCTAATAAATTAAAACAAACTGAGAAAACAGAAAGTATTTAAGAATATGTATTTTTCCCTTATATATTTATATAGGGGTATTTTTTATTGTAATTTTTAATATGAAATTTGCTTTGTAAACAATAAAATAACTATAGATAGATTTATGTTTATATAAAGCTATCTATAGCTATTATGTTATCTTTAATCATTTATTTAACCTTGAATAAATTTACACCCCTGATAGGAGTTTCGAGATTTTAATGTATCATCAATTTGATTTAAAATCTCCCATTTTTTTAAACTCCATAAAGGTCCAACCAGTTCATCTCTTTTACCATCGCCAGTAAGTCTATGAATTATCATAGTTTCAGGTAATATTTCTAGTTGGTCACAAACAAGATTAATGTATTCATCTTGGTTCATAAGAGTTAACATCCCATTTTGAAGCATTTTCTCCATAGGAGTATCTTTTATAACATGTAATAGATGTATTTTTATACCATCCACATTCATTTTGCCAACTGCCTTAGCAGTTTCCATCATCATATTATAATCTTCACCAGGTAGACCATTTATAATGTGTACAACTACTTTTATATTTTTAGCCTTTAATTTTTCAACACCTTCAACAAATGTTTTATAATCATGTCCTCTATTTATAATTTTAGATGTAGAATCATGAATTGTCTGAAGTCCAAGTTCAACCCATAGATTAGTTCTTTTATTAAGTTCAGATAGATAATCAACTACATCATCTGGTAAACAGTCAGGTCTTGTTGAGATTGAAAGGCCTATAACATCATCAAGAGATAGTATAGTTTCATATTTATCTTTTAAAACCTCAAGAGGTGCATAAGTATTTGTATAAGCTTGAAAGTAGCCAATATATTTAGCATGAGGCCATTTTTTTAACATCATTTCTCTTATATTATAAAATTGATTAATAAGATTATCCTTAGGATTTCCAGCAAAGTCGCCTGAACCTTCTTTACTGCAATAAGTACAACCACCATAGCCAATACTTCCGTCAATATTTGGGCAAGTAAATCCTGCATTTATTGATACTTTAAAGACTTTTTCTCCAAATGTATTTCTAAGGTAGTAATTCCAAGTATGATATCTTTTATTATCAAAAGCATATTTAAATTTATCCAAAGTAATCACCTATTTCTAATAAAATTGTACATTAAATTTGTACAAAAAACATATTACCACAAATAGGTGACTTAAACAAATTCTATTTTAAGTAATGAAGAATAAAGCAACAAAATAATTAATACTTTCTAGATTTGTTTCCAGAAAAAAATAGAGCAAGTCCAAATAATATTATAAAAAATGACATTATTGAGACTATAAATCTAGATAAAAATAGTGGTGACAATATAAGGCATATACCAAATAAAGTTTTAACTATATTCCAAGTTGTAAACTTAGAATATGGATTATTTTTACTATTTACAAACACTACGAGTTGATTAAAAATTAAATAAAAGCCCAAAAGTAATGAGAAAATACTCTGTATTTTTTGAGGAAATATAAAAAGTAGTATACATGTAATTATTAGAATCCATTGAACATTGGTAGATGGTTTAATTTCTTCTTTAGTAGCATATCTTTTTAACTCATTAATGTTTTTAAGATTTAAATATGCAAAGAATAAAAGTGCAACTCCAAAAGTCCAAGAAATTAATTTTATACCTAGAGTCTTAAACGTAAGGCACAAGAATCCCAATATAACAAGTAACACTCCCATTATCATAAATTTAGTAGCATTTTCCTTTTTATTAAAGTTATCAAAATTGATATTAAAATTTGTATACATAAAATCACCTCCAAAATCAATAGAACAATTATAACAGAAATTTATACTCAAATAAAGCCACATAGTATAAAAATAAAACTCTAGTTAGTAATTAATTAATAGGTTGTATCATAAACTCTTATTAATAGAATTATATAGGAGGAGGTTTGTCCATGACAAAATTATGGGCAATAATATTTGCATTATTGGCGGGTGGGTCTACTGCTCTTGAAGCTTTTATAAATGGAGAATTAGGTAAGAGTACAACAGCATTGGTTGCCACCTTTATAAGTTTGACTGTAGGAGCAATATTTTTTCTTGCAAGTATAATAGTTGCTGGAGATTTAAAATGTTTAGTATCTTTAAATGGTTTTAATTATAAGTTATTGCTAGGAGGAGTATTTGGAGGGCTAATAATATATTTTACAGTAAAAGCAATTCCAAACTTAGGGGTATCAAATACACTTATATTAACACTTGTATCTCAAGTTCTAATCGGTTTTTTTATTGATAGTTTGATTTTGGGACAAGAAACAATGCATTTATACAAATACATAGGGGTTATACTTTTAATTTTAGGTACATTCTTTATAGTAAACTAATGATTTAAAATACTATATAATTTGCTATATAACTTAAAAATTTGGTATAATTAGGATAGTAAGTAAAGTTAAAAGAAAGAGGTGTTAGGAATGGCTGATGAAAAATTTGTAATGTCATTTAGTGGTGGTAAAGATAGTATATTAGCATTAAATAGAATGTTGGAAAAAGGATATAAGCCTGTGGCACTCTTGACAACTATAAGTGAAGAACATGGAAAATCATGGACTCATAACTTAGAGCATAAGATGCTTAAACAAGTAAGTGATAGTATTGGACTACCTTTGTTAGTTGCTGAATGTGGAGTAGAAGGGTATGAAGAGAGTTTTGAGAGAGCTTTAATAAAAGCTAAAAACATGGGAGCAACAATATGTGCATATGGAGATATAGATATAGAAAGTCACAAAAAGTGGGACTCTGACAGATGTGATGCAGTTGGTATGAAGGTAGAACTACCATTGTGGCAAGAAAGTAGAGAGGAATTGGTATATGAATTTATAGATAGTGGATTTTGTAGTGTCATAACAAAAGTAAACTTAAAGCATTTAGGAGAGGAATTTCTAGGAAAAAAATTAACCAGAGAACTTGTGAAAAAGATAAAAGAAACAGGCTCAGACCCATGTGGAGAGCATGGAGAATATCATACATTTGTAGTAGATGGGCCAGTATTTAGAACTCCTGTAGAATATGAAGTAAAAGGAAATGTAATAAAAGATGGTTATGGTTATTTAGAAATAAAATAAGTACATAAATAAAATACCTATTATACAATCTTAATGTATGCAAAGTATTGACGTTTGCAAGATTGTATAATAGGTATTCTGTATTTTATATATTATTACTGCTACTTTTGTTTAAGCTATTTTTTTTAGACTAGAATCTAATGTAGAAAAATTCTTCTTTAAGAAAATTATTGATGCAATAAGGCATATAAATTCAGAAACAATAGTAGTCATCCATATTCCTTGACCACCAAACATTAGTATCATTACAATTAAACTTAGAGAGACGATTATAAGACCTCTACCAAGAGATATAACTGTAGAAATTGATGGTTTTTCTACTGAAACAAAGAATCCTGAAATTATTACATTAAATCCAACTAATAAGAATGATATAGAGAATATTTTAAATACACGAACTCCTTCATTGAATAATATAGTCTCTTCTGGGTGAATAAACAGAGAAACTATTGGTTCTGAAAAAGTCATACAGATTGCAAATACAGCTATTGAAGCTATTATTGTAGCTTTTACACCCATCTTCAATAATTTCTTTACATTATCTATGTTTCCTGCACCATAATAAAAACTAGTAAGTGGTTGCATACCCTGAGTGATACCCATCATAGTCATAAGAACCAATGTGTTTATATAGTTTATAACACTATAATAAATAAGCGCATTTTCTCCTATATATTTAGTAAGACTCAAGTTAAAAAGTAAAACAACTATACCGCAGCTTAATTCAGTAGTTGAATCAGGGAAACCTATAAAGAGAATTTTTCTAAGTGTCTTAAAATTAACCTTAAATTTAGAAAAATTCAAAGTTGAGTTTTTTCTAAAAAAGTGTATTAAGAAAAAAACAGTAGAAAAAACTTGAGACAAACCAGTCGCAATACCAGCACCCTTTACACCCCATCCAAACTCTATTACAAATAAATAATCTAGTATGATGTTTGTAAGGGCTGATATTATAACACCAACAGTAGCCAATATTGGGAATCCATCAGTTTTTATTATAACTTCTAAAGAATAGGAAACTATAAAGAAACCATTAAAAAATATTATTATTCCTAGGTAGTCTTTAACCATACCAATTGTAGATTCTGTGGCACCTAAAAATAATGCCAATCTATCTAAGTTAAAAAAGGTTACTGCCAATATAATTAATGATAGTATAATTATTGATACTAAATTAAATGAAAAAACTTCATTTGCAGATTTGATATCTTTTTTTCCTAGATAAATTGCGATTATAGTAGATGCACCAGTTGAAAATAACAAAGAAACCGCAAATATAAAATTAATAAAAGGCATAGATATATTAACAGCAGCTAAGGCTAATTCTCCAACTCCTTTACTTACAAATATTCCATCAACCATTGTATATAATGAGAAAACCCACATTGCAACTACAGATGGAGCTAAGTATTTAAAAAACCTTTTGCCCAAACTTATGTTTTCGTCTATAGATATTTTTGTATCCATTTATTATCACTCCTTGTAAAGCTATTATAAAAATTATGAAACTATTAATTAATAATTTTATTTATTACTAATATAGATGATAAACTATAGTATAGTACCAATGTCAACAGCAAATAGCAAATAATTATAAATTTTATTAAACAATAGTGATTTTAAATGTTTTATAAGTAAATTGTATTATCTATATTACTGACATTTAACTGACAAATAGAAAAAAAGTATTTTAACTGACCATCTAAGTGATACAGCTTTACCAAAATGCAATCCAAGAGTTAGCATCAGAAAAATTGGTATACCTATAAGGATATTTTTCTATTTTTCTAATAACAATTGTGCTTCTTGTTTTGTATAAAACTTAGAATTTGAATTATTTATTTTGCTTGGAGTTGCACCAATATTAGTGGATATATTTTAAATGATTCAAAGCCTACAGCAATGTTAATTGAAAGTTTTTTCTGTGACAATAAAGAAGATTATTAGAGAACTAAAAAACTTGGATATGAAAGTATGGCCAAGTTAATTGTAGAAGGTATATTAAATAAGAGTATTGTAAATAATGATGTGAAGCAAATGTATAAACAATTGTTTATAGTGGTGATGATAAAGTATCAGCAGACATTTTAGGACTATATTACAAGAGAGTAAAAGAAAGTTATCTAGTTACAGATATAGAAGCCTATAAGCCACATTAAACACAAAATCTGTATGTAATTGGTGGAGTAACTTGCAATAAAATAAAAGAAATGAGTAAGATTATAGGAAAAAAATTCACTCAGATATATGACAATGATGTGTGGTCTACAATGGATAAGGCTAGAGAGTTTGTAAAAGCCAAATTATAGATTTAATATTTTATTATAAATAATTATGAAAAATATGGAAAATATGTTTAATATGATTTTGATTAAGGTATAAATTTAATAAATAGAATGATAAGGGGTGGATAAGATGTTAATAAATGATAAGAGTTTTTATCCAAATAATATTTATCCAGCGATAGACTTTCTCAAGATAAAAAGACAATTAAAATCAATATACAAGAATGATTTATCAGATTGTGGAAGCATATGTATAATAGAAAGAAAAGAATATTCTATAAGTATAAATAGCATCGGTGAGATAAATATATATTATGATTTAGAACATGAAAATAAGATACAAAGTATAATTGACGAGATTGAGCAGTTATTTAAGTCTCAAGTTGAAAATTTTAGTATATCAAAACTTAAGAATTGATGGTTAGAAGGTAGCAACTAGAGTTATTTGTTACCTTCTTTTTATATATTTTCTTTCTATAAATTTTTTATTTTCCATGTCATCCAACATTTGTAATGAAGTCATGCAATATATCTGGTATTCTTTAAACTCTATTGATTTTTTATTTGCTTTACCTAGAATAAGAATAAAGAAAATCAAGATAAAACTTTCAATGATAATAAAGTATATTTTTAATTTACTAATTATAATTACAAAGAAGGTTGTTAAAAATGCTACATACAAAGTAATATAAAATGAGGTTACAGGGTTATTTTTAGATTTCAAGGATGACTTAATTCTAGCCTTTTCTTATATTTTCAATAGAGTTCATTTCTTTCATATTATTATAAAATTTAAAACTATAATCATAATATTTTCTATATCAATTATTTCCTCTTTATGAATTTTTTCAATTCATCCATATTATATATCTCATTATTAGATTTAGGCATATTAAAAATCCTTCCTTAGTCCATCTACATTCTGTAAATAATATACTTTAATTTATAGCATATTTAAGAGTTTATATCAGCAATTTGTTGAACGATTTTATATAAAAATAGAGTTAGTTAACAAAAACAGGATGAAATCATACAATATTAGACTAAGCAAAAGGTGATAGAGTAATCATATCACCTTCTTTTGATTATCACTTATATTAGCATTTTATTATAAATAATTTATACAGTTATATATTTCTTTCTGACTAGATAATAGGATACTATTGTTATAATAGATACTAATATTAATGCTATTATTGCAACATCTAATTTTCTTATGAATAAACCTATAACTATGTACTCAAGTCCTATTACATAACGATAAAGTACTTCCAACTTAACAATTCTTTTTTTATCTATATTTCCATACATTGATTCTAATTTATTAAAATATTTTTCACTACAAAAAATAATTTTATATTTAATTAAGTATATTATTGTAGTTAATATTATAATTCCTATTCCAATAAATATAAGATAGGTATTCCAAAAGTTCATATAGTATATCTCCTTTACATAATAATTTTTATATGTTTTGCTTATATTCTTTTGTAAATAGAAATGGAACATAAAAAATTAAAATAAGTATGGATATTTCTAATATATCAGAATAAGTAATAGTTGAACAATAGGTAATACTAGAACCTGATATAAGAAAAGATGTATTATTTAAAGCGTGGATTATAGCACAAAACCATACATTTTTAGTCTTCATGTATACATATCCTAAAAATATTGAAATTCCAAATATATATATTGAGCGAGTTATTAAGCCTAATACTGGTGTTTCGGGTGTATATAATGTAAATATTAGAGGTAAATGCCACAAACTCCAACACATACTTAGTGCTAGAATACCAATTTTTTTACCAAATCTATCAAAAAATATATCTTGCAAAAATCCTCTCCAACCATATTCTTCACCAAAAAAAGGGTATATAGAGAAGAATAACATCATAGAAGAGAATATATAATTAAAAATACCTTCATAGTTAGGTTGATTTCCTTGTATTATCAGGCTAAGTGATTCTGGAATAATTTTGGAAAATATGAAATAAAAAATTAGTAAACAACCCACTTTAATATTTTTTATAGGAGACAAATCTTTTATACTGTCAGAATAAAGAATGATAGATAAACTACTTATAATAACCAATATAGTATTTAATGATTGAAATTGCTGATTATTTATTAAGTTTAATAATTCAATAATAAGTAAAAATAAGTAAATTAGAAAAAATAATATTATTAATGAATAAAATTTATATTTATCATTAGTCACTCCTTCTGTATAAAATTTTGCGATTGCAACTGAGGATAAGGGCAATATCATCATAAATAATCCAAAATTTTCTGGGTCAATAAACTTATTGAAATATAATAGAAAACCTAATAAATAAGTTAAACCAAAAGTTATAGAAAAAAATATTATAATCTGTATTTTATTTCTTTTTTCCTCGTTTTCAATATATTTTGGGTTTAATAAATCAATCCATTTTTCTTTTAACTTCAATAGAAAAACCTCCTTTAAGATATGACTTTTTTTAAATAATCGCAAAATTATATTATATTTAATTTTCCTAATCAAAGTATAGCAGTAGTATAAGTATAAAGAGTGTCTAAAAAATTACAAATACAAATTGATTTAACTTCAAATATAATATAACAAAAATAAATTAATAAAATTTTATTTAGAAGGGCTAATTTTTATGGAAATAAAAAAGATAGATAGTAATTATATAGAACATTTACTTAATAAATTAATCAATGAAGATAGCATCAATGAAAATATTTTATCCAATTTACTTGAAGTGGAAGTAGAAAAACTAAAAAATTGTAAAAAGTATGAAAAAGAGTTAACAATAGATTTAGATATTTGGGTAAATGGGTAAACTTAGCACTACAACTTGAATATACTATAAATGTTGATTCAGATTCTAGACTTAGAGGTATTTTAAGTTTATTAATTGATTTAAAGTAGTGCCTTCCTGAAATATCAAGTTTTTTGACATTTGGAAAAATCGCATTTCCATCTTTTGATGCCAAGAAAAAACTGTCAGTAAAAGGGGGATATTCTTTAAATTTTTTGTTTTCATAGTATTTTTATTCTTTAAGCATATGAAAGATGTTTTAAATAATTTCAGTATATCATCGAGATGACTTATAAACAATAACACAAATTAAAAATACATCTTATTAAATTGACAAATATTTTAACTTATATTATTGATTATAAAATTAGAAACTTATATATAACGAAATGTTTTTATACAAAAATATTTCGTTATATATAAAATATGTATAAGATTAAAAGATAGTATAAAAATCAGTAAAGAGGTCTATATGTTAACCTCAGAAAGTTTAATATATAAGTAGTAGTTAGAGGATTGGAGCATATAGTAAAGAAGTTGAATTATTAAAAATTATATTGATTGTAATAATTTAACTTGGGAAGAATTTACTGTTTACAGTGCTTCATTATAGCATTTATAAAAGTATATGTCTTATAAATTATATTTATATTAATATGGAATATGTTAAATAAATATATTATTCACATATTCTGTAACAATTTTTACCACTTGCTTTTGCTAAATACAAAGCTTCATCTGCTTTAGAAAATAAGTTTTTATATGATTTACTTGAATCTGTAGCAAAAGCGATACCAATACTTAATGTTATTTGATGATTGTTTTTTACTTTTATTTTGCTTACATCAGTTAAAATATCATTAATACTTTTTATTACAAAATCCTTTGTCAACGATTTCATAAATATCATAAACTCATCTCCGCCAATACGAGCAACTATATCCTTATCATCTGCATTTTGCATTAATATTTTTGAAACAGCAACTAAAACTTCATTTCCTTCCAAATGTCCAAAAGAATCATTTACAGTTTTAAAGTCATCAATGTCAATGACCATTAAAGCTTCACTATTTTTTTGTTTAGTATTGTTAAGATACTCATCTATAAAATTTTCTGATGCTTTTTGATTATAAAGCTGTGTTAATGGATCTCGTTGAGTTTGAGCAATTAATTTTTCTAATTTAGATTTGTCTTCAGTTATATCTTTCAAAACACCAATTGTTTTGATTGGATTATGATCACCATCATAAATAACTGAACATTGAACACGAATCCATCTCCATTCATCTTTAGTTAATGATTCTAACTGTCGTATTTCAATTGTTTCACGAAGATTTCCGCGAAGTACTTCTAATAATTTACCAATATCATCAAGATGAATGCTTTTTCCATCTTTCAATATGTTAGAATAATTTTTCGTTTCAAAATTTTCTAGTTCAATTTTTCGGTCTATTTCAACTCGTTGATATATCATAAAGTTATCGTTTTCAATGTCATATTCAAACATAATATCTGTAATGTTTTGTAAAGCAATGCGATAGCGTTCTCTCTCTAACTTTAATTCAGACTCTATATTTTTTAGTTGAGTGATATCTGTAATAATGCTATTAATTTTTACGATACCATCACTATTTAAGGATTTCATTCCAGAGTCTAATACCCACATTAATGTTCCATCTTTTTTACGTATTCTATATTCAGATGAATAGGTAGTGCCTTTTGCAAAACAACGTTGGCAATCTTCTAGTGCTTTAGGTAAATCTGGTGGGTATACAGCACCTACTGCAGAGCCACCACTCATTTCAATAAACTCATCGTATGTATATCCTAATATTTTGGGTAATCCTTCATTGACATAGAAGAATGAATATGTATCATCATCATTACTTCCTTTTAATCCACCATTGATATTATTGGTAATCATTTCAATTACTTCTGTTTTTTCCTTTAGTAATCTTTGCAAATAATCATAACTTTGTGTTCCTATTTTATTAGGGAAGAATTCATCAACTTGCATTTCACTATATGGATTTGATATATGCATATGTCTCACCAATAACTGTCCATTATTTTCAATTATTTCAAATGTACAACGCTGACACACCTCTAAAATCATTTGGTCATTTTCTTTAGTACGAATAGTATATTTTCCTACTACAATACATCTATATTTATCTTCACTTACAACTTCAAATGTTTCATTATTCATATCACAAGAAGGGACTTCATTTTGACCAGCATAAAAATAGTCTTTTATTTCATTAAAAGAAGTGAGAAACTCTTGTTCCCCTGGACCAATCCAAGTAATATCTTTTGACAGATATCTTAATACCTCATTAATATCTCGATTTACATAAAAACTCATTAAAATATGTCTTACCAATTCAGGTGCTTTTTTTGAGAGTGTGCTCATGATATTCCCCTTTCTTAATATTATATAAATTAATTATATTATACATTAATGCTTTTAAATTAGAAAACTTTGTTGAACTATGACATTTCTATGAAATAAGAAAAATTTATGCAATATTTTAAGTAAAAGTAGGTTTTTTATATAAAAACTTATTTTATCTATGTTAACTCTGATTTATAGCATCAAATGATTTTATTATAAAAACACAAATAAATCAAAAATAGTTACTCTAAATAGCTTAGTGCCTTAAATTTAAATTAATTTTATTGCATTATATATTAACTTATAGCACATAGTGGGAATTTTATCATCAATTTGTCGAACGATTGTTATTAATTATACATAAATTGGAATTTTAATTTAATAAATCTATAACAGTATTTGTAATTTATTTATAGTTGAGACAGTTAAAATTAAATATCTATTAAATTTTTTATTTTATCAACATCTATATACATACCTTGTGCAATAGATCTTCCATCAATTGCAGAAAGATTACATTGTTTATACATAACTGTAACAATCTGACCATTACGTTTTATAAATCTGTATAAAAAAGGATTAATATTATTTGTGTCAATCATTTCTAAACTTTTTTTATAAACAAAATCTAAATCATCTGGATGAACAATTGCTCTTAAGTTGCCACTCATTTCACCAAAAAATTGTTCTTTTGTATAACCTATAATATCAAACATTTCCTCATTCATATATGTAATAATCATATCACCAAGTAAATCATAGCGAATGATACCTACAGGTAGCATTGAATAAAATTGTGATAAAGTACTACTTTCATCGAGATGAGTGTTTGTCATTTTAGGTATTGAATATGATTCAAATTCATTTATATAACCAGCAGTTTTAATTAAATCTAAATGTATTTTTGTTAAGATTAATTTATTTTCTGAAATAATACAATTTGCACTAAAATAGAAATTACTATATTTTTGATAATCAGTAGTTTCATCAGATAAAACAGCTTCTCCACTAATTAGTAATGAATCTGAACCAACATCATGTGGAGTTATACTTTTATAAAGAATAGAAAATTTTTTACCTTTGATATGTTTTTCAAAGTGTTCTATCACCTCAGAAAAAGATATAAGTTCTTTTTTGTTATAAAAATCAAACCATTTAATATTTTCAATAACATTTGCTCTTAGTTTTTGCATATCTTGCATAATAAAAAATGCATCAAAGATTTTTTCTATTAAAGATTTTCCTATATCAGAATATTTGATAAACATTTTATCTGAAGTATTTTTTTTAGATAGTAACCTTTCAAATTGCTTACATTCCATAGGTTTTGCATAATAAAAACCTTGAGCAATGTCACAGTTTATGCTTTTGATAAACTCTACTTGTTGTTTTGTTTCAACACCTTCACATACTGTAAGCATACCAAGAGCTCTTGCAATATTTATTATAGAATACAAAATTGTTGTATTTTTAAAATCATTTAAGTCATGGGATAAAAATATTTTATCAATTTTTATTATATCCAAAGGGAGATTTTGCAACATACCAAAGGATGAATATCCAGAGCCAAAATCATCTATTGATACAGAAAAACCAAAAGAACGTAATTCGTTTAGTTGTTGAATAATTGTATTTGTATCTTCTATTAATATATTTTCTGTAATTTCAATGCTAAAATTTGATGTAGATATACTGTATTTCTCAGTAATATTTTTTAAAGTACTTGGAAAATTAGGGTTAAAAAAGTGAAGACGAGAAAAATTACAACAAATTGATACAAACACATCATTGTTATCAATCCATCTTCTTATATTTCTACAGTTTTCTTCAAATAAATATAAATCTAATTCTATTATAAGTCCAGAGTGTTCAAATAAAGATATAAATTTATCTGGAGTGAGAAGCCCTTTAAGAGGATGTCTCCAGCGTGCAAGTGCTTCACATCCAACTATAGTATTACTTTTTATGTTATAAAGTGGTTGGTAAAATACCTCAATTTGTTTATCCAATAAAGCATATGATATTTCTGATAAAAATTCTTTATCACTTTCTAATTTATTATAAAAATTATTATCATTAAAATCAAATGAAATGTATCTATTTTTACCTTCACTTTTAGCTTTTTTTAAAGCACTATATACTTGATTTAAAAGTATTAAAGTAGTTACATCTGATTTACCATTCCAAACTGTACTACCAATACTAAATGTAACATTAGAATAGACTTCTTTTTCATTAGGAAGTTGTATTTTTAATTCCCTAGCAGATTTTATAATAGATGTTCCCATATCATCTAATTTTTCCTTTGATATATTTGGGATAGCAATCAAAAATCCTTCTCCTTTTAAATGGCCAACTATTCCTTTAGATTCTGGAACATAATACAATAGTTTTTGAATGAGATTAATTAATAAATTTTCTCCAACTAGGTATCCGTATATATCATTGAATAATTTAAAATTATCAATATTTAATAACATAATTCCAATAGAAGTATTTTTTGAAATACAATTATCAATATATTGATATATACATTTTCTATTTGGCATTTTAGTAAAAAAATCTATTTCGTTTGAGACTTTTAATTTACAATTTCTTTTCTCTAAATCTTTAGACAATAGTTCTACTTTTTTATTTAACATTTTTATATAATCATAATTTGGCATAGCATTCCTCCATAAGATACTTTGATTTTTTGATACTAACTGTGTTTATACTAAAAATATTTAAATGTTAATTAATATTTGAACAATATACTGAAATAATATATCAATATTATTAAATTTATAAAGGGGTATTTTGGAAATAAAAAATATCATATAAAAACATAATGGCATAGGTGTAAATACAAAGTCAAATATATCTTTTGAAAAGCGTAGAGTCAGAAACATCATAATCAATATTATAATAGAATAATGAACAAAATATAGATATATTTAGATAGTTAACAAAATACAATTTATTTTTGAAAACTTGTTTTAGACGATTTTTTAGTATATTCTAAAATAGAATTAGGGAAATAGACGAGTTATTTATTTTTAAGAAAAAATATAATTATGGAGGTCTTTATATATAAATGAAAGATTATTATAAAATAGGAGAAATATCTAAAATATATGGTATAGGAAGAGATTCTTTAATGTACTATGAAGAAATAGGAATTCTAAAACCATTTAGAGATACCAATGGATATAGAATGTATAATATATCTGATATATGGAAATTGAATTTGATAAAAGAATTTAGAAGTTTGAATTTTCCAATGAAAAAGATAAAAGAATATTTAGACGATAGAAGTATAGAATCTACAAAAACTATATTAAATGAAGAACTTGATTTAATTGACAAAAAGATGCTTGAACTTGTAAGTCACAAGGAAAATATCATAACAAGATTAAGTTCAATTGAAAGTGTGATTCAAAATACTAAAATAGATGAGATAGAAGTTGTATATATAGAAAAAAGAAAAGCCTTAGAATTAAATGCTGATATAGAAAGAGATGAGGATTTTGATTTCTTAATTCAAAAGCTTCAAAAAGAATATGAAGACAGATTTAATATACTTGGAAATAATAATATTGGTTCTGCTTTTTCTATTGAAGCAATCAATAATGGTATCTTTAATGAGTTTAAGTCTGTATTTTGTTTTTTGGAAGATAATGAGGAGATATATAATATAGTTTTTGATGAGGGGTACTATGTAACATTAAATTATACTGGAAGTAACTCTAATAATAAAATATATATGGAAAAAGTATTTAGATTTATAGAAGAAAATAATTATAAAATAAATGCTGCGCCAATAGAGATATATAAAATAGATATACATGAAACTGGAATTGTAGATGAATTTGTAACTGAAATTCAAGTTCCTGTAAATAAATAGCTAAATTTTAATAAACTAGACAATAAATAACATAAAAAAATGTAAATTTGCCACCAATTTGCCACTTTATTATAAAATCGGTGGCAAATTGTATTTTAAGAACTTCTAAAATATTTACTGTTTCATTTCCATTCTATGTGTGACATAAGAATAAGTCTTAATTATGTTTTATATTGGTTAAAGTATAAGTAGATAGTGTTTAGATTGAAAATTAGTAATAATTATCTTTATACCCAATTAACAATATATAATTTTGATTTTCGACAACATTTATTATTTGTTTACTATATAATTTAATTAATAATGTATAAACAGGGGGATATAGGATGAAAATTAAGGGATTATTAAAAATTAACATCAATATTTATCAGACTTAAATCTTATTAGATTGATAGTCATGGATGATAAAGTAGTTAACTTAATGTTTTGGAGGGGAATTTATGTTTGAGAAGTTTAAAGTATTAAAAAGTTGGCAAAAGATATTAATTGTTATTATAGGAATTTTATTATTACCATTAACATTATTATTATTGTCTATTCTATTTTTAGTAAAAAGTGTAAATAAAAATAGTAATAAAATAGTAAAAACATTAAAAGTTGTTATAAGCCTATTTGTAGTGTTTATACTCTTAATGTTCAATTGGGTATGGTGGGGAGCAACGTTCAAAGTAGCAACAGAACCTAACTTAAATGAGCAACAAGAAATAAAAATAAAAGAAGAACAGGATACAAAAGACAAGGAAGTAGAAGAAAAACAAGAATTAAAAGCAAAAGAAGAAAAAGATAACTTAGAGAAACAAAAGAAAAAAGAGTTAGAAGAAAAGAAAAAACAAGAGGAGTTAGAGTTAGCTCAGAAAGAAAAAGAAGAAAAGGAAAAAGCAGAAAAACTTGATAAAGAAAGTGTCGATAAGTCAACTGAAAACGTTCAAGTTCAAAATCCTAAAACTGAAGAATCAAATCCAAACAACCAAAAAACATCTGAAACTGTATATGCAAATGGAGGAAAATCTAAATCAAATAAATATCATTCTTCTCATACTGCACATAATATGGAAGGTGCAATTTCAATGAGTAGAGAAGAAGCAGAAGCAAATGGATATGTAGCTTGTAAAATATGTTATTAGTAACAAAGAAATAGACTAGTGTTTAGCTAGTCTATTTTTTATATTATATCTCTAAAGATTCTATAAGAGGATTATCACTAAACAACTTTAACAGATTTGTCTTTTTATATCCTTTGGGTAATTTAGTATAGATAATTACTTCTAGCCAATCTCCATCAATGCGTTTAATATTCATATTTATAATTTCAATTTTAGACTGCTTAAATTTTTCTTCAATATATGAGATTGAATCAGTGCTGTTAGAAATTTTGAGAGAGACCTGCTCTGCTGTAGGGAGTTTCATCCATTTCCTATCTCTATGAAGTAGTATTTGCGTGATAACGATAATAATGCTTGAAACAATACCAAGTAAGTATAATCCACAACCAATTGCAAGCCCTGTACCTGCTGTCGCCCATATACCAGCAGCTGTAGTAAGTCCACTCACTGATTGATTTCTGATAAATATCAATCCAGCCCCTAAAAAACCTATCCCACTGACAACCTGTGCTGCAACACGGGCAGGGTCTAAACCAATACCTGGAGTACCTACTACATCATCAAACCCATATTTAGAAACAATGATTATAAGTGCTGATCCTAGTGCTACTATAAAATGAGTTCGGATTCCAGCTTCTTTTAGCCTATTCTTTCTTTCATATCCAATCAAAGCTCCACATAAACCAGCAATAATGATTCTTGCTATATATTCAAATTGAATAAGTATATGATTATTCATCTATTTAGCACCCCCTTTTATGTAATATTATATATACTATAACACTACATTTTTTATGTGGATATAGTAACATTTGAAAATTATATGATTGTTGCACCTAAATCTAAAATCAGAAAAAGTATTTTATATATATAAAAATACTAGAAGGGATATATAAGATTATATGATTGAAGAGCAAACTTAAATTAATTAAGTTTGCTCTTTATAATGGTAAATATTTTTATTTACAATAATTAGACAAAAAAATGTCTGTATTTTTTATATCTGCAAAACTAGATTGTAAGGATGCCATAAATACTTGATGTACAATTTCAGCATTAATCTCTTTGTCATCCCAAAATAAATTTTTTGTTGTGCAAGCATCGCTTATAAGCGTAATATCGTATCCAAGTTTCTTTGCTGTTCTTACACTTGTATCAATACACATATGACTCATCATTCCACAAATCACTAATTTATCTATGTTTTTTTCTTCAAGACAACTTTGTAAACGTGTTTTAAAAAAACTATCTGGTGTATGTTTAATGATAATTTCTTCATTCTCAAGTGGAAAAACATTTTTATTTATTTTTGCACCATAAGTGTCAGGGAGAAAGAATGATGAAGTTGAACTCATTGATATATGCTGTATATGAATAATTGGTAAGTTATTTTTTCTAAAGAGTGTCAGTATTTTTTTAGCATTTTCAGCAGTTTTTTCTGTATTAAATAATTCACATTTCCCATTTTTAAAATAATCATTTTGAATATCAATTAAAATTAAAGCTATAGACATATTTATACCTCCTTTTATATTTTAATTATAATACTGCTAAATGAAATGTAAATTACTTACTTTTTGGTATGTATAGAATTATTTATTATAACAGATTCCTTTATTGTCTAAAAATTCTTGTTGTCCATGTTCAAGCATATATTCTATACCTATTTCTTGCATTATCTCTACAGCTTGGAGCATTTTTTTGCCACGATTGGTAAGGAAATATTCAGTATGTAATGGATATCCAGTTGAACTGATTTTATCAACAATACCAAATTCTCTAAGTTCTTTTAATTGTTGGATTAACATTTTTTGACTTATTCCATCTATACTATGCTCTAAGTTAGAGAATGTTTTATTACATTGTCTCAACTTGAATACAATTATAGTCTTCCATTTCCCTTTAATGATATCATGTACAATTTCAAGAGGGCATGTATATTCATCTCTTATTTTTATAATATATCACCTCCATAAAATGATAATAAATTATATCACTGTTTTTATAATATGACAAATCTATATGAAGTATATATAAAATTTGTGTTTTATTAAGTTCTAAATTTCTTCTAATATAGTTCACACTTAGTACACAAATAGTTAGTAATATATAAGTAAGTAATATATTTGATACAAATTAAATAATTTTAAAATAATTTATGATAATTTAGAGGAGGAAAATATATGAATATATCAAGAAAAGCTATGAGAATAATAGAATTAGCACAAAGGATTGCAACCAAGAGAGGTATCTCAGTAGAAGAAGCCTAGGATGAGGCATTAAAAGAATATAAACAGAAATACCAACATATTGCATAGAAATTTAAAAATATAGTTCAATTTTGTAAAGTAGAAAATATAATATAATCACTGATTGATTTTTCTGAAAAAATTATAAATTTACAAATTTAAATTATTTACAAAAATTTAGAATATTTAGTAGAAGTTAATAACTTTAAATGATACTATAAATTATAAGGTATATCATTATTAACACAAAAGGAGGATGTACACTTGATTGTAAAAATAGATAATACTTTAGAAAAAAAATTCTGGCAATATGTATCACATGAAGAAAGTTTAAACTTATTTATAATTGGATATGTTGAAAACTATGGATTTAGTTCTGATTCTCAAGAAGTATGGTCTCAGACAAAAGAAGGAAGTATAACTTCTATAATATTAAAAAATAAGTCAACACTTATAATCTATAGTTTAGAAAATAATTTTGATGTAGAAGAAATGAAAAGCCATATAAAAGGATTAGATATAGAAAGTATAAGTGGAAAAAAGTGTGTAATAGATAGACTAGTGAGTATATACAAAGATTTTTATGAAAAATTGGATAATAAATTTTGTATATTAAAGAAAATAAAAGAGCTGGATTTTTCTACTATGAATGAATATAGGATAGAAAAGGCATATGAAAGAGACATTGATGAAATAGGAAAACTTTTAAATGAATCAGGATATAAGGTAAGTCCAAATTACATAGAAGCAAGAAAAGAGTACTTAAAAGAAGGTAACGTAAGAGCATATTTCATAAAAGATAATAATACTATGATTAGTACTGTATCAACTGGTATGGAAACTAGTTTTTTAGCAATGATAGTTTCTGTAAGTACAGACAAACAGCATAGAAAAAAAGGGCTTGCTAGTTATATGGTGTACAATTTAAGTAAAGAACTATTGTCAGAAGGGAAAATACCATGTCTTTTTTATAATAATGAAATAGCAGGAAAAATATATCACGATATAGGATATGAAGAGATAAATGAATGGACAATGCTTTTTAAATAATTCTAAAACACAAAACTCCATCAAGAATTAAAGTATTTATAAATAGATTTATTTTTACTATAATTCATGAGGGAGTTTTATTTTAATTAAAATGTTATTTTTTACTGCTTAAATAGTCAAGTGTTTTAAGTTTGTAACCTTCTTTTTCCCAATGTGTAAGTACTTCATCCAATATCTCAGTATTAGTTGAAGAATTTGGATGTAATAAAACTATTGCACCAGGATGTGTTCTAGAGTAAATTTTGTTTTTAGCAAACTCATGAGTAGGTTGTTTCTTTTCATACCAATCTACATAAGCAAAACTCCAAAATATAGATTTATAACCCAAGTCTTGTGTATATTTTAGAGATTGTTCACTAAATTTACCCATTGGTGGTCTAAAATATTTAGGCATTTCTTTTCCAGTAACATCTTTATATGCTTTTTCTACACTTGTAATTTCTTCTTTGAATTTTTCAAAATCTGTAATTCCAGCCATTGATGGATGACTTTTTGAGTGATTACAAACCAAATGACCTTCTTTTTCCATACGTTTTATTAAATCTGGATTACTTTTTATATAACTCTCAACTACGAAAAATTGTGCCTTTGCATTGTGTTTTTTTAGTGTATCTAACAACTTTGGAGTGTTCCCACTTTCATATCCAGCATCAAATGATAAGTATATAACTTTTTCATTAGGGTTTCCTACATAATATGAATCATATTTCTTAAAAAAATTGGCTTCTTTTATAGGGGATGGTTGTTTGCCATCCTCTCTAGGATTAAAATACCAATCATATTCATGTGTATCAAGTGTTGGACTAGAAATTTGAGTTTTTGTTTTATCTAGGGATTTAAAGTTCATACTAGCAATTCCAAAAAGTATTAAAGCGAATGCTCCTATCATAATGTATTTTTTCAGGCTATCTTTTTTCACAATGTCACCTCTTATTTAAAATTTCAAGTAAATCTTTCTTATAATATAGTTTGAATATTTATAGTTAAAAATATTCATATATACAAATAATAAATTAAAGAAGTTTCTTTTAAGATATATAAAATAACATTAATTATCTTAAACAAAATACATTATAAATGATAAAATATAAGGAGCAATTATTGTGTAGAAGTGAAATTGGTTTAACTTGAAGGGATAAAAAAATGAATAATATAATAAGTATATTGAATGATGTTGTTTTTTTAGATATAGAAGTTAGTGGAATAGACTATTTAAATTCAGAAATTTTAGAAGTTGGAGCTGTTAAAATTAAAGATTGGAAAGCTGAGACATATCAATCGTTAATAAAAAATAAAGCTGAAGTACCTATAGAAGTATTCTCTCTATGTGATAATCTTAAAAAAATTGATTTAGAAGATGCTTTTAATCTAAAAATGGTAGAAGAGGAGTTAAGAAATTTTGTAGGAGATAGTCTGATTATATGTCATGATTTAAGTTTTAAAATAAAGTTTTTTGAGTACTATATGCCAAAGCTAAAAAATAAATTTATTGATTCAATTGAGTTGGCAATTATTTTAGAGCCATATCATAAGGATTATAGTTTGGTGTATTTAAAAAGTATTTTAACTAGTGATAAATCTGAGACCAAGAATAGAGCTTTATCAGATGCTATTGATACTATAAATATTGTAAATTCTCTTTTAATAAGATTTAATAACCATGAGAAAACTAATTTAGAGCCATTAAGTTTTAAAATAAATTCATATCTAAATAAGTTTAATCTTGGAAAATGGGAATGGAGTAAATTTTTAGAAGAAGCAAACTATGATTTATCTCATGATGTAAGTATTATAAAAGAACATGAGGAGTTTAATCCAAAAGAAGAAAATATAAAAGAAAAAGAAACTTTAAAAATTTTACGTGAGCAAGAAAAGAAATATGAAGAATTATTAAAATATAAGCATATATGGGAGAGTAAAGAGGGATTTACATATGAATATAGACCAGGTCAGTATGAGCTTACTAAGGCAATACGAGAATTGTTTAGAAATAATGAAGATGACGAAAAAATTGCGTGCATAGAGGCGCCAACAGGGATAGGAAAAAGTGTTGGATACTTATTGCCAGCTATATTAGAAGCTAGAATTAATAAAAAAAGATTGCTAATTTCTACTGATACAAAAGAATTGCAGATACAATTGATAAATAAAGATATTCCAAATGTGTTAAATTCTTTAGGGTTAAATGGTAAAGTAAGTTATGGATATATAAAGGGAAAAAACAACTATATATGTATAGATAGATTAGAAGCATATATAGCAGATTATGAGTCTCAAGAACCTACTAAAGAAGAAATATTATCTTTAATATTTTTAGAAAGATTAGTTGAAGGTGGTAAATATGGAGATATAGAAGAAATAAATTATTGGGTGTTGGATAACTTCAAGGAAATAAATACTCACTTAAGAAATATAAGTTGTGACCCAAACATGTGTAAACCTAAAAAATGTAAAAAAGATTGTCTATATAAAAATAGGACAGAAGAGTTAAAAGATGAACATATAACAGTAATAAACCACTCTTTACTGGCTAAATGGCCATATAAAGATGAAAAGCCTTTAGAAAATATAATAGTAGATGAGGCTCACAATTTAACTGAAAAAGGATATGATTTTTTTTCAAGTATCATAAATTCAAAGTCTTTAAGATACTTATTGCAAGAAATTTATCCTTATGAATTTATACAAGATAGTAGTTTTATGTATAAAAAAACTAATACAAACATGAAGAAAATAAAGGCTTTTGATAAATTCTATCATATATTAAAAATTGAAAGAAAAGATAAACAAAAGATTGCTAGGAGTATAAATCTTATTATTGAAGAAATAGATTCAATATTAGCATTTGGCAATTGTAGTGAATATGGTAATGTAAGCAATTATAACTTAAGGTGGGAATTAAATTTACAAATAGATGAAATTGCAGGAAAAATAAAAAAAGATGATATAGATACTGAAGTTAGCTATAGATTGTATAGTGAAAAGATAAAGCTAAGTTGTGAAAAAATAATAAAAAATTTAGTTTCAATAATAATTGTAATTTATAGGAATATTGATGATGATAGTATAGATAAAGAAACAGATATATACAAGTTTGGAAAAGCAAAGACAAGAGACTTAGAGGATATAAAAATTGTTTTTGAAATTTTCTTGGAGTATGATGAGAATGATGATTATGCAAGAATAGTTGAAATTGAAAAGAATTATAATGATTTTGAATTTAGAGTAGTTCCATTAAAAATAGCAGATTTATTTGAAGAAAATATTTTATCTCAGCTAGAGAAAGGAATATTTTTATCAGCAACCTTAAGTTTATCTCAAAATATGTCTTATTTTAAAACTACATTGGGAATAGATAGGGTTAAGAATATAGAAAAAATTATAGAACCAATTTTTGATTATAAGAATATGGTTTCTGTAGTAGCGTTTTCTGATATTTGTGAGTATAAAAATGCTGAATTTCCAAATGAAATAAGTAAAATTATATCGAATATATCATGCATTACAGAAGGGCATATGTTAGCTCTTTTTAATAGTAAAAATAGACAAGAAAAAACTTATGATATATTAAAAAAATATTTGCATGGTTTAAATTTAGAAATTTATGCTAATAAAAAAGGTGTTAGACATCTTAATGATTTAAATAGAAAGTGTGTAGTACTTGGCTCAAAAGGATGTTTTGAAGGTGTAGACATTCCAGGCGATGGTTTGGTATGTGTAACTTTGGACAAGCTTCCTAATTTAAACCCTAAAGACCCTTTGTATTATACTATAATGAAGAAGTATAATATAGATTATTACAGTATAAATTATCCCCAGATGACTATAAAAGTAAAGCAAGCTATGGGAAGACTTTTAAGAAGTAAATATGATTATGGATGCTTTGTGATTTTTGATGTTGGCACTAATATAAGCATATTAAAAAGACTAGAGCAAGATTTGCATGGTTGTAAAATTTTAAAGATGAATAGTAACGATTTTTATACTTATGCAAAAAAACACTTAAATAAATCTAGAAGCCTAATACTAAAATCTGTTATATTTGATACTATAAAAGCATTACAGGTCAATACTAAAATAGAACATGATGAAGTTGATAAAAATACTATAAAAAAAGATATCAATGAAAATATAAGGCAAAGAGCTGTAAAAGGAGAAGTATATCATATAGATATTGAAAACAAAGATATGAGAGTAAAGTATTTCGATAAAAATTATCTAATAAATCTAGATATATTTATGAGAGAAACATAAAAACTAATGGTGGGAGTGATATATTTGGCAAAACAAAAGTTTTATGCTGTAAAAAAGGGCAAAAAAATTGGAATATATGAGACATGGGATGAGTGTAAAAAACAAGTAAATGGATTTTCAGGAGCTGAATACAAGAGTTTTACTACATCACAGGAAGCAAAAGAGTATGTTTATGGAGCAACAAAACCAACATTTAAAGAAGATGAAGAATTTATAGAAGCATATGTTGATGGTAGTTATGAGCATTCAATAAAGATGTATGGTTCAGGTGTTGTAATTCTAAAGAAGAATGAAGTTATAAAAACTTATAGTAAAAATGGAAAAGAGCAAACTTTAGTAGGTATGAGAAATGTGGCGGGTGAGATAGAAGCTTCTAAAATTGCAATGCAGTACTGTATTGATAATAATATTCAAAACCTGATTTTATATTTTGACTATGAAGGTATTGAAAAGTGGTGCACTGGAGTTTGGAAAACAAATAAAGAAGGAACTATAGCATATAAAAACTTTTATGATAGTATCAAAACGGAGTTAAATGTCAGATTTATGAAAGTTAAAGCGCATTCTGGAAATAAATACAATGAAGAAGCTGATAAGTTAGCCAAAAAAGCTATTGGTATATAATTAGGAATTAGCATGCTATTAAAAAAACATTGACTTATAACCAAAAAAGCAGAATTGTATTATAATAAGATAAGTTTCTGATTTCAAAATAATTGATATTATTATCAATTAAGTAAAACTCATTTAATATAATGCAATCTGCTTTTTTATATGGCAAAAGTATAAAATTTTATATTATGTCTAATTAGAATTGACCATAAAGACCTTCAAGTTCTTCTTTTAACAATTCAGGGTCATTTATACCAATAGACATAGTTCTAGCTAATATATTTGCCTGGTCATAAGTTGATGTCCAAGAGAATACACCACCTAAACAGTTTCTAAGCACATATTGAGTTTTTAAGAATATAGATAATGAATCATCATATGACATTGCAAATTCTCCATCTTTAACTAAATATGGAACCTGAGCAACTCTATCAAATCTATATTCATATCCATTTTTATTTATATAATCTTTTCTAAGTTCATCATAAGTTCTTGTTATAGTGGCACCTAATCTTCCATAAAATGGAAGGCCAAGAAGGATTTTTTCAGAAGGCATTCCAGCATTTTCAAGGTTTCTAACCATTGCATCAACACTATATCCTGGTAAGGATAAGTCTGAGTCAAAAAGGTTTGCCTGATGTTTTCTGCCATTTGGCCCTGTTTCACCTGCTGTGAAATCATAACTCATAAGATTAAAATAATCTATTATTGGAGCTATTTTATCTATTTCAGCACTTGAGTTTATATATCCCATATCCCCTGTTCCAGCTACGCTAAGCCATTTCTCATCTCCTATAACGTCTCTTATAGCTGTTAGTAAAAGTGTGAAATTTTCTCTATCTTGAGGTCTCGATTTTATACCAGCTGCACTACTTCCAGGATATTCCCAGTCTATATCAACTCCATCTAAAGCATATTCATTTATCATTTGATTGACTTGTCTTGCAAAGTTATATCTGGATGTAGGCGTTAAAGCTGCATCGGAGAATCCTTCAGCTCCCCAACCACCAATGGCTACAATTACTTTTAAGCTAGGCTTTTCAGCTTTAAGCGCAAGCAATTGGTTTAGGAATCTAGGATAAGGAATAAATAAATTACCATATTGGTCTATTTCAGCAAATGCAAAAATAACTGCATCTAATAACTGAGCATCTACATTAGTTGGATTACCAAGAACATATTCCATTACAATAGGATTTATATCTGGACAATTTATATTTTCAACTATTGGATTATATGGGTCATTTATTTGTGGTCTAACTAACTTCTTTGAGTCTTTTAATGTTTTCATAGCTATTTTTTTAGAATTTTTTTCACTTGTATAATCATAGTTTTTATAATTTTGTTTATAGAAATCCTCATAGCTATTATCTTCTTTATCGCATTTATCATAGCTATTATCCTCTTTACTACATTTATCGTATTTGTATTTTATTTCATCACAGGATTTATCTTTAAGTTTATCCTGTTTGGAGTTATGAATTTTGTTAGTATTTTTAGTATGTTTTTGTTCGCAATCACAACTATCTTTAACATCCTTATTGTATTCTTGTTTGTGGTCATGAGATTTGTTTATACACTTAATATTTTCTTGTTCGTAATCATTTTCAATATTTTTAGTATGTTCTTTTTTACAACTGTAAGTATCATCAATATTTTTAGTATATTCTTCATCTGTGTAATTATCTGGCACAAAACATAAGTACCAATCCATACATGAATACTTTTTATTACAACTATTTACTCTATTTTTTAACTCTTTATAGTTTTTAGGATATGGCAAGATAACAGGCATTCCAGGGAACCAGTTTGCAGGAGTAACTACATTATCTCTATCACTAGTTTGAAGAGCATCTACTATTCTAAGTATTTCTGGTATATTTCTTCCTGTAGTCAATGGATAATAAAGAATAGTTCTTAATATTTGATTATTATCTATAATAAATACAGAACGGATAGTAGATGTATCACTCATTGGTTTTGATATCATGCCATATAATTTGGCAATTCTCATATCTCTATCTTCTATGATAGGGAATGGGATTTCTACACCTGTAAGTAAAAACATATTGTACATCCAAGCTAAATGAGAGCTATTGCTATCAACACTTAGGCCGATTAATTCTGTATTTCTTTTCTTAAATTCATCATAATATTTAGCAAAGCATAAAAATTCAGTAGTACAAACTGGTGTAAAATCACCAGGATGTGAAAATAAAACAACCCAATTACCTTTGTAATCAGACAGTCTAATAGGGCCATCTGTTGTATTGGCTTTAAAATCAGGAGCCTTGGATCCTAAACTTGGCAAATTTGGCATGTAAATCACCCCTCAATAAATTATCATTTATTTCATTCTATTAATTAGCACAGATTAGTGTTACTATTTTATAAAAATGAAGGAATACTAATGTCAAAAAAAGATATTTATTAAAAATATTTAATATTTTCGTAATATAAATGACAATAATAATTGCTATTTTTTTACTAATTTGGTATAGTAATGGATAAGGGGTAGTGTCAATATTAGTGATTATACGAGGTGATTGGATTGAAAAAAATTCTAAGAATTTTAGTTATCTCCATGATGATATGTTTTGCAATGACTTTTGCATTAGTATTAATAAATTCAGTTATGGGAGTACATGTAGGATTGGATTATTACTTTTTAATGGCGAGTGTGCTTACAGTATGCTTGACTACAGGAGTTGTTTTATGCAATGCTAGAAAAATATTTGCTAACAAAACTATACATACAACAAGAATGAAAAATGTCAGTGCTAATAAAAAACAAAAAAGTCATTCTAGGGATATAAAAAGAAAGATATCATAATTTATGTAAAGGAAATATTTATGTATAAAATAATGATTGGTAGGTAAAATAAAAACACGATTTAACTTGTGTTTTTATTTTTTTTCAGGAATTATGATATAATAACCAATAAGAAATTTAGTTTATCATAAATATAAATATTGCTAAATAGAGAGGGAACTATAATGAATTTTAGAGATTTATTTGAAAAAACTGTAGATTTTATTGATGAAAAAAGAAAATCTATAGTAGCAGTTTCATTATCAGCATTAGGCATACTTGTTTTAATCATAGTATTTTTCTTAAGTAGTAATGAATTTAGTGTAGGAAATGAAGCAAATGAGTTGTTAAAAATTGTAGAGAAAAGACAATACTCTATTGCTGTGGATTACTATGCAAGTGTAGATAAAAAGTTTTCTGATTCAAAAATGGAAAGGTTTAATAAATCCATTTCTAAAAAAATAAATAAATTATTATTAAATAGTGGTGACAAATATTTAGATGGAGATATAAGTCAAGAAAGTTTTATTGGATTAATAAATACAGTAAAATCATTAGATAAAATAAATATAAATGTAGATGATTTAATAACTCAAGCTAATAGAGTTGGAGAAATGTATAAAGAAGAAAATATTACTTACAATGTGGCAATTTCTTACATAAATACTATTTCAATTTTAAATGGTATAGGTAGCAACTTAGATGTATACAAGCAAAATGTAGAAACAATTAAAGAATCCAGAGATGTTTATGACTCTGCAGTAAAAGACCAAAAAGTATATAAATATTATGATGCTATTGAAAAATATAATAAAGTATTAAAAGAAGACGAAAAATATTACAACCTAGCTCAAAGCGCTAAAAAACAATGTGTTGAAGAAATGTATGATTACTATATAAGTAAAGCAGAAGAAGCAAACACTTCTGGTGATTATGAGAAAGCATTACAGTATATAGACTATCTAAAAGAAGACTATTCAGACGATGAAAAGGTACAAAGTTTAGAGAAGAAATATAAAAAGAATTTATCATTGTATACTTTAACATCTGATGACATTATAAATATAATCTCTAAAAAAAGTGGGAAAGAAAAGGCAAATCTATCTATAAACTCACTTCCACAAATGGTAAAAAACGATAAATACTATTATGCTGAGGTATATGAGTATGATAAATTAATAAATGAAGTTTTAATAAGTGCAAAAACTAAAGATTTATATTCATATAAAGATGGTAAAAAAGATTATAAGGTGGACTATGGAGAAGGATATTTTAGAATATTAGAAGATGGAAGCTATCAATTTGGTATTACTAAAGATAAAGCTAAATTTGTGTTGACTAATACTCTTGATGAAAAAGAAAATAAATACAAAAAGGTTGATATATTGGATATAGAAAAAGCTGATAAATATGTAAAAAGTAAAAAAAGTTTAGAAGAATTATTTGGAAAACAAAAAAATATTTATTATTATGCTGTAGTAAACAAAGGTTTATTTAGAGGAAAAGAAGTTTATGCTATCAACATATACAATGAAAAAATATATTCTATATCAGAAAAAGGATTGAGTGAATATTAGTTATTTATATTGATAATGTTAAATTATTATATAATTAAAAAGTTTTTGGGTTTTTAAGGCACATTATGTAGTAATATAATAGTAGGTGTATATAAATAATTTTATTGTAAGGAGAAGTAAGGGATGATTAATGTGAACAAAAAGCTAGTTATAGCTATTGGAGCTGTAGCATTATTATTAGTAATATTTGTAGGTATAATGTGTATGCAGTTTAAAGGGGAGAAAATAGCAAAAAACACATATGTTAATAGCATAAGTGTTGGAGGATTAACTAAATCTCAGGCTAAGCAGGAATTAGCTAAAAAATACAATTTAGATAATGTTGAATTTAATTACAACGATAGAAGTTGGAAAGTTAAAAGTCAAGACCTAAATTTATCTGCTGATTTGGATAAAACTGTAGAAAATGCATATAATTTAAATAGAAAGAATGGTTTCTTTAGCAACCTATCAAAAACTATTTCAGCAAATTTTGGTAAAAAGAGTAATTTAGTAGTAGTAACAAATTATGATAAAAATAAGTTAAAAACAGAAATGGAAAAAATAGCTAAAGAAATAGATGTAGAGGTAAAAGATGCAACAATTGATATAAGTAGTGATAAGGTAAAGGTTGTACCAGATTCTGATGGCCTTAAAATGGATATTTCTAAGAGTATGAATAGTTTTGACAGTCAGATTAAAAAAGGAAAGTATACAAATAAGTTAGTGGTAAAAGCTACTTCAGCAAAAATAAAAAAAGAGCAACTTGCTAATATAGACACAAATTTAGGTAAATATGCAACAACATTTAAAACTTCTCAGGTAAATAGAAGTATAAATATAAAATTAGCAACAGATAGTATAAGTAATATTTTACTTATGCCAGGAGAAACTTTTTCGTTTAATGAACATACAGGAAAAAGAAGCAAAGCGAATGGCTACAAAAGTGCTCCTGTTATAGTAGAGGGAGAAATGGAAGAGGATTATGGTGGAGGAGTTTGTCAAGTTTCATCAACTCTATATAATTCTGTTTTATATGCAGGCTTAGAAATTACTAATGTAAAAAATCATACTATACCATCAAGTTATGTTCCAAAAGGAAGGGATGCCACTGTTGCAGACAGCGGAATAGATTTCTTATTTAAAAACAATCTTAAGCATCCAATTTACATAAAAAATTATGTTTCAGGAAATCAAATTGTTTGCAATATATATGGAAGTGCAGAGGATAAACAAAATATAACAATATCAACAAAATTAGATGGAGTTTCACAAACTACAATGAAGAGGGTCAATGATTCTTCAATGCCTAAAGGAAAAGAAAAAGTAGATAAGAGTGGAAGAAATGCATACTCTGTATCAACATATAGAACATTTAATGATGCAAATGGCAAGAAAATTAAAACTGAAAAAATAGCTAATTCATATTATCCTAAGAAGGAAGGTATTATATTAGTTGGAACTATGGAACCAAAACCAGAAGAAAAGCCAAAGACAGATGAAAATAAAGATAATCAAAATACAAATAATCAAAATACAGATAATAAACCAAAACCAGAAACACCACCAACTGATAATAAACCTAGTGAGACACAACCACAACCACAAGCTTAAAGTTCTCAAGAATAGGATTTATGTAGAGTATTAAAAAATATAAATCTAAATAGGAGGGATTACTTTGAATTTAAATAATATAACTAATTACGTTCAAAGTATTTGCGAGAATATTTCTAATGTGTTAGATGTAGATGTTACTTTAGTTACAAAAGATTTGACTAGGATAGCAGGAACAGGAATATTCAGAGGTAAAATAGGAGAAACAATATCAGAGAAATCTGTGTATTCTCTTGTTTTAAAAGATGGAAAATCCTATGTTATAAATAAGGAAATAGAAGAGAACTGTAATAAGTGTGCAAATAGAGAAAACTGTAAAGAGTTAGCAGATATCTGTACTCCTGTTAAAATGGGAGAACATATACTTGGAATATTGGGTATAGCTGCATTTAATGAAGAGCAAAAAGAAAAGATACTTTCAAAAGATAAGGAATTAACTGCTTTTGTAAGGAGTATGTCTGATTTAATATCTTTTAAATTGGATGAACTATACAAACAAGAGGTTAAGACTATGGATGACCTTGAAAGAGAAGCTATAGAAAATGCTATCAAAAAATATGGCAGTAATACAGAAGGAATGAAAAAAGTAGCAGAAGCATTGAATATAGGTATAGCTACTCTTTATAGAAAAGTAAAAAAATTCAACATTAAAAGTTAGTAATATTGTAAAAAAGGTAACCTTTTCATAAAAAGAATTGGATTACCTTTTTTATTGTGAGAATAATGGCAAAAAATGTATAGTTTTGACTTGACATATTAAATATGTTATCTTAAATATATATTTTGAAGTGGAGGTGATTATTATTTTAGTAAAAGATATAAAACAAGATATAGAAAACATGCCTAGAAAAATTTTAGATATATCTTTGATAGAAGAAAATAAAAGCGATTTAACTTTTTTTAACATAGAAGAAGAAGATGGTGATGAGACACTAAAAGCATTAAAACAAAGCTATGTGACTACTAATTATAAAGAAGAGACTCTTTTAAATTTACAAGGAGCTTTGAAGTCAAAGTCAGATACAACATCAAAGGAGTTAAAATTAGAATCATATAAAAGGTACAATAATGCATTGGACTTAGCGTATAAAGACTATATAACTAGTGCTGTTAATATGGTAAATAAAGCTTTAGAAATAAATCCTAAAGATATTGATATATTAAATCTTAGAGGGCTTCTAAAGTTATTAAAATGCGATTTTGCTAAATCATTTGAAAGTTTTTATACTGCTCTATGTTATGAAAATAATCATATATCAAGAAAATATGTTAATTTAATTTCATCTGAAGATTTCAAAACATTTTTAGGCAGATACAATCATTCTATAAGGTTTATAAATGAAGAAATGAATTATGAGTCAATACATATTTTGGAGAATATAGTAGAGGAAGAACCACAACTAATAGAACCATATGTAATCCTATCTTTATTGTATGATAAACTAGGTAATGTAAAAAAGAGAGAAGGATATTTGGATAGACTCAAAGAGATAGATAAAGATAATCCAGTATTTGAAAAAGAAGAAGAGAAACCAGAAGATACAAGTAAAAAAGAAGAGGAAAAACGAGTTAAAAAGAAGAAGAAAAATAGCTTACCATATATTATATTTGCTTGTATTGTAATTGCAATGGGTGTATATTTTATTCAAAGTAAAAAGAGAATAGAAACCTTGAATAATCAGATAAGTAAGAAAGATGAGAAGTTAACTGAAACTGATAAAAAACTGGGTGAAACAAATAAAGAATTAGAAAAAACAAATAAAGAGTTAGATGAAGCTAAAAATAAAGAACCAGAAAAAGAAATCACTGTAGCTAATGAGGAAGACTTATACTATAAGGCTTTAGATTTAAAGAAAAATAAAGAGTATGAAAAAGCGATAGATAGTTTCAAAAGTATAGTTTCCTCAGGAAAAACTAAAAAATACATTTCTGAATCAATATATCAATTAGCAATAACAAATAAAGCATTGAAAAATAAGGATGAAGCTATAAAGTATTATAAGAAGTATATAAATACGTATACTAAAAATGACCAGTACTATGATGATTCATACTATGAGTTAGGCATGCTATATTATGATAATGGAGATTTAGAAAATGCAAAAAAAACTTTTTATAGTTTAAGAAGTGAAGTTCCAGATAGTATGTATAACAATTCAAAAATAAAAGAAATTTTAAGCAAAAAATAGATTTATATAATTAAGTTTTTTGAAACAACCAAGTATGTATTTTATTAAATTAAAATAAAAATAAATTTAAAGAGAGATTGTATTAAATCATAACTTTCTATTTGAAGAAAGATATTTGCTTGTTTATAAGACTACAAATATATGGTTTGAAACAATCTCTTTAGTTTTTGGAGGTGGAAAATGAAAGTTTTCAATCAATTAGTAATAATTTTATGTATATGGGTAATAGGAGAGTATATAAGCTCATTTATACAAAGTGTTATACTTATTCCTGGGAGTATAGTTGGCATGCTATTATTATTCCTATTGCTACAATTTAAAGTGTTGGATTTAAGCAGTATAGAAAATATAAGTGGATTTTTCCTTGATAATATGGCTGTATTTTTTATACCAGCGGGAGTGTCTCTTATAAAATCACTAGACCTAATAAAAGAAAATGTATTAGTACTTTTACTAGTTATATGTCTAAGTACATTAGTAGTAATGTACACCACTGGAATTATAGTGGAAAAAATGATAAAAAAGAAGGAAGAAGGACAAAAGAATGTATAATGTATTACAAACACCAGTATTTGGTATAATAGTAACAATCGTGTTTTTTAATTTAGGGAGATACATTCAGCGAAAAACAAATAATCCTATATGTAACCCTATGTTAATTGCTATTGTAGGAATCATATTATTTCTAAGCATAACAAAAATTCCTTATGAAAATTACAAGATAGGAGCAGATAGCATAAATTTCTTTTTAGGACCTGTTACAGTAGTGCTTGCAGTTCCACTTTATAAACAGTTTGAATTATTTAAAAAGCATATGCTTGAGATTGTTATAGGAATAGGTTGTGGTATAATAATTTCTTTTGCATCTGTATTAATAATTGGTAAAATAGCTAATTCAGATGTAAGTATAATAAACTCTCTTATTCCAAAATCTATAACAACACCAATGGGAATATCTTTAGCAAATTCTTTAAATGGTGTAGAGTCAATAACAGTAGTAGCTATAATTTTTACAGGTATTTTTGGTGGGATGGTTGCTTCTACTGTATTTAAACTTGGAAATATAAATCATCCAGTTGCTAAAGGAATTGCACTTGGGACATCAGCACATGCTCTGGGAACAACTAAAGCTTTTGAACTTGGAGAAGTAGAAGGAGCAATGAGTGGAGTTTCTATTGGGGTTTCTGGTACGATTACAGTAATATTAATCCCAATTATAATGAATTTTATGTAAAAATATAAAGTAACAATAGGCGTCTTTGAATACTTAAAACAAAATAAAATAAAAAAATTTTAAAGTAAAAACTGAATGAAAAAATTGCAAATAATGAAATAAAAAAATCATGTACTGAAATTATAAAAATAAAAATTTCATTTAAAACTTAATTATGAATAAAGAATTATATGGTTAAGTTTACTAAAATACTATAAAAATAAATATTTAAGAAAAAATACTATAAATTTACTATATTGCAAGTTGCATAATATATAGTATCATATTGTGCTAGAAGAATTTTAATTTGGAGCATAAATGAGAGAATTTAAGTACTTTGAAATTTTGGAATATAAAAAAATGCACTAGACATATATATAAAAGATACTATAATAGATGATGTAATAGATGACAGTTCAAGAAACTCTATGAAAAAATTTGCTTGAAATATTATCTATTACATCAGTAATAATATATATAAAAGTAAGTTTTTAAAATTCTAAAGATTTATAAGAATTGAAGGGAGAAAGAAATGAGTGAAGTTAAGAATACCCTACAAAAACATCCAGCTTTAAGATATTCAACAATGCTACTGGGGATGTTGATGACATCTATAGGAATAAATGGGTTCTTAAGACCAGCACATCTATTAAGTGGAGGTGCTACAGGTATAGCAACATCTATAAACTATTTGACAAATATCAATGTGGGTCTATTAACATTTTTAATCAATATTCCAATATTTATTTTAGGTTTTATATACCTAGAAAAAGAATTTTGTATTTCAAGTTTATTAAATATGATTGTATTTTCATTATTATTAGGTGCAACTCAGGAAGTAAGTAATATCATACCTATCAATGATATATTACTTCAAAGTGTGTATGGAGGTATATTATCTGGTTTAGGAGTTGGTATTGTATTTAGAACTAGGTCTTCTCAAGGTGGTACAGACATTATAGCTGCAATACTAAAAATTAAGAAAAATATAGAAATGAAAGATACTGCTTTAGCAATAAATGGTTTGATAGTACTTACAGGAAGCTTTTTATTTGGTTTAGATTTAGCATTATATACTCTCATAGGATTATTTCTAAATGCATATTCAATGACTTTTATTAAAGATGCAATGAATTATCAAAAATCTGTTATGGTAATGTCAACTGAAGTCGATTTGATAGCAGAAGACATAATGAGAAGTTTAGTTAGAGGTGTAACTTTCTTGGATGCAGAGGGTGCATACACTCATCAAAAAAAGAAGATTATATATACAATAGTTGCATCAAGTGAGATACCAAAGATAAAGGATATAGCTTTAAAATATGATAAAAAAGCATTTATATCTGTAAATGATGTTACAGAGGTAAAAGGAAGAGGATTTAAAGCAAAAGACTTATAAACTATAAAAATATAAGCTGAGGGTTTGTAATATGTAAATTTATATATTATAGTCCTCAGCTTCTTTTATTTAAAAATATAATAAATATGGTTTATTTACTATTTGTGTATCACTTTAAAAGAGGTTATTTTAAAATTAAAATTGAAAAAATTACTCAATGTGTAGAAAACATGACCAGTATTAGGATATAATAAATTTAATAGATTTAATAAAATATCTATGAATAACGTTGGAGGAATGGCATTATGAATTTATCTAAAGAATATGTTGATTTGTATGATAATTATTTAAAATATATAAATGAAGTAAATAAAGAGATTAAGAGCATAAAAAATATGAAAAAACGTGTTTTAAAAAAGGGTGATTTTGCATCAGAAAGTGAAGTCTTGGAATTAGAAGGAAAAACAATTCGTGATATAGATGATGTCGATACAAAAAAGCCAAAAAACAAAATATATAAATTTTCTAATGGAGATGTATATGTAGGAAAGTTTTTAGAAGGAAAGATGGAAGGTCAAGGTTCATATACTTTTTTTGTTGATGAAGGAACTGATATGGAGTACATAGGAGAATTTAAACAAGATAAAAAAAATGGAAAAGGAAATTTTGTATTTTCAAACGGTAATGAGTATATAGGTTATTTTGAGGAAGACATGATGAATGGCATTGGGAATATGCTCTATAACAGTAAAGATGAATATATTGGAACTTGGAAGAATGGCAAAAAAGATGGAAAAGGTATTTATAAATGGAATGATGGATGTATATATGCAGGAGAATTTAAAGGTGGAAAGATGGAGGGATATGGTATTTGTTATAATAGTGAAGGAGAAATACTTTATGAAGGAGAATGGAAAAATAATTTGATTCATGGAAAAGGAACTTACATATGGTCAAAAGGAAAGAAGTATGTAGGAGAGTTTATGCATGGTAAAAAACATGGTCAAGGTACTTTTTATCTAAATAATGAATTAGTTTATGAAGGAACTTGGAAATTTGATAAGCCATCTATCTTTGATAGAACTTTAGATGAAATATTTTCATTAAGATTGTAGCTTTATCTATTAATAGGTAAAGCTTTTTTATAATACTTATTAAATAAAAAACATATAAAGAGATGTTAATAGGATTTAATTAGTATATATTATCAGTATTAATACATGATAATGTATATATTAGAAATTTTTAGTGAAGCTTTTTAAAGGAGGAATATATTGAAAAAATTAATTGCTTTAGTATTAGTAATACTTATTGTTTTATTTTATAGTCCTGAATTATTGAGAGAAGTAGATGATTTGAAGGAAAAATTTTTTCAAAGCGAAATATGGAATGAGTTTTTAGATAAAATAAACTTAAGTGATAATTCAAAGAAAAAGGAAGATGAGAAAAATCAAAGCTCACAACTAAATAATAATGGAGAGAATAATTTAAACGAGACTAATATAAAAAATTTTGAAAAACTAAATTTAGGAGAAAACTTAAATCAAGTTTTAGCTAATATTGGAAAGCCTGGTAGAATTGATACTAGTGAATATGGATTTGACTGGTATGTATATAATCAATATGGAAAAGATTTTGCAATGGTTGGTGTTGAAAATGATGAGGTAGTTGCACTTTACAGTAACTCTATGAACTCATGTGAAAATCAAGATATAAAAATAAATCAAGATAGACAAACAGTAAGAAACAAGATTACTCCATTAAAATATAAGAAAAAAGGAAATACTAGATATATAATAAATTCAGAAAATCAATATGATATAATAAATAAGGAAGGTAAATATATTACAATTTTCTACGATATTCATGAAAAAAATAGAGTTTGTTCATATTTAATAATTGATAAAAGTACAGAAGATGAGTTCAAAGAATTATATCCAACTGATAAAGAAGAACTTAAAAAATGCTTTGAATTTGAAATTATAGACCTTGTAAATAGTGTTAGAAATCAAAGAGGATTGAATTCACTAAGATACAGTGAGCAAGCCACTTTAAGTTCAAGAAAACACAGTGAAGATATGAGAGATAATAATTTTTTTGACCATATAAACAAAAAAGATGAAACTCCTTTTGATAGAATGAAAAGAGAAGGAATAATATATACTTCAGCAGGAGAAAACATAGCAGCAGGACAGATTAATGCAATATATGCACATGAAGCTTGGATGAATTCAGAAGGACATAGAAAAAATATTTTGGGGAATTATAATAATATTGGAGTTGGAGTAATATTTGGAGGAAGTTATAAAACGTACTACACTCAAAATTTTTATAAATAACTAAAATATTTGAAAGGAAGTTTAAAAATGACACCAGGGAAAAAAAAGACAATATTTAAGAGTTTAATAGCAGTAGTCTTGTTTTGTGGAATAATACTAATAGCCAATTTTAGTAAAGTTTCTGCTTTAATGATGGAAACGAATGAAAATATTTTAATTAAACATGGTTCAAGGGAAAAGAAACTAATAGCAATTACCTTTGATGATGGACCTCATCCTAAAGAAACTGATCAAGTTTTAGATGTGTTAAAGAATTATAATGTAAAGGCTACATTTTTTATAGCTGGAAAACATGCACAGTGGTATAAAGAACCACTGGTAAGAGCAAGTAAAGAAGGGCATGAAATAGGAAATCATACTTTTAATCATCCTGATATAAGCAATTTAACTTCTAGTCAAATTGAAGAGGAGATTGTTAAGTGTGAAGAAATTTTAAAGAAAGTTACTGGAAAGAAACCTACATTATTTAGACCACCATTTGGGAGTTACAGAGAAAAGGATTTAGTAGAAATTGCAAAAAAGCATAATTACAAAGTAGTTTTATGGACAGGTGTAGATGTGAGGGATTGGAAAAATCCTGGAGCTAATAGTATCGCAGATAAAATAATTAATAAAGTACAAAATGGAGATATAATACTTTTACATGACTATGCAACTGATGATACAGTCAAAGCTTTGGATATATTTATTCCAAAGATGATAGAAAAAGGTTTTAAGTTTGTTACAGTTTCTGAATTAATTAAATAATTTTTTTGGGGGGAGATTTATAGTATGATTCTCATGATAGACAATTATGATTCTTTTGTGTATAACTTAGTACAATACATAGAAGAATTGGGGGAAACAGTTATAGTAAAAAGAAATAATGAAATAACATTAAGAGATATTGAAGAACTAAATCCAGAGATAATTGTGTTATCTCCAGGTCCATGTTCTCCAAAAGAAGCTGGGGTTTGTATAGATATTGTTGAATATTTCAAAGATAAGAAGCCTATACTAGGAATTTGTTTAGGTCACCAAACTATTGGACATGTTTTTGGTGGTAACATAATAAAAGCACAACAACCTGTTCATGGAAAAGTATACAGTATAAACCATAGTAATAAGGGAGTTTTTAGTAGTCTTAAAAATCCTTTAAATGTTACTAGGTATCATTCGCTTATAATTGATTCTGATACAGTTCCAGATGAACTTGAAGTTACAGCAACAACAAGTAAAGGTGAAATAATGGGAATTAGACATAAGAAGTATTTAATAGAAGGAGTACAATTTCATCCAGAAGCTATTTTATCAGAGTATGGTCATGAAATGCTGAAAAACTTTATAAAAGAAGCTAGGGAAAGGATACATAGATAAAATGATAAGAGAAATAAAAACTAAATTAAATTCTTTTGAGATATTTACTATTTTTAGAAATGAAAATGATAGTTTTATATTAGATAGTGCTATGGACAAAGAAAAGTTAGGAAGATATTCTTTTATAAGTAGCCAGCCATTTAAAGTGTTAAGATATAAAAATACTGATGAAAATCCATTAGAAAATTTGAAAAAAGAATTAGATAAATATAAAGTTGTAAATAAAACTGACTTACCGTTTATAGGTGGAGCTGTAGGATATTTGTCTTATGATTTGGGAAATTATATAGAAAAATTACCTAGAACTGCTATAGATGATATTGAGATGCCTGATATGTATTTTGGATTTTATAACCATGTTATAGTAATAGACCATTTGAAGGGAAAAACTTACATAGCCACTCCAGATATAGATATAAAAGTAGAAGAAAAAATAATAGCTGATATAGAAGAAAAAATATTAACAGGAGAGAAAAAAGGAATAGATAGTATATGCTATCAGGAAAAAGATGTAAAACCTATTCAACTTAAATCTAACTTTACAAAGGAAGAATTTAAAAATGCAGTTGGAAATGTTAGAGAGTACATAAGACAAGGTGACATATATCAAGCTAATTTGACACAAAGGTTTAGTGGGGAAACAGAATTGACAAGTTTTGAGTTATATAGAGATTTAAGAAGATTTAGTCCAGCACCATTTGGAGCATTTTTAAATTTTGAAGAAGCACATATCTTATCAAATTCTCCAGAGAGATTTATAAGATGTATTGATAAAAAAATAGAAGCAAGACCAATAAAAGGCACTCGACCAAGAGGTAAAAATAAGGAAGAAGATTTAAAGCTTCAAGAGGAGCTTAAAAATAGCGAAAAAGATAGAGCAGAGTTACTTATGATAGTGGATTTAGAAAGAAATGATATTGGTAGAATATCCAAAACTGGAAGTGTCAAAGTTCCAGAGTTGTTTGTAATTGAACCTTATGCAAATGTAAATCATCTGGTTTCAACAGTTGTAGGTGAACTAAAAGATGATAAGGATGCTACTGATATAATAAAAGCAACTTTTCCAGGTGGTTCTATAACAGGAGCACCTAAAATTAGAGCAATGGAAATCATAGATGAACTGGAACCAACACAGAGAAATGTATATACTGGTTCAATTGGATATATAGGTTTTAATGGTGATATGGATTTTAATATAGCAATTAGAACTATAATAAAAAAAGACAAAAAAGTATACTTCCAAGTTGGAGGAGGCATGACTTGGGATTCTGACCCAGATGAAGAATACCAAGAAACACTAGATAAAGCAAAATCTATAATGAAAGCCTTGAGGGGATATTATGAAGAATAATTTAAGCTTTAATAGTAGCTTGAGTAAATTTGGAATTGGGTTATTTGAGACTATTAAAGTTAAAGATGGTATAGCTATAGATTTAAATACACATATAGATAGGATGCTCAATTCGATAACATGTTTGGATTTGAATATAAATTATGAAAAGCGATTTCTAATAGATGAAATTATTAAATACATAAAAAAAGAAAATATTATTAATAAAGCACTTAGGATTACCGTTTTTGATGAAGGTTACAATATATCTATTAGAGAAATTCCATATAATAAAGAAGCATATAATAAAGGTTTTAAATTGACTATATCTCCTATAGTTAGGGGAGATAGCCTAATTTATAGACATAAGACTACTAATTATTTTGAAAATATATATACTAAAAATATTGCAAATAAGAATGGATACAATGATGGTATATTTATAAATTCAGATGGTGTGATTTTAGAATGTTCTATGAGTAATATATTCTTTATAAGAGGAAGTAAAGTATATACACCCAGTAGTAAATTACCAATTTTAAATGGAACAATAAAAAAAAGGATTATAAAGATTTGTGACGAATTACATATAGAGTTGATGGAAAATGAAATTAACATATCAGAAATTAGTAGTTTTGATTTTGTTTTTGTCACAAATAGTCTTATGGGAGCAATGAAAGTTACAGAAATTGACAAGACAGAATTTGGCAAAGAAAATATTATTTTTAATAAAATAATAGAGTGTTTGTAATAAATTAAAATATTAACAATTTATTGGAGATAAGAGATGGCAAGTCATACTTATAAAGTATATAGTGAAAATATTAAAAAAATAATAGACAATCCAAATACATTAGCAGTATTTCTAGTGGGTTCTAGTAAAGATGTAGATTTTAGTTTTTATAATGTAGAAGTTAATGATATTGATGTATTCGTTTTTGTAAAAGAAGGGGAAAAACAAGAGCGAGTACTGTTTGAACAAAAGGGAATAGAATTTGATATAAATTATTTTTCAAAAGATGGTGTAAAAAAATTATTGTCAGATAGAGAGTACTTCTTTGTGAAAGAGATGAAGGATGCTAAAGTACTATTTGATATGGAGAATATATCCAATACTATAAAAGATATGAGCAGAGATATTTACTTAAAAGGTCCTAGCAAATTGTCTTTAGAAGAAAAGTCTTTTTTAAAACAAGATATTGAAACAAAAATATCAAAGTTGAAAAATAAAGAAAAATTTGATGTTTTTGAATATCATTTTTTGACGAATTTATATTTAAAAGATATAATAATTGGGTACTTTAATATAAATGATAAATGGGTACCAAAAGATAAAAAATTGCTAAAAGTTTTGAAAAAAGAAAATAAGGAACTTTTTAACCTAGTATCAAAGGTAAGTGAAAGTTATGACTATCAAAAACTTTTAGATGTTTATAATTATATTTTTAAAGAAATTGAGACAAAAAAGATTATAAAATTAATCTTCTAGTCACGAGTCAATGGGGGGAGTTTAAATGAATAAAGTAGATAAAGAAAAAATACAACATGCAGTAAGAGAAATATTAGAAGCAATTGGTGAAGACCCAGATAGAGAAGGTCTAATAGAGACTCCAAATAGAGTTGCTAGAATGTATGAAGAGATATTCTCTGGTCTTAGTGAAGAACCAAGAGACCACTTAAAAGTTCTTTTTGCAGATGAAAAGCATGAAGAACTAGTACTAGTAAAAGATATTCCATTTTATTCATGCTGTGAGCATCATTTGGTTCCTTTTTTTGGAAAGGCACATATCGCTTATTTACCAAAAGGTGGAAGACTTACAGGGCTTTCTAAGCTTGCTAGAGTAATAGACACATTAGCAAAAAGACCTCAATTACAAGAAAGAATTACTAAAAATGCAGCAGACATAATAATGGAAGAGCTACAGCCATATGGTGTTTTAGTAGTAGTGGAAGCTGAACATATGTGTATGACAATGAGAGGTGTAAAAAAGCCTGGTTCAAAAACTGTTACATCAGCAGTTAGAGGTATATTTGAAAAAGATATTGCATCAAGAGCTGAGGCTATGAGTTTAATTACTATGAAGTAGTAAATTATTGTAGATAAAAATCGTTTGATAAGATATAAATTTTAATTTAAGGGAGTGTCATTAACTGTGTTTGATTATGGTAAAAGAACTTATATAATGGGTATATTAAATGTAACTCCAGATAGTTTTTCTGATGGAGGAGACTTTAGTAATTTAGACATAGCAATAAAACATGCAAAAGAAATGGTTGAACAAGGTGCTGATATAATTGACTTAGGTGGTGAATCTACACGTCCAGGTCATAGATATGTAGATTCAGAGGAAGAACTAAGAAGAGTAATCCCTGTGATAAAAAAACTTAAAAAAGAATTAGATATACCAATATCAATAGATACTTACAAGGCAGATGTTGCAGAAGAAGCTCTAAAATTAGGTGTCACTATGGTAAATGATGTTTGGGGGCTTAGAAGAGATAAGAATATGGCTTCTGTAGTAGGAAAATATGATGCAGAAGTATGTATAATGCATAATCAAGATGGGACAAACTATGACAAAGATATAATGGAGTCAATAAAGGACTTCTTTAAAGAGAGCATAAAAATGGCAATAGACTGTGGTGTAAAAAAAGAAAAAATAGTTCTTGATCCAGGGATAGGGTTTGGGAAGACATTTGAGCAAAATATAGAAGTATTAAGAAGATTAAATGAATTGAAAGAATTAGACTATCCTATTTTACTTGGAACATCTCGAAAATCAGTAATAGGAAAAGTACTTCCAGTTGAACCTAAAAAGAGATTGGAAGGAACAATAGCTACTACTGTACTTGGAATAAGAGATGGTGTAGATATAGTTAGGGTGCATGATGTTTATGAAAATTTAATGGCAGCTAAAATGACTGATGCAATATATAGAAAGTAGGTGTAGTATAATGGATAAAATATTACTTAGTAATCTAGGATTCTATGGATATCATGGTGTGCTTAAAGAAGAAAATTTTCTAGGTCAGAAATTTTTTGTCGACATGGAACTTTATGTTGATTCAAGAGAAGCAGGACTTAGTGATGATATAAATAAATCTGTAAACTATGCTGAAGTTTATAGTGTTGTTAAGGATATTACAGAAAATAAACAATTTAATCTTTTGGAGGCTTTGGCAGAGAACATTGCTGAAGAAGTCTTAAATAAATTTAACCTTGTAAATGGAGTTATGGTTAGAGTTAGAAAGCCAGAAGCTCCTGTAAATGGAATTTATGACTACTTTGGTGTTGAGATAAGGAGAACAAGAGATGAATAAGGCTTATTTGGGAATAGGGACGAATATGGGCAATAGATTTGATAATTTATCAAAAGCATGCGAACTTTTGAGAGATAGTGATTCTATATATGAAGTAAAAGAATCAAAATTATATGAAACAAAGCCATGGGGATATACAGAACAAGCAGATTTTCTAAATATGTGTGTAGAGATAGAAACAGAGTTTGAACCTTATGAGTTGTTAGAATATTGTCAAAAAATAGAAGAAGAATTGCATAGAGAGAGAATAGTACATTGGGGTCCAAGAACTATTGATGTAGATATACTATTTTTTAATGATGTAGTTTCAACTGATGAAAGATTACTAATACCACATCCAAGGATTCAAGATAGAGCTTTTGTTTTGATACCACTTATGGATTTGAATGAGGAACTTTTAATAAATAAAAAATCAATAAAAGAATATTTAAATCTCCTATCTGCTAAAGAAATAGAAGAAGTAAAGGAGCTTGTAGGTTATGAGAAAAAACCTATTTAATGATAATTCAAAGATAGTGATAAATACAAATAATAAAGAAATAACTGTAAAAGAAGATAAACTTGTAATAGCTGGGCCATGTGCAATAGAAAGTTATGAGCAACTTTTAAAGACTGCTAAATTTGTAAAAACTCATGGTGCAAATATTTTAAGAGGAGGAGCATATAAGCCAAGAACATCACCAAACTCATTTCAGGGATTAAAAAAAGAAGGTCTTGAAATATTAAAAGCAGTTAAAGAAGAGGTTGGGATAGCTGTTATTACAGAACTTATGGATATAAGAGATATGGATGAATTATATAGTATCAGTGATATAATTCAAATTGGCTCAAGAAATATGCAAAACTTTACTCTTTTAAGTGAAATCGGAAAACAAAATAAGCCTGTTATGTTAAAAAGAGGAATCGCATCAACAATTACTGAATGGATAGGTGCAGCAGAATATATAGCAATAGAAGGAAATAGTAACATTATAATGTGTGAGAGAGGTATAAGAACATACAATGATTATACTAGAAATACATTAGACTTAGCGGCTGTACCGATTATTCAAAAAGAAACGGGACTTCCTGTTGTAGTAGACCCAAGTCATGCTACTGGAGTTAGATATTTAGTAAAACCTATGTCAATGGCATCACTTGCATGTGGAGCAGATGGAATAATGGTAGAAGTTCATCCAGACCCAGAAAATGCTCTATCAGATGGGATTCAATCTCTCTGCTTTGATGAATTTGAAGATTTGATGAAATCAATTAGTGTTTATTAAAAAGAGGCAAGAGCCTCTTTTTTATTCGTGATAGTTTTGATGTAAATTTATAAGATAATAGATATATAATTTAATAGTTAGATTATTTGACATAAATAAAAATCTAATATTGATGTAATTAACATAAAAAATAAAAATTTTTTGATTAATAAGAAGGATATCAATAAAAAAAGTCGAATTCTGTATATTGAGTGATTGACAAATTTAGAATATAGTGTAGAATAGAAATGTTAACACAAAAAATTACACCAGAAGGTGATAATATGAATGATATAAAAGACGTTATCGAAGAAATAAAAGCTAGATGTGATATAGCAAGTATAATATCTGAATATATGAATATAAAACAATCTGGAGCTAATTATAAAGGATTATGTCCATTTCATGGAGAAAAAACTCCATCTTTTTATATAAATACATCAAAACAAATTTATAAGTGTTTTGGTTGTGGTGAAGGTGGAGATGTGATAAATTTTGTCATGAAAATGGAAAATTTAGATTTTATGGATGCTGTAAAAATTTTAGCAAATAAATGTGGTATAGAAATTAATACCAACATGAATGAAGAAACTAGAATGAAAATAGAGAAATCTAAAAAGTTTCAAGATATTCATACAGAAGCTGCTAGATTTTATCTTTCAAACTTATTGGGAAGTAAAAATCTTGGGTATGAATATTTAAGGATTAGAGGATTAGATGATAAAATAATTAAAAAATTTGGTCTAGGATTTTCTTTGGATTCATGGAATTCTCTTATGAATGCTCTTATTAATAAAGGGTATACAAAACAAGATTTATTGGAGTGCGGTCTAATTGCAAGAAATAGAGATGGAACTAATTGCTATGATAAATTTAGAAATAGAGTTATGTTTCCTATATTTGATTATAGAGGAAATATAATTGGATTTGGAGGAAGAGTACTAGATGATTCTTTACCAAAATACTTAAATTCTCCAGACACATTAATTTTTAATAAAAAACAAAACTTATATGGACTAAATTTTGCTAGAAAAAATTTAGATAATAAAACTATAGTCTTAGTTGAAGGATATATGGATTTAATTTCACTTTATCAGTATGGTATAAGAAATGTAGTAGCAACCCTTGGAACAGCCTTGACTGAACAACAAGGTATTTTAATAAAAAGATATGCGGATACTGCTATTATATCTTATGACTCTGATGAAGCTGGAATAAAAGCGACTTTAAGAGCTATAGATATACTTATTAAATTAGGTATTACTGTAAAAGTTTTGGATTTGAAAGACTCTAAAGACCCAGATGAATTTGTAAGAAAGTACGGACTTAGTGATTATAAAAAGGCAATGGATGTTTCTACTCACTACATAAAATATAAAATAGATCATCTTAAAAAAGAATTCAATATTCAAAAAGATGAAGAACGAGTGAAGTTTGCAAAAGAAGCTTCTAAGATTATAAAACAATTGACAAGTCCTGTAGAAATTGATTTTTATACAAAATATTTAAGTAATCAAATAGATATTAATGTCGAGTCTATAAAAAGGGAAGTGTATGGTAAAAACTACAATAAGCCATATAATAAAAACCAGAAAAAGATAGAAGAAAAAGTAATTGAAAAAGTCGAAGTTAGACAAGATGGAAAACAATTAGTTGAAGAAACTCTAATAAAAATAATGTTAGAAGACAAAAAAATTAGAGAAATAGCTCTACTTAAAGTAGAAGAAAGTGATTTTTTATTGAATGAAAGTAAAGAAATTTTAAATTACATGATTAAAAATCAAGAATTGGACAAAATAACTATTGACAAATTGAAAAGTTTAAACATATCCGAAGAATACTTAAAAGAATTAAATTCAATTTCTTTGAATAGTATAAACTTAGAGAACACAAAAGAAATAGAAGGAATAATAACAAATATCAGAAAGAACTCATTAGAAGAACAAATTAATAACTTGTTGAAAGAACAACAGGAATTAGAAAATAATAATGATATGAAAGAGGTAGATGGTAAAGTTATGGAAATTGCTTTAAAAATAGTTGAGATAAATAAAATTTTAAAAAGCTTGTAGAGAAAGGAGGTTTGAGTGTGGAAAATAAGTCGAATAAAAAAGAGTTAAAAAAAGTTACCGCTAAGACACTAATAGAAAAAGGAAAAAAGCAAGGTTCATTGACGCTTGCAGAAATAATGGAAGCTTTTTCTGAAACTGAACTTGATAAGGATCAGGTAGAAAATCTTTATGAAACTTTAGGTAATTTGGGAATAGAAATAACAGAAACAAAGAACTATAAAGCTGATATAGACTTTTCGGCTACTGATGACGATTTAAATATGAGCCACATAGATGAAGATGCAGAAGTAATTTCACATGAGGACTCTTCTGCAATAGAAATAGAAACTGTGGATTTATCTTTACCAAAAGGGATAAGTATAGACGACCCTGTTAGAATGTACTTAAAAGAAATAGGAAAAATTCCTCTACTTAAGCCACATGAAGAGGTAGAATTTGCTAGAAGAATGCATGAAGGTGATGAGATAGCAAAGCAAAGATTAGTTGAAGCGAACTTAAGACTAGTTGTAAGTATAGCAAAAAGATATGTAGGTAGAGGTATGCTTTTCTTAGACTTAATACAAGAAGGAAATTTAGGTCTTATAAAAGCTGTTGAAAAATTTGACTATACAAAGGGCTATAAGTTTAGTACTTATGCAACATGGTGGATAAGACAAGCTATAACACGTGCTATAGCAGACCAAGCGAGAACTATAAGAATACCAGTGCATATGGTAGAGACTATAAATAAATTAATAAGAGTATCAAGACAACTACTTCAAGAACTTGGAAGAGACCCAAAACCAGAAGAAATTGCAAAAGAAATGGAAATGACAGAAGATAAAGTAAGAGAGATAATGAAAATAGCTCAAGACCCAGTGTCTTTAGAAACTCCAATAGGCGAAGAAGAGGACAGTCATTTAGGAGATTTTATTCCAGATGATGATGCACCAGCTCCAGCTGAGGCAGCAGCATATTCTTTACTTAAAGAACAAATAGAAGATGTACTTGGCTCATTAAATGATAGAGAGCAAAAGGTATTAAAGCTTAGATTTGGTCTTGAGGATGGAAGAGCTAGAACTCTTGAAGAAGTTGGAAAAGAGTTTGATGTAACTAGAGAAAGAATAAGACAAATAGAAGCAAAAGCACTAAGAAAATTAAGACATCCAAGTAGATCAAAAAAACTTAGAGATTATTTAGATTAAAAAGATACATCATTAATGTTTTTGCAATAAAGGCCATGGGATAAGTGATATCTCATGGCTATTTTGTGGTAGAGATTTTATATTATTTTTTATCTTGGTTTTAGTTTAAAATCAAGAACAAATAAAAAGATTGAAAGGAGATATATCTTTGAAACTAACAGATAGATTATTAAAAATAGCATCATTGGTGTCAGATGGTAAAAAGATAGCTGATATAGGAACGGACCATGGATACATACCAGTTTATTTGCTAAAGGAGGAAAGAGTTCCATTTGCAGTGTTGGCAGATGTTAATAAAGGACCTCTTGACAATGCACGAAAAGAGGTCATACAGAACAATCTTTTAGAGAAAGTCGATTTACGATTGGGTTCTGGTATAGAGGTACTAGAAATAGGTGAAGTTGAAGAAGTAATAATTGCTGGTATGGGAGGTATATTGATAAGTGAGCTTCTAGAAGCTAAAAAAGAAGTAGCACATAGTATAGAAAAATTGATATTACAGCCTATGCAGGCACAAGAAGAGCTTAGACGCTATCTTCTGAATAATGGATATGAAATTTTAACAGAGGCTTTAGTGAGAGAAGATTTTAGGATATATGAAATAATAGTTGCCAAATATACAGGTAAAAATACTATAATAGAAGATGAGATACAGTTTGAAGTTGGAATAAAACTTTTAGAAAATAAAGATTCTCTTTTTTATGACTTTGTAGAAAAAAAAATAAAAACATATAGTGCTATAGTTAATCAACTAGAAGGTAAACATGGAGAAGAAATAGATAGGAAGAGAGAAGAAAGTAAAATAGCAATAAGAAAACTTGAAAATTTAATAAAATAAATAGGAGGTAAATATGTTACTGAAGAGTCTTACTAGAAAAATTGAAAAAAAGTATCCTCTAAGCTTAGCTGAAGATTGGGATAATGTAGGTCTTATAGTTGGAGATTTTGATATGGATGTAAAGAAGATTCTGGTATCCTTAGAAGCCAATGAAAATGTAATCAATGAAGCTATATCTCAAAATGTTGATTTAATTGTTACACATCATCCTTTTATATTTGGAAAAATTAATAAGATTAATAGCGCCGACTTAAAAGGTAGACTTATACAAAAACTCATTAAAAATGATATAGCCCTTTATTCTATGCATACCAATTTTGACATAGCATTTGATGGTCTAAATGATTATTTCATGGAGATTATGGGATTTAATAACTCAAAAGTTTTAGATGTCACTGAAAATGAGACTTTATACAAACTTGCAGTATATGCTCCATGTAATTATTCAGAAGTGTTGAGAAAGGCACTAAGTAATTCAGGAGCAGGTCATATAGGAAATTATAGTAACTGTACATTTTCTATAGAAGGAGAAGGTCAATTTAAGCCATTAGAAGGCTCAAATCCGTTTATTGGAAGTATAAATGATATAGAAAGTGTAAATGAGGTTAAAATTGAAACTGTAGTACCACAGAAGCATTTAGGCGGAGTGATAAGTTCTATGATAGATGCACATCCTTATGAAGAAGTTGCTTATGATTTGTACAAGCTAGAAAACAAAGGAAAAACATTTGGATTAGGTAGAATAAGTAAACTTGATGAAAGTACAACATTAGAAAATCTTTCTAATAAAATAAAAGAAAAATTAAATATGAAGCATATAAGGGTAGTTGGAGGTCTTAATACCGAGATAACAAAAATTGCTGTTGTAACAGGAGCTGGTTCTGAGTTTGTGAAAAAGGCTAAGAGACAAGGAGCAGATGTTCTAATAACTGGTGATGTAAAATATCATGAGGCACAAGATGCACTTGATATGGGAATATGTATAGTAGATTGTGGACATTTTGATACAGAAGATATATTTAAACATGTTATGAAGAGATTTTTGGATGAATTTGAAGAGATTGAAACAATAAAAAGTAATGTATATTTAAATCCATTTAGTATCATTTAATGGTACTTGATAATAAAAGCACTATATAAAAAATAAATTTGATTTTGATTAGGGGGATAAAAATGAAAGTAGCAGTGATTTTTCATAGCGTTTGTGGAAGTACATATTTATTAGCAAGGGAGTATAAAAAGGTACTTGAAGAAATGAATATAGAGGTAGATATATTTAAAGTAAGTGATGAGGTTGCAAAAACACTTCCTCAGTACTATTTGATAAATTCAAAGGAACATAAAGATGAATTTGAAAGTATAAATGTAATTAAATCTGGAAAAGAATTACTAGATTATGATGCAATATTTATGGGTTCACCAACATATTATGGAAATGTATCTGGTCAAATGAAGATGTTTATGGACAGTTTTTCTGATGTATGGGTAGGAGCACCTTTAAGTGGAAAAATATTTGGTTGTTTTGCTACTGCAGGTTCACAACATGGAGGAGGAGAACTAGCTTTACAATCAATGAATATATTTGCTCAACATATGGGGATGACGCTTTTATCAGTTCCATGTACAGTAAGAGGAGGCCATCCAGCATATGGAATACTTCATATAGCAGGAGATAACTCTGATATAAGACCAAGTGATGATGTTAAGTTTGGTATAAGAGATTATCTAAACAGTCTTAGTATATATAAAAAATAGATATATTTTCAGCAATGGTTTAACCTTACAATTCATTTTATACTTGGACAGATATTATAATCTAAATAAGAGCTAATTAGAGTTTCATTAGACTAAAAAGATGTGATGCGAAGGTTGTTTTATATAATAGGAGGATAGCAAAATGCGCTTTGAGAGGCTAAGAACATATGAAGATAAATTGTATTTAGAGGCAATAAAGTTATACAATGTAAGTTTTCCTTTTCATGAACAGAGAAACCCATCTTTACAAGCAGAAATTATGGGTCATGAAGAATATCAATTTAACTTAATTTATGATGAAAACGACATGGTTGGTATCATTTTATGCTGGGAAACAGAGAATTTTATTTATGTGGAACATTTCTGTATCAATCCTGAAATGCGCAATAAAAAGTATGGAAAAAGAGCTTTGGAGCTGTTAAACCAGCGAGGCAAAACTGTTATTCTAGAAATCGACCCTCCCATTAATAAAATTTCCATCAAGCGACAAGGTTTTTATGAGAGGGTTGGATATAAGGTAAATGATTTTGAACATATTCACCCACCATACCATGAAGAATGCAATGGACATCAGTTAATTTTGATGTCTTATCCAGAAACATTGACAAAAGTTGAGTATGGTAATTTCAATCAGTATTTAAGAAGAACAGTAATGGGGTTATGATTCAGAGTAGGTATAATTTATATGTGCCTTATTGAGATATTTTACGAAACATCATTTTTGCTGTTTTTAAAAATGGCAAGCATGAAAGAGTGGTATATACTAGCCCATTCTTGCCAATCATATTTTCATGCAAGTCAAGAATAAGGAAAACACCAAAACTCGTATAAACACTACATTTTTATGAGTTGTTGGTGTTTTCTATATTTTTAACTCAGTTTTCTTTGCTTACTCATAATAACGAGTGCCAAATCTTATATCAGTTTTTAATGCCATTTTCTCTCAGATATACTTTTGATGTCATTGTTCAATTTTAATACATAGATGTTCATTGTCGATATTCTCTTATTCTTCAAACAAGCTATATGGAACTTGTAAAGTTCTGCATAGTAAATTTATAATTAAAAGCATCTGTTTTTCTTTGCTTAATTCAGCAAATGATTTATCATGTAATAATCCACTGATACCTTTTAGTACAAATGGCGCAAGCCATTTAGACTCACTTAAGTCTTTTTTATCTGCTAATCTGAGTATTTCAATAATCATTGTCCTAAAAGAGGGCAGAATTGCTTCTAAGGTTAAGCTGTGAATAGATGATAAAACTGACCAATGAATAGCTCCATCAGATAATTTCGAAAATTCATCCATTCCGCTGTCATAGCATTCTATAAGTTGTTCCAATCTCATTCGTGGGGAAATCTTATCGGATTTCTGACTCATCAGTTTAGAAGTTCGCTCTCCTTGCATTTTCATGAAGAGTCTTAAGGCTTCATCAAATAATTCTTGTTTGGAAGAAAAGTAATGGTAGAACATCCCAACTTCTCCACCAACCTCATTTAATATCATGCGAATAGAGGTGCTTTCATAACCGTTTTTTAGAAACAACTGTAAAGCGCATTTAAGTATTTCTTCTCTTTTACCACCTTCTAAAATAGGTTTTCGTGCCATTTATTTAATCCTCCCTTAAACAGAATGGTGTTTTGCTTAAAGAATATCACAATGTATAAATAACGTCAATAATAAAAAGAATAATGTTCTTATAATTATTATTTGTGGATGAGTAATATGTTCAATTTTACCTAGTGCTATGATATATGTACTCATATCCAAAAGGAAAAATAAACAATAAAATATAAATATGAATATAGAAAGTCAAAGAAAAAGAAGGCTAAAGTCTTCAATTTTTTATGTTTTAATCTCTAAAATCAACATTAGTAAATCCTGTTAGCGAAATGTCAATTTGATTTTTTCTCGTACCATTCTTATATTCAAATCCTTTATTCATCTTAGTAAAATAGTCTGGATAATTAATTAGACCATATTTAAGAAATTCTTTATCTGTTGCGGATAGAGAAATAGTGCTATTTTTGTATTGATTTTTTGAAGTAAATTCTATACTTGAATCTTTTGAAGTAACATTTATTGCATCAATACAATTTTCGGGTAAATCATAACTAAAGCTACCATCAAGCACATTTACATCCATATTGCATTTTATATTTGGAATATGGAGTTGAACATAGCTAGAATTGCCCATTTTAGCTGTTTTTCCTGATATAGATACAACCCATTTTCCGTTTTGTTCTATCATTTTAATATTGTAGTATTGGTTGTTGTAATTTGCTATTATTTTGTTGGATGAGGTTGGTAGTATTTCTACTCCTCCATTGCAGATGTCTAAAGAAACATTAAGGTTTTGTGCATTGTGAGGTAAGCTATCACTGCTTTTTTGTGAGTCTGCACCTACCTTGGAATTAGCAGAGGTATTGAAATTTCCTCTATTGCTGATATCACTATCACCATGTACTTGTGATGATGTATGGATTTCTAAAGCTGTTGCTCCTGTTGATAATATAGTTATTATTAAAAATGTAATGAGGAGTAAAAACTTTGGTTTTTTCTTGAATTTCATAATTATTTTCAACCTCTCTTTCAATAATTACTTACTTTTTTTGATAGTTTTAATGGCAAAAAAATTCTGTAATTTATGTTGATATTTGACATATATGACTGTATTATTTTCAAGTTTTTATATGGGTGTGGAAAAATTTATGTCAGCTTGGATACAAGTAACTTTGTGTTGTATCTACATAGGTATTGAGGAAGTTTCTTAAAGTGTTTTGAGCATTTTCAATTAATAAAAATAATGATAAATAAATATATTTAAAGTGACCATACATATAGCCACTTTATTATATCGTATTAGATTATTATAAACGAGAAGCTTTACCAGAAATATGGTCTATTTCTATTTTAACTACAGTTGTCAAATTTATATCTTTTTCTATGTACTTCATACCTTCTTCAATAAAGCCCTTAGAATATTTTTTTATTATTTCTACAAGAGCATTTTTCTTTTCCTCATTGTCTACTGTTGAAGCTTTTCCAAATACTACAGCGCTAGCATATGTAGTACTAAATTTATCTGGAAGAACACTTTCATTAGCTACTACTAAGAAAGAAACCTTGTTATTTGCTGAGATATTATCTAATTTATGTCCACTTCTTGCACAATGAAAATATACAGAATCATTAAAGTATACATAATTTACAGCAACTCCATAAGGATAGCCATTTTCACTTATAGTAGAAAAAGTACCAAATTCACCATTTTTTAATACTTCTATAGTATCTTCTTTTGTCATTTCTCTCTTTTTTAATCTCATTTCTCTAAACATAATATCATCCTTCCTAATTCAATATTTAAATAAAAGTTTAAAGCATTTATAAAAATTATTCTACACTTTTTGTAAATTTTAAATAAAATAAAAAATACAGTTGACAATTATAAAAATTTAGAATATTATAATAGCAACAGCAAATTAAAAATCCTATGACAAGGAAGAGTAATTATGTTTAGCTTCAACATAGAGAGCTGAGGATGGTGGAATCTTAGCAAGAAGGAATATAGTGAATGGACCTTAGAGGAATAAATTGAAATCATATTTTTATGAGAGTAGACTTTATCGTCAGTCGCACGTTACAGCGAATAGGGTATGTAAGTACTTGATAATGAGATATATAAGAATTAAGTTTTAAGCTTATTTTTTATATAATTTAGGTGGCAACGCGGATAATCTCCGTCCTATTGATTTAGGACGGAGTTTTTTATTTTGCAAAAACTATTAATAAAGAAATTATATAATTTAAAATAAAAGGTGGTGAGAGAGATGTTATGAACTTCTAAAGCTAAAGAGAATGATATGGAAAATTGGAACGAAAATGAAATAAATATTAAACAAATTAGGGGGAAATATTACAATGAAAACAAATACAAAAAAATTAACTTTAAATGCAATACTTTTAGCTATGGGATTATTGATACATCAACTTACACCTGCTATAGGACTTCCAATGCAACCAGATATATCACTAGCAATGATGTTTATAATAATGATACTAAATAAGGATGATTATAAGATTTGTTTGGTAGCAGGAATTGTAACAGGAATATTTGCAGCATTAACAACTAAATTCCCAGGTGGTCAGATTCCAAATATACTTGATAAAACTATTACAATAAATATAATGTTCATGATAATGTATATAATTTATAAATTACCATTTATGAAAAAATTGAACAGTAAAAAACAAGATTTAATAGCTGCAACAATAATATTCCCAGTAGGTACAGTTATAAGTGGAACTCTATTTTTACTAGTTGCTCAAGCTATAGTAGGTCTTCCTGGAGGTTCATTCACAGCGTTATTTATGGTAGCAGTGGTACCAGCAATATTGATAAACTTAATAGCTGGTATGTTATTATTTAAAGTAGTAAGTATCTCTATAAGAAGAATAAGTTATCAAGGATAAGATTATATTTTATAAGCATATGACAAAAATAAATAATAAATTAATAAAGAGGTATTAAGTTAAATGTAATCTTAATACCTCTTTTTAAATTAAATTATAACAATATCAAAGACCTATTTTATATGTGGTAAGGAGAGAGTAGTGAGTGTATCCTTAGAGTCTCAACTAGACAACAAAATTTATCTAATAAGCAAACAATTAATGCTTCTTTGTATCTAGGAGGTCTAACAGTAAGTGGCCACATATGTTTTAAAATAATGTCTGTTTCTTTTTCATTTATTTGAAAGAATAAATTTGCGTTTTTTAGTGCTTCTTTAGGATGAGTAAAACCATGTAATCCCTTTCTATCACCTTTATAATGCCAGTCATAAAGAAAAAAATCATGCAGTAGAGCCCCTCTAATAACGCTTTGAATTTCAACATTTAAATGCAATTTTTTACATAATAGATAACTATAATATGCTACTGATAAACTATGTTCAAGACATGAAACATTGCCATGATGAGGAAATGTTCTCATAAGTTGTACTTTTTCAGATGAAAGTATCTCAGAAGCACAATCATTAAAGTATTTAATTTCAGTTTTTGACAACATTATGCAAATCTCCATTCCTAGTAATATATAAATACTATATTTCAATGATAATATGAAATATTTCTTATCTTACAAAATATAATACCCAATAATACAAGTAAGATACCTTTTATGGTATTTAAAGTAAAAGAGATTTTATAACACTAAAAAGTGAAAAAATTAAAAATATAGCTATAAGAATATATAATATCTTTCCAATCGGATTTCCCAAATTTATAGTCCATCCTATGCCAAATCTTTTATCAACCATAAATGATGGGTCGTTTGGATTATTATATATAATACCTCCTATCCAGTACTTTTCATCATTATCTGGAGTATAAGAAGAATTGGATTTTAAATTTGGAGAATTAATATATGTTACCATTAAATAAATTATAACTAAAAGCATTATTATATTTATAACAGTTAATAAATTTGAATTTGTTTTTAATGATAAAAAAACGATAAAGAATTGTACTATCATCATAATCATCAATATAAAAAACAAATAACCAATTTTATTTAGATATTTAATGTTTTTAGTTTTACTTTCTTCAATTTTATTTGTATCTACTTTAATTCTCGCTTTTATAGCTCCAATAGAAGTTATATATAATAAAATCATTATACAAAACTCAAGACCTATTAATTTAAACACACCAAGATAGGATTTTTTCATAAATCCATCAGGTTTTCCTGTTATAGTAGAGTGCGTAGTAATTAAATCTGGTAATTGATTATAGTTAAGCAATATAAAAATACTTATTCCAAAAGTAAGTAATACTGGTATTAAATACAATATCTTAAATTTTTTTATTATTTTATTTTTTTCATTTATAAAATCCATATCTATTACCAATTTTGAGTCTGCACTTATCTGACTTAATTCAGTGAAAAACTTGGATTTAGTCATTTTAACTTCTTTATGAATATAGATATATAATATACTTTCATATAGTAAAAACCCTATAATACTAATAGAATAAGAAAATTCTATTTTATCAAACATAAAAACTAGAGCTAAAACTAAAATAAAAATCACAATGAGTCCTATAGATAAAAGTTTTTTAAATTTTTTATCAAGTATTATAAAATCAGGATAGTTTCTATGTTCTTGGTTTATAGAAACACCATAAATGTGATTTTTGCCAATAAGATGTGGCATAAAATAAAAAGTAGCATACATCAAAATTAAGGTTGAAAATATTGTAAATAAACATTCAATCTTATTCATAGTATTTCACCTCATACTTATCAAATAGATTTTTACTTAACGTCAAGAACTCTTCTTTATTGATACCTGATAAATAAGATTTTGCTACTAAAAGTTCTAAATCAATTCTATTTTTTTGGCGAGTTGAATTTTCTGTTTCCATTGGAAGTTGAGCTACAATTGCACCTTTTCGCCTATCAATATTTAAAAATCCTTCTTCTTTTAGTTCATTATAAGACTTATTTACAGTATGTAGATTTACACCAATATTTTCAGCCATACTTCTTACAGATGGAAGTGATTCATTTATTTTTAATTCTCCTGAAGCTATAGCTTTAGTTATCTCTTCTTTAATTTGTACATAAATAGACTTATCACTATTAAAATCTAAATTTAAAATCATAAAAAACCTCCATAATATCGTTATAAATAAAAATACTTGTTATATATATAGTATAACACAAAAAACATTATCAAGTACAAAATATAAATTTATATTCTACAAGATGATTTATATTATTTGTAAAAATTGTAATTTAAAAATAACATAATTTTTATCAAAATAATACAGATACTATCTATAAATAGAAATCAGAAAGGAGAAAAAATATGTTAACATATTTAATTAAAAGACAAATGAATAAAAAAGATGATGGAATGAGTAAGCCAATGATGTTTGCAGGAGCCGTGATTACAGGAGTGGGTGCATATGCAACTTATAGGATGATAAAAAACATTAAATCTAAATCTCAAATGTCTCAAATGATTGATACAGAGTATTATGGAAATAATCAATACAATGACTATAAATATGATGAGTTTGGTTATGAATGTGATTGTAGTGATAAAAAACAAGATTATGAATATGAAGAATTAAAAAAAAAAGTAAGAGAATTTAATTCAAGAAGAATAAATTGTGAAAATTGTCCACATGTTTCTCAAGAAGAAATGATGCATTATGTAAATAGTGTTAAAAATGATAAAAAAGACATTGATTTACATGAAGATGACAAAAAAAATAATATTTATAAAGAAGAAGAATATAAAAAATATGAGGAAGAATAAAGTAAGCTTTAAATAGTTAAACAGATGAGAATACCAGTTTATATAAAATTAAATATCTAAAATGTGAGTTGTAGCTTAACTTGAGAAAAATCTATACTATTTTCAAAATAGTTAAGTGTCAACTTGCATTTTTATTTTTATGTTTTTTAGTAATTGTTTGTGACTATTTTGTAATTCTAAATATATTTTAGTATCTAAAACAATTGTGTATAATAAAAGTTGTATATGTAAATAGTTTAAAATTAAAATGTTAAGAAGGGAAATAGTTATGTTAAAGTTATTGATAGTTGAGGATGACAGTACTATCTCTTTTGGAATAAAGTATGCATTGGAGCAAGAGGGATTTAGTGTAGATATATCAAAGGATTTATCAAGTGGAAAAGAAATGATATCTTCTAATGAATATAGTATGGTACTACTGGATGTAATGTTACCAGATGGAACAGGATATGAATTTTGTGAGTATGTAAGAAAGTTTTCTCAGATTCCCATAATATTTTTAACTGCTTGTGATGAAGAAGTAAACATTGTACTGGGTCTTGATATAGGTGGAGATGACTATATAACAAAACCTTTTAGAATTAGAGAATTAATATCGAGAATAAAAGCTGTTTTAAGAAGAAAAGGTGACGCTACAGAAGAAAATAAGAAGATACTTAAATATAGAGATTTAAATATATATACATTAGAAGCTAGAGTATATAAAAATGACAAGGAAATATTTCTGACATCTGTTGAATATAAGCTTCTTTTAATTCTTATACAGAATAAAAATACAGTTTTGAGTAGAAGTCAAATACTAGAAAAGCTTTGGGATGTAACTTATGATTTTGTTAGTGATAATACTTTAACTGTTTATATAAAAAGACTTAGAGAAAAAATAGGAGATGACTTATGTAAACCAATTTACATAGAAACTGTAAGAGGACTAGGTTATAAATGGATAGGAAGTGAAAATAATGTTTCTATATAATCCTGAAGTAAAGAACTTTTTTAGTAAATATATTATTTTAATGTTGATGGTAATTCTTATATCAATTGGATTTGGTATAATCAATATAAATACAACTAAAAATACGATTGTAAAAAATAATCAAGCTATAATAGGAACCTTAGTTAACAAGTATCCAAAACTAGAAAGTGATATCGTAGATATAATAACACAAGGAAAGTCCATGCAAAATGTAGAATTTGGTGAGAAAATATTAAGTAAGTATAACTATGACAAAACTATTAGAATAAATTCTGAGCCTCTTACTTCCAAATTACTTTCAAACACTATAAAAATAAATATAATCTTAGTTTGTATAATTTTTATAATGATATTTATGTTGATACTTAAATATTTTAGAACTATATATAATGATTTATCAGATATGACTAAGTATGTTTACTATAGTTCAGAAGGAAAAGAATTTGATATGAAAAATAGAAATCAAGAAGGGCAGATAGGTCTTTTAAAAACAGAGCTATTGAAGATGACAACAATTCTTAATGAAAAAGTTGAACTTTTAAATTCAGAAAAAATATTTTTAAATAATACAATTTCAGATATATCACATCAGTTAAAAACTCCCATGACTTCCTTAATCATACTAAGTGATTTATTATATAATGATGTACCATATGAAGTGAAAATAGATTTTTTAGACAAGATAAAAAATCAACTAAATCGTATGGATTGGTTGATTAAAAGTATGCTTAAATTATCAAAAGTAGAAGCTAAAGTTATAAAGTTTAAGAGAGAAAAAATAAAGTTTAGTGAACTTATACATAGAGCAATCCAACCAATGAAAATACCTATGGAGATTAAAAACCAAAAGTTAAGTATAGAAGGCAATGGTAATGTATCTTATGTTGGTGATATTGATTGGTCAGTTGAGGCTTTAGTAAATATAATAAAAAATTGTATAGAACATACTCCTGAGTTTGGAAATATAAGTATAATTTACAAAGAAAATCCATTATTTTCAGAGTTAATAATAAAAGATGATGGTGAAGGTATAGATAAAAAAGATATACCACATATTTTTAAACGTTTCTATAGAGGGAAAAGTAGTTCAAAAGAGGATAGTGTAGGTATAGGGCTTGCAATGGCAAAATCCATAATAGAAAGCCAAAATGGAGATATTTATGTAAATAGTGAAAAAGGTAAAGGAACTGAATTTCATATAGCATTTCATAAGATATATGATGATAATAGTGACTAATCTGTAATATTTAATTCACTTTATAGTAATAGCTTGAGTCTAATATATGAAGTATAGAATATAAATATTGGAGGTAGTTATGGAAATTTTAAGAGTAGAAAATCTGACTAAAAGTTATGGTAAAAATGAAACAAAAGTCGATGCAATAAAAAATGTAAGCTTGTCTATAGAAAAAGGTGAGTTTATAGCAATAACAGGTCCAAGCGGAAGTGGAAAGAGTACATTATTACATTTATTAGGAGGTGTTGATAGACCTACTAGTGGTAAGGTTTATATAAATGATGTAGATATATATAATCTAAAAACTAAGGATTTGGCAATCTTTAGAAGAAGAAATATAGGTCTTATATATCAATTCTATAATCTGATTCCAGTTTTAAATGTCAAAGAAAATATATTACTTCCAGCAGAGCTTGATAATAGAAAGATTGATAAAGAATACTTGAATGATTTGATGAAAACATTGGGTCTAAGCAATAGAGAAAATCATCTTCCTAATCAATTATCAGGAGGTCAACAACAAAGAACATCTATAGGACGTGCCTTAATTAATAGACCATCTATAGTATTAGCAGATGAACCAACAGGTAATCTAGATAGCAAAAACTCAAAAGAAATACTAGAGTTATTAAAATTATCAGTGAAAAAATATAATCAAACATTAATAATGATAACTCATGACAAAAATATAGCACTTCAGGCGGATAGAATTATAGGCATAGAAGATGGAATTATAAAAAGTGATGAGGTGATATAAATGAATCTATATACATCTCTAACTGTTAGATATTTAAAACAAAATAAAAGACGAACTATTGTAACTATAATTGGAATAATACTTTCCACTGCTCTAATTTGTGGTATAGGTAACATATTTGAAAGTTTTATGGATTATCAAATAAGAGAAACCATAAAAAATGATGGGAGTTTTCATGCTAAATTCTACAATGTAAACAAAAAAAATATAGACTATGCAACAAAATCGGCTGAAATAAAAAGTTATGCACTTACTAATCAACTTGGATACTCTAGAATAGAAGATACTGTAAATGGTATATTAAGCGTTAAGCAATATGATAAAAATGCTATGGAAGGATATAGAGTTTCTATAAAAGAAGGTAGATTTCCAGATAAAGATGGAGAAATTATTTTAAGTGAAAACATAGTTAATCTTATGGAGAAAAAGCTAAAAATAGGAGATAAGATAACCTTAAAAGTAGGTGATATGTTTGATAGTAATAACAAAAAAATTGATGATATGAGTGTATTTCATGAAGGTGATTATATTGCCAATGAAAAAGAAAAGACATTTAAAATTGTAGGTATAATCAAAAGGCCAGGATTTGAACTCACTGACCAAGTTGCTACTGGTTTAACTTACTTTAATCCTATAGATAATAATAAAGAGACAGTGAATATATCAATAACAGCAAAAAATCCTAAAGATATATATGAAATAACAAGAAAAATAAGTAATAATATATATACAAATAAAGATAAAGCATCAAACTCTGAAATGATAAAATACAATGAACATTTATTGAGATTACAAGGAGCTAGTAAGTATGCAAATATAAATAGTTCTATAAAAGCTATAATTACTATGGTAACTATTTTAGTAATTATATGTACAATTGCTACAGTATATAATTCTTTTAGTATTTCTATAACTGAACGAAAAAAGCAGTTTGGAATATTAAATTCTATAGGAGCTACTACTAATCAAATTAAAAGATTAGTTTTTATTGAAGGTATTATAATTAGCTGTATTGGAATACCAATAGGACTATTGTCTGGAACAGTAGCTATAGATTTAGTATTTAAAGCTATAAATAAATATCTTACAGAATCAGTTGTATCACAGATGGGTTTACAAATAGTATATAATCCATTAATAATAATTATCAGTATAATAATTGTTTTACTTACAATTTTTATATCAATTCTCCTACCTGCAATAACAGCCTCTAATATTTCTCCTCTTAGTGTAATAAGAAGTAGTGGAGATTACAAAGTAGGTAAGGTTAAAAATTCGAAACTTATTAAATTAGTTTTTGGAACAGAAGGTGTACTTGCATATAAAAGTGTAAGAAGAAATAGAAAGAAATTTATTGTGACACTTTTTTCTTTAATAGTAAGTATAGTAATATTTATATCTTTTAGCGGATTTATGGCGAATTTCTTAAAAGGTGAAGAAATCAGAAATTCTCAAAGAAACTACGATTTATATTTAAGTTCAAGACAAATATCTAAGTCTATGGATGATACTATAAATAAACTAAAAAATATATCTGGAATAAAAAACTTTGAAGTAGCTGTAGGAGAGTATATTTCTATAGGAGTAGATAAGGATAAAATAAATAAATCTAAAGAAAATCTAATTAAGGATTATTATCAACAACGTAAGGTTGGAGATAGTTATGTATATGAGTTTAACAACAACGAACTAATTTTTCCTGGAGAAACTGCAATACAAAATAAAACAAAAAACTTAATAAAAGGCTCTTTTGATAAAGAAAGAGCGATTAAAGAAAATGGAGTGATATTTGTTAGAAAAAGTTACTTTGAATCAAAGGGTAAGAAAGGCGTAATAGAGTTAACTAATTACAAAGTTGGAGATATTGTAACTTGTGAATATACTGGCGAAAATGATTCAAAGAAAAAAGTAAACATAAAAATTCTTGGTATAACAGATGAAAAACGTCTAGGAATGGGTTATCAAAATATGGGATTGCAATTTTTAACTTATGATGAGGTTGCTGAAAATATGAATTTAAAGTTAGAGAAAGGTATTGTCTTTATTGATTCAGGGGGAAGTGCTCAGACTAGGAAGAGTGTAGAGTCTTTGGCTAAAAAAAATAATGTCAATTTTCATGATGAAAATACAAGTGACAAAAGTGCAAAGCAAAATTTAAAAGCTATTAAAGTTTTTGTATATGGGTTTATAGTAGTGATATCTCTAGTAAGTGTTACAAATATACTAAATACAATAAGTACAAGTATAAATCTAAGAAAAAGAGAACTAGCAATAATACAATCAATAGGTGTTACTCCTGTAGGTTTTAGAAAAATGATATACTTAGAAAGTTTTATCTATGGTATTTTATCTTTATTGTTTGGCGTACCAATTGGTATTGGGTTGATATTAATTATGAATAAATTAGTTTCAGGTGTAATTGAATTTTCTACAGTTATACCATGGACAGCAATTGGCATATGCATAGTTAGTGTGTTTATAATAACCTTTATAGCAGCATATATACCTATGAATAAATTAAATAAGGAGAATATAATAGATAATATAAGAAAGGAAAGTATATAAAATACTATAAAAATAATTTATAGATATATAAAATATTATTAAAATCGTTTAATTGGTATAAACTATAATTATGCTGATTAAACGGTTTTTATTTATATAAGAAATCTAATAAATAAATTGCTAGAGGTATTTAATTATTTAGAAAGAATTGGTATTATATAAAGTAGGAGTTTAGATAATAAAGAAAGATATTTGATTATATTGGAAAACAAAAGAAAAAGAAGGTGATTACTATTTCTCATATAACTGCTAAAAACATGTATAAAAGCTTAGAGGAAAGAATAAATAAATTTCCACAGGGTGCTCCACCCTCCGATACATTATATAAAATATTAAATGTACTTTTTACAGAACAAGAGGCAAAATTAGTGGCACAACTTCCAATAAAGCCTTTTAGAGTAAAAACAGCAGCTAAAATTTGGAGTATAAGTGAAAGTGAAGCATATAGGGTGCTAGATAAGCTAGCTAGCAGGGCACTAATACTAGATATAGAAGATAAAAAAGGTAAAAAATATATAATGCCTCCTCCAATGGCTGGTTTTTTTGAGTTTGCCATGATGAGAACAAGACACGATATAGACCAAAAACTTTTATCAGAACTTTACTATCAGTATATGAATGTAGAAGAAGATTTTATTAAAGATTTATTTTATTCAACAGAAACAAAACTTGGAAGAGTTTACGTTCAAGAAGAAGTATTGACTAATGATAATGAAGTAAGTATTTTAGATTATGAAAGAGCTACTCATATAATTGATGAATCGACTCATATAGGTATAAGCATGTGTTATTGTAGACATAGAATGCAACATGTTGGAAAAGCCTGTGATGCTCCTATGGATATATGTATGACATTTGACAATGTAGCTAATTCTTTAATAAACAATAAATTTGCAAGACGTGTAGATAAAGTAGAATGTAAGGAATTACTTCATCAAGCATATGAACATAATTTAGTTCAATGTGGAGAAAATGTTCGAAAAGGAGTTACATTTATATGTAATTGTTGTGGTTGCTGTTGTGAGGCGCTAGTAGCAGCAAAAAGATTTGGAAATCTTCACCCAGTACAAACAACTAGCTTTATACCAAATATAAACCATGAAAGTTGTGTAAAGTGTGGTAAATGTATATCTGCATGTCCAATAGATGCAATAAGTAAAGTAAAAGAAAATGATAAAGAATATATAAAAATTGATGAGGATAGATGTCTAGGTTGTGGAGTTTGTGTTAGAAATTGTCACAAAAATAGTATTATGCTATTAAAGAGAGATGAAAAAATAATAACTCCTGCAAATTCAGTACATAGAGCAGTTCTCATGGCAATTGAAAAAGGGCAGTTACAAAATCTAATTTTTGATAATAATGCCTTAGCTAGTCATAGAGCTATGGGAGCTATACTATCAGCTATATTAAAACTTGAACCAGCTAAAAAAGCTTTGGCTAGTAAGCAGCTAAAGTCAGTATACTTAGATAAATTACTAAGTATGAATGATAAATAAAGATTAATTTTATAATTGTAATAAAAACGGGCTATATTCAAATAAAATTATTTGAATATAGCCCGTTTTAAAATATTAAGCTATTTCTTTAATTTGTTTAAATGAATTTTCATTTCCATTTCCACCAATTTGTGTTACTGATTTAAATCTCATAGTTTTAAATAGTTCTTTTTGACTATAGTCTAGTAAATTTCCTACTAGTATTACAGGAGATTTAGTTTTTCCAGCTAAAACCCCAACAGATAAACCATCTATTAAATCATCTTGTTTATTGATTCCATTTTTAGCTACATATAGGTTATTTATATTAGAATCTTTGTAAAACTCTTTTATTACTTTTGCATTTGTTTCATTTCTAGTACTACCTGATATTCTTTGTGGATTTTTAAGTTTACTTTCTATATTTTTAGAAACTGTGTATTCTCCACCTATTATATAAGATTTATCTATTTTTTTATCTTTGAATAAATCATTTATTTCAGTTATATTACTATTTTCATTAGTAAGTATTATAGGCATATCATTTTGAGCTGATGCTGCACCAATACTTACTGCATCTGCTAATCCTTTTTCACCATTAACTACTGATATTTTTGATACATTACTAATTCCTTTTAATTCTTTAGCAAGATTTAAAGAAGTCTCATATCTATCATTTCCTGAAATTCTAGATACAGACATATTATCTGACTTTATAGTATCTAAAGATTTTTCGTTTACAGAAGCTTCACCACCGATTACATATACATTTTTAACTTTTAATCTCTTTAATTCAGCTAAAGTTTTTTCATTTATTTGAGAACTTCCAGTTAACAATATAGGAGCATCTTTTTTATATGCAAATGGTGTTGCAGCCAAAGCATCTGCAATTGCAGAATCATTTATTAAAACAGCATTTTCAGCATTTTCCCAACCTGCTTGGCTTATCTTAATAGAAGTTTCATATCTATCAGTTCCTGTTAATTCATTTGCATTTACTTCATCTTGGTATGTAACTTCAAATTTGGCATTTGGACTTCCTAAGAAAGCTATTACGCCTCCTTTTGGCAATCTAACTCTATTATTCTTTGTCACTAAAGAGTAATTTACAGGAGTTCCTTTATCATCATAAACTGCAAAAGATGAATTTTGAGGAAGATTAACTTCTATTTTTTTATTTGCTATATCATCGCCAATTTTGTACCATTTTGCATACCCTTTTGAATCTATTTGATATGTAAAAGATTTTTCTGATGATAAATTAGTTAGGGAATCTTCACTTACATATGTTTGTGTTGCAAATTTTAGGTATTCTGTACCATTTTCTTTATACAGTTTGATATCACTCAAATCACGACCCATTACACCAGGTATTTCTATAAAAGCATTTGAATTATTCTCATCTATTATTTTAGTATTAGCTAAAAAACCTGGAGTTTTATCAGAAACACCAAGAATTGCTTTAACAGAACCAAGCATATAGTGTTGAGAACTATATTTTTCATCCACTATATAGTAGCCTTTTTCACCTCTTTTTTCCCATGCTTCTTTGACACTATCTGATATATCATTGTCATCTACCTTTTGAGCTACGTAGTATAAACTTGCTGTCTGACCTAATCCAGGAACATCATCATAAGAGCTCATATTTAAATATGTGATATTATTTTTTTCTTTTACAAATTTTAGGCAACTATTACCTTTTTCAGATACAAATCTATCTTGACCTATGTATACATATTTATCTTCAGGTCCATTTTCTATGTATGGAGAAGATACTGTTAGAGTACCATTATCATTAACATCGATTTTTAGCATATTTGAAGAAGCATAAAGTCCACTATTTTCTTTTAAGTAACTTGGCATTTTGACTTGTTGTGGCTTACTAAATGTTTTATCAGGTTTTATTTCTTTAATTTTACCTTTTTCTTTTAGTGCAGATAGTAAAATTTCTTGTCCGATTACTTCGTTAAGTTGACTACTTCCACCAGAAGAAACAACTGCAACTGCCATATTTTCATCTGGAAGCACTGTAAGATTACTATGGAATAATAAAGAATCTCCACCTTTTGTAAGTGCTTTTAGATTATATTGATTAAATGGATAAGTGTTGACACAATCCCATCCTAAACCATATCCAAGGATAGAGTCTTCTCCCTCAGGCCATAGACCATTTAAATATTCTTTATTTTCCATAGCTTTTACTGAAGCAGGAGAAAGAATTCCATTTGATTTTTTCATAAATGTTTGTGCAAATGTACATAGATTTTCTGCACTTGAATATAAGCCACCCATACCTATAGTATTAAAGTTATCTTGTGGAACTGCATCTTCCCAATAAGGTACATAGGCTTTTGCAAGTTTTGAACTATCAAAGCTATTTTCTGGAGTTTTTGTGTTTTGTAAGTTAAGTGGATTATTTATGTACTTATCAAGAAAATTAGTAAATGACATACCAGATACTTTCTCTACTAAAATTTCAGCTAAAGTAAATCCATCATTACAATAAACGGAAAAAGCTCCTGGCTTAGCTTTTAATCTTTGTTTCTTTAATTCTTCTAAGAAATTATCATGACTATAAGAATCATTGTCTCCCAATAAAAGGGCATTTTTTAAACTTCCTCCCATTAGCCCTGATGAGTGATTTAATAACATTCTTGGAGTGATTTCTTTATATCTATCATCAGCCATCTTAAATTCAGGTATATATTTTACAACAGGAGTATCTAAATTTACTTTTCCCTGTTCAACCAACTTCATAACAGCTGTAGTAGTAAATACTTTACTGATAGAGGCAATATTATACATATTATCCTTAGTTAAATTTTTATTATCTTGTTTGCTGTATACTCCACCATTTCCAGAAATCTCAATTTTACCATTATCAATTAGAGCATATTGAGCGCTTACAGCACCATATTTAGATAGTAAAGTTTGAATTTTCTCTTTAGCAAGAGCTCTAGTTTTTGTGTAAGACTCCGAACCTTTACTATAATCATTTAACTCTATATCAGAGCTTTGATACTTATCGGAGATATTGTTTGTGTCATTATCAGCAAAAGTAATACTTGGAGTAGCAGTAAATAACATACTAAGTACTAATGTGCTAGATAATAACTTACATAATCTTTGCTTAAACATATTAAATTACCTCTTTTCCCTTTTAATAATTATAATTAGCATAACATTCTTAATTATTTTAATCAACAGATTATTGTTCAATAAAAGTGTATTTATAATAAGTATACATTTTATATATATGAGAAAAATAAAAATACAATATTTTGTTATCTGATAAAAAATAAAGGGTATAAGTAATATATAAATAAAATGGAGGAATCTTAAATTATGTACAAAACTATAAATAAAAATCAACTTAAGGAAATGATGAAAAATGAAAAAGATGTTTTATTGTTAGATGTAAGAACTAAAGATGAATTTAATGAAAGTAAAATAGAAAATGCGATAAATATATCTTTACAAGAGTTAATTAATAATATAGATGAAATTTATGAATATAAGGATAAAAAGGTAATAGTTTATTGTAGAAGTGGTCACAGAAGTGTTACAGCATGTAATTTATTAGTCGAGGAAGGTTTTAAGCATTTGTATAACTTAAAATCTGGAATAACTGATTATATGAATTAAATACTTAGGTTATGTTAGGTGAAGTAATTTAATATTAAATTTTTATGATATGCTTTTATAAATTATAAAGGCATATTTTTATTTAAAGAAAATAAAGCTAGAATATATGTAAAAGTTATAGTTATTTTTTAGAGGAAGAGAATTACAAAGGATTAATGTAACTACAAGTTTATCTAAAGATATGCAGAGTGGTATAAAAAGTGTCAATCTGTGTATCTTTAGATATAGAAGTAAGAGATAGAGTATAATGCTAAATTGTATTTGTAAAATATATGTATCTCTGATTATTGAGCTGGTATATATTTAAATATTCATAAGATAAGTTAGAAAAGAACGAATTCTTTCTATCTTTTCATCATTAGAAATGTCATTACGTAGTAATATACCTTGTTGACCGTATACACAAAAGTATGCTGTTGTATCGGAATCAGGAACATCAATTTCTCCTCGCGAATGAGCTAGTTCAATTTGTTTTTTTACAATTGGCAAAAGCTTTTCACAGACTTTTAAAGATAACTGGTCATGAATTTTTTTGTTTTGTTCTCCATGACATATTTTGTAATAAAGATTATCATCAGTTTCTATATCAATAAATGTTGGTACTTCTTCAATTATTTGTTTTAATGTTTTATTTTTATCGTTTAGTATAGATAGCATTTTATCTACTAAAGTTTGTGCATACTGATCTATAGCACTATCAAATAAGATTTCTTTTGATGGAAAATAACGATAACATAAACCTTGTGCAACATTCATATATTTTGCAATATCAGTAATAGAAGTTTTTTCATATCCATTTTCATAAAATAACTTCATTGCAGTATCTAAAATTTCTTGTCTACGCTCATTAGGTTCTTTAGTAATACGTGGCATATAGCATCCTCCTTCTGATTTCAAGTACATAATAGCATATGGGATTTTGAAAGTCAATGAATGAATATCAGTCATTTATAAGTAATTGTGAGGGATAGTCTATTAACTAGAAAAAGGTAGTAACTGAGAAGCTACTACCTTTAATATAAACTTAAACTATAGATTATTTTTATAGGATTTTTAAAGATATAATCAAGTGTTTAATGTCCAGTTAAATTACTATCACCAAATTTTTTGTTAAATGGTTTTATAACTCTATTTATAGGCCCTTTTAAAAGTACATTTAAGCAGATGAACAAAATCATAAATAATAGTAATACTAATACATCCTTAATTAAATTTGGAGGATATATACCACCAACAGCCTCCCTTGTGGCACCTATTGCGTAAGTAAATGGCATTATAGGGTTTATTCTTTGGAAGAATGTAGGTGTAACTTGTATAGGGAATGTACCACCAGAAGAACCAATCTGTACAACTAGTAGTACTATTGCAATTGCCTTTCCTATATTTCCAAACACAGACACTAAAGAGTAAACTATAAAATTAAACACCATACTAGTAAACATGAGTAGAATTATTAGTAAAATTGGATGTTCTGCTGTTACTCCTAATAATAATATATCTCCAGTTCCAATTATAAATCCTTGAACGAGGGCTATACTTAAAAAAGTAAGTCCTCTTCCAAAATAAATCTCATAAGGTTTATAGTTTCCATGTACAGATGTAGATAATAATGCTGAAAGCAGTAATATACCTACCCATGTAGAAAGAACACTATAAAATGGTGTCATTGCAGAACCATAGTTGGCAATTGGATATAATTTTTCTGTCTTTACTTCAACAGGTTCCTTTAAAAAGTTTGATTTTGTCAATATATCACTTTCAAGTAAGTTAACTAATTTTTTCATATCCTCGCCATTGCTAATTTTACTTAAAGTATCAACTAAGTCATCCAACATTCCTTTTGCCAAAGGCAGTTTTTCTCTTATTAATGATATACTTTCTTGTGCATTTCCTGAAAGACTTAAAGAAGTAGTAAGAATTTCTTCAACCTTTGGAAGTTTTGCTTCTGCTTTATCTAAAACAGTAATTATATCATTTGCTACATTTATGCTTTTTTCAAATATACTGTTTATAGGTTTTGATATTTTTGAGTCAAAATTATTCAAAATATTTAAATTAATTCTTCCTATACCATTTGATAAACTTAAAACATTATTTAAGGCACTTATAGATGGCTGTTGCCCAGATATAACCTTATCTTTAATATCATTTAATGTTGATATAGAAGAATCTATTTTATTACTGGAATCTTCAAGGCTATTTATTACATCATCCAGTCTATTGTTGGATGTAAGCTGATTCAATTTAGTTAAAAAATCTTCTAAAGTATCATTTAAAGATTGTAAGTTAGAAAGCTTTTCTGATAAATTGTCTATCAATTTTGGTACATCTTCACTTCCACTGTTTACAGCATCAATTAAATTTAATGTAAGAGAAGAAGCAGAAGATGAAAGGTCAACCATTAAATTTAAATCAGACTTTATAAGAGGAGAAAGTTCATCTACATTGTTATTTGTATCCTCTAAGAATTTTTTTACATCACTTGATAATAATTTTGTATCATTTAAAGTCTTTTTAATTGTAGGTAAATCAGCCTTAATATCTCTAACTGTACCTGATAATTTTGAAGTAGCATCAGCAGCTAAATCGACCGTTTTATTTATATGGTCAAATCTTTTTTGAAGGTCCATAAGAGAGTTTTCAACTTTTGTTAGTTTTGGAAGCCCATGTTCAATTCCTGCACCAACTCCATTTGATACACCAAGAACTATTTCACTCACTGTCTTTATTATTGTTTGATTAACTTGTAACTGTATTGCAGAAGCTCCCTTGTCAGTAATCTTTGGTGCAACTGCATTTATCTTTTCATTTACTGTATAGATAAGTTCACCCTTTTTGACATCATCTGTAATTAGGGAAGTTAAATCTTTTGTGAAATTCTTTGGAATCTTAAGTGATGCATAATAAGTACCTTTTTTAACACCTTCAAGAGCCGTTTTCTCATCTACAAACTGCCAACCTAAACTTTTATTATCTTTAAGTTGTTCAATTAACTGGTCTCCGATATTAATTTTCTGTCCTGCTATCTCATTACCTTTATCTTCATTTGTTACTGCTACAAGCATATTAGCAGTACTCCCATATGGGTCCCAAGATGCTTTTATGTTAAACCAAGCATATAAAGATGGTAAAAAAGCAAGTCCTACAACTATTATAAGTACTGCATAATTTCCACGTATATCTTTTAGGTCATTTTTAAAAATTTCTAATATATTTTTTAAACCCTTTGAAGGTCTTAAATTTTTCATATTATTCCAGTTTAAAATTTCTTTTAAACCATTTGTTTTTTTCAAATCTCTCACCTCCTGAATATTTTAATAGATAAAAAAGTTAGATTTATAATCAATTTTAAATTATATTACTTTTTACACAAATAGTAAAGTTAAAGTTTTGTCTTAATTTTAATACATATATATTATATATAATAGTATGCTATAAATATATATAAATATGGGAAATAAAAACAAATAATTTATAAAATATATAGTATAAAAATTAAGAATAAATCAAATATTTATAATTGATATAATCAATTAAATTATTGATTGTGATATACTTTTAATAGTTAGAAAATGCTATGAAGGGATGGTTGAATGAGGTATTTTAAAAAATATATAAAAAAATATATAGTGTTGTTTTTAACAGCAATATTTTTCTTAACATTGGAAGCTTTTTGTGATTTGGCACAACCAACTATAATGGCTAAAATAATTGATATAGGGGTTTCAAATAAGGACTTAGATTACATATTATCAACGGGAGCATTAATGATAGGTATAACTTTTTTAGGAGCAGTATTTTCAATAATAAGAAGTATAATCTCAGCAAGAGTTTCTCAGTGTTTTTCTTATGATTTAAGACAGGATGTATTTGAAAAGATAAATACATATTCATTGAAGCAAGTAGATAAATTTGGTAGAGCCTCACTAATAACAAGAATTACTAATGATATTAATCAGATACAATTATTTGTTCATGGAATGATGAGAGTTTTTATAAAATCACCAATTATGTGTATAGGAAGTTTAATTATAGCGATAAAATTAAATTTAAAAATGTCAATAATTATTTTAATTGCAGTTTCAATTATATTTATTATAATATTGCTTAACATGAAGATTGGATATAAGTTGTTTAAAAAAGTACAAGAAAGTACAGATAAGATAAACTCAAAATTGAGACAGTTTTTAGGTGGAATAAAGGTAGTTAAATTATTCTGTAGGTATGATTATGAGAATAAACGTTTTGAAGAATTAAATAATGAACTTTTTCAAAATAGTAGAAAAGCCACAACAATGATGTCATTTTTTAGACCAACAATTACAATAATTATTAACATTGCTATAATAATAATATTGCTAATTGGGAGATATTTAATTTATTCTGGAGAAATTAAAATTGGAATTATAGTTGCCTATGTAAACTACATGACTAGAATATTAACATCACTTATAATGATTTCACACGTTTTTAATGTTTTTGTGAGAGCAAAAGCTTCTTATGAAAGAATAAGTGAAGTCCTAATTGATGAGAATGAAGAAGTAATTATCAAAAATACTGATTTAGATGCTAAAGAAAGAGAGTTAGAATTTATAAATGGTGATATAATTTTTGAAAATGTAGATTTTTCGTATAATAAAAATATAGATGAGAAGATATTAAAAGACATATCTTTTAAAATAAAAGAAGGGCAAAATATTGGCGTGATTGGTCAAACTGGTTCAGGAAAGACTTCTTTAGTCAATTTAATCCAAAAACTATATATAGTTGATAAAGGAGATATTAAGATTGGAGAGCATAGCATATACAGTATATCTAAAGATAGTTTAAGAGAAAAAATAGGTGTAGTCTTTCAAAATAGCAGTGTGTTTGGAAAGAGTATATCAGAAAATATAATTATGGGAAGTAAAGATATAAGTAAAGAAGATGTTGTAAAAGCATGCGAAATAGCAAATGCAAATCAATTTATAACAAAACTTGAAAATTCTTATGATGAAGTTTTGTTTCAAAGGGGTAAAAACCTATCAGGAGGACAAAGACAAAGAGTTACAATAGCTAGAGCTATAGCAAAAAAACCACAAATATTAATTCTTGACGATTGTTTTAGTGCGATGGACATCAATACAGAAACAGTTATAAGGAAAAATATAAAAGATTATATAAATAATTTAAGAGAAAATGAAAACAAGAAATGTACTATTATAACTATTTCACAAAAAATTAGTTCTATAATTGACTGTGATAAGATTTTAGTTTTAGATGAGGGAGAGGTGGTTGGATTTGCTGCACATGAAGATTTACTGGTTAGTTCTCCAACTTATAAAAAGATTTTTGAGTTGCAAAATCTAGTAAATGAAGATGTAAATTAAGGAGGAAGTGTATTGAATTTGAGTACTGGAAATCAAAAGGTGAGTAGACTAAAGAAAAAAGCAAAGCCTAAAGATTTTAAAAAAACATTTAAAAGAGTTTTTATGTACTTTAAAAAAGATAAAAAAATTACTAGATTAATTTTTTTACTAGTAATAATTGATTCAATTATATCAACTATAATACCATATACTCTTGGAAAAGTAGTTGACATAATAAATATTGATATATATTCAAAGTCTATTTTCTTAAAAGGAATACTTATTTTACTTTTATTTTATATAATTGAATTTTTAGTTAAGTTGTTCAAGGGGATATTTACAGCTAGATTATCTCAAAGCATAGTTAGAGATATGAGAAGTAATTTATTTCTAAAATTTAGGAATTTACCAATAACTTTCTTTGATAAGAGCCCTACTGGAGATATTATGAGTAGAGTAACAAATGATGTTGATAATATTAGTACAGGTATTTCAACTTCATTAGTACAATTAATTACAGGAATTTTGAACATATTGCTAACTTTCATTATGATGTTTATATTAAGCCCTATTTTAACTTTTTGCAGTATCGTATTAATACCAATAGTAATGTTTCTAAGCAATTTCATCGCAAAGAGGACTAGAGTTTTTTTTAAGCAACAACAAGTAGAATTAGGAAAACTAAATTCTCATATTGAAGAAATGATATCAAATATAAATGTAGTAAAAGCTTTTAATTATGAGAAAAAATCTGTAGGTGATTTCAAAGCAATCAATGATAGGCTTTTGAGTATTTCACTTAAATCACAGATTTATACATCTCTTTTAATGCCTATTATGAACGTAATTAGTAATATAGGATTTGCAATTATATGTATTATAGGTGGAGTACTTGCGTCTAAAGACGTTATAACTATAGGCGTTATAGCAAGTTTTTTAAGTTATGTAAGACAATTTACAAGACCTTTAAATGAATTAGCTAACTTATTTAATACATTGCTTTCAGCTGTAGCAGGATGTGAAAGAGTCTTTGAAGTTATGGATGAGCAAGAAGAAGAACAAATAAATAGTAACACTAAAAGTGACATTTACAACAATAAAAATAATAATTTAAAAAAATCTTTTATAAATGGAGATATTGAATTTAAAGATGTAAGTTTTTCATATGACTCAAAAAAGAATATTCTAAGTGATATAAACTTAAAAATCAAGGCTGGAACATCAAATGCTATAATAGGAGAAACTGGCAGTGGAAAAACGACAATTATAAATTTGATTACAAATTTCTATCAAGTAGAAAAAGGGAAGATATTTTTAGATGGGAATGATATATATTCAGTTGATAGGAATTGTTTAAGAAATTATTTTGGAGTAGTTCCACAAGAAAGTTATATATTTAATGACACTGTTATGGAAAATATAAGGTATGGAAACCTAACAGCAACTGATGAACAGGTTATATCTGCTAGTAAAATAGCAAATTTACACAAGTTTATAATTAAAATGCATGGAGGATATGAGACTGTTTTATCAGATAGGGGTGAGGATTTAAGTGAGGGGCAAAAACAATTAATTAGTATTGCTAGGGCGGTATTAAAAAATGCACCAATACTTATTTTGGATGAAGCTACGAGTAATATAGATATAGCAACTGAAGCTAAGATTCAAGATGCAATAAATAATGTGACTTATGGAAAGACTAGTATAATTATAGCTCATAGACTAAGTACTATATCAAATTGTAACAATATAATAGTTTTAGAAAATGGACGAATTGTAGAATCTGGAAATCATAAAGAGCTAATGAAACTCAAAGGTCATTACTACAGAAATATACTGCTGACAAATCGAAATTAAAAATTAATAAAAAATTTTAAAAAAAATTGTTTGAAGGTATATGACACGGGTATATATAGAATAACTTAGAAAATAAAAAATTAAATTTGATATATAAAATATTAGGAGGAAATTAATTATGAAAAAATTTGTTTGTACAGTATGTGGATATATACATGAAGGGGATGCTGCACCAGCACAATGTCCAGTATGTAAAGTTGGAGCTGATAAGTTTGAAGAAATGAAAGGCGAAAAGAATTGGGCTGATGAGCACAGAATAGGAGTAGCTCAAGGTGTAGATGAGGAAGTAATCGAAGGATTAAGAGCTAACTTTGTTGGTGAGTGTACAGAAGTAGGAATGTATTTAGCAATGAGTAGACAAGCTGATAGAGAAGGATATCCAGAAGTTGGAGAAGCTTATAAGAGAATAGCTTTTGAAGAAGCAGAACATGCTGCTAAATTTGCAGAACTTCTTGGAGAAGTTGTAGTTGCAGATACAAAAGAAAACTTAAGAGTTAGAGTTGACGCTGAATATGGTGCAACTGATGGAAAATTAAAATTAGCTAAAAAAGCTAAAGAATTAGGATTAGATGCTATACATGATACAGTACATGAAATGTGTAAAGATGAAGCTAGACATGGTAAAGCATTCTTAGGATTATTAAATAGATATTTTGGAAAATAAATTTAATATAAATTAAGTAAACTTTTAGGAGTATTTCATTCATGGTTTTTAAAGATTATGAGTGAAATACTCCTTTTTGAGTAAATTAGATTCTAAAACAGTAAATTGACATACATATAGGAATACATTAAACTAAGTATAAAAATATTGACTATTTAATAAAGGTGGTGGATAAACTGATTAAGTATACACATAAAAGTAATATAGCTATTGTAGTGCTACATGAAATTTATGGAGTTAACAATTTTATAAAGGATATTTGTGAAAAATACTATCAAGATGGATATGATGTATTTTGCCCTGAACTTTTGGGTAGCGGGAAAGTTTTTTCTTATTTAAAAGCTCAAGATGCATATAATTTTTTTATAAGTAATATAGGATTTAATATCTATGAAAAAGTAGAAAAACTTATAAATGATTTAAAATTAAAATATAAGCATGTATTCGTTATTGGATATAGTGTAGGTGCAACAATTGCATGGAGATGCAGTGAAAATTCCTTATGTGATGGAATAATTTGCTGTTATGGTTCTCGAATTAGAGATTATATGGATGTAATTCCAAAATGTCCTGTTTTATTAGTATTTGCAAAATACGATTCATTTGATGTTGAGTTTGTTGCCTCTCAACTTCTTGCCAAAAAACAAAATATTCAAATTGAAATCGCAGATGCAAATCATGGTTTTGTTGATACATACTCAAAAAATTATTCCAATATTCATACACAAACATTTAATCTTCAACAAATAGAGTTTCTATCTAAATATTCAAGTTAATAGAGAATATAATTATTTATAATAGAATTTAAACTTTGTTTGTCACACTCTCATACATAGAAGAAGAGAGTATGTCAAAATACATTTGTTTGTTGATATTTTAAAATTAGATAAAGACATTTTTACAGAAAAAGATGAAAGTAATAATGAAAATGTTTCCAAGTAAGAATTAAGTATATAAATAAATATAAAATAGATGAAAAATAAAGATGCTTTTAGATAGTCAAAGATACTATCTAAAAGCATCTTTATTTTATAAAAATTATGTTAAGATAAATAAGATTTGTATGAGGAATAAAATTAATTGAGAGAAAAAATCAAAAGAATACAATAATCACTTGCAAAAACTATACTATTATGATAGACTTAAATCAAAATTAAGAATTGTAAAAAGAAGGAAAAAAATAGGTAATCATTTTAATGAACCACAATTTAAAAATAAGATACTAGAATTTAAATAGAAGGAAAAGTTTACATATAAATTTAAACTAGTATAAGGAGGAATATCGTATGCCATTAGTATTATCAAATATAGGAGAAGAAGTAGTTATAAAGAAGATTTCAGGAAGTGATAAGACAAGAACATTTTTAAATAGCATAGGATTTGTAGTAGGAACAAATGTTAAAATAATTTCTAAGATAGATGGTAATTTAATAATAGATGTAAAGGATACTAGAATTGCATTAGATAAAAAAATGGCAAGTAGAATAATAATATAGGGAGGTAGTAATATGAACAAGCTAAAGGATATTAAGTGTGGGGAAACTGTAAAAGTTAAAAAATTAGAAGGAGAAGGAGCTACACGAAGACGTATAATGGACATGGGAATTACAAGAGGTGTTGATGTATTTGTGAGAAAAGTAGCTCCTCTTGGAGACCCAATTGAAATAACAGTTAGAGATTATGAACTATCAATTCGTAAATCAGATGCAGAAAAAATTATTGTGGAATAATAAAGTTAATTATAGTAGAGTTAATGCAATTATATAGTGAGAATGATTTTCTGTATCAAAAATAATTTATATATCTAAATATTAATGGAGGGAATGGAAATGTCAATAAAAATAGGTCTCATAGGAAATCCTAATTGTGGCAAGACAACAATGTTTAATGGACTTACAGGTTCATCACAATATGTTGGTAACTGGCCAGGAGTAACAGTTGAAAAAAAAGGTGGAAAATTAAAAGGAAATAAAGATGTAGAAATAGTAGATTTACCAGGTATTTATTCTCTATCACCATATACATTAGAGGAAGTTGTTACACGTAATTTTATGCTTGATGATAAACCAGATGCAGTAATAAACATTGTAGATGCATCAAATATAGAGAGAAATTTATATTTAACAACTCAGGTTTTGGAATTAGGTATACCTACTGTTATAGCTCTTAACATGATGGACGTTGTTAAGAAAAATGGAGATAAGATAAATATTAAAAAATTATCAGAGGTTATAGGTTGCCCTGTAGTAGAAGTAACAGCTGTTAAAGGGCAAGGAATTATGGAAGCTGCTCAAAAAGCAATTGAAATTGCAAGTGGTAACAATAAATTAGATTTTAAGTTACCTTTTGTTGATGAAAGCAAAGGAGCAATAGAAAAAATCGAAAAGATAATAGAGGAAAAAACTCCATATATAGATATGGAAACACGTTGGTTAGCTATAAAGTTATTTGAAAGAGATGAAAATGTTATACAAAAGCTTGATATTTCTAAAGTAATATTAAATGACATAGAAGAGATAACTAGAAATTGTGAAGATGAATTGGATGATGATAGTGAAAGTATAATCACAGCAAATCGTTATGAATTTATTAGTTCAATAATTTCAAGCATAATAAAGAAAAATAGAAATGGTAAAGAAACTGTTTCAGATAAAATAGATAAGTTTGTAACAAACCGTATATTAGCACTACCTATTTTTGCACTTATAATGTGGGGAGTTTACTACATAGCAGTAAGTTCATTGGGTGCTATAGCAACTGATTGGACAAATGATGTATTGTTTGGAGAAATTATTCAAGGTAATGTAAGTAATTTCCTAGCTTCCGTAAATGTAGCTGATTGGTTACAAGGTCTTGTAGTTGATGGCTTAATTGGTGGAGTTGGAGCTGTATTAGGATTTGTACCACAAATCATGCTTTTATTTTTGCTATTATCAATACTTGAAGATTGTGGATACATGTCACGTGTGGCTTTTATAATGGATAGAATATTCCGTAAGTTTGGTCTTTCAGGAAAGTCATTTATACCGATGCTTATAAGTTCAGGTTGTGGAGTTCCTGGTGTTATGTCAACTCGTACTATAGAAAATGACAGAGATAGAAAAATGACTATCATGTTAACTACATTTATTCCATGTGGAGCTAAGATTCCAATAATAGCTTTATTTGCAGGAGCACTGTTTGGAGGGGCTTCATGGGTAGCACCATCAATGTATTTCTTAGGAATTGTAATGATAATTGTTTGTGGAATTATATTAAAAAGAACTTCTTTATTTGTTGGAGAACCATCTCCATTTGTTATGGAACTACCTCAATATCATGTTCCTAGTGCAAAAGGAGTTTTAATTCATATGTGGGATAGAGGAAAAGCATTTATAATCAAAGCAGGTACAATTATATTTGTTGCTTGTGGAGTAATATGGTTCTTACAATCATTTAACTGGTCACTACAAATGGTAGATGCAGGAGATAGTATATTGGCTAGTCTAGGAAATATAGTTGCACCAATATTTGCACCTCTTGGATTTGGAAACTGGCAATCATCAGTAGCAACAGTTACAGGTCTAGTAGCAAAAGAGAATGTAGTTGGAACATTTGGCGTTTTATTTGGTATATCAGATGCAACAGAACAAGACCCAACACTTCTTGGTTCAGTTGCAAGTATGTTTACAGTAGTCAGTGCATTTTCATTTATGGCATTTAACATGCTTTGTGCACCTTGTTTTGCAGCTATTGGTGCTATAAAAAGAGAAATGGGTTCATGGAAATGGACATGGATTACATTAGGGTTCCAAACTTTAACAGCTTATATAGTTGCTCTTCTTATCAATCAAGTTGGAAGTGTACTTTTAGGAACTAGTGGAAGTATTGCTGGGGCAATAATATCTATAGTTATAGCAATAGCTGTAGTATTTGGGGTTTTAACTTATTCAAATCGAACAATAAAAAAAGATAAAATTGGTAATTTGAGCTATATGAAAAATTAGTTCATATAAATAAGGAGTGATGATTATGGCTACATTTATTATAGCAGCTATTGTGGTAGTATTAATGGCATTGGCTGTGATGCATATGGTTAATAACAAGAAAAAGAATGGCAGTAGTTGTGGATGTGGTTGTTCTGGATGCTCAAGTAGTAAGAGTTGCCATGATACTAAAAGATAGATAAAATAAGAGTCTGATAATAAAGTAAGTTAAACTTTTTATCAGGCTCTTATTTTATATATAAATAATAAATTTCATATTTGAAGTCAATTAGACTATATTATATTTTTACTGTATAATTATAGACAAATATATGATTAGGAGGGATTATTGCTAAATACAGCAATATAAATGTTTATTATGTTTAAATTTGATGTAACAAATGAACTTATGTGTATAGCAAGAGGAAGTGGTAAATTTTTTGCTAAAAAAGGTGCTATGGTAGCATTTAAAGGAAATTTTAACTTTGAAAAATTAATATTAGGCCCAAATAATGGTGGTGGTTTAGGTAGAGCATTGCTAGGACATGTTCAAAGGTCATTGACAGGAGAACAAATGCCAATAATGGTTGTTGAAGGTGAAGGTGAAATTTACCTAGCGCAAAATGCTTATCATGTAGATGTAATATCAATTGACCCAGGTGACTCGATTTGTGTTGAGAGTGAAAACTTATTAGCATTTTCAGAACAACTAGATTATAGTGTAAAATTAATTGGTTCAGGAGTAATATCTCAAAAAGGACTTTTTACTACACATTTAATAAATAAAACAAGTCAAAATCAAGATATTGCCATAATAACAGATGGGAACCCTCTAATACTTGAAGGGCCTTGTTGTGTCGACCCAGATGCGTTAGTAGCATGGACTGGAAGGGAACCATATCCTAAAGTAGCAAAACTATCATGGAAAACTTTTGTTGGTCAGACTTCAGGGGAATCTTATCATATGGAGTTTGTTGAGCATGGTCAAATTGTTATTATACAACCATCTGAAAGATTGTCTAGCTTGAATACAGATGCAACACCTTCTGACAGAATGAGGTCAGGTGGAGTAAGAATTGGCATAGATTAATTTTTATAGTGAATTTTAATTGTAGCTTAAAATATATTTAAAGAATAAAAAGGGTAGCAGGGGTAGGTATATTAAAAAGGAGTATTAGATGCTGGAGAGAATTCATAGAAAGTTTAAAGGATATTACATTTTCTTACTAATCTTAATTTTATGGAAAATTGTATGTGTTTTAGGTATATGGAGTAGCTATATTTTGCCTCCGCCTGAAAGAGTTTTGGAAACTTTTATAAAAATGATAAATGATGGTTCTATTTTTTTAAATGTTTATGCTAGTGTGAAGAGGATATTTATAGGTTTTTTAATAAGTTCATTGATAGCAATACCACTTGGAATCGTGTTTGGTGTAAATAAAAAAATGTATGAATATTTCAAGCCACTATTTGAATTTATGAGAAGTACACCTCCACTAGCCTTAATACCTATGCTGATTTTATGGTTTGGTATAGGTGAAGAGTCTAAAATTATAATTATAGTTTTAGCATCGTTTTTTCCAATATTTTTAAATACACTAAAAGGGATAAAAAATTGTGACAGTAAATTAATTGAAGTAGGCAAGTCTTTTAATTTATCTAAGAAAAGAATTTTTTGCAAAATAATAATTCCTAATTCTATGTTAGATATTGTTGTTGGACTTAGTTTAGGTCTTGGGTATAGCTTTAGAGCTATAATTGGTGCAGAACTTATTGCGGCTTCTTCAGGTTTAGGATACTTGATTTCTGACGGTAAGGATATGTCAAGAACTGATATTGTACTGGTTGGAATTTTTGTTATTGGTTTTTTAGGTATACTTTCAGATTATCTATTTTCAATGGCAATAGCAAAATTTAGTAAAGGGAAGCAGGTTGATTTAAATGGTTAGAAATGGATTTTTATTAGAGAATATACATAAAAAGTATTTAGTTGATAATAAAGAACATTTAGTGCTTGATGATATATCATTAAGTATATCTAGCGAAGAAATAACGGTTATACTAGGGGAAAGTGGCTGTGGGAAGACAACCTTGCTTAGAATTTTAGCAGGTCTTGAAAGTACTACTAGTGGAAATGTATATTTTTTTAATAATGATAAAAAGTGTATCCCAAAAGTAGGAGTTGTTTTTCAAGAAAGTAGACTAATGCCATGGCTAAATGTAAGTGAAAATATACTTTTACATACTGAAAAAAATAATAGAAATAAAGTTGATTTAGATAGATATTTAAAGATGATGAAACTTGAAAAGTTTAAGAACTCATATCCAAATGAGTTATCAGGAGGAATGGCTCACAGGGTAAGTATTGCAAGAGCTCTTTCTTTTAACCCAGATATTCTATTGATGGATGAGCCATTTGCAGCATTAGATTATTTTACAAGAAGAAAAATGCAAAAAGAAGTAGTAAATATCCATAAAAATACTAAAAAAGGGGTAGTATTTGTAACTCATAATATAGAAGAAGCTATGGAAATAGCAAAGAAAATAATTGTTTTTAGTAAAAATAAAGGGATTAAACAATTTAGTGTCGAAGATGAATATAATAGAGATTTAACTAAAAGCTATTATATAAGCTTAAAAAAAGAAATATTAAGGGAATTGGGGGAGTTTTAAGTGATTAAGAGAAACAAAAAAATTTTAGCAGTAATGACATCTTTAGTAATGGTATTGGTTGGGACTGTGGGATGTTCAACCAAAGAAGAGGGTAATAAAGATGTTCCTACAAAAAAAGAGACTAGTTTACCTAAGGAAATAAATTTAACCTATGTGAAGTCTCCACTTAACGTTCCAAGTATACTGGAAAAGAAAGATGATTCATTTGGTAAGGAATTTAAAAAGGATAATATAAAAGTTAATTTTCATGAACTAACAACAGGCCCAGAACAAACTCAGGCACTAGCTGCTGGAGAATTAGACTTTTTACATGCATTAGGTGGAACATCTGCTATAATAGCAGCATCTAATGGAGTTGGACTTAAAGTTACAAATATCTATAGTAGATCACCAAAAGGATATATGCTTATAACTAACAATGAAAATATCAAATCTATAAAAGATTTAAAAGGTAAGAAAATTGTAGGTCCAAAAGGGACTATACTTCATCAATTATTGATTGCTGCACTTGCTAAGGAAGGTTATACGATAGATGATGTTGAATATGTAAACATGGATATTCCTAGTGCTGCCTCTGCATTAGAAAGTAAAAGTGCAGATGTTGCAATGCTTGCAGGGCCAGTGGCTTTAAAAACAATAAATGCAGGTAGCAAAATGATAGTAAATGGAGAAGGTTTAGTTAGTGGAATAATAGTTACTGCAGTAAGTGATGATTTTGCTCAAAAATATCCTGAATTAGTAAAAAGATTTATGAAAGTTCATGAAGATACTTTAAAATATATGGATGAGAATAAAGATAAGGTAATGGAAGAGGTATCAAAAGAAGTTGGTTTAACTTTAGATGAAACAAAGGAAATGTATTCTTGGTATGATTTTAGTTCTAAGATAACAGATAAGGACATAAAAGAGTTAGAGGATACACAAGAATTCTTGATGTCTAATGGAATGCAAGAAAAGAAAATAAATATTAAAGATATGTTATATAACCAAAATTAGTATATTAAGAAATTAGCATATTAAAATAGAAAATACATCCTTAAGTTATTGTGATAATAACATGATAAAAAAGGATGTATTTTTATTTTTAATTATTTTATAGAATAAAATCTAATTAGAAACAGCTTACTATTTTATCTACACTTATGTAGTCAAGTAATTTTCTCATTTTTTTACGATGAAGCAAGAACTTAGAATATGTGTCTTCTGATTGTTTTGGATCACCATAAACTTTCCAATACCTAATCATAGAAACTTCATAGTTACTATATCCCATAAATCCAATTACATCTTTAAGGGGATATCCTAAAAAAATACCTATTTCATCAGGAAAAGTATCAGTTTTAAGCTTTTCAACTAGATGCTCTAAATAAGCATTTACATTAGTATTTTGTTTGTATCCTAAAAACTTCAAGAAATTTACTGTTTTTTTACATTTTAATCTTTCTGACAATGCTGTTTTATTTACAAATAAAATTTTTAATCCTTTTTTTTCTTTATCAATAACTATAAAATCTATTCTTTTACAATTATATAGATATTTGTAAATATCATTAATTTTTTCCTCTCTATTTACATCAGTAAATGAAATATTTATTATTTCAGCAGGTTTAGAGCCTAAAAAAACTGGACCTAAAACTTCTAAAAGCCATTTTATATATGATGATTCAATTTTATTCTTACAACAAAATTGTGAATTGCAACAATGCATAAAAGATAACCTCCTTCAAATGAAAATTAATATCAATTAATTAAATTATACTATGAATGATAATCAATATCAATAATAAAATTATATTTTTTTTATTAATTACTTATCTATTATAATTTCCCAAAAAATAAATTATAAATTGTTTAATTTTAGTAAATAAAAAATAAAAATATAGAAATACTAAATTGAGAAAGAACTTTATTAAAACTTTTTGTAATATAAAACATCTAGGAGGATAATAAAAATGAAATTAAAAAGAACTTTATTTGTAGGACTAGCGTTAGTATTAGCTATAGGTATGACTGCTTGTACTAAAAAAACTGAAAAACCAAATGAAAATGCAGGAAAAAATCCAAATGAATCAGTAAACAACAATGAAGGTTATATGAATTATTATTCAACAAGCTATAATGATTATATAGCAGGTTTAAATAGATATTCTATTTATGATACTCCAGAAAGTATAAATAATCAATTTAAAGATAAAGAATATCCAGGAAATGAAAAATATTTAAGTGATGTAAAGGCTGCATACAAAGACAGTAGAGACAAAATACAATCATTTGTAACATCTCTTAAAAAAGATGGTAAAACAGAAGATGCTGAATTAAAGAAAATGAATGATGAATTAATAACTGAAGGTGAAAGATTAGTAAAAGATATAGATGCTAGATTAGAGAAATTAGATAAAGTATCTGATGAAGATATGAAAAAAGGTCAAAATGACTTTATGAAACTAGTTCATGGAACAGAAGATGTTGGAAATGATATAGGTAGTGGTTTTAGAAAAATGATAAAAGACATGAATGATAGATTAGGAATAACAGGAAATAATAAAAAATAGTAGAATAACCTGCCAATATCAACAATAAAAATTATTTTATAAAGCGCTGTAAAGCCACACGAACACTATGTTTGTGTGGCTTTATGTGTTTCTATTTTAGTTGCTTAAAAATTCCGTTTTACGCCTATTTGATTTCAATATTCAATGATGGCTTATAAAAACAGTAAAAAAATATAAAACGAGAAATTTTCAGGTATAGTATCTAATCGAATTTTTAGCCTTGTTTTGTTGCCACATACAGGATAGCGTATCTACTCTATTTTTATAATGCTTTACTTTATTTCGATAAATAATTTAGAACACGATTATTAAAATCTTTTGCTTCCTCATACGCAGCATGTCCAAGACCTTTATATATAAATAATTCGCTGTCCTTAATTTTATCAGTTAATTCAACAGAAGAAGTTACACCAACTATCTTATTGTTATCGCCCCCAATTATCAAAGTGGGACATATAATATTATTCAACTCCATATATGCATCATGCTGAATACAAGAGGATGCTTGTATGAGAAACCGTCTAAAATCTTTAGGTTTACCGATTTTCCCAAGCAAGGGGTAAAGAAAACGATATTTTTTTAGATAATTCTCTGAATAAGAATTTTCTGATATGTCAATCATTAGATACTTATATTTTTCTTGCTCTGCCAATGTAATCCAATTCCCAACAACTTCTTGTATGTTTTTATTCTGCTTTGATAGCGTAACTGCCAGTACGAGTTTCTCAATTAAATCGGGATAATCAATAGCAAGGTATTGTGCTATCATTCCACCTTGAGAAATACCTAAAACTTTAGCTTTAGTGATACCAAGTATTTTCATGGCTTTCGCTTGGTCTTTAGCCATATCTCGTGTAGAATAACCTTCTTTTAAATGGTTTTTTCTGCTAAAAACATATACTTTATAGTCTTTGGCGTACATGCGATATGCGATAGCCATTCTTTTGACTGTGGTTAATCCATCGCCTAGTCCAGGAAGCATGATTAATATTTTCACAAATATTTACTTCGCATTTTAAAATAGTTCGTTTTTATTTTTTACTCCAAGTTCTTTGCAAATAAGTTCTTTATATGCTTCTACTTTTGCTGGAAAATCACTAACATTCTACTCGAAGAAATCCACATCCAAATAGAAATTAGATAGAACAAGTATCAGTTTTGTCAAAATAATTGAAAGAGTAGTATCTTGATATCCATTTTCTAAACTGATATGAGGTTTTATGAACTTTGTTTTCAATTCAGAATAATAAAAAATAAAAATTTCAAATAAATTTATTGACAAATATTATTAATAAATATATTATATATAACATAGCAAGAAATGATAATCGAATCAAATTAAATAACGTCTTATCAAGAGTGGTGGAGGGACTGGCCCTTTGAAACCCGGCAACCAGTATATTTTATATACATTGGTGCTAAATCCTGCAACTAATATAGTTGATAGATGAGTATAAATAGCTTTCTAAGCCTGAGTTTATACTCAGGCTTTTATTTTGTTAGATACAAATTTAAAATACATAAATAAAAATAAACATACAAATTGAGCAGAATATGTGGGGAGGAAATTTTATGATTAGCATAAAAAATGTTAATAAGTATTATGGAAAGACTCAAGTACTTAAAGATGTAAGTATTGAGATAGAATCTGGAGAAATTTTTGGAATAATAGGTCATAGTGGTGCTGGAAAATCAACACTACTTAGATGTATAAATGGGCTAGAAGAATATCAAGAAGGTAGTGTGCTTGTATCTAATAAGGAAGTAAAGTCATTAAATGAAAAGCAAATGAGGGATTTAAGAAAAGAGTTAGGTATGATTTTTCAACACTTTTCATTACTTGAAAGAAAAACAGTGTTTGATAATGTAGCATTACCTTTAGAGTGCTTTGGATATACAAAGGCAGAAATAAAAAAAAGAGTTTTAGAGTTACTAGAAGTGGTTGGTATATCTGAAAAGAAAAATGATAAACCAAGAAACTTAAGTGGTGGTCAAAAACAGAGAGTTGCAATTGCTAGGGCTTTAGCACTAAACCCACAAGTACTTCTTTGTGATGAAGCAACTTCAGCACTAGACCCAAATACTACAAAATCAATTCTTTCATTACTTGAAGATATAAACAAAAACCTAGGAATAACAATAATAGTTGTAACTCACCAAATGGAAGTTATAAAACAAATTTGTGGAAGAGTGGCAATAATGGAAAATGGAGAGGTATTAGAAATAGGAGATACAGAAGAAATTTTCTTGAGAAATACTAAAGGACTTAGAAAATTAATAGGTGAAGAAAGTATAATTTTACCAAAAGGAACAAATATAAAAATACTATTCCCTAAAGACATTTCTAATGAAGCTATTATTACAACAATGGCAAGAGAGTTAAACATAGATGTATCTATAATATTTGGGAAATTAGAACAATTTAAAGAAGATATTTTAGGTTCACTTATTATAAATGTTTCAGATAAAAGTGGAGATAAAGTAAAACAGTATCTTACAGATAAGGACATAAGATGGGAGGAAATGATAAATGAATAGTCTAATTGATTTTTTAACAACACTATTTCCAAATGCATTACTACAAACTTTATATATGGTCATAGTACCAACTGTAGTGGCAACAATATTAGGATTTATACTAGCAATTATATTAGTAGTGACAAAACCAGATGGATTAAAACCAAATAGTACGATTAATAGTGCACTAGGATTTATAGTAAACATATTTAGAAGTTTCCCATTTATGATACTTATAGTTGCAATGATTCCAATAACAAGATTAATTGTTGGAACAAGTATAGGAGAAACTGCTGCAATAGTACCAATAACTATTGGTGCAGCACCATTTATCGCTAGGATTATAGAAAGTTCATTAAACGAAGTTGATAAGGGACTAATAGAGGCTGCCAAATCTTTTGGAGCTACAAAAAAACAAATAGTATTTAAAGTTATGATAAAAGAAGCAATGCCTTCAATAGTATCTGGAATTACATTATCAGTAATTTCTATACTTGGTTATACAGCTATGGCAGGTGCAGTAGGAGCTGGTGGACTAGGTAATATAGCTCTTATTTACGGATACCAAAGATTTGACACAGCAGTAATGGTTTATACAGTAATAGCACTTGTAATACTAGTTCAAATAATACAAGGTTTAGGAAATCTAGCTTATAAGAAACTAAAATAATTTAATCAATAAAACATTTTTAAAGGGGGAGTAAAAAATGAAATTAAAAAAATTATTATCAGTAGCATTAGTGTCAGCAATAGCAATATCAGCAGTAGGATGTTCAAACAAAGAGGATAAACAAATATTAGTAGGGGCATCATCAAATCCACATGCAAAAATATTGGAAGTTGCAAAACCTTTATTAAAAGAAAAAGGATATGATTTAGAAGTAAAGATATTTGATGATTATGTGCTTCCAAATACAGCTTTAGATGAAGGTTCTTTGGATGCTAACTTCTTTCAACATATTCCATTTTTAGAGGAGACTGTGAAGGAAAAGGAATATAAACTTACTTATACATCTAAAGTTCATATAGAGCCAATGGGATTCTATTCAGAAAAAGTTAAATCATTAGATGAAGTAAAAGATGGAGCAGTTATAGCTGTACCAAATGATGCGACTAATGGAGCTAGAGCACTTAAATTATTAGCAAAGCATAAATTAATAGAAGTAAAGGATGGCGAACTTATAACTAAAAAAGATATAACTAAAAATCCTAAAAATATACAAATAAAAGAAATGAATGCAGAACAATTACCAACAGTATTAAAAGATGTTGATGGAGCAGTAATAAATTCTAACTATGCTTTAACAGCGAATTTAAATCCTACTAAAGATGCAATAGTAATAGAATCAAGCGATTCTCCATATGTAAATATAATTGCTTGTAGAGAAGATAATAAAGATAGCGATAAGATTAAAGCTTTATCAGAGGCTATGAATAGTAAAGAAGTTAAAAAGTTTATACAAGATGAATATAAAGGAAGTATAGTTCCAGCTTTTTAAATTAAATATACAAAATCTATAAAATGAGTAAAATTTTAAAAACTTTACTCATTTTTTTTTATAACTAGAAAGTGACAAATTTTTTGGGAGAATTGTGGTAACATATTTATAGATAAAACTATATAAAAATGAAGAAGTGGTGGAGAATATGGAATCTAAAGGAACTTTAAGGAAGAATAAGGGCTATATATTGGCTAATGGGTTATTTTTAATTATTGCACTTTTGAATATAAATTTGTATACAGTTTCCATAAATATGTATAGAATAATTTTACTTTGGATATTTGGATATTCTATAGTTTATATAACTAGTTTTGAAAAAGATGAATTTATAAACATACTAAAATTAGGATGCCTTGTATTAGTTTTTGTGGGGATTTTAGGCATAGCAGAATTAGAGATTCAAAAATTCCAAGTTATGATACTCAATTTAAGTATAATTAATATATCTACATTTATATACTTAACAATTTCTAAAATAAAAAAGCTGAGAATAAGTCATTTGTTGATTTTCAACAGTACTTTTGTAATAGTAGATTATCTTCTAAGAAGTATTTTTAATAACTTTTATTTGAATATGATTATTATGGCAATTAATGTTGTCATGTCTTTGTTCAATTTATTGTTTGTATTAAACAAAACTAATAGTGAAACTGAACATTATAGCTTAATAAAAAATTTATCATACTTTGCTTTATTTGCAACTATTATAGGTTTTATAACAACTTGTCAAATTAGTATAGTAGATACAGATAGATTAATAGGAGTAGTGTATTTATTGTTATGTAATTATACTTACTATGTGTATGTATACAGTCTAATTAATAGAGTGGTATATCCATATTATGAATTAAATTCAATAAATAAGAAATTAAGTAAAAAGTCAGAACAATTAAGTAAGATAAATCTAGCAATAGAAAAGGACATGACTATACAGAAAACATTAAAAAATTACATAGATGAAAGAAAAGAGTTATTAAGACAAGCACTTGATACTATACCAAATGTATGGATAATAACAGATTATGATTTTAATATAAGTTATACAAATAATGCATTTAAAGATGAATTTTCAAAGGATATGAAAAACTTTTATCACATATTAAATTTTATAAAGGAAGATGAGCATGTAGCTGAAAAGCTAAAGAAATTTGATACGGATATAAGTATAATTGATAAACAAGTAGAGTTGAATAATAAAATATATTTGTTAAGTTTAAGTAATAATGAAGAAGAAAGTAATTATTTAATAAGCTTAAATAATATTACAAATGAAATAAAAATGGATAAAGAGATAAGGGCTATAAATAAAGATTATGAAAATATAATATTAAATATACCATCTCCTATACTTGTAAGAAGTGCAGAAGGTGGTATAAAGAAGAATAAAGTAATAAGCATAAATAAAAAATATGAAAAGAGTTTTAAATGTACACCAAAAGAGCTAGTTAATATGACATTAGAAAAATATTTTGAAACCTTTAACATAGATTTTTTTGATAATAGAGAGTTTAAAAGATTAAATCTAACAAAAGAAAAGAAAGCTGAAATAGTAAGTTATAATGATACGGCAAATTGTATAATTAATTTTGTAATGTCTGATTCAGAGGGCGAAGAACATGTTGAAGAAGTGAGAGTTGGAGATTATTGGTCAAATAATAAATTATTTAAGTTACTTACATTTAGAGATATAACTAAAGAAATAAATATACTTAGAACAGTAAATGAACAAAAAATAATATATGAAAAATTATTAGATGCTATACCAGAGGCTATTTTTCTTGAAGATTTAAGTACATCAAGAGTACTCTATACGAATAGAGCTTTTAGAGAATTATTTGGAATATCAAGTGATGTACTAGGCGTAACAACACAAAAATATAGAAATATCTTAGTAAAAAAATACATAAACAATTTAAATATAGGTGAAAGAGAAAAAAGTATTCATATAGTAAATGAAAACAATCATATTAAAGAAGTAAAGATGATATCAAGAACCTTATACTTTGGGCAGAAGAGAAGTAGAGTGAGAATAATTAAAGATTTAAGTGTACAAAGAGAGTCTGAGAGACTTAAAAAAGCATTAATAAAACAAAGACAGTATGACCAGATGAAGATGGAGTTCTATGCTAATATATCTCATGAACTTAAGACCCCTTTAAATAATATCTATAGTTCAGTTCAGCTTATCGAGAATCTTTATAAAAAAGGAAAGATAATTGACTGTCAAGATATATTAAGAGAACACATAAAAATAACTAAACAAAACATGTTTAGATTATTAAGATTAATAGATAATATAATAAATATTTCTCAAGTTAAATCAGAAATATATAAGATTAAAGCGGTTAACTTTGATATTATCGATATAACAGAAAGAATAGTTACATCCATTAGCAGTTATGCAAAATCTAAGGGAATAGACTTAGTTTTTGATACAAATGAAGAAACCATGAGAGTAGGACTTGACCCAGAATCTATAGAGAGGATAATATTGAATATATTATCAAATGCTATAAAGTTTACTTTAGAAGGTGGAGAAATACTTGTAGGAATATATAAAGAGGGTGAAAATGTAGAAATACTTATAAAAGATACTGGAATAGGTATAGAAAAGGAAAAATTAAATGACATATTTAATAGATTTAAACAAATTGAAAATAGTGGTATATCAAACGAATTCGGCAGTGGAATAGGATTGTGTCTTGCAAAATCGTTAATTGAAATTCAAAATGGAGAAATTTATATAGATAGTAAATTAGGAGAAGGAACAAAGGTAAAAATAATATTCCCAATTAAAGAAGTAGTTGAAGAAGTCTATGATAAATCAAATTACAACGATAATATTGAAAAATTCGAGATAGAATTTTTTGATATATATAAGTAGTAAATATTGAAATCCATTATTTTATATATTAATATACAATTAAAAGCAGACTAATTTTACTTATGATTTTAGCTGTATTTAACTGACTATAAATAAACTTTATGAGGTGAAATTTTGGAAAAGGATTTTTTTAGGAAAAATGGAATTGATTTAGCTAAATCTATATTAGGTAAATATTTAATAAGAAAATATGAAAATAAAACAATTGTTACCAAGATAGTAGAGACAGAGGCATACATGGGTATAAATGACAAAGGCGCACATGTATATGGTGATAAAAGAACTGAGAGAACTAAGCCTCTCTATTTAGATGGTGGACATATATATGTTTATTTAATTTATGGTATGTACAATTGTCTAAATCTATCAGCAAATATAGAAAATGTACCAGAGTGTGTGTTAATAAGAGGTGTCGAACCAATAACTTCTTTAAATGAGATATCTGTAAATAGATATAATAAACTGTATGATAATTTGAGTAAGTATCAAATAAAAAATATTACTAATGGACCAGGAAAACTTTGTAAGGCTTTAAAAATAGATAGAAGCTTAAATAGTAAGAGTATAATGGGTGAAGAATTGTATATAAGTGACTTTTATTATGATAATGAAGGAAAAAAAGTATTTAGTGAAGATAAATTGGATATAAAAACTAGTAAACGTATAAATATAGACTATGCAGAAGAAGCAAAAGACTTTTTATGGCGTTTTTATATAGAATAGGTACTGATATCAATAAGATATATATTTATAAAAATTATTTTTTATAAATATATATCTTATTTTTTATAGAATTTTTATTTTAGTATAAATAAATTTATAAAGCAGGAGATGTATTTTCAGTAGATTTTTATAATTATTTTCAATTGTTTTGTTTATACAAACAAAGATATATTTCAACAAAATAAGTATGATAATATTATACTATAAAATAAATGAATATTAACTTTTGGACGCATTTTATTAAGAATAGTCGTGTTTATATATAAAGTTAGTTTATTTTATATTAAACAGATTATTTATTACAACAAATAATTATTTATAAAAAATAGAAAAATTTTGACAAAAAAAGAAAGTATCTTTAGAATAGAGATATATTTAAAATCGTATGATTGAGGTTATAAGGTGATTTCATATGGTTTATTATGAAAATTATTGTTAGACAGAAAATTTAAAAATGGAATTTAAAAAGATGATAAATATTTTGATAACGATTGTTAAATTAGGAAATAACAAGTCTGTATCTGTATAAATATTAGAAAAATATGTATAGTTTTAGACTGTAAAATATAAGATATTGTAGAAATAAAAAAAGGCATTGAATAGATACTATTAAATTGTAAAATTATGTTATAATTATTGTAAAGGATGTAAAAATCTGTAGAAATAGCAATATAATAAGCTTGATTTTTAATAGTTAAATTCAAATAAACTATATAATGCAATATACATAAATTAAAGATAGTAATCTGATAAAAATTATACTAATAGGATTTATATATTATGAACTATATAAATAATAAAGTAAATTATAGGAATAACTTAAGTTTTATAATATAGTTTTATAATATAAAAAAAGTCATTATAATCAGATATATTAAAAAATAGAAAAATGATTAATAAATTTTATTAAATTAGGTAGAGAGATATATATAATAAATTATAAATAATGATAAATGTGTAGACAAAAGAAAGTGAATAAATTATATTTATACTAATAAAGTTTTTTTGAGGTGAAATATTATAGATATAATAGCCTATATTTATATTCTTATATTTATATTATGAAAAAATTAAAATTATTTAGGGGTGATGGTTTTGAATAAGGACATAGGAGCAAAAATAAAGCAACTTAGAACTCAAAAACAAATGACACTGAAAGATATGAGTGAGAAAACAAACTTATCAATTGGATTTTTGTCACAGCTTGAAAGAGGATTAACAAGTGTGGCAACAGATTCATTAGGTAAAATAGCAAATGTATTGGATGTAGATTTAACTTACTTTTTTATGAAACCAAAGGAGCATAAGAGACCTGTATTAAGAAGTTATGAAAAAGAAGTTTTTGATGTAGAAAATTCAACATTTATACATTATCATTTATCATCTAATTTAAAAGAAAAAACTATGTTACCAAGATTAATTGAAATTCTTCCAAGTAAAAGTAGTGAAGAAATTTGTTGCTATGTACATAGTGGTGAAGAATTTGTATATGTTTTAGAGGGCACTCTTACAGTGTTTTTGGGTGACGAGCAAATTGAAATGTATCCAGGTGATACAATACACTACAATAGTGAAAAGAACAATCACAATTGGGTTAACTATACTAATAAGATGGTAAGAATTTTAGTGGTAAGTATACCAAATCCATTTGAAAATTCTGATACAGTTAAAGAAGCTTAAAGTTTAGTTATTACTTATTTAAGGAGGAGTATTACAGTGAAAAGAATTGGATTTATAGGTGCAGGGAATATGGCCAGTGCTATGATAGGTGGTATAGTAAATTCAAAATTAGTTGAACCTAATATGGTAACAGCATCAGCATATACTCAAGGAACTCTTGATAGAATACATGCAAATTTTGGTATAAATACTACAAAAGATTCAAAAGAGGTTACTAGAAATTCTGATATAGTAATTGTAGCTGTTAAGCCAGACATATATGATGATATTTTAGAAGAGATAAAAGATTTTGTAGATGATAGTAAGATTATAGTTACAATAGCAGCAGGAAAATCTATAAAAGATATAGAGGCAATTATAGGTGAAAATAAAAAAATAGTTAGAACTATGCCTAATACTCCTGCACTTGTAAATGAGGCTATGTCTTCAATATCTATAAATAAAAATATAAAAGATGAAGATTTAGAAGCAGTGGTAGAAGTATTTAGTTCTTTTGGAAACACTGAAGTCGTACCAGAATATCTTATAGAAGCAGTGATTGGAGCGAGTGGTTCTGCACCAGCCTATGTGTTTTTGTTTATAGAAGCTATTGCAGATGCAGCAGTAATTGCAGGAATGCCAAGACAACAAGCATATAAATTTGCAGCACAAGCAGTTATGGGTTCTGCAAAAATGGTACTTGAAACAGGAAAACATCCTGGTGAACTAAAAGATATGGTATGCTCACCTGGAGGGACTACTATAGAAGCAGTTAAAGTCCTTGAAGAGGAAGGTTTTAGAGCCTCTGTTATAAAAGCTATATGTGCATGTATAGAAAAATCTCAAAAAATGAGCAAGTAATAAGAATTTATTTGAGATAAAAAGAATTGCCTTTTATAGAAAATTTCTATATTAGGCAATTCTTTTATTTACTTAATTTTTAAAATAAACCTGAAAGCCAATTCTTTATTTTTTCAAAGAAACCAACTGAGTCATTAGTATTGGATTGATTTTCAGAATTATTAGTTGTGTTATTTTCACTTGATTGAGTGTTATCATTATTCTCGCTATTATTTTCTGAGTTATCCGTATTATTAGAGTTAGTACTATCTTCTGAGTTATCTGTATTATTAGAGTTAGTATTATCTTGTGGATTTATTTGAACACCTTCTGTAGAGTTTATCACAGCATTTGAGCCAAGAGACTCATCATTAGTGTTATTTAAGATTCCCAAATCTTTTTTATCTCCTCCTGAGAATAAACCAGAGAACCAATCTCCTATTCCACTAAACCATCCACCTATAGTATCTAGTATTCCAGAACCTTTAACACTATCACCTAATTTTTTTAGTTGTTCATTTACATTGTCTGATACATTATCCAATGTATTTTTCATATTATTGTAATCATAATCTTGGTCAGCTATTTTTTTCATTACACCTTGAATTTGTTCTTTTTGTTCTGGTGTAATAGTAATATTGTAATTGTTTACAACATTATTTATCGTATTAGCTATTTGATTAGTATCCTTTGTACCATTTTTTACAATTTCTGTTTTGATATCATTCATCACACCAGTTGCTTTTTCTTGACCTATATCATCTCCTAAATCACCTGTAACCACTAACTCTTCAGAAGCAATTTCCTTTTTTGTTTCGTCAAGTTTTTTTCCTGATGCATCTTCAAATGCTTTCATAATTCCTGTCAATGCACCAGTACCACTTACAGGATATGGAGCAGCAGCAATAACATTTGCATTTTCAAGACCAGCTGTTGTAAGTGTTGAAGCAATCATTGAGCTAGTTACCCAAGTTAAATTTGCTGTTTTAACATTAATTCCATTGCCATTTGTTGTAGGCTCAACATAAGAGCAAGAAATAGTAACTTTACCAAGTTGGCTCTCTGTTGCAACACCTTGTAAATATTGTCTTTCTTCTGCATTTGTTACATCTAAAACTAAGACTTGGTCTTTTTTAACTCCAAAATAATTAAGCATTTGTTGTTTTTGAGATTCTGATAAGTTAGCTCCAAGTGTAACAACATTTGTTCCATCTGCATAAGCAAGGTTTAAACTTCCAAACACAAGCATAGTAGATATAATAATAGAGCTAATTTGTTTTTTAAACTTCATAATAATCCTCCTAGATTTAACATACATTACATTTTCAATATATATTTTTATCAATATATTGAATAAAAATATGTGCTACATTTCTATTATACTAAATATAAACTATTTTTTAAATCAATGCGATTACAAGTTTGTAATAAAAAAGGTAATATAAGGTAAATAATAAAAAAATAATTTTTATAAGAGATTGAAAAAACAATTAATGTAGTATACTATAATATAGAAATGATTATGATAATGTTATAGAATCGGAAGGAGAAAAAATAAATGTCAAAAGAATTAGTAAAAGACAGAGTAATAAAATATTTAATAGAAGATTTATTAGTACCTCAGGACATGATTGATACAAATGTTGAATTAGCAGAATTTGAAGAAGGTGCAGAGGGAACTTTAGATATTATTGTAAATGTTAAAGATGATGAGGATTATTACGCTCCAGTAATGATAGTGCAGTGTTTAGATGAAGATGTAGAATTAGAAGGGGAAGTTTTACAAAAACAAATAGAATTTTTAGAAGAAGTAGATAACATAACTATGTCAGGTAGATTGGTTTTAACTAATGGTGATGCTATGATGTATGCTGATTGGAGAGGCGAAGAATATGATACTGAGGCAGCACTTCCAACTTATGATATAATGGTAAAAGAGTTTAATGAGATGGAACAACAAGTTAAAGATTCAGAAGAAGAACATCATCATCACGATGAAAATTGTGGATGTGGATGCAATCATCATGAAAAGTAAATAACAAGCATATATATTAAAAAAGACTGTTTAATCAACAGTCTTTTTTTAGACATATATCAATCTAAAAACTTAGGATATAACAATATATAATAAAATAAATTATATATATAAGGAGGATATTAGGGTTAGAGGTAGAATAATATTATAGGTATAGTTTTTATAACTTTGTATACATAATATACAAAACAACTTATTTGAAGAAGGGGATATTATGTAGTTGTAGATTATGTAGTTTTAAATTATTTATTTTTGTTTTAGCAAATTCTATGAATAGAAGGGGTTTGATTATGGATACTAAAAAAGAAAATAATTATGAAAATTATATTTGTGTGGGTTCATCAAATGTATCAAATGCGATGAAAATGTATTTAAAGGAAATTGAGGAATACAAAATGTTGTCAGCAGGAGAAGAGGTAGAGCTGGCAAAGGAAATAATCAACTCATCTTCAGTAGCAAAGGAAAAGTTTATAAATTCAAATTATAGGTTGGTAGTGAGCATAGCAAAAAGATATAAAAGAGATAGTATTGATATGCTAGACTTAATTCAAGCGGGAAATATAGGACTCATAAAAGCAGTAGAGAAGTACGATTATAAAAAAGGATACAAATTTAGCACTTATGCTACATGGTGGATAAAACAAAGCATAACAAGATATATTGATGATTGCGAAAATACTATTAGAATACCTATACATCTTCACCAAAGAATAAATTTTGTAAAGAAAAAGAAACAAGAACTTTTAAATGTATTATTAAGAGAACCAACTGTAGATGAGATTGCAGATGCTTGTGGTCTTGAGGTTGAGAAAGTATTGGAATTATTAAAACGAGATAAAAATGTTGTATCTTTGGATACACCATTAAAAGAAGATGAAGATAGTAGTTTAGTTGAATTTATACCATCAGATGCTGATTTTAAAGATGTTGTAATGCATGAAGTGGAACAACATAATTTAAAAGAAAAAATAGAAGAATTACTTACAGGTCTTGGAGAACAAGAACAGCAGGTTTTGAGAATGAGATTTGGCATTGATGATGATGACCCTAAGACATTAGAACAGATTGGAAAAGTGTTTGGAGTTACTAGAGAAAGAATAAGACAAATAGAAGCTAAAGCAATAAGAAAATTAAGACATCCAAGTAAATTAAAACAATTAAAGCATTTTTATTAATATTTATAAAGCGAATATAAAAGAAAGTAGGAGAAAGATTCTCCTACTTTTGTTTTTTCTTTTGTCATACTTACACATAATCAATAATGGTTTTTCAATAGGAAAATATGAGATTAATAAAATAAAAATTACCTTTACATTACTTTAACTTGCAGAAAAGTTGAGTTTTTATTAGCTTATTGACGACTATTAATAATCATATTGATGTACTTTATTTAAAATGCACTTATATATCTCTGTTAAGTATTCTTCATTGAGGAGAATATTTTTTTGGATTTTCTTTAAATAAATAGTTATTTAGTAAAAGTGATTAAAATTTTTCAAAATAGATAAAATATGTTAAAATATAACTTAAAAATGATTATATATTTTCCTTATGTTGAGATTATTAAGTTATAAGAAATGAATAAAATGAAATTTAAAGATATTGCTAATATAAGTGTTTTGTTTTACCTAGATTAGAAAATAATAACTCCATTTCTGTGAATTCAATTAAATTTATTCTATTAGATTTAAATTGCGATTATAGAAAATGTTGTATAAATAAAAAACATAAAAAATAATGTTATTTATGATATATTAAAGAATAAACAACTACTATTATCTTCAGAAAATGTAGGAATAATAGATTAAATTATATATAATAGGCTAGCTTTTACTGAACTAAAAGAAGTGTGTTAGAAGTGGAGTGATGAAATGAGCAAAGTGGCTAAAGCAACTTTTTATTTGATGATAGTTACTGTAATATCTAAGATTCTTGGCATGGGTAGAGAATTAGTTTTATCATCAATTTATGGAACAGGTTTGTATACAGAAAGTTATTTGACCGCTATGAATATACCAAATATTATATTTGCAGCAATAGGAACTGCTATAGTTACTACTTTTATACCTATGTATCAAGACATAAGTAGTAAACAAGGTGAAAAACAGGCAGTAAAATTTTTAAACAATGTCTTAAATATAATAGTTGGTATATGCATAATTGTAGCTATACTGGGTGTGATTTTTTCAAAACAACTTGTGAGTATATTTGCTATAGGATTTGAAGGCGAGAGATTTGAGCTTACTGTAAAATTTACTAAAGTACTTATAACAGGAATAATATTTATAGGTATTACTAGTGTTATGTCAGCATTTTTACAAATAAAAGAAAATTTTATCATAGTTGGATTTGGTAGTATACCCTATAATATAGTAATAATTATTTCAATAATGATAAGTACCGTGTTTGGACCATATGTACTTCCAGTTGGTGCGGTAGTTGCTATGATAGTTCAGCTACTTTTTTACATGTTTTTTGTTAAAAAAACAGATTACAAATATTCATTTTACTTAGACTTTAAAGATGATAGTCTTATAAAATTGCTGGTATTACTTTCACCAGTGTTTATAGGTGTTGCTGTTAATCAAGTAAACTCATTAGTTGATACAACTTTAGCATCTACATTAGTTAAAGGTAGTATACCAGCACTTACTTATGCAGATAGGTTAAATGGTTTTGTTACAGGGACATTTACAGCCTCAATAGTGTCTGTTATGTACCCAATGCTGTCAAAATTAAGTGCAGAGAATAATCAAAAAAAATTTACTAGTTCAGTTAAATCTAGTGTCAATATGATAATAATTTCTATGATTCCTATTTCAGTTGGGTCTATTGTTTTTGCAAATCCAGTTGTTAGAATTATATTTGAAAGAGGAGCTTTTGATGCTAGAGCAACTCAAATGACAGCAACTGCTTTAGTTTTCTATGCAGTTGGAATGACTGCATTTGGACTTAGAGATATATTAGGTAAAGTTTTTTATTCATTACAAGATACAAAAACACCTATGGTAAATGGTATTATATCTGTTTGTGTAAATATAGTGCTAGATTTAATTTTAATAAAACCTATGGCTCATGGTGGTCTTGCTCTTGCAACTAGTTCATCATCAATTGCATGTATATTGTTACTTTTCATAAATTTAAGAAGGAAAGTAGGTTATTTTGGACAAGATAAGATAATAAAAGCAACCTTAAAATCATTAGTAGCATCAGTTATTATGGGAATTTTATCATATTTTACGTATAAATTTATATTTGGACTTTTAGGCGTAGGTACTCTTAACGAGTTAGTATCATTAACCATTTCAGTAATAGTTGGAGGTGGAATTTACACATTACTAATGACCATTTTTAAAGTTGAAGAAGTTGATATGATATTAAATATTGCAAAAAGAAAGTTACACTTAAAAAACTAGTTTAACTATATTAATTATATATTTAGGAGGATTTTATGAAACACATATTAAAAACGGTAGACCATACCATTTTAAAGGCTACAACGACATGGGAAGATATTAAGGTTTTGTGTGATGAGGCTATAAACATGAATGTAGCATCAGTTTGTATACCACCATCATATGTAAAAAGAGCAGCAGAATATTTAAATAGTAAAATAAAGGTATGTACAGTAATAGGATTTCCTCTAGGATATCAAACTACTGCAACAAAGGTATTTGAAGCTGAAGATGCAATTAAAAATGGAGCAGATGAAGTTGATATGGTTGTAAATATTTCAGATATTAAAAATGGGGACTATGAGAAGATAGAAAATGAGATAAAAGAAATAAAAGCAATTATTGGAAATAAAATATTAAAAGTTATTATAGAAACATGTTATTTAGAGGAATGTGAAAAAGTAAAGATGTGTGAGATAGTAACAGTGTCTGGTGCAGACTTTATAAAGACATCTACTGGAATGGGAACAGGTGGAGCTACTTTGGAAGATATAAAGCTTATGAAAGAGCATGTTGGAGAAAATGTTAAGATAAAGGCTGCTGGAGGCGTTAAATCGATTTCTGATGCAGAAAAATTTATAGAGGCAGGTGCTGAAAGATTAGGTACTAGCTCAATATGTAAAATATTAAAAAATGAAGACATAACAGGTTATTAAAACTATTAATTAATGGATAAAACAATGACAACTAGATATTAGTTTAATTATAAATTTATAGAACAAAAGGCAGAGGGAAATTTCCCTCTGTTTTTTTTATTTAATCTTGACAGAAAAAACTTTATAATATATTATAGTCTTATAGTTAGTTACTTAAGTAATTAACTAACTTGGGAAGGAGGAACCTATGAAATTAATATTAAATAATGAAGAACCCATATTTATTCAGATAGCACGAGCAATTGAAGATGAAATACTATCAGATGGAATAAAAGAAGAAGAGCAGGTTCCATCAACAACTGAACTTTCAAAGCTTTATAAAATTAATCCTGCTACAGTCTTGAAAGGAATAAATACATTAGTTGATAAGAATATTTTATACAAGAAGAGAGGGATAGGAATGTTTGTATCAGAGGGGGCAAGAAGTATAATAAAAGAAGTTAGGAAAGAAAACTTTAAAAATAATTTTATAAAAAATCTACTTCAAGAAGCAGATAAATTAGAGATAAACAGAGAAGAATTAGTTGATATTATAATAAATTTTAAGGGGGAGTAATGTATGAGTAACTCTATCAGGATAAAAAATTTGTCTCATAGCTTCAAAAAACAAAAGATTTTTGATAACATGTCTCTGAATTTTGAAGAAAATAAAATATATGGTTTATTAGGAAAAAATGGTGCTGGGAAAACTACATTATTGAATATAATAGTAAATCAATTAATTCAAAGTGAAGGAGATATAGAAATTTCAGGAAAAAATATAAAAGAAGATTTAAAAGTATTGGAAGATATTTGTATTGTAAGAGAAAAAGAATTTTATAATTCAGACTTTAAAGTAGGTCAAATATTCGAGTTTTCTTCTAGCTTCTATAAAAATTATGATAAGGCATTAGAAGAAAAACTATGTAAATATTTTGATTTAAATATAAAGAAAAAGTATAGAAAATTGTCTAGGGGAATGAAGACTATACTTTCAAATATAATAGGAATTTGTTCCAATTCAGCCATCACTATATTTGATGAACCAACAATTGGTCTAGATGCAGTAAACAGGCAAGAATTTTATAATGTAATCTTAGATAATTATATAAAAAATCCAAGAACGATAATAATATCAACTCATTTGATTGATGAAATAGATGATTTATTAGAGCATGTAATAATATTAAATGAAGGTAAGATTATTATAGATGAAGATATTGATACTATAAAACAAAAAGCTCATTATATTACTGGAAGCAGAGAAGAAGTAGAAAAATTAGAAGCAATAAGAAATGTAAAGCCTAAAAAATCATTTGGAAATACAGTTGCCTACTTTTACTATGGTGACTTTAGTAAAAACGATGAAAATATAATTGAAAATTCAAATATAGATGTAGGATACATAGGATTACAAGATATGTTTGTAAGTATGACTAAAAAGGAGGTTTTGTAATTGAATGAATTAAGACCATATATGAAATTTTTTAATAAAAATACAAAACTATATATAATTTTATTTTTGGTAATGGGTGCTTTTTTAAATGTTTTACCACTTATTATTGTAACTTTTGCTAATTTGCCTAAACAAGACTTATCATCTTTCACAACGACACTTTTAAACTATATAAGTATACTAATATTTGTATATGGAATATCCATAGTAAATAAAGATTTTTCAGGGGCTTTAAGTATAAGGGCAGATAGAAAGAATTGTATAAAAGCTATTATACTAACCTTAATTATTTTGTCCTTTGTTCTTTCTATTATAAGTATAGTTTTAATATTTTTATCAAAGTTATCTATGGAGTTTATAACTGGTTATAAGGTAGATATGTTAGCTTTACTGAAGCAAGATTTAATTTGGACCTCTATACCCATGATAATAAAATCATCAACAACAAATATGCCACTAGCTTACTTAAATTATTTTATAAATTTATGTATTAGTGAAATATGTATAGGTTTGATAGGCGCTTTATTGGGTGCTTTTACGTATAGGGTTAGAAAAGCTACTAGCTTTACTCTATTGATAGGACTACCAATATTGATATTAATTTATGTAGTTAATTTTGCAATTAAACATATGCAAAAAATGATTACATATTTAGATAAAATTATTATTTTATTTGAAAATACTTCTATTTTATTAGGGTTAAAAGTAGGAACTATATTTGTTTGTGTAGCCTTAATAATATTACTACTTAGAAGAGCTCCAATTAAGGATTATGCAAATGATTTATTATAGTTAAAATAGAAATTACCTTAAAAGTAGATTTAAATATTAATAGTAAAAAGCCCTTAAAAACCATTTGTTTTGGATTTTAAGGGCTTTAATTTCATTGCAAATATAAAGTTTCTAAAGAGAAATTTAAATACGGTCACTTTAAGCTAGCTTTACTAATTTTAACAAATATATATTTTACTAATACTTATATTTACTCTTATATTTTTTTATAAACAATATAGATATAAATATAGTTATAATTTCAGCAAATGGAACAGTAAGCCATAATCCATTTAGATGCAATATAGGAGGAAGAATTACAATTCCTATAATTACAAAAACAAAGGCACGACTAAAAGATATAATAGCTGAAATTTTTCCGTTGTGAAATGCTGTGAAAAATCCTGATGCAAATATATTTATACCAACAAATAAAAAAGCAAAAGCAAATATTTTTAGACCTTGTAAAGCTAAACCAAATACTCCATTATCAGGATTTACAAAAACCCTAACAATAAGTGGTGCAAAAACTAAAGCTACAATAAAAACTAAAATAGAAGAAACAAATATAAATTTTAAAGAATGCTTAAATGTTTCTTTTAACTTATCACTATTTTCAGCACCAAAATTATAACTTATCAATGGTGATACTCCAGCAGCAAAACCTAGATAAACCGATGTCATCAAAAAGTGAGCATAAAGTACTATAGTAAGAGCTGCAAGTCCAGTTTCTCCAGCTAATCTTAAAGCAACTATATTAAATAAGAATGTTGTAATTCCTGTAGATAATTCTGTAACCATTTCAGAAGAACCATTTATCATTGTATCTCTTATAAGTCTAAAATCAGTTTTTGGTTTTTTTAATTTTAATGTAGATTTACTTGATAAGAAGTAGGCTATACCTAAAATACAAGTTAAAATGATACCTATAGCAGTTGCAACCGCAGCACCTAGAAGACCCATTCCAAAATATTTAATAAACACATAATCTAATATTATATTTGTTACACCTCCAATTACTGATAGAAATAAACTAAGTTTAGAGTTTCCATCAGTTCTTGTAAAATATTCAAATATAAATTTTAAAATATAAAAAGGTGTACATAAAATCATAACCTTACCATAAGTTATACAATAAGGTAGTAGTTTATCTGTTGCTCCAAGTAAAATAGATATTTCTTTGACAAAAAAATACGAGATTACTGTGAATAAAATTCCAATAATCAATGAAAATAAAACTATAAAAGAAAATGTAGAATTGGCTTCATCTTGTCTATTTCCCCCCATACGTATAGAAACTATAGCTCCTCCACCAGTTGCCATCATTATTCCAAAACCACAAACAAGGTTGATTATGGGTAGTACAATATTTATACTAGCAAGAGCATCTGAGCCAACTAATGTTGACACAAATATACCATCTATTATTGTGTATAAAGATATAAATACCATGGATATAATTGCAGGAGAAACAAATTTTAGAAATTCAAAAGTAGTGAATTTTCTTGTAAATAAATTTTCCATAAATTTTACCTCCTTTTATTACTCTCTATATATAATAAGGTATATAGTAACTATATAGTCAAGAAAAACTTTGTTAATATTATAAATGGCTTTAAATCAATAATAACTTATGTTTCGTAGGATTTATAGAATAGCGATTAATGAACTTTTATTGAAAGAATAACTATACTCTATTGAAAAAGATAATTATATCTTAAGAAAATCTTTAGAAATATAGGTATATAATCTTAAGTTTTACAGCTTATCATATATATAAGATTTTGTTTGATAAGAAGTATATTTTAGTAACTATATATATTCAATATAGTTTTCCTTAGGTTGGCTATTATTTATTAAATATAATAACTATAGTATAGAGAATAGGTTACTTTTATTTCAATCAACAATTTTATATATTATATAGATATTAGGAGTGTGAAGTATGAAAAGGTTTTTTGTATTAGTTTTGGGATGTGTTTTTGCTTTAGGTATACTTTCTGGTTGTAGTAAAAAAGAGTCTAAGCCTATAGACACAAGCGAAAAGAATAGTGAATGGTTTTTTAATCTAGAAACCAAAGATGTAGATGGAAATAAGGTAACAAAGGAGGTGTTTTCAAGTAAAGACCTTACTCTTATTAATGTTTGGACTACCTGGTGTGGTCCATGTGTAGGTGAGATGCCAGAACTTGAAGCTTTATCAAAAGAATATGCAAGTAATAATTCAAATGTAGCTATAAAGGGATTAGTTGTAGAAGTGGATGGAGCTGATATGAAAACTGGTCTTTCGGATGAAGAGAGAGACTTAGTTAAAGATATTATGAAAAAATCAAATGCTACCTATCAACAATTAACAGTATCTGAAGGTTTGAAAAAGACTGATTTTAAAAGAATTATAGAGTTTCCAACAACTTATTTTGTAGACAAGAACGGGAAATTTGTAGGTGACAAAGTTGCAGGTGCAAATAGCAAAGAAGAATGGAAAAAAATTATAGATGAAAGATTAAAGATGGTAAAAAGTAATGAGTAACTTTATTAAAGAAAATAAAAAAGGTATTTCTATTATTGTAATTGGTATTTCATTTATTGTATTGGGCATATATCGTGGAGAAGCAAATATAGTATTAACTAAAGCAATTATGATTTGCCTTGAATGTATTGGTATTGGTTAGGAGAGCAATCATGAAGTTATTATCAAAAATAAACAATAATATAAGAATTATTACTCAGATTGCATTTACAGCATTAACAAATGGATATATAAATGGTTTTTTGCAAGGGACTATTTATGGTGGAGAAAGTAAAAACTTGTGTGTACCTGGATTAAATTGCTATTCTTGTCCAGGGGCACTAGGTGCATGTCCAATGGGTTCACTACAAGCCGTTTTATCAAGTAGGGATTATAAATTTTCATTTTATGTTGTAGGATTTTTAATGGCATTTGGAGCTTTTTTTGGACGCTTTGTTTGTGGATGGCTTTGTCCTTTTGGACTTATTCAAGATTTATTATATAAAATACCATTTCCATTAAAAGTAAAAAAAGTTTATGGTGACAAATATTTAAAATATCTAAAATACATAGTTTTAATAGTTTTTGTAATTATTTTACCAATTACTATTGTAAATGTAGCAGGTGGTGGTAATCCTTGGTTTTGCAAGTGGATTTGTCCTTCAGGTACATTATTAGGTGGGGTACCTCTTATTTTAGAAAATGAAAGTTTAAAAGAATCCATAGGATTCTTATTTAGCTGGAAATTAAGTATTTTGATATTGATTTTATTAGTGTCAATAATGATTTATAGACCATTTTGTAGGTACTTATGTCCTTTAGGTGCAATTTATAGTTTCTTTAATCCTATTTCAATATATAGATTTAAAATTGATAAAGATAAATGTACAAATTGTACAGTATGTCAGTCAAAATGTAAGCTTGATATTCCAATATATGAAGATGTAAATAGTTTAGAATGTATTAGATGTGGTGATTGTATAAAAGTGTGCCCTAAAAATGCAATTACTGTAACTTTTTCAAAAAATATAAAGAATAAATCAATATTTAAAAAAAATGTAAGGGGAAATAATTTAATGAAGAAGATTACTATATGTATTATGATGTTTGCAATCTCAGTATTAGTATTAACTGGGTGTAATAATGACAATAAAATAAAAAGTGAAGTAGATAATATGTTTAATGCAATAAAGACTCAAGATTCTGATAAAGTAGATAAATATTTTCCAGAATCAGGGTTAGGTAGTTTTATCTATAGTGACAAAGAAGGATTTAAAATGTATTCTAAAAATATGTCTTGGAAAATCGAAAATATAAAGAAAAAAGACGATAAAGTTATTGTAGATTTAAAAATTAATAATACAGATATGGTTTCTATATTAAAAAAGAATCCTCCTAAATTAGGAGAAATGATGCCTAATCCAACTATGAAGGACATTGATTCTGCAAATAAAAAAGAGTTTACAATTGCTTTAGAAGTCGTTAAGTCTGGGGAAAATTATATATGTAAAGCTAGCCCTGAATTTGCAATGAAACTTTTAAATGTAATTACTGGAGGAGGTACAGATTATCTAGCTGAGTATAATAAAGATTATTTTAAAAAACTTGATGGAGAATAAAAAAACTAAATTTATAGATAAAACATACTCAATAATTTATTAAAATTATGGTCAATATGTAGAAGTTTATTATGTAAAAGTTGTTTCTTATAGAAATAAAGATGCTAATAAAGAACATAATTGGCAATATAAATATTTGCTTGAATTATATAAAAATAATTAAATATGTAACATAAATAGTATAATAAAAGTGGCACTTAATTATAAGTGCCACTTTTATTATACTATTTATGTTATTTATAAGAGTTTATGTAGGTATTTTTTATAGGTTATAAATAGATTATATTGATTTGAAAAATTAAGTATTATAGTAATTATAAGTTTTAAATTTTAAGTTTGGGACATGATATAAAGGATGATTCATATATTTTTCATAATTAGAACGAAGAATAAAATTATGTGTAGCTATGTATATTTGTTCTCCAATGTCATTGTTTAGTTCAACTCCCAATTCTTCACTTGCCTCTTTAGGAAATCCAATATGACCTTCATTTTTAATTGTATTGATAACTTTTTGGATGTTCATCATTTCGTTATCTTGAATAGATATATCAGGGCGTTCTTGGTAATTATCATTTACTAATTCTGGATAGAGTGATAACATATTAGATGTTTCAATCCAGCCTGCGTGAAAATCATTTGGAAATAATTTGATTTTTTCTTTAATAGAATTAGAAAATTTTCTTAAGATTCCCTTTTGTTCGCAATTAAAAATTGAACCCATAGGTGCAATGGAAATTATGCCATATTCTTTGTTGATTGATTCACAGGCTTGTTCTATAGCAATTGTATGTAGTGGGTCAGCATGAGCAGATATAACAACGATATTTTTAACACCCCATTTGACTATGTTCTTTAATGTACTATAAATTATTTTGTAAATTAATTCACGGCTAATATGAATATTACCTGGGAAAGTTCCCATATCTGCAAAGCCCAAAGGTATTATAGGCAGTTTTCCATAACAATAGCTAGGTAAAATTGAGTCTAGTTTATTAATTGCAAGGTTAATCCATTCATCTGTTTCATAAATATCCACACCTATTGGTAAATGTCTACCATGTTCCTCAATTGGAGCTATACCAACAAATACTACTAGTTTTTCTTTGTCTAAATTCAAAATATCTTCCCATGAAAGAGTAAGTAAGTTATAATTCATAGCCTTGAACCTCCTGAAAATTTATTTTAGTAGTGATATTATTTTCTATATACATAATAATTAACACTAATATGTATATATAGTACTTTATATAAATAGTAATATATATACATATTAGTGTCAAGAAAGAAATAACTCTGATTTTAAAAACAACGACGATTCTTTTAATAATTGTTAAGTGAAAAAGTTAATGCTTATAAATTTATTACAATATTTTTTAGACTAAATATAAAGAGCAAGTATAGTACTATTAAAAAATAGAAGATATTTATTCAAAAAACACCAATCGGAAATTAAAACAAAAAACTTTATGGTATTTATGAAAACTTTATTAGAAATACAATTTAAATTATATATTATAGAAGTTTAAATAATAAAAGTAGTAGATATTTTGATTTCTAAGGGAAATAGTATTTAAGAAAATTGGAATATAGAAATTTGAGGACAAGGTAAAAGTGATAGAGAGAAAATTTTATATAGAATTTTCTCTCTATCACTTATGTAGGTAAACTATGTAACATTATTTTATTATTTATGTAATTATTTTTGTTTACAGATGTATTTTATAGACCAAGATTTTCTCCAACTAATATTACTTTTATCTTATTTGCTGGACGACTGATTCTTGTAGTTACCATATATGCACAAATACTTTCAGGACTTGTGCAATCTATACAACTACCATTAATATAGCAAGGAGTATTAACATCTTGAAAACGCTGTACAACTGCTGGTGCAGCAATTGTTCTAGTTCTTTGTATTGCATCACCAATATTTTTTACAATCTTATTCATGCCAGCAACAACTATAACATTTTTTGGTCCAAAAATCATTGCAGCTACACGATTTCCATTCCCATCAATATTAAAAAGCTGACCATCTTCACTAATAGCATTACTACTCATTAAAAAAGTATCACATAGAAGTGCTTGACGCATAATTTCTGTTCTTTCTTCTGGACTTTTTGCCAAATCCCTATCAATAACTTTATATCCTTTATTTTTAACAGCAATTTGTACACCCATTTCCTTAAGAGTTTCAGAACCTCCCCATGAGACTGTATGATTTTGAGGAATTAAATCTAAAATTTGTTGTAAAGCATCGTTTTTAGTTTTACAGTAATAAGCATCAAAATAGCGTTTTTTAAGAGCTGTAACGATGTTTGGACCTAACTTATCGTAACGTTTTTCTAATGGTGTTTGTCTTATCATACTAAAATCACTCCTGTATTTAAATTTTAAAGTTGTAACTATTATGCTAATTAAATTTACCTACTAGATAATTGTATAAATAAAGATAAAGAAAAGATTATACAAAATAAGCTTACATAAAACCAATTTTATTATTAACTTTTCCTAAAATTATGAAAATAGTTACAATATAGTTATAACACAAATAAGTTTTTATTATAAGATGTATATTATTAATTTTTAGTAAATAATCAAGTGGAAAAATAGTTCTGTTAAGAGTTCTTATTTTTAAAACTACTATATAAGAATGTTGTAAATTGTAGTTGATTATATGATTTTTTCACAAATATTTATTATAAATAAATGACTTAAGTTCTATTGAATAATAAAAAAGTAAAGAAGCAGTTTAGATGCATCTTTACTTTAATTAATTTTATGTTATATAAATTTGTTTAGAGTTTTTTAATTACATATTTTTGTAGTTTTCCAATATTCTGATATAATGATTGGCTTCTCTTAACACATGGTCTGCTAAAAGTGGCAATATTATAGATTTTATTTTACATTCTTCTATTCCAGATACTCCAGCCTCTTTAAAATCTTTGAATTCAACTGTTTCATCTAGAGTTTTATCTGTCATACTATTTATAGTAGCATCATTCATTTTATTTGCTTCTTCTATTAATTCCTTAAATTTTGCAGCAAATTCGTTTGAAGTATTGATTAGTTCATTTTCAGATGGGTCAAGTAATCCTCTTATAAACAATGCATGCTCCATCATAATTTGATCCCAAAATAATTCTATCTCTTTAAAATCTTTTGAATCAATATCTATTTTATTTTCTAGGTCAATTACATAGGAACGATATAAGTTAGCTTCATGTATTATATGTTCAATAAGTAGAGGGTAATTTGAGGTAAATAGATTGCATGATAGCACTCCATCTAGAACTCTTTCCTTTAGATTAATAAGTCCATCAAGTAACTTTAGTGAATCTGAGTTAAGCTGAGCTACATAATTTACTAAATCTTGGCTAACCTGTGGATTTACACCACTTTGTAAATTTAATTCTCTTGTGGTTATGTTTTGATTTATTTCTATTCCTGTAAATTCCTCTGTCTTTTTTTCTGCATTCAATGTATGACTAGTGACAATTTCTTCTGAATATAATATATCAGGTCTAATTACACCATTGCTAGCACTAACAGCATATGATAATAATTCCTCAAATTGCTTTTTATAGTGGTCAGCTTCTAGAGCAAGATTGTAATCCTTAGGTGTGAATCCTGCTTCCAAAAAAAGAGAATGCTCTTTCATGATTCTTGAAAAAAATAAGTGTAATTCAAGTGATAAAATAACATATTTTTGATTATCTATCATAACTTCCTCCCTTTAAAAATTATCTTGTTTATAATACTTTATTCCTAAGATTTGATTTTATGTATATTAGAAATAAATTAATTAAATTCTCTTGTTACTAGTTTTAAGATTTATTATTAGATTTTAGTTTTGAATACATAACTTTTGGATAAAACTATTAAAGCTAAAATACATAAAAGTAGGCAAGAAGAATCTTATATAAAATTCTTTTTGCCTACTTAATATACTTGACTCTATGCCAAACCACACTCACATAATAAAATCATTATTCTATGGAGACATGACTCCACAGTATCTTCGCCATATTTTTTAATAAAATCATCGATTTGAGTTTCTATAAATGAATAGTATTCTTTTAAATTAGCAATATATGCAGTCATTATATGGACACATTCATCAATTTTATCTTTAAACACAACCAATCCCCCTAAAAAACGAAAAATTAAAATATTCAGTAAATAGCATGTATTATTTCATTTGATAACCTATATAGTATGATATATTGGCTAGAAAAATTTTACAAGTGGGTATGCAAAACTGGTTGTTATAATTGCAAAACTGGATAGCTGTTTTGTTATATATTCATGAATAAGAAACCAAGTAAGATATTGGGAAAATCCATTATCAAATAGATTTTTTATATATCATTTAAATTGGTAAATAGGATATTGATGTATTTTTTTTTATCAACTATAATTTAGAATATGAAGTGATAAATTTCCCCAGTAAATTAAGCTATTTAATGTGTATATATAAATGATTAAGCAATCCTCTGTAATAAAAAATAATTTTGGAAATGTTGTTATAAGTAATAGTAACAATAAAGGAGGCATGTATATGAACAGACATAACATTGAAATTATATTAAATCAGATAAAGACTAATATATATATTACAGATATTCATACTAATAAAATTATTTTTATGAATGAAAATATGAAAGAAGAATATAGTATTTTAGTTCCAGAAGGAAAAGTCTGTTGGGAAGTATTATATCCCGAAAAAAATATTCCTTGCAGTTGTTGTAAGATTTCAGAATTACTGGCGAGCAATAAAAAAGGAGTATCAATAAAATGGTATGAAAAATGTAATAAGTTAAATAGAGTTTTTGAGAATTATGATAGTTTAATTACATGGTATGATGGGACAACTGTTCATATACATCAATCTATAGATATTACAAACTCTATAGATTTAAACAAACAACTTAAGATTGATGAGTTTTATAAAGTATCAGATAACGATGAAAAAAAAGAGAACTTTGAGTATTTAAATATATCAAGAGATAAATTTGATTATGATTCCACTTTACTTTATGATGCTCTTATTAGAGGTACAGATGAATATATATATATATGTAACTTCAAAACAGGAGTATTTCGATATTCACCATCACAAGTTGAATTATTTGATTTACCAGGAGAAATTGTGGAAAATCCACTTGAATATTGGAAAAAAATTGTACATCCAGAGGACTGGAATCGTTTTTATAAGTCAAATATGGAAATAGGTAAAGATTATATGGATTATCATACAGTTGAATTTAGAGCTAAAAATCGTAGTGGAGAATATATATGGTTAAAGTGTAAAGGCCAATTAATGCGTGATGAATTTGGAGAGCCAAGTATTTTTGCAGGAATTATGACGCAGTTAGGTAAACAAAATAAGATTGACCCATTAACACAGTTATTGAATTACTATGAGTTTATGAGTGTATTTGAAGAAAAACTTTCAAATCCCATGATTGAAAAATTATGCATAATGCTACTAAATATTGATGACTTTAAGAATGTTAATGAGATATATGATAGAGCCTTTGGAGATAACATAATAAAAACTTTAGCACAATCTATAAAATCTATTTTGCCAGGTAATGCTGAACTTTATAAACTTGATGGTGATGAAATGGGAATTCTTGTTGATAATGTTGAAGAAAATGACATTCGAATTCTATATGAACAAATACAGAATTTGATTATACATCTTCACTTGTGGAGAAAATATGGATTAAATATAACAATTTCTACTGGATGTGCTATATATCCAAAGCATGGAGATACAGTAAAAGAACTTTATAAATATGCTAGCTATTCTTTACAGTATGCTAAAGAACATGGAAAGAATAAACTTGTTTTTTTCTCTGAAAAAATCTTGAAAAATAAAATGCATTCATTGGAAATGATGTGGGAGTTGAAAGCATCAATTAATGATAATTTTCGAGGATTTAGTCTTAGATTTCAGCCACAAGTAGACACGCAAAGTCATAAAATAATAGGTGTAGAAGCACTTTTAAGATGGACTAACCAAAAAGGTGAAGCAATTTCTCCTTTAGAATTTATTCCAATTTTGGAAGAAAATGACATGATAAATGATGTGGGAGCATGGGTACTTCGAATGGCATTACGTACTTGTAGTGATTGGATTGATTATAATCCTCTTTTTACAGTAAGCGTAAATATTTCAGCTGTACAAATATTAGAGGAGACGTTTATTGAGGATGTAATTAAAATTATATCTGAGGAAAGTTTTCCTTATCAAAATCTTGTATTAGAGTTGACAGAAAGTCATACAGTACAAAATATGAGTGTTTTACAAGATAAGTTTGAAATTCTACAATGTTTAGGAATTCGTATTGCTATGGATGATTTTGGTACAGGGTACTCTTCTTTAGAGATTTTAAAATTTTCTCCAATAGATATAGTTAAAATTGATAGAGTATTTGTCAAAGACATATTAAAAAGTAAGTTTGATGCTACATTCATACGATTTATTGTTGCAATTTGTCATGATGTAGGCATAAGAGTGTGTTTAGAAGGAGTAGAAACACAGGAGGAGTATGATTTAGTTAAGCAAATGAAACCAGATTACATACAGGGATATTTTTTTGGAAAGCCGCAAACAGCAAGAGAAATTTTAGCTATTTTAAAATTAGATATCTAATACTAATCAAATTTTCAATTTCACATTTACTTATATAATCTAGCAAGTAAATATATTTTAATTTTAACTGACATTTAACCTTAGATAAAAATAAAGAAAAAGTAAAATATAGGTAGATTATGTAAATATATATGCTATAATAGGGTTAACAAGAAGAAGCAGTCTACAATCTAAAGAGTGAGGTTCATGCGTAAAGAATATCCTCCCAACGTTAAGAAGGGAGGTGAATTGTGCATGGATATTTTTTTACGAGGTGTACTAGAACGTTTAGTTGCCAGTTTTATAGTTAACAAACTATTTGGAAAATGTAAAAAACCACTCGAAGCGACAACTAAGAGTGGTTGGGAATTTGATTTAAAAATCACATTCCGTAAAAATGAGTAATTTTAAATTACGAACTCCACTCTACTGACAATAGATTGTAGTTCTTCTTGTTTTTTATTATACCACAAATTGATACAATTATTCAAAAAAAATATTTATATAATATGATTGATGATGCTAGTTCAATTCTAATTGTGTTCAAAATCTATTAATACACTATATTAAGTATTTGAATTGAGATTAAAATCTCATACAATTTTGTATCTTAATTCAAAGTCTAAAAATCGGGTGGCACTTGGTAACTTCACTCATTATACAGGTACTGGTGTTTAATCTAGGTTCGATTCCTAGAACTTGAGACATAATATGTAATTCCACCTTAAAAAGACTAAGTTTGGGTAAGTTTAGTCTTTTTAAATTCTAAAATTCTTCTAATGCAGTTCATATTCAGTACACAAACTTTTGGTAATATATAAGTAAATCAAAGATTGTATAGACACTAAATGAATTCAAATATACATACTTGTACATAAAATATATGATAATTTTGGGAGGTATAAACATGAAATGTCCTAACTGTGCTAGTGAGAAAATTCAAAAAAATATTAAATGGGGAGGAAAAGGAAATGCTGGTAATGTTGGATTAAGATATAGTTTACTAGGAGTAGCAACCGTATATTCTGATTTATGTTTGGATTGTGGTGAAATAGTTAGAACATACATAATGGAAAATACTGATGAGGATTGGCAGATAAAGAGAATAAAGAATATAAAAAAATAGAATAAGTTAAAAGGCTATCTTTGTAGATGGTCTTTTTTTATATAATAGATTGAAAAGGAGACTGAATTATGAAATTTGAAGAAGTATTACCACTAATAAAAAATGAAGAAAAAGCATTTAGATTATGTTGGAATGGGAAAGGAATGTATGTGCAAATGGATAAAGGCGGAAGTTATGAGTTTTCAGAAATTTATCCATTCTTTGTAATAAAAAACACATTGAATTCTTTTAATACATGGGTTCCAAGTGTAAGTGATATATTTGCAGAGGATTGGGAAGTAATAAGAGGAGAATGATAAGGGATGGATAGGAGGTTAATAAATGATAAGAGTTTTTATCCAAATAATATTTATCCAGCAATAGACTTTCTCAAGATAAAAAGACAGTTAAAATCAATATACGTTTATGAGATTGAACAGTTATTCAAGTCTCAAGTTGAAAATTTTAGTATATCAAAACTTAAGAATTGATGCTTAAGAAGGTAGCAACTGGAAATAGTTGTTACCTTCTTTTTTAATAAATTTAAATTTTATAAAACAATATATCTTTTCCTAATTAAATAATAGGATATTATTGTTATGATAGACACTAATATTACTGATATTATTGCAGTATCAAGTCTTCTTGTTAATAAACCCATGATTATATATTCTAAACCTATTAAATAGTGATAAAATATTTCTAGTTTAGTAGCTTTTTCTCTATCTATATTCCCATATTTTAATTCTAATTTATCTAAATATTTTTTCTTACAATAATTAGTTTTACCCTTGATTAAATATCCTACAGTAACTACTATTGTAAATGTTACTCCATAACTTAAAAATATAATGTTCCAAGAATTCATAGTAGAGATACCTCCATTTAGATTTATTTTCTTAATCAAAGTATATCAGTAGTATAAACATAAAGAGTGTCTAAAAAATTACAAATATTAACAAAGGGAATAAAATTATAGTAAAAGTTTTAATAATAAAACGAACAAAAACTATCATACTAAAACATAAGACATGTTATAATTGTATTACAAAGTTTCATTAATTACACTAAAAGCACTTCTGCAAAAGAGTGCTTATTTTTTTGGAATTCATTAATATATATGAACTATTAAGAACATTACTCAACACACTTTAAAATTGATTTAAATAGGTCTTTTTAACAACCTAAATCATATGATATAATAAAAAAATAGAAGTGTACTGCCAATACACTTCTATAGTTATAACTAAGCATTCTCATGTCGGGGAGTGCTTTTTTCATTTTTCCAAACAATATTATTTACTTCATCAATAATTATCAAATCAATCTCATTTTCTTCTAATATTTCTGTTGCAGTAAAAATTAGATTATCTAAGTCAAAACTTCGAGTTATTTCTAGTTGATTGTTGTTTAGAGTTCTTTTTAGTATGTAAGTCTTAAAACGCACTTATATCACCTCTCATATTTATAAAAAAATTAAACATATATTAGCCTCTAAAATAGTTACATTAACTTGTGTTTTTAATAAACTTGTATTTACTCTTTTTTATCTAAAAGTATATTTATGAGCAAATATGCAACAAATAAAAAAATCTCAATGACACATAGTGTTATAGCTATAACTAGAAGTGATTGATTTTTCCATGCACTATAAGCTATGATGAAAAGAAATGTAAAAGCGCATAATGTATAATTCATAATTTTAACTAATATATGACTTGTTTTCATTGTTAAGTATAAGTCTCTTTCATCTGCATTATCTTGTAATTCTTCAACAATGCCTTTTTTTGAAAAAGCATTGTAAAAATTAAAGATTGCTATTGTAATTAAAAGGAATGATGAAATTAGGAATCTTTGTTCTTTTAAAATGTAGTAAATAACTATGCTAGCACAGCATAACATAGAAGCTATAACAGCTACTATAAAACCTCGTCTATTCTTTACCTTCATGTTTTTTGTCCTCCATTTCTTTATTTTCTTTTAAACAACATAGTTCTTCAATAGTTATACCAAACACTTGTGCCATACGATAAGCAAGCATAAGAGAAGGACTATATTGCTCTTTTTCAATAGAAATAATTGTTCTGTTTGATACATGGACTAAATCAGCAAGTTGTTGCTGTGTTAAACTCATATTTGTTCGAAATTCTCGCACTTTTGTTTTCATTCCATACCCTCTCTCTATATGAAGCTAACTTCATGTGAAGTTAGCTTCATAATATCCTAAAAAGAGTAAAATGTCAATTTTTTTTAGAGAAAAGATAAAAATAAACTAAAAAAGTAGAATATATTGTAAATTTTACCTGTAGTTTTTGTATTAAAAAGTTCCTACTATTAGTTTAAGTTAAATTTTATGTTATATAGAAAGAAGGAATATATTATGCTAAATAAAAAATTACCAGATGCAGAATTAAAACTCATGAAATTTATTTGGAATTTGGGATACAAAACTGTAATATCAAAAGATGTTGCAGATGAAATGGATGAAAACTATGGGTGGAAACATACAACTACAATTACAATCTTAGCAAGACTAACTAAAAAAGGTTTTTTAATATCTCAGAGAATTAGAAGACATGTACACTATACAGTATTAGTGAAAGAAAAAGAATATTTGAAATTAGAAAGAAAAAGAATTTTTTGAGGTTTACATAACAATCCTTTATCAGAACTAATTTCAAAGCTACATAAAGAGGAAATAACAGAAGACAAAATAACAGAAATATGAGAATGGATAAAAACTTGGAAAGATGAAGATTAATAGCGTAAAAGGTAGCTACTAATATAAGTGCTACCTTTTTATTGATATGGATAAAATATGGAAAAGTTATATAAAATTGTGGGTAAAATATTTTACTGATATCTAACTGACATTTGACCTTTAAAATTAAAAAAATATTGATTTTATTAAATAATAACTACTTGATTTAGTAAATACTAAAGGATATAGTAACTATATAGACAACAAAGCAAAAAGGAGTGTACAAACCTTGGAAAAACAGTATTTTACTACAGGTGAATTTGCAAAACTATGTGGTGTTTCTAAGCAGACGTTGATTTTTTATGATAAAATAGGGATTTTTTCACCTGAATATAAAGATAAAAACAATTATAGATATTATTCAGTATATCAGTACGATACATTAGATATATTACAATCATTAAGAGAAATAGGCATGAGTTTAGAAGAGATAAAAGAATATATAAAAAATAGAAGCCCTCAACATTGTGTAGAAATGCTTAAAGAAGAAGAAAAAAAGATAAAAGAGAAAATAAAAAAATTAAAACAAATAAGTTCTAAAATACAAAACCGGATAAATACTACAGTTGAAGGTATTTCTAAGATATATAATGAAGAAATTTATATATCCAATAGATGTGAAGAATACTTAGTATTATCAAGTGATTTGAGTAGTATAAATGATGGCAATTTTATGATGGAATTGATTGATTTTACAAATTACTGTAAGTCAAAAAATCTGTATCAGGGGTATGAACTAGGAGCAATAGTAAGTAATGAAAATATAAAAAATGGAGAATATTTAAGTATATCAAGTTTTTATTTAAAAATAGATAAAAAAATAAAAGATAAAAAGCTATATATAAAGCCAGAAGGAATGTATGTGTGTATAAAGCATATTGGGAGATATGAAGACTCATATAAGTCCTATGAAAAATTAAAAAAATATATATACGATAATAACTATAAAATTATTGGTAATTCATATGAAGAAAGTATACTTGACTTTTTTTGCGAAAATAATGAAGAAAATTATATGACTGAGATTTCAATTCAAATATCTATATAAGAATTAAAAATTAAAATAGAGGTATATTCAGGTGATAAGTAATTTTACTTATCACCTGAATATACCTCTATTTTAATAATAAAGTATATGAATTTTTAAATAATACTTATAGGATAAAGTTTAATATTAACTAAATGCTAATTATACAAATAAATTATAAACAAAAGTTGTTAAAAAACAAACAACAAAAGCAAGTACAGTAGGCATTAAAAATCCTAAGGCAGTCCATTTTAAACTTCCAGTTTCTCTTTTTATAGTTAAAAGTGTTGTTGCACAAGGCCAATGAAGTAAGCTAAATAACATAACATTTAAAGCTGTTAAATAAGTCCAACCATGTTCTCTAAGAACTTGACCTAGAGCACTAAAGCTATCTAATTCTATCATAGAACCAGTTGCTAGATAAGCCATTAAAAGTATAGGTACAACTATCTCATTTGCTGGAAAACCAAGAATAAAAGCCATTAATATGAAGCCATCTAGGCCAATTAGTTTAGCTAAAGGGTCTAAAAAGTTTGCAACATGTGATAATATGCTCAAATCTCCTATATAGATATTTGCAAATATCCAAGTTATTACACCAGCAGGTATAGCCACCATTACAGCTCTTCCTAAAACAAATATTGTTCTATCTATTATAGAAGTATATAAAGTTCTACCTATTTGAGGAACTCTATAAGGAGGAAGTTCTAATGTAAATGTAGAAGGAACTCCTTTTAATAATGTTTTGGAAAGAGTATAAGAAACCAACAATGTTATTATAACTCCTAAAATTATTAATAAGGTTATACAAAATGCAGTTGCTATACTAGATACAAAAGAGCTAGTTACAACAGAGCTAAAAAATATTGTAGATATGGCTATTAAAGTAGGAAAACGACCATTACAAGGTACAAAGTTATTTGTAAGTATAGCAATAAGTCTTTCTCTTGGAGAGTCAATTATTCTACAACCAATAACTCCAGCAGCATTACATCCAAATCCCATACACATAGTCAGGCACTGTTTACCATGAGCACATGCTTTTTTAAATAGATGGTCTAAATTAAATGCAACTCTTGGCAAATATCCAAAATCCTCAAGTAATGTGAATAATGGAAAAAAGATTGCCATAGGAGGTAACATTACAGAAATTACCCATGCTAAAGTTCTATATAATCCTAATACTAACATATCATTTAACCACAATGGACAATTAATGCTATTTAATATATTTGAAATACTTGGTTCAAATCCAAGTAATAAATTAGATAATAAAGTGGATGGATAGTTAGCACCTTCTATAGTAATCCACAGTATAGTACCTAATAATAAGAGCATTATTGGAAGTCCAAATATTTTAGATGTTAATATTTTATCTACTTTTTCTTCTCTATCTGTTGGTTTTTTAGCATTATTAGAACAACACTTATCACTTAATTTTTTAGCATAATCATAATTGATTTTAGTAAATTCATCTCTAGTCTTCTGTTTGTTTATATCATTTGGAACTTTTTTCTTTACTTCGTTAATAGCATCTATAGAATCTTTATCTATATAATTACTCATAGATTCAAAAATACTTTCATCGCCATCAATAAGTCTAAGACCCAACCACCTAGAATTTATATTTGGCATGATATCATCTAACTCTGGTTGAATTGATTTTACTGTGTTTTCTATATTTTCGCTGTATTTTACTGGCTTATTATTAAACTTGTATCTATCAAAAGATACATCATTTAAAATTTCTAATAGTTCACCCATACCAGAACCATTTCTTGCAGCAGTTAAAACAACTGGAATTCCAAGAGATTCCTCTAAGAAATCTTTATTAATATTAATACCTTTTTTTCTAGCTTCATCTATCAAATTTATACACAAAATGACTTTATCTGTGAGTTCCATTACTTGAAAAACTAAATTTAAATTTCTTTCAAGACATGTAGCATCACACACTACTATTACTGCATCTGGATTACCAAAGCATATAAAATCACGAGCTACAACCTCTTCTTGTGACAAAGCAAATAGAGAATATGTTCCTGGTAAATCTATTAATGCATACTCTGTATTTTGATATTTGAAATTACCACGAGCTGTAGCTACAGTTTTTCCTGGCCAATTTCCAGTGTGTTGTCTAAGTCCAGTAAGATGATTAAATACAGTACTTTTACCTGTATTTGGATTACCAGCTAGTGCAATTACAAACTGGTCTTCCTTGTTATCTATATCAAACATGTCTTTTAAAGAATTCATTTTAGTTGAGTTGTGTGTTAAACCCATATTAATATCCTCCTGCTAGAAAATTTTAAATGTCAGAAACTAATATTAGTCTACTTTCTTCTTGTCGTAGAGCTATCTTGCTACCTCTGATGTTGTAGACAGTTAAATTATTTTTTGGTCCTTTTCTAACTACATCTATAACAGCTCCTCTAGTAAGACCAAGCGCTAACATTCTCTCTCTTAAATTACCACTAGATAATATATCTTCAACTTTAACAGTTTTTTTCACTTGAATATCATTAAGGTTTTTCATAGTAGCACCTCCATGCATGAAATTTAGCCTGAGCTAATCTTCTTATTTTAAACTATGCACTATGCTATTACCTTGTTACTTTTTGCAAAAAAAAGATAGGCAATATGCCTATCACAAAGTTGGGTATAATTCTTACTTTTGGGGAAAGTAGAATATAGAATAAAAATTAACATTTTGAATCTATATAATTATTGAATTTTGATAATAAAAAAGTCAGAAAGCGCAAAAGCCTTCTGACTTATATAAGGTATTTTCAAATACCTAGATATCAATTCAATATTTAATTTATGATTTAATTATATATTAACAATGTTAGCTTGTCAACACTATAATCTCATTTTAATATGTTCAATACCTGCTTCATCATACACTTCTGAAATTTCTTTAAAACCACAAGATAAGTAAAGATTTTTTATGTAAGCCTGTGCTGATAAGGTTATATTATTTTCATGCAAATTAACCTTTATAAAGTCTATAGCACAGTCCATCATTTTCTTTGCCAAGCCCTTTTTTCGATGAGTAGAAAGAACTAAAACCCTACCAATAGAAACATCATTATAAGAGCTATATTTTTTAGGGATTATTCTGGCATAAGCACAAATCAACCCATTCTCTTCTAAAAATATATGATAAGAGTTTTTGTCTACATCATCATAATCATTTAATGAAAATATCCTCTGTTCGCATGCAAATACTTCATATCTTGACTTTGCTATTTCGTAAAACTCATTTAGACTTAAATCATTAAAGTGTTTTATTTTAAACATAATAATTACCTCCTAAGTATATTAAAACCAAATATTAAGATATATTATACCATTTTATAATTTTTAACAGTAATACTTTTATTAAAATAGGTATGTGTTAAAAATATTTTAAAAAAGTGTTATACTGTATTAAAAACAAAATATTAGTTAGAAAAATTATGGTTTGTGGAGGAAGTTGTTTTGAATACTACCAAAAAATTAACTGAAGCGGCTTTATTGTCGTCTTTATTTATAGTAATAACAATTATAGCTGTAGGGACTGGGTTTGGATATGCCATTTATTTAGATTTTATAGTGCCAATATTTTTTTGTATAATATGTTTAAAGTGTGATTTAAAGTAGACTGTTTTATCTGGAGTTATATCTCTTTTAATAATTTCCTTGGTGCTTGGAAATTTGGGAACTGCTATTTGGGCAAGTCAGAGTGTGTTACTTGGTATAATATGTGGTTATTTGATAAGTAAATCATCAACAGTTATGGATGATTTAGTATATGGTTCAATTATTGGAGTCATTATAATGGTTTTTATTGATATATATGCTTCAGCATTAATAGGATACAGTTTTATGAGAGAATTTCAGGGATATAGTAAATTGATTTATTTTAATGAATACTCAGATTCTATTTTTTACTTACTGATAGCACTGTTTCCTTTTGGAATGGTTTTTTGTATATACTTTTTAAGTTTGATTATGGGACATAAATTACATATTTTAAACTCTAATGCATTAAAAAAGTTTCTAGTGTTTAAGAGTTTTAGATTTTTAAATCAATTTTTATGTTGCTCAAAGAAAGTTTTTTATATGTGTGTGTTTTATTTAACTATTTTTGAAGTTACAAATATATTAAATATTAAAACTGAGTTAGTTTACTTAAAAACAATTTTTATATCAATTGGATATTTGTGTATGTATTTTGTTATTAGAGATTCCTGTATGTCACTACAAAATTTTATAATAACTAAATTTGGAAAAGTAGCATACGCTAGAATTTCTTTTTTGATAGTAGTTATATCTTTATTTCTAATGTTTAAGATAACTGTTATGGGATTAATAATTATAAATGCATTTTTAAATAAGAAAATGAATATAAGATTGACTCAAATTAATATTGTCGATAAACAAATAAATATTTTAATTGAAAAATAAACTTTATGCATTGGTAAAAAATATAAAAAAGTAGTATAATGTAAAAAAACATGTATATAATAATAAAAAAGGTTGACAAAATGTAAAAATAATAATATATTATGAGTAAGTTAAGAAAAATTTCTTGTAATTGATGAAATAATCTGAATATATAAGTGCTGTGAAGAGAAGAAGTAGAGCTGAATTTTATTTAACAGAGAGTTCCAGTTTGGTGAAATGGAATAAATTGATTTAGTTTGAATACATCTTGGAGCAATATCTCTGAAAGATAACAACCACTAAGAGATATCGGAATAGTACACGTTATAGTACATGAGTAAACAAATTATACTCTACAGAGATTAATATCGTGAGATATTAGTGAACTAAGGTGGTAACACGTAAGCAATGCTTTCGTCCTTTTAATAGGATGAGAGCTTTTTTTATTATAAAAATAAAAATCATAGATTATATAAATATTTTAGGAGGAATGAAAATGAAATCAATAGACGAGCAAATGCGAATCATTATGAAAGGTGTAGACGACTTAATAGACGAAAAAGAGCTAAGAGAAAAACTTATTAAATCAGAAAAAGAAGGAAAACCTATGATAGTAAAATTGGGGTTAGATCCAAGTGCTCCAGATATACACTTAGGTCATACAGTAGTTCTTAGAAAGATGAAACAATTACAAGATTTAGGTCATCAAATAGTAATTATAATTGGAGATTTTACAGGTAAAATTGGAGACCCAACTGGAAAATCTAAAGCTAGAAAAGCTTTAACAACAGAGCAAGTTCTTGAAAATGCAAAAACTTATCAAGAACAAATATTTAAAGTTTTAGATAAAGAAAAAACTATTGTAAGATTTAATAGTGAATGGCTAGCTAAATTAAACTTTGAAGATGTAATAAAATTAGCTGCAACTATTACTGTTGCGAGAATGTTGGAAAGAGAAGATTTTAAGAAGAGATATGAAGGACAAATGCCAATATCAGTGCATGAATTTTTCTATCCATTGATGCAAGCATATGATTCAATAGCATTAGAAGCTGATATAGAGCTTGGTGGAACTGACCAAAGATTTAACTTATTAATGGGAAGATCTTTACAAAGAGAATTTGGTATGGAATCTCAAATAGTAATAATGATGCCTTTAATAGAAGGTTTAGATGGAAAAGAAAAAATGAGTAAGAGTTTAGGTAACTATATTGGAATAGATGAAGAAGCTGGAATAATGTACCAAAAATCTATGGAGATTCCTGATGAACTTATAGTTAAATACTATAATTTAGTAACTGATGTTCATCCTGATGAAGTTAATAAAATTGAAACTCAGTTGAAAGATGGATCAGTAAATCCAAGAGATATAAAAATGAATCTAGCAAGAGAAATAGTAACTTTATACCATGGAGAAGAAGCTGCTAAAGAAGCTGAGGAAAGGTTTAAATCTGTATTCCAAAAAGGTCAAATACCTGAAGATATACAAACAATTCAAGTTAAACAAGAAGAATTTGATTTAATTGAAGTATTAGTTTCTAATGAGATTGTTAAAAGTAAGAGTGAAGTTAGAAGATTAGCATCTCAAGGTGGAGTAAAAGTAAATGGTGAGAAAGTGGAAGATTTAAGTACAGTTGCTAAAGAAAGCGAACTTGTTGTTCAAATAGGAAAGAAAAAATTTGTAAAAATAGAGTTAGTAAAGTAAAATAAAAGCAAGTTCGTTGGTTATATAAAAGTATAATCAATGAACTTGCTTTTTTATTATATTAAGGTTTTAAATTGGTAACCATTATCTTTAAAATATGTTATAATTTGGTCTAGTGCATTTACTGTTTCTTGCTTTCCATAAGTATCATGCATTAAAAGTACAACTATTTCTTTACCTTCAGAAGATTTCTTTGCATGTTCAAATAACTCTTGAGCATTTTTCTTTTTACCTTCTGCATCAGCATTTAGAGCATTCCAGTCTATTGATGCCATATTTTTTTCTTTTAAGTAGTTACCTAAAGGTTCCATATTTTTCCATGACATATATCCACCTGGGCATCTAACTACATGTGATGAAAAATTCTTTCCTAGAACTTTTTTCATGGCTTCATCTGTTTTATTAAGTTCATTTACAAATGTATCAAGATTTAGGCTTCTGCCAGGGTATAGTTTTTTGTAGTCATGAGAATATGAGTGATGAGCTATTGCATTTCCCTCATCAAATGTTCTTTTTAAAATTTCATTGGCACCTTTTCGTTCAAGAGAATCCCCCTTAATAAAGAAAGTTCCTTTAACATCGTGTCTTTTTAAGATATCTAGGACTTGTGGAGTATTAGTAGTAGATGGTCCATCATCGAATGTAAGGAATACTATTTTTTCTCCATTATTTGAATAGTCGTATTTGTTAAGTTTATCCCAAACTAATTTTGCGTCATATCCATATTCTTTTGCAGCTTCTTTTTTTGCACCAATGATAGGCTCATTTTTTTCTTTTTCAATTCTTTCTTTTTCTAATTTTTCAGCTTTAAGCTTTTCTTGAGTTTCTTTAATTTCTCTTTTCTTGGACATATCCGCCCATGCCATAGAAAAAATACCAATAACTATTACAACAATTATAGTAAGTGCCATAGTTTTCTTTTTTCTTTTTTTTACCATGATTTCAACATTCCCCCTTTTTGTCGAATTGTATCAAAAATATATTATAATTATATCGAAGAAAGTAGAAAAAGTAAACCGACAAAGTTGTAACTAAAATAACTAAAGTGTAACTTATACAACATTATTTGCATAATATTAAATTATCCTAGATATTGAAATTATCTATAAAAAAATTTAATATAAGTAAAAAAAATATAAAAAAGGTAAAAATTTATTAAAAAGGTGTTTACAAAAAATGATTAATATATTAATGTTAAATAGTGGATATAAATCTAGATTTAAAATACTGAAAAAATTTACTATAACTATATAAATTTATAGTAATGCTTATAGAAAAACTCTCTTGCTGTTTAGGGGGTTTATAATTTTGCAAAAAAATAAAAAGGAGGGGGCTTTATTGAAAAAATACTTTGGAGAAATAGGACTAATATTCATAGCAATTATATGGGGAAGTGGCTTTGTAGCAACCCAATTTGCACTAGATGGTGGGCTTACACCTCTACAAATAATAACTATAAGATTTTTCTTGGCAGCTGTAATTATGAATTTATTATTTTTTAAACAAATTCGTGCCAATATGGGAAAGCATTTATTAAAAGCAGGAGGGCTTTTAGGAATATTTTTATTTTTAGCCTTTACAGTACAAACCATTGGACTTATGTACACTACACCATCTAAAAATGCATTTATAACAGCAGCAAATGTTGTAATAGTTCCATTCATAGGATTTATACTTTATAGAAGAAAACTAGATAAAATAGGATTAATAAGTAGTTTAGTAGCTCTTGTAGGTATAGGTATACTTTCTTTAGAGGCTGATTTCTCTATTAATTTTGGAGATTTATTAACACTGATATGTTCATTTGGATTTGCATTTCATATATTCTTTACTAGCGAATTTGCTAAAGATAACAATCCAATGGCATTAACAGCTATTCAATTTACTGTAGCATTTTTACTGTCTTTAGTAGTTCAGACATTTGCAGGACAGTTGAAAATGGAAGCTGAATTGTCTGGATATATGGGAACTATATATTTAGCTATATTTAGTACTTCAATAGGGTTTTTATTCCAAACTATATGTCAAAAGAGAGTTGATGGAACTAGAACAGCCATAATACTATCTACTGAAGCTATATTTGGGACTATATTTTCTATAATAATTTTAAAAGAACCTATTACAGCCAAATTAGTTATTGGTAGTATATTGATATTTGGTGCAATTATAACAGCAGAAACTAAATTATCATTTTTAAAAAGTAAAAAAGTAGAACTTAAAGAGTCAAAAGATTCTTCACTAGAAAGTATTTAAATAGACAATTGTTTCCTAATTAATCAAATAAAGTATATATTATGTAGAAATTTGACATCAAAACTTAGTTGATACCAATGTTTCAAAGTGATAAAATTAATTAGGAAATAAATTTTATTTTTAGTGTTTAAACTATAGTACATGGGGTATATATATTCTTGTAGCAAGTTATTAAACTTTAAAATAAAAATTTAATTAATATAAAATTGGGAGGAATTTAATTATGAAAAAATTTGTTTGTACAGTATGTGGATATATACATGAAGGAGATGCTGCACCAGCACAATGTCCAGTATGTAAAGTTGGAGCTGATAAATTCGAAGAAATGAAAGGTGAAATGGTTTGGGCTGACGAACATAGAATAGGAGTAGCTCAAGGTGTGGATGCAGAAATAATCGAAGGATTAAGAGCTAACTTTACTGGTGAATGTACAGAAGTAGGAATGTATTTAGCAATGAGTAGACAAGCTGATAGAGAAGGATATCCAGAAGTAGCAGAAGCATATAAGAGAATAGCTTTTGAAGAAGCTGAACATGCTGCTAAATTTGCAGAACTTCTTGGAGAAGTTGTAGTTGCAGATACAAAAGAAAACTTAAGAGTTAGAGTTGACGCTGAATATGGTGCAACTGATGGGAAATTAAAATTAGCTAAGAGAGCTAAAGAATTAGGATTAGATGCTATACATGATACAGTACATGAAATGTGTAAAGATGAAGCTAGACATGGTAAAGCATTCTTAGGATTATTAAATAGACATTTTGGAAAATAATAATTAAAAACATAGATTAAAAGGAGAAACTTTGGTTTCTCCTTTTTTAAATTATACAAAAAATATAAAAAAATCTTTGTAATAAAAGGGTGAAGATAATATGAAATCGGTATCTGTTAGAAGCTGTAAAAATTATGAGTATGAAAATGTAAGATTTTCTATTGAAAAAATTTTAGATGACATTGGAGGGCTTAACAAGTTTGTAAAAGAAGGAAGTAAAGTACTTGTAAAACCAAATCTACTGATGAAAAAAAAGCCTGAAGAAGCTACAACTACTCATCCTATGGTAGTAAGGGTTGTATGCGAAAAGCTTTTAGAATTAAACTGTGATGTAGTAGTAGCAGATAGTCCTGGTGGACCATATAATCAAGCCTCTCTTAAAAGTATATATAAGACATCTGGAATTGAAAAGGTAGCAAATGATTTAGGTATCAAATTGAATTATGATGTTTCAGATGTTAAGATACATAGTGAAAAAGCGCATGCTCTTAAATATATGGATATTATTAAACCAGTAATAGATGCTGATTATGTAATAAATCTTTGTAAATTAAAAACACATGTGATGGCAACTTTTACTGGTGGAACAAAAAACTTATATGGATGTATAGCTGGATTAAAAAAAGCAGAAATACATTATAGATTTCCTACAGAGGAATTATTTTGTGAAAATGTACTTTTAGATATTTGTGATTATGTAAATCCGACACTGACAATTATGGATGGAATTGTAGGGATGGAAGGGGATGGTCCTTCAGCAGGAAACCCTAAAGAAATAGGTGTTTTATTAGCATCACAAAATCCATATGCTATAGATGTTGTTGCATGTAAGATTATAGGTTTGCTTCCAAATAAAGTTGCTACAATTAGAGGGGCTATTAAAAGAGAGTATATAAAAGAAGACTTTTTAGATATTGAGATTGTAGGAGAAGATATAAAGGATTTAATTATAAAAGATTATAAGGTACCAATTGTAAGTAAAGATTTAAGGCTATTTTCTGTAAAATTGCCAAAATTTTTAAATGAACCTATTTCAAAACTTATAACACCAAAGCCAGTGGTTAGATTTAAGGATTGTATAAAATGTGGAAAGTGCAAGGAAGCTTGTCCTGCAAATACCATAGAGATAGGGAATAGAGGTGCTCTTATAGATTTAAATAAATGTATAAGATGTTACTGTTGTCATGAACTTTGTCCTAAAAAGGCTATTGATGTCAAACGTAATTTTGTATTTAAGTATGTAAAATAATGTATAATATTATATGAGTCTATATAAATGAAAATTATAAAGGAGAAATAACATGATTTTAATTAAAAATGGTAGAGTGATAGACCCTAAGAGTCAAAGAGATGAGAAAATAGATTTAATTATAAAAGAAAATAAAATCTATAAAATAGGTAATTTTGATGAAAATGATGAATTTGAAAAAATAATAGATGCTAGTGGGAATATAGTTGCACCTGGATTAGTAGATGTACATGTACATTTTAGAGACCCAGGATTTACATATAAAGAAGATATAGATAGTGGAGCTAAATCTGCAGCTAGAGGTGGATTTACAACCGTTATATGTATGGCAAATACTGACCCAATTGTAGATAATGAAGATACTTTTAACTATGTGAAGGAAAAAGCAAAAAATGCATGTATAAATGTTTTACAAGCAGCAGCTATAACAAAAGGTTTTGAAGGTAAAGAGTTAGTGGATATGGAAAATCTTAAAAAGGCTGGAGTTCCAGGATTTACTGATGATGGATTACCTTTAATGGATAGCAGTCTAATTATGGAAGCAATGATTAAGGCAAAAGAGTTAGATGTACCACTTAGTTTTCATGAAGAAGACCCTTCTTTAGTTGGAAATCCTGGCGTAAATGCAGGAAAGATAGCTTCAGAGCTTGGTCTAAAAGGTGCATCAAATGTAGCAGAAGATGTAATGGTTGCTAGAGATTGCATGTTAGCACTAAAATCTGGTGCTAAGATTGATATACAACATATAAGTTCTGGGGTTTCTGTTGATATGGTTAGATTTGCAAAATATCTTGGAGCAAACGTAGTTGCAGAAGCTTCACCACATCACTTTACGCTGACTGAGGAAGATGTATTAGAGTTTGGAACAAATGCAAAAATGAATCCGCCTTTAAGAACTAAGTGGGATAGAGATAAGATTATAGAAGGGTTAAATGATGGTACTATTGAGATAATAGCAACAGACCATGCACCTCATAGTAAAGAAGAAAAAGATAGAGAGTTTATAAAAGCTCCAAGTGGTATTATAGGGCTTGAAACTTCGTTGTCTCTTGGAATAACAAACTTAGTATATAAAAATCATCTTAGTATGATGCAGTTAATAGAAAAAATGTCTACAAATCCTGCAAAACTATACAATTTAAATGTTGGTTTTATAGAAGAAGGAGCAGTAGCAGATATTGTTATATTTAATCCTGAAGAAGAGTGGATAGTTGAAGATTTTGCTTCTAAAGCTGACAATTCCCCATTTAAAGGTAAATCTCTATATGGGAAAGTTAATTATACTATATGTAATGGAGAAGTTGTATACAACGCTTAAGGTTGTGTTTTAAGGGTGGTGAATACAGTGATTGAAAGCAAAAGATTATATATTAGACAAATGAATCATAGTGATTTTAAGGATATTTAGAGCATATTAAATTTCGAGAGTATTTGAGACTAAATCCAGATAAGGTTAAAGAATATTCTGACTTAAAAAAGAAGCTAGCAAAACTTTATAGGTATGATGTTAACTCTTATTGTGATAACAAAACAGATTTCATAAGAGGCATAATAGATTAGATATTAATATTAAAAATATTTAAAGCAAATAATTCATTAGTAATTTTGAAAATAACAATGCACTATTATATTTGATTTGAAAAAGATTAAGTTCTTAATCTATCATATATAATAGTGCATTAAATATTTAAGCATGTTTTAGAAAACAATTTAAAAATAATAACTTATTAATGGAAATACTATTTATAAATTGCCTTTATAGGGTCTAGTTTAGAGGCTTTAAAGGCTGGTATTAAACCAAATACAACTCCAGTTAATATAGTAGCCAAAATAGCATAAAGTAAGCTATTTAAGCTAGGAATTGCTTCAAATCCAATGTATTTAGAAACATAGTTAGTAGCAATAAATCCAACTATAGTTCCTAAAATTCCTCCACATACCGTTATAAAAACAGCTTCAACTAAAAATTGAAATAATATAGACCTAGGTTTTGCACCAATAGCACGTCTTATACCAATCTCTCTTTGTCTTTCCATAACTGATACATACATTATATTCATTACACCAATACCACCAACAAACATTGCAACTACAGTTATTATAGATACATATTTATTGACATTAGAATTGATGCTTTCAAGATAAGCTGTTTGTTCAGTTGGGTCTGGTGTAGTATAAGAACCATTGATACCAGGATGCATTTCATATAGTTTAGCTATAATATTGTTTGCAACTTCATTCACATTATATCCTTTAGAACAAACTAAGTCTAACTGATAAATTTCAGTGGAGTAAGAGTTTTGACTCATTAGACTATCAAAAGCTTTTTTAGGTATAAGAGAAGTTATAAATTGCATATCTTGATAACCTCCTAAAAATCCTCCAGCTTGTTGTTGGTTAGAAGAATCATCCAATACTCCAATTATTTCAAATATAGTTCCATTTACATTAATACCATGGCCTAAAGCGTCTTCTGGATTTTCAAAAATTTCACTTGCACTTTGCTGTGTAAGTAGAATTACCTTTCTTTTTTCATCATCCAAGGAAAAATCTCTACCACAGATTAAATTTATTTTTGAATCTTTTTTTACTGGTCCAACTTCCACATAAGTCGTTTTTTTATCAAAAGATGCCTCAGAAGAATAAGTTGAATCAAGATTAAATCCATCTCTTGCAGGAGCAATTCTTTCTACACCTTCAACAAATGATAATTCTTCTAAATCTTTTGCATTGAATGGCTTTAAAAATATACTCATATCATTGGTAAGACCTGTGTTATCAGCTGATTCAAATGAAATAGTAGTTTTATTAGGATTAGCGTTATTTACAGATTTCTTGATTTCTTTTTGAAATCCATTACCTATAGAACTAACAAGTATTACTGAAGTTATTCCTATAATAATCCAAAGTAAAGCTACAAAGACACGAAGCTTGTGCCCCTTTAAATTAGCCAAAGAATTTTTTAATAAGCCCATGATTACACCTCCGAAGTAAACACACCATCTTTAAGTCGTATGACCTTAGTTGCATACTTAGTCAAATCCTGATCATGTGTAACCATTATTATAGTCTTGCCTTGTTCATTAAGTTCTGTCAAAAGTTCCATAATTTCCCTGCTAGTTTCACTATCCAATGCTCCAGTTGGTTCATCAGCAAAGATTATTTGAGGGTCATTTGCCAAACAACGTGCAATAGCTACACGTTGTTGCTGACCACCAGATAATTGAAGAGGTTTTTGTTTGATTTTATCTAAAAGCCCAACAGATTTTAGTTTGCTCTTAACAATTTCTTCTCTTTCAGATTTTTTTAATATTTTATTGTAAATTAGAGGTAGCTCTACATTTTGATATATATTTAAAGTTTCTATTAAATTAAATTGTTGAAAAACAAAACCAATATTGATATTTCTAAAAACAGAACGCTCATTTTCACTGAGATTAGTTACATCTGTGCCATCAAATATATATCTTCCTTCGTCAAACACATCAAGAAAACCTAAGATGTTAAGTAAAGTGGTTTTACCACTACCAGATTTACCCATTATCATGACAAATTCTCCAGATTCAATTTCTAAATTTAAGGATTTTAAAACATGTAATTCATCTTTCCCTACTTTGTAATATTTTTGAATATTTTCTAATTTAATTAACATATGTAAATTAATTCACATCCATATTAACTTCTTTTAAATTTTTGTCTGGAGTAGCATCTCCATTATTATTAGAGCCAGCAGTTACACCATCACCTTGAACTGGGTCTCCTTCTTTCATTTCTTTAGTAGGGTATTTTATTACTATATCACCTTGTTCAAGACCGCCTCTAATTACAGCAAAGTCATTATTTTTACTTGCAACATCTACAATTTGTTTTTTCAAGATTCCATCTAAGTCTTTAAATACATATGAGTGTTTTTTATCCTTAAGTACACAAGATGCTGGTATTTTAAAGCTTGAGTTAGCTACTTCAAGTGATGCTTGAAGATGGAATCCATTTGTCAACCCTTCTTGGTTATCAAATGCTATGTTTATATCATAATAAGATAAAGTACTTTGTTGAGCTCCCATCTCGCTACTTGGAGTAGATGGCTTATCAGATATAAAACTTATTCTACCAGTAAGATTTTGGTCAGTTGAGAAAACTAATATATTAACCATTTGGTCAATTTTCATCTTAGGTAAATCTTGTTCACTTGCTTGCCCCTTCATATAAAACTCTAGACCTTGAATAGTCATAAATGAAGCTGGTTGGTCTGGATTTCCAGTTTGGTCATTTAAATATACAGTACCATCAAAAGGAGCAGTAGTTCTATCATATGCTTTCTTATCTAAAGAAGCTATCTGAGAGTTTAAAGCTGTTATTTGTGCATTTATAGAAGCTATAGCATCTCTATTTTCATCAATATTTGCAAGTGATATCTTTTGTTTTTTATATTGGCTAAGTTGTGATTTTAGACTATCTATTTCTGCTATTATAGTTGGATTTTTAGCAGTAAAAAGAAGGTCTCCTTGATTTACCTTTTGACCATTTGTAACATTTACATCACTTAACTCATAATCTCCAGAAATATTAAAGTCTTTAGTTTGCTTAGGAACAACCATACCATTTATAAATATTTTTTCGTTTTCTGGAATAGTGTATGTTTCTATGAAGTTTTCATTAGTTTGTAATTCAGTATTTTTTGAATCGACATAAGCAAGTACCCCTAATATTAAAAGTATGATTATCACGATTCCTGCATAGATTTTAAATCTCTTGTTTTTAAAAGGATTATTTTTAAAACCTTTATTTTTAGCTTTGAAATTATTACTTCCAAAGCTAGTATTTTTAAAGCTATTACTCTTAAAGCTACTATTTCTAAATTTTTTATTTTTAAATTTTTTTAGAAAAGACATGTTTTCCTCCTTTGTATAAAAACTACTTATTATATACTGGGATGTACATATAGAATCATTATAAGAAGCATGTTGAATATAAGTCAAATGAAAATAACTTATCAATATATAAGATACTATAGATAATCTTTGAATGTAATAGTAATTTTTGTATATTGATTGTACTCTGAATCTACATCAATTTTATGGCCAAGTTTGTCACAAAGTTCTTTTACTAAATAAAGACCAAGCCCTGTAGATTTAGTGTTATTTCTTCCATTATTACCTGTAAATCCCTTATTGAATATTCGATTTAAATCTTCCTTTTTTATACCACAGCCAGTATCTTCCACCCTTAATTGTAAATAATTTTTGTGGGTTTTGCAATAGATAGATATATTATCTTCTATTGAGGCATATTTTAGGGAATTATTTAATAATTGCTCGAATATGAAGTGAAGCCATTTTTCGTCTGATAAAACTGTATAATTCAAATTATTTAAGTTTAAAATTATTTTTTTTGAGATAAAATATTTTGAATATTTTCTTATAATATCTCTAAGAATATTTTCAATATTTACTTCTTGAATCAAAAAATCTTTATGAAAATCTTCAAGTCTAGATAAATATAAAATTCTTTCAATAGAATTTTCAATTCTAAATATCTCTTTATCAATATCATCTGAAATTTTTTCTTCGATTAAATCTTCGTTTTGTTCAAGTACTAGTTTAATTATTGCTATAGGTATTTTTATATCATGTACCCACATACTCATAATTTCTTTATTTTCTTCAAATTTCTTAGTATTGATATCTATTATATCATCACACTGGTTTTGATAACCTTTAATTATATCCAAATATATTTTTTCTTCATTTGTACATTTAACTAATTCTATATCATTAGTACTAACTTTGAATGTATTATTTTTAATTTTCTCTAAAAATCTATTTTTCTTAATGTAGCCAGTAAGTATATATATAAATGAAAATACTATATTTACAATTAATATGTATACAATAGTATCTACTAAGAGAGCATCAATAGGAGAAAATATAATAACTGCTATCGTAAAAAGTAAGAAACCAAAGTTGTATACTAAAAATTCGAGTTTATCTTTGAGAAAATCTTTAAAACTCATAAATTCACCTACTTAAAACTATTTTAACTGATTATATAACCTAATCCTCTTTTAGTTTCTATAAAGTCTTCCAATCCAATTTCACTTAATTTTGAACGTATTCTGTTTACATTAACAGTGAGAGTATTATCATCTACAAACCAATCATTATCCCATAATTTTTTCATAAGTTTATTTCTACTAACTATTTTACTTTTATTCCTCATAAGTTCATGAAGAATTTTAATTTCATTTTTGGTTAGCTCAATAGTACTATCTTTATAACATATAGTTGCAGTTGATAAATCCAAAGTAACCCCATTATGGACAATTTTATTTGAATTATTATCAACAAAATTATAAGTTCTTCTTAAAAGAGCATTTACTTTAGCTATTAAAACATCTATAGAAAATGGTTTTTGTATATAATCATCTGCGCCTAGATTTACACCCATTATCACATCCATATTAGAATTTCTTGAAGAAATAAATATTATTGGAACTTTGGAAATTCTTCTTATCTCATTACACCAATGAAATCCATCATAAAATGGAAGATTTATATCTAATAAAACCAATTGTGGTTTATAATGCTTAAATTCTTCTATTATGTTTTCAAGATTTTCTATTTGATAGACAATATGTCCCCATTTAGAAAGACAATCTGCTATTTGATGTTTTAATGAAACATCATCTTCAATTACCATTATTTTAAACATTTTTACCTCCTAATCCAGAATAGTTATATTAACATAACTATATTTTACTTGATAAGTTCAAACATTTCTACCTTATAATTTAAAATAATTATATTAATATAACTATATTTTACTTGACAAATTATATTTTAAATATAATTCTAGTAAAAAGGAAGAAATATAATTAATACTTACAGAAATGTAACATTATATTAATATAAGTAAATGGTTAAAAACTACTTTAATATATATAATATATTTATAAGAATTGGAAAATGAGCAATTATGTTGAGGAGTGGTAAGTAATTATGGAAGAAATATTAATTGTTGAAAATATAAAAAAAGAGTATGGTAGAAAAGGCTCAAAATATGAAGCTTTAAAGGGAATAAGTTTTAAAGTTTATAAAGGCGAATTTGTAGGTATTATGGGTTCATCTGGAGCTGGAAAATCAACTCTTTTGAACATTATTTCTACAATAGATTTGCCTTCATCAGGAAATGTTTATATAGAGAATAAGAATATTATTAAAATGAAACAAAATAAATTAGCCGACTTTAGACGTGATAATCTTGGATTTGTATTTCAAGACTCTAACCTTTTAGATACATTAACTATAAAAGAAAATATAATGCTACCTCTTTCTTTAAAAAATGAAAAAGTATCAGTAATAGAAAGTAGAATAAAAGAAGTTTCAAAATCACTAAATATAGAATCAGTATTAGATAAATATCCTAATGAAGTCTCAGGTGGACAAAAACAAAGAGGCGCTGTTTGTAGAGCAATAGTAACAAAACCATCATTAATACTTGCAGACGAGCCTACAGGAGCATTAGATTCTAAATCTGCAAGGGATTTATTAAATTCTCTAGTAAAATTAAATAAAGATAACGATTCAACAATATTAATGGTAACACATGATGCTATAAGTGCAAGTTTTTGTAGTAGAATACTCTTTATAAAGGATGGAATAATCTTTACAGAACTTATAAAAGGAGAAAGCACAAAAGAATTCTATAATAAAATACTAAATACAGTTTCCTTAATTGGAGGAGTTAATAAAAATGAGTTTATTTAAAATTGCTATAAAAAATATAAAAAAGAACTTTTTAAGCTATTTTATGTACTTCGTTTCAATTGTATTTAGTGTATTTATATTCTTTAGTTTCAAGTCAATAGAGTACAATGAAGCCTTAAATTTACTTGGTAGAAAAACTAAAATAGGTATTAATACAAGTTCAATTGTAATAGTGGTATTTGTTTTTTTGTTTATATATTATTCAAATTCATTTTTCTTTAATAGACGTAGGCAAGAGATAGGTACTTATAGCTTGATTGGAATGAGAAAAAATCAGATAGGCAGAATATTTTTATATGAAACTTTTTTGATGGGAATCTTTGCAATATTAATAGGAATATCTTTAGGTTTTTTATTTTCAAAGCTTATGACAATGATTCTTGTAAAATTAATGAAAGAGATTATAGTAGTAAAGATGACTTTAAGTATAAGGGCTTTAATTCAGACATTAGGAATATTTTTAATAATATTTGTAGTAATTGGAATGAGAAATATTATAGTTATTAGGAATAAAAAAATTGTAGAGTTATTTAAGAAGTCACCAGAAAAATATACAAATAAAAGATTTATAAAGCTAAAGGGAACTCTTGGAGTTTTACTGATAGTATTTTCTTATTTAATGTCAGTTAGTCATTTCATTGTTGAAAACATAATGTTTTCAGCTTTTATATTAATTACAATAATACCAGGTACTTTTTTATTTTTTTCATCAATAATGTCGATAATTATAGATGTTGCTAAGAAGAAAAAAAGTTTTTATTACAAGGGAAGAAATCTAATTGCATTTTCAGAACTTGGATTCAAATTAAAGAATAATAGCAGAGTATTGGCAATAATAGCAATATTAATAGCTACAAGTGTAACTATGTTAGGATTTACAATATCAATTTATTACGATATAGATAGAAATATAAATGAAAACTACAAGTATAGTTATACTATAAATGCAGAAAATTCTCTTGTAAATAATGAAATCGATAAGCTGCTATATAAATATAAAGAAGATGATAAGGTGCTTTTTGATAAGACAGTAGAGTTTATAAGTAGAGATGTAAATTTTAAATTGTACTATAAAAAAGGAGGAGTTTATAGAGAAAATACAGTGATTGTAGATTTTATTAAAGAAAGTGATTTTAAGAAATTAAGACAATATCAAAACAGTAATTATGAAGAATTAACTTCAGAAGAGCATGTATATTATGTTTCAGATTCATATAAGAGAATGTTTCTTAAAAGTACTGGTACTCAAAAAATAGATGTATACATTAAAGAAAAAGAGAAGATGAATTTATTTACAGTTCAAAAAAATATTTTAGAGCCAGAAATAAATTTACAATCAACATTTGATTTAATTGTGGTAAAAGATAACATATTTAATAGATTCAAATCAGGAGGAGAATCGAGATTATTAAGATTAATTGATATAAAAAATGAAAAAAAAGAGTTTGATATGTCTTTAAGATTAAAAAATATAGTTGATAAAAATATGGAATCAACTTATCCTTTTAATTTTACATCAAATGTCGAAAACTATAATGATTTAATTAGAGTAAGTGGTCTTATGTTATTTATAGGTATATTTCTATCTGTAGTATTTCTTTTGTGTACAGGAAGTATAATTTTATTTAAGCAATTATCAAATATATATGATGATAAAGAACGATATATTATGCTAAAAAAACTTGGGGCAAATAATCAAGATATTGAGAAAATAATATCAAGACAATTAAAAGTTGTATTTTTGTTGCCATTAATTGTAGGTACAATTCATAATTTATTTGCTATGTCAATTGCTCAAAAATTTATAACTAGGCCATTGCTTATACCAATTATTACAACACTAGCCATTTATTATATAGGTTATTTTATATATTATTTTATAACATTAAAATACGCTCAAAATATGATAATAGATTAAGTTGTAGAGTATTTTTTACTTAATAAGAATTAAATACTAAAAACAAGATAGCTTATCTAATCAAAACAAAAAAATATTATAATAATGTAATTAAGTCTTGGAAAAAGTTTGTATTTTGTATCAGTTGTATTAATTAATGTTATATAATAAATTTAAGGAAAATATAAAATAAAAATGACAAGGAGTTGAAAATTATGATGTTTGATGCTCATCAACATAAATATCCATCAATAAGAAATGTTATATATGCTAAAAATGGAGCAGTTGCAACTTCAACGCCATTAGCTTCTCAAGCTGGGCTTGAAATACTAAAAAAAGGTGGAAATGCTGTGGATGCAGCAGTTGCAACTGCTGCTACATTATCTGTAGTTGAACCTACAAGTAATGGAATTGGAGGAGACGCATATGCTCTTGTTTGGATAGAGGAAGAAAAACGATTATATGGACTAAATTCTAGCGGTTTTGCTCCAGAAAGAATGGAATTAAAAAATTACAAGAACATGAAAGAAATGCCAAAGTATGGATTTGGAGCAGTAACTGTACCTGGAATACCTGCAGCTTGGGCAGAATTAAATAAAAAGTATGGAAAACTTAGTCTACTAGAATGTTTATCTCCAGCAATTAAATATGCAAGAGAAGGATATGTTGTTTCTCCTAATGTATCAAAAGTATGGAAAAAATCCTATGAACTATATGAAAAAGAATTTGTTGGAGAAGAATTTAAGTCATGGTTTGAGACGTTTTCTAAGGATGGTAAAGCTCCAGAAGCTGGTGACATATTTGTATGTGAAGAGCATGCTAATACATTAGAAGAAATAGCCAATACACAAGCTGAAAGTTTTTATAGAGGTAGACTAGCAGATAAAATAGATGAGTGTTCTAGAAAGTTTGAGGGAGCTATAAGAAAAAGTGATTTAGCGAGTTTTTATCCAACTTGGGTAGAACCTATAAGCACAGAATATAAAGGATATAAAATATTTGAAATTCCACCGAATGGACATGGAATAACAGTCCTAATGGCATTAGATATATTAAAAGAATTGGACATAAAAGGAGATATAGAAAATGTAGATGACATACATAAGATTATAGAAAGCTTAAAACTGGCTTTTGCAGATTCTAAAACCTATGTAACTGATATAGAACATATGAAAGTAAAGGTTCAGGAATTATTAAGTCAAGATTATGCAAAAAAGAGAAGTTTATTGATTGATAATGAAAAAGCTTTATACCCAAAAGAAGGAGAACCATATTGTGGTGGAACTGTATATCTTTGTACTGCTGACAAAGATGGGAATATGGTTTCATATATACAGAGTAATTATATAAATTTTGGTTCTGGGATAGTAATACCAAACACTGGTATTGCACTACATAGTAGAGGTAATAATTTTAACTTAGACCCTAAACACCATAATGTAGTAAAACCATTTAAAAAACCTTATCACACAATAATACCTGGTTTTTTAGGTAAAGATGATAAGGCAATAGGTCCATTTGGTGTAATGGGTGCTTTTATGCAACCACAGGGACATCTTCAAGTATTAACGAGTATGATAGACTTTGGTTTAAACCCTCAAGAGGCATTAGATGCTCCAAGATGGCAGTGGATAAAAGGTAAAGAGATAGAAGTTGAATCAGAGATGCCAAGACAGATGGTAGATGCTCTTATTGAAAAAGGTCATGAGATAAAAGTAATTCATGATAATGTTGATATGGGTAGGGGACAAATAATCTTCAAAACAGAGCAAGAAAGTTATGTTTGTGCAACAGAGTCAAGATGTGACGGTCATGTTGCAGTTTATTAATATTGTAAACTAAATTTATATTTAATGACTAAAGGAATCTATATGAAATGATGATAATAAAAGGCGAAAGTCTACAATGACTAACGCCTTTATAAAAAACTAAGATATATAATATGCTAGTTTTATTGATTATTAACTTTATTCTTGTCCAGTTTTAACTTCGTTGTCATCATAGCTAATCCAGTCACTAAAGCTACCAACATAAATCTTATGGGGCATATTAAGTTCTCTAAGTGCAAGGCTGTTAACACAAGCAGATATTCCTGAACCACAAGACAAAATTACTTCTTCATAATTGTTTAAATCCTTAAAGAAGTCTTTTAAAAATTCAGTATCTTTAAGTGAGCCATTTTCAAAATCACCTTTTATTAAATCCTTGCAAAAGTAATTTTTTGCACTAGGTATATGGCCAGCTTTTGAATATGCAGGTTCAACTAAACCTTGGTATCTTTCATTAGCACGACAATCTATAATCACAGTATTTTTGTCATATAATTTAGACTTAACATATTCCATTGGAACAACTAAACTGTCATTTACATTAGGCTTAATTTTTTTGTCTGTACAGTTTGGAATATTTATTTTTTCTTCTAATTCTCCACCTTCTTTTACAAAAGCTGTTATTCCACCATCTAATACATAGACATTTTCAAGACCTAAGTGTTTTAATTGGAAGAATAGTCTACAAGCACCATTTAAATCTCCATCATCATAAGCTACAATTGTAGTGTAATTATCAACACCCATTTTTTCTAACTTTTCTTTTAATATAAAAGGGTCTTGTAAAGGATTTTTACCGCCATGTTCTTTTGTAGGAGATGATAAATCCTTGTCTATATCCAAGATAAAGCTACCTTTTATATGTCCTTTTTTATAAGAATCAATACCATAAGTTCTATTGATAAGGTCAAATCTACAATCTATAACAACTAGATTATCATTATGTTCTAATTTAGATATAAGTTCTTTTGCAGAAATAATATTTTTCAAAAAACAAACCTCCTATTTTTAATTATTTTTATGTGTATTCATAATAATTATTAACTTTATAAATTAATATTATTATAAATTATTACATAAGTAAATAAATCTTTAGAAAATATAAAAATTTTATATAAAAATTCAAATAATTAATGAATATTAAAAATTTTAGATATATAATAAAATAAGAGTATATTTTAGTTTATATAAAAGCTGGTATTGCAATAGATTAAAGCCTTATACATGTTTAGTTTTTAAAGAAATCTGAGTTATTATGAAAACCTAGGTTAATTTATTAAACAAATAATTGAATAAAAAAAATTTATTATGTATTTATAAAATTTTTGTTACAAATTTGGCATAATATAGTATACTTTAAGTGTGTATTAGGTTAAATCTATAACAAATTATACGTATAATATGGGTTTTAATATTTGTTGGAATTTAAACGTAATTTGTTAATATCAACTATTTGTAATTTGGGCAGTTATAATTATTTTACAGGGGGGATGTCCAATACAAAACATTTAATCGAGAACTAATATTGTATTATAATTAGAGTTATAGTTTTGTGTGTTTATGTTTTAATTAAATTTAAAGTGGGAAAAATATATTTGTTAGAATGGAGAATAGCGAGATGAGTAATAAAATAGTTAGTAAGAGACAATTAACAGATAGTATTTATTTGATGGAAATAGAGGCTCCTAGAGTTGCAAAATCTTCTCAGCCTGGTCAATTTATAATAATTAAAAATGATGAAAAGGGAGAAAGAATTCCTCTTACAATAGCTGATTATGATAGAGAAAAAGGAACAGTAACTATCGTATTCCAAACAGTTGGTGCTTCAACTAAGAAATTAGCAATGTTTGAAGAAAACGATTTTGTAATGGACTTTGTAGGGCCATTAGGACAAGCAAGTGAATTCATACATGAAGATATAGAAGAATTAAAAAATAAAAAAATCCTATTTGTAGCTGGTGGAGTAGGTTCTGCTCCAGTGTATCCACAAGTTAAATGGTTTAAAGAGAATGGATTAGATGTAGATGTAATAATTGGTGCAAGAACTAAAGAATTAATCATATTAGAAGATGATATGAGAAAAGTAGCTAAAAATGTATACATATCAACAGATGATGGTACATATGGATTTGATGGAAGAGTTACAGATTTATTAAAAGATTTGGTTGATAATCAAGGCAAAAAATATGACCAAGCAATAGTAATTGGACCAATGATAATGATGAAATTTATGTGTCAATTGACTAAAGAATTAAACATACCTACTATAGTAAGTTTAAATACAATAATGATTGATGGAACAGGTATGTGTGGTGGTTGTAGAGTTAGTGTTGGAAATGAAACTAAGTTTGCATGTGTAGATGGTCCTGAATTTGATGGACATTTAGTTGATTTTGACCAAGCTATGAGAAGACAATCTATGTACAAAACTCAAGAAGGAAGAGCTATGTTAAAACTTGAAGAAGGCGATAGTCATCATCATAGTAATTGTGGATGTGGAGGTAACAAATAATGGATGCTAAAAAAGTAAAAGTACCAGTTAGAGAACAAGAACCTGCTGTAAGAGCAACAAATTTTGATGAAGTATGTTTAGGATACAATAAAGAAGAAGCTATGGCAGAAGCTAATAGATGTCTAGGATGTAAAAAACCAAAATGTGTAGGTGGATGTCCAGTAGGAATTGATATCCCAGGATTTATAACAAAAATTAAAGAAGATGATATAGAAGGTGCTGCTAAAGTAATAGCCAAGAGTAGTTCACTACCTGCTGTTTGTGGTAGAGTATGTCCACAAGAAAGTCAATGTGAAGGTGTATGTATACTTGGAATAAAATCAGATGCAGTATCAATAGGAAAATTGGAAAGATTTGTAGCAGATTGGTCAAAAGAAAATGATATAAACTTATCTGATACAGAACCTAAGAAAAATCAAAAAGTAGCTGTAATAGGAAGTGGACCAGCAGGTCTTGCTTGTGCTGGTGACTTAGCTAAAAAAGGCTATGATGTAACAATATTTGAAGCAATGCATGAACCAGGTGGAGTTTTAACTTATGGAATACCTGAATTTAGACTTCCAAAACAAGCTGTTGTTCAACCTGAAATAGATAATATAAGAAAATTAGGTGTAAAAATAGAAACTAATGTAATTGTTGGTAAAACAATAACAGTAGATGAACTTATAGAAGATGAAGGATTTGAAGCTATATTCATAGGTTCAGGGGCTGGTCTTCCTATGTTTATGAACATACCAGGAGAAAATGCTAATGGAGTATTTTCTGCAAATGAGTTTTTAACTAGAGTAAACTTAATGAAAGCTTATAGAGATGATTATGATACACCTATTAGTTCTGGTAAAAAAGTTGCTGTAGTTGGTGGTGGAAATGTTGCTATGGATGCTGCTAGAACTGCATTAAGATTAGGTTCAGAATCATATATAGTTTATAGAAGAAGTGAAAAAGAGCTTCCAGCGAGAGCTGAAGAAGTACATCATGCAAAAGAAGAAGGAATTATATTTAATACATTGACAAATCCTAAAGAAATTTTAGTAGATGAAAATGGATATGTTAAAGGTATGGTTTGTATAAGAATGGAATTAGGAGAACCAGATGATTCTGGAAGAAGAAGACCTATAGAAATAGAAGGTTCTGAATTTGTACTTGATGTAGATACAGTTATAATGTCACTTGGAACAAGTCCAAATCCATTAATATCTTCTACAACAAAGAGTCTTGATATAAATAAGAGAAGATGCTTAATAACAGATGAAAATGGTCAAACTTCTAAAGAAGGTGTATTTGCAGGTGGAGACGCTGTTACTGGAGCAGCAACAGTAATATCTGCAATGGGTGCTGGTAAAACTGCAGCAGCTTCAATAGATGAATATTTAAAAGCAAAAGTTAATGCTTAATTTGTAAATTAAATATACCAAGTTAGAATAATTTCTAGCTTGGTATATTTTTTTGAAAAATTATATAATAAAGCCATAGTTACTATTGTAATATTTACTATTAAGCAACATAATTTTGTTTAATTATGGTAAAATAATATCGAATAAAGATTTTATAAGGGGGAAATAATGTGTGGTTGGCAGAATCAGAGTTATCAGACTTGACATTAGAACTTATACCTAAAAAGAATATTTTTGGTATAACGGTTACATATATTAGTGCAACAGATATTGAAAATGTAAGCATTTTAGATAAAGCAAGTATAAATTACTTAAAAAATAATATTCCATCATTAGAATATAGGCCTTTCCTATATAAAATTGAAAAATTAAATGTGCCAGTTTTAAATTATGAATCTCGTATAAAGGATTCATATAAATTTAAAGAAAGAATACTTTTGGATTATTCACATAGAGTAATGTCACAAGTTATTAAAGAGCCGATTGAGTATGTATTACAATAGTATAATTAATGGTGTTTAAATATGAGAAAAAGAGAAAAAATATTTGATGGATTAGTTTTTAGGTATATATTAATTTTATGGATGTTATTAATTTTAATTGATTTTACAAGTACAATTATATATGCAAGTAATTCTATGGAGGTTGCTTCTAAAAATATGATTGAAGCCTCAAAAAGAGAATTAGAAAATTATTTAAGTGTCAATGCATCCTTATTAAAAGCTCTTAGTCAAGACGATAGATTTTCTGATGCCAGAACTTCTCTAATTGAAAAAGGTAAGTTATTAAGACCTTATCAAAAACAATATAACCTTTTTATGCTTGGAATAACTGATGCACAAGGGAATACTTCAAGTACATATAGAGAAAGGGTTGGGACAATAAAAGACCGAACTCATTTTCAGAAGGTATTAGAAACAAAGAAAATGGTGATTTCTGACATTACAGTTAGTAAGGTTACAGGAGATAAAGTATTTATTATATGTGTACCTATTATAAAAAATAATGAAGTAACTGGAACTATTTTTGCTTCCTTTTATTTTCAAGATGTAAATAAGATAGTAAGTAGAAGTAATTCTGATGATTCTATTAAGTTTTTAATGGTAGATAAAAATTATGCCATTATTTCTCATCAAAATAAAGACTATGTCCACAATAAGACGGACATGTTTAGTATAGAAGGAAATATTATAGGGTCCAGTAAAAATGAAATTTTAAAAAATATAGATGAGAAACGTCAAGGTGGTTTTTTATCATGGGATAATTGGAAGTTATATAGTGCAAGATATACGAGTATCGAAGGAACTGATTGGACGTTAATATCAAGTTGTGATGTCTTTAAGAACTTTAAAAGCTTGATAATTGATTTTATAATCAAGTTATTTTTCTATATATTAATATTTTTGATATTGTGGAAATTAAGTAATGTTACACTAATAGAACAACTGAAAAAATTAGCTTATTATGATTCCTTAAGTGGAATAAAGAACAAAGAAAAGTTTAAAAAAGATTCTATATATATTTTACATAATTATTATAAGGATGATTTTTACTTAGTTCAATTGGATGTCAATAAATTTAAATACATAAATGAGATGTTTGGTTATACTGAAGGAAATAAGATATTAATACATATTGCAAATGTGTTAAAACACAATACAAACAAATATGAACTTTGTGCCAGAATGGATAATGACCACTTTATATTATTGCTTTCTTGTAATACTGATACTGACCTTTTAAATAGACTAGCTAAAATAAATAATGAAATATGCAATTTAAGTACTAGTAATTCTTCACAATATAAAATTGTTATGTCAAGTGGCATATATAAGATAAATAGAAGTGATGATATACAAAAAATTGACTTGTTAATTGATAGAGCGAATATTGCTGCAAAAACAAAAAAAGATAAGTATGAGCATTCATATTCATTTTTCAATGAAGATACAAGAAATCGATTATATAGAGAAAAGAAATTGGAGGATAATATGAATAAAGCTTTGGAAAAAGGCGAGTTTGTAGTATATTACCAACCAAAATATAGTTTAAATGATGGAAATGAAATTGAAGGAGCAGAAGCTCTAATAAGATGGAACAATCCAGATATAGGATTTATTTCACCCGTAGATTTTGTACCTTTATTTGAAAGAAATGGTTTCATTGTAAATATTGATATGTTTGTATTTGAAGAAGTATGTAAGACCTTGAGAAAGTGGCTAAACAAAGGTTATAACCCTGTGCCAATCTCAGTGAATATATCTCGAGTTCATTTACATAGAGATAATTTTATAGAGAATATTACTGAATTGATAAATAAGTATAATATATCTCCTAAGTTTATAGAACTTGAATTAACAGAAAGTGTTGTATTTGATAATTTAAATATATTGATTGATATAATTAAGAGGCTTAAAAAGATAGGATTTCTTATATCAATGGATGATTTTGGCTCAGGATATTCATCCTTGAATCTATTAAAGGACCTTCCTTTTGATATTTTAAAATTAGATAGAGGATTTCTAATTGAAACAACAGATACAAAACGTGGAAAAATTATTATCTCTAAGATAGTAGAAATGTCAAAAGCGATTAATATTAAAGTTATATGTGAAGGTGTAGAAACCAATGAACAAGTAGAGTTTTTAAAAGAAATAGGATGCGATAAGGTTCAAGGTTATTTATTTGCTAAACCGATGGTACTTAGTGAATTTGAAAAGCTTCTAAAATTTTAGTTGAATTAATTATTAATACTAATTAATTTGTTGATACCCTAACAATTAACTTACAAATATGTAAGTTAATTGTTAGGGTATTTTTATGGTTAAAATGGGATATTCAAGATAATATATTACTGTAGTGAAAATAAAAAAGTAATGGAGAATATAAAATGAACATATTAAGTATTAAAAATATATCAAAAACATATTATGGAAAAGTTCCATATAAAGCATTAGATAGTATTAATTTAAGTATAGAAAAGGGCGAATTTGTAGCTGTTATGGGTCCATCTGGAAGTGGCAAATCTACTCTCTTAAATATAATATCTACAATTGATAAGCAGAGTGAAGGCCAAGTTATATTAAATGGACAGGATACAAGTAAATTAGAAGGAGAAAAATTAGCTGAATTTAGAAGAAAACAACTTGGTTTTGTATTTCAGAATTTTAATTTGATTGATACTTTGACAGTTGGTGAAAATATAATGTTGCCACTTACACTAGATGGTAGAAATGTTAAAAAAATGAACAGGGAAACTAAAAATATATCTGAATTTTTAGGTATTGATAAAATTTTAGATAGAAGAACTTATGAGATTTCAGGAGGACAAGCTCAAAGATGTGCAATTGCTAGAGCAATTATAAATAACCCATCATTACTTCTTGCAGATGAACCAACAGGGAATCTTGATTCGAAATCCACTGATGATGTTTTAGAGTTATTTGCCAAGATAAACAAAGAACAAAATGTAACTACACTTATGGTAACTCATGAAGCATATAGTGCAAGCCATTCAGATAGAGTTGTTTTTATAAAGGATGGATGCATATATACAGAGATAAAGAAATCAGGCACGAATAGTTCTTTTTACAATAAAATACTATCTGTCTTGTCTCAAATAGGAGGTGTAAGGTAGTGACTTTTGGAAGATTTGCTTATAATAATATAATTAGAAATTTTAGAGCATATTTAGCGTATTTTTTAAGCTCAATTTTCTCTATAATGATATTTTTTGTATTTGCAGTATCTATGTTTCATCCAATTATAACGGATTCTGGAATCCAAAGTGGTTCTACTGCATTTATGGCTCTTATGATTTCAGAATTAATAATATTAGGATTTAGTCTGCTTTTTATATTATATTCCTTAGGAAATTTCTTAAAATCTAGATTAAGAGATTTTGGAGTTATGATAATAATTGGAATGAGTGATAAACAATTGAAAAGATTGATATTGATTGAAAATTTAATAATAGGATTATTAGCAATAATGTTAGGAATACTTTTAGGGCTATCTATTTCTAAGTTATTTTTATTGTATTTAGGTAAAATATTTTATATGAACTTGACAGAAAGTTACTTTCCAATAAAAGCGATACTAATGACAATTATATCTTTTATGTTATTATTTTTGATAACAGGACCACTTAGCTTAAAATTGTTAAACAAAAATAATATTTTTGAACTTTTAGTAGGCACAAAGAAACCTAAAAAAGATATAAAACCTTCAAAATTATTTGGAATACTTGGTATATCATGTCTTATGACAGGATATGCTATGATACTATTTGGTAATAAGTTAAATATAAATGGTGATATGTACATGATAGCGCTGTTGATTACTCTAGGAATGTTTTTATTTTTTTCTCAGTTTACCATTTTAATATTAAAGCATATGAAAAATAGAGAGAAGTTTTATAAAAACAAAATAAATATGTTGCTTATAGGTAATTTAGTATATAAGATGAAAGATAATTCTCGATTATTGTTTTTAATGACAATACTTTTATCTGGTACTTTAGTAGCATTTACAACAACTTTAACGCTTGTAACTTCACAAGGTAAATCCTCTAAAAATAATTTTCCAATGGTTTACTCATATTTCTCAGAAGACAATAATAACAAAAAATATGAAGACTTAGAAGAAATTAGAAACACAATAAAAGAATATGATTATAAGGAATTAAGTTTTCCTATGCTTGAATATAATAATGAAGTATTATTAAGTATGAGTAACTATAATAAATTATCAAAACAATTGGGATTAGATAAAATTAATCTAAAGATAGATGAGGGCATTATAGTTCCTAGATATAATTCTAAAGAGCATATAAATTCTTTAAAAGAAATTAAAGCTTATAAGATAAAAAATGTAAACATAAAGATAAAAGAATCAACAGATAGGATAATTTTTCCTACAGGTATGTTTAGTAAAATTATAGTTATACATGATAATTTATATAATAATATACAAAGTAAGTTTTCAAAAATAAACTTTCATGGATTTGATTATGAAAACTGGCAAAATAGTGCTGATATAACTGAAGCATTAAAAGAAAAACATTTTAATCTAGATAGAAATGATATGAAGTCATATTTTTTAACCTTACCAGATATGTATTTAGCTGAGTTACAACAAAGTAAAATTCTTCAATTTATGGGTATTTTCATAGGTGTTATTCTGTTTATGGCAGTTCTTAGTTTTTTGTATTTTAGACTATACACAGATGAACCTTTTGATAAGGTTAAGTACAATAATCTATCAAAAATAGGTCTATCTTTTAAAAATATGAATAAGATTGTTAGTATAGAGATAGGTATACTATTTTTTGTACCTTTTATCATAGCTATTGTAAATAGCATATTTTCTTTACTCTTTTTAAATAGTGTACTAAACAATAGTTTTAACTTAAAAAATTGGGGTATATTATTAGTGCTCTCATGTATATATTCACTTTATTTTCATTTACTAAAGAAATTTTATATTAGAAAAGTTTGGTTTTTTGATTAAAGTGGTATATAATATATATTATAGAAAATTAATATTTAAAAAGTAGTTAATATTAAGGGAGGGCATATGCACCTCCCTTGTAATATGTGGAAAATTAAATATTAGAAGAAGGAGGAGACTTGATGGATAATCAACAATTATTAGGAACGGAACGAATCAGTAAATTACTACTGAAATACTCTATACCGGCAATAATAGGTATGCTGGTAAATAGTCTATATAATGTGGTAGACAGAATTTTTATTGGGAACATACCAGGGGTTGGACCACTTGCAATAACAGGTCTTGGTGTTACGATGCCAATAATGACAATAATACTTGCATTTGGTATGTTGATAGGAATAGGAACAACGACAACTATATCGATAAAACTTGGGCAAGGTAAAGTAGAAGATGCAAGGAAGCTTATAGGAAATGCAATGACATTAGCTGTAGTTACAGGAATTATAATAATGGTACTTGGGATATTATTTGCAAATAAAATACTTACATTATTTGGAGCAAGTGAAAATACATTAATATATGCAAAGACATATATAAATATCATCTTATTAGGAACAATAGTAAATCTTCTATCCTTTTCTTTAAATCACTCAATAAGAGCTGATGGTAGCCCTAAGATTTCAGCAGGAATAATGATAATAGGATGCCTAACTAATATAGTTTTAGATTGGATGTTAATATTTGGATTCAATATGGGAATACAAGGAGCTGCAATTGCTACAGTAACTTCTCAAGCTCTTACAGCCATTTTAACTATAGGCTACTATATAAGTGGAAAATCAAATTTAAAATTCAGTAAATCTCATTTAAAATTAGATAAAAGATTAGTAGGTGCAGTATTTGCAATAGGAATGTCACCATTTGCTATGCAACTTGCAGCAAGCTTAGTTCAAGTAATATCAAATATTGCACTTAAAACTCATGGTGGAGATTTAGCTATAGGAGCTATGGCTACAATTTCTTCTATAGCAATGGTATTTTTAATGCCTATCTTTGGAATAAATCAGGGAGCGCAACCCATTATAGGTTTTAACTATGGGGCTGAAAAATACGATAGAGTTAAAAAAGCATACTTAGGTTCATTAGTAGTAGCTACTATAATTTTATGCATGGGTATGGTAGTAATTATGCTTTTCCCAGAGGCAATTATAGGGATATTTAATAAAGACCCTGAGCTTATGAGTATATCTGTAGATGGTTTAAAAATATACCTACTTATGTTACCAATTGTAGGTTTATCAATTACAGGAACAAACTTTATACAATCTATAGGTAAAGCAAAAATGGCAATGTTATTAAGTCTTCTAAGACAGGTAATTTTATTGATACCAGCAGTAATAATTCTTCCTACATTCTTAGGTTTAAAGGGTGTATGGACAGCTCAACCAGTATCTGACTTTATAGCCACAGTAATTACAGGTGTAGTAGTATTTAGAGAGTTGAAAAGATATACACCTAAAAGTGAACGTTTAAGTGAAATAACAACTGAATAAAAAGTATAATTTCAGATAAATAAGTAAAAAATTGTAAAAAATACAATTATATGATAAAATAAAACCGCTGTCAAAAAGAAGAGAAATTCTAATTATGGAGTGATTTTATGGAATTTACAAAAAAAAGCAAATTAAAAAATATGTATGTAAACATGAATGTAGCTAGAATGTTGTCTAAGATAAATGAGTATAAGGGTAGACAACTGCTTTACAAAAAACAACCAAAAGAAATTTTAGAAAGTCTAGAAAAAAAATCTTTAGTAGATTGTTCAGAATCTACATATATTGGAAATCAAAAAGAAAGTAATACTTTTAATTTAGAAAAATTAATAAGTAATGAAGTCACACCTAAAAGTAGAGAAGAGTTAAGTATTGTTGAATACAGAGATGTAGTAAAAACTATTAACAGTGCTTATGAGAGTATACCAATAAGCTCACAAACAATTCTTGAACTTCATGGATACTTATATAAATTTTCATCTACCAGAGGGGGAAGCTATAAATCAGAAAGTGGATTCTTTGAATATAATTTAAAAAATAGTGACTTCATAAATGTTGATGCAAGTGTTAATAAGGTTGAAAAAGCTGTAGAAGAAATATGTGAAGCTTATAATACATTGATAGATGAGGATGAAATTGATATATTAATATTAATTTCTGCATTTGTGTTAGATTTCATCTTGATACATCCATTTAAAGAAGGTAATATAAAAATGGCAAGAGTACTTATACTATTGCTGTTAAACAAAAATGGATATGAAGTTGGAAGATATATAAGTTTAGGAAAAATATTTGATGACAGTTCATATGAGTACTATAGTAACTTAAACTATTTGAAGTCATCTATAGGGAATGAAAAATCAGATATGAATGCTTGGATTGAATATTTTTTAGAAACTATATTGACTGCATATAAGAAGTTAGATGACAGTTTAAATGTATCTGATAAGAAAAGACAGACAAAAACTAGTAGAATAGAAAAAATAATAAATTCTACTCTTGGATATTTTACAAAAGAAGATATAAAGGACTTGTGTCCTGATATTCCAGAACCTACTATAAATAGAGTTTTTAATAATCTAAGAAAACAAGATAAGATAGAGGTTGTTGCAAGGGGAAGAAGCGCAAAATGGAAGAAGAAGTATTAAAAAATACTTTAATAATTTTAATGGTATAGTGTTAAAGCACTATACCATTTTTTATTGAAATTAGAAACTCTGAGAGGAATTTACATAACTTTATGGAACACTTATCTTATCTAAAATACTATAGGTAATTTCTTGATTAGAATTTTAAAATATTTAAAATTATATTATATAATAAATTATGTTTTATTCCTGTACTCTATCAATTTACTTTTTAAGATTATTTAACAAATATATTTCTATTAACTTTATAATTTAATTACAGAATAGAATGGTTATTTTTGTGAAATAATAATATAAAAATAATCTTAGGAGTGAGCTTATGAAGAAAAAATTATTATATATAAATGTGAATTCAAAACCAGAAGATTTATCTTCAAGTAAAACTGTAGCAAGAAAGTTTATCAATAAATTTATAGAAAAAAATAAGGATTTCGAAGTTGAAGAAATAGATCTTTATAAAGAGCATATACCAAGACTAGAATATCAATACTTCGAAAAGAGAAATAGTATAGTCAGCGAAGAAGCCGCTAAGCAATTAGATGATAAGGATAGAAAAGAACTTGCAAAAATTAGAAGCCTTTGTGACCAATTTGTGAGTGCAAGTGTATATGTAATAGCAGCACCTATGTGGAGTTTATCTTTTCCAGCACCACTTAAAGAATATATAGATTGTATAATTCAAGATGGAAAAACTATATCTTTTGAAGGTGATGATAAACCACAAGGAATACTGAATGATATTGATAGAAGTATGGTATATATACAATCTTCAGGTGGACATATACCATGGGTACTAAAACCAGTTATGAATAAAGGGGTAAATTATGTGGAAAGTATCATGAAATTTATAGGAATCAAAAAATTTGATGAATTATTAGTAGATGGAACTGGAACTAGTGAAGAAGAAAGACAAAGTGCAATAGAAAAAGCATCTGAAAAAATAGAAGGCATAGTAGATTCTATGAAGTTTTAGTTATAATATTTTATTTTATTGAAAATATAAAGGAAAAACCTCTCTTAATGTAGAAACCTATATTGAAGGAGGCGAAAATCATGCGAGAAGAAAAAAGTAATGAGAAGTATGATTGTTATTGGTGTAATCAAGAAAATAATTTCCATGTAGAGATAAAAGACAATGTAGTGATGATAGATGATGGCACTGGTATACTTAAACAAGCCGTTTTCATAGGGTATAAACAAATTCAAGTTAATTTGAATTGTTCACATTGTCAAAACTTAAATAGAATAAAATTAAATTTGTAAACTTTAGATATGGAGATTCTTGAAAGAGTTAAAAATAGAAAGTATTAATATTTAGACTGAAAATTATATTGTATACAATAATGATTAATTTAAGCTGTATTGTATTTTAATATTTATTTTCAGTCTTACTTTATTAAAATTATTTTTTGGGAGTATCTTGGAAAAAAGTATCTACTATTTTTTCTGAAATACTTTTTAATTGGTCAGCCATTGAAGTTAGGCTTAGTAAGGCTATCAATAAATCACCTTTATTTTCTGGATTAATACTGATATTTTCAAAATTAGACTCTATAAAGTTTGGCATATTATTTCTTTGCCTTTCTTTTATTGATATAAACTTTTCATAACATGCCACTAAATCTTCTCCGTTGAAATCATCTTTTTCGTATACACCATTTAAGATTCTTTTAATCTCTTGTATTGTAAGTGTATTTTTCATAGAATAAATGATTATCATTTGTAAGATTTGTTCTTTGGTATATTTTTTTCCCTTAATTGGTTTGATTAATCCTTCTTTACTATAATTATTTATCATTGTTTTAGTGAGAATTTTATCATCCTCAAATCTTTTATTGGCAGAAAGTTTACTGTCAATTAGAGAAATAATCTGATCCATATATAGGTCAATAGATGGAATATCATTTGAAGTTATATCTGTATTATTTAGCGTTTCCAGTATTATGGTATTTAATTCATTGTTCATCATATGTTACCTCCATAATATTTATAATACACTAATTTAGAAAATAAAACAATATTAATGGTTGCAAAAGAGATATAAAGTGGTATAATTAAATTTATAATATAGTATTAAAAACTATATATAAAATGTAATTTTTAAAATACATAATTGTAGGAGGACGAAATGTATCAATTTTTTTTAAAGGGTAGAGACCCAATAAGTAGTTTAACTCATTTTATAGGGGCTTGTTTATCTCTTATAGCTACTATAATTTTAATTTTTCAATCTATATCTTTACAACAAACTTCTTTTTTGATGATAGTGTCTGTGTCTGTATTTGGATTATCATTAATTGCTCTTTATAGTGCAAGCTCATATTATCATTTTTTAAAAGGTACACCAGAACAAGAATTATTTTTCAGAAAAGTAGACCACGCAATGATTTATGTATTGATTGCTGGTTCATATACACCAATATGCTTATATTTTATGCAAAAAGAAGAGGGAATAATATTTACTACAGCAATATGGATAGTTGCATTTATTGGTATAGTAATAAAAATATTTTGGATGGATGCACCTAGATGGTTGTCTACAAGTCTATATTTACTTATGGGGTGGGCAATTGTCTTTGATATAAATGCATTTAATTCAATTCCTAAGGATTGTCTTAACTTATTAATAATGGAAGGTGTATCTTACTCTATAGGTGCAGTTATTTACATTATTAAGAAGCCAAACATAAGTCCTGAATTTGGATTTCATGAGATATTTCATATTTTTATTATGTTAGGTTCTTTATTCCACTTTTTAGCTGTTTTATTGTATGTTTTATAGTTTAAGAATCCAGTTAATTGATACTAAAATTTCTACAATGAAGAAAATAAAAAGAACTGTCTTATATAGAATCTATCTTCTACTATAAGACAGTTCCTTATTATAAATACAATTATATTTATAATAACCTGTTTATAAAAATAGCATATTCAAAATGTCTATTCCATAATTCCTTTAATGTATTTCTCATTTACGACATATAGTTTGAATTTATGTACTATAATTATATCCTCTAAATTCTCTGACACACTAACAATTCTAACACATTTATTTCTAATTTCTACAGGCAAATCTAAATCATTTGTTAAATTTACATAGTCATCATATTTATACATAAAATCATCCCTTTACATTAAGATATACTTATTATACTATATTTTAATAAGTTTTTTTAAATTATTACAATTTTTCCCGAAATTTCATTTTTTATACACAAAACTTCCAAATTAAGTAAAGATTAAATATCTAACTGTACAAATAAAAAATCATATAAAATATTTTATTTAAATTTTTAAATAACTATTGCCAATTTTTGAAAAGTATATTATTATTAATAGTAATAAAAAAACTGTAAATTTAGAATATTAATAAAAAATATTTGGGAGGAAATTATCATGGTGAGATTAAATGTAGAAAAATTAAATATAAAATTAAATCATCACCATCATCATAGATTAAAGGGATTGTAATATGAAATTGATTCATAGACACAAGCCCTGTTTTTAGTGTAATTGGTCTTGTATCTATGATGGGAAGTAATTTTAAAAGAAAATTATAGCCATATAGGTATAAAGCCTATATGGCTTTTTTATTGTTTTAAATTTGCAAATGTAAGAGTAATTTTAATGAAAAGGGTGAGAGTATGAAATTTTTAAGAATTGAAGATGAGGTTATTTATTCTAAAAAAAGATACAAATTAAAAAGAGAAATAGACAGGCTTTTCTTAGATGAAGAATATTTTCAAATAGAACCACAATTATTTGAAGAATATGATGAATTTACAAATATAAATAGTAAAATCCCAAAAGAATCTATGGTAAAGGTTGTAAATGGAAGAGTAATGGTGTTAAGAGCTGATATAACTACAAGTATAATAAAAAGCCTCATACCAAGATGGGAAGAGGGTTTAAAACTTAAACTTTTTTATAATTCATCTATATATAAAAATAAGAATACAGTTGGAATAAAAGAGATAAGACAGATAGGTTGTGAGTATTTAGGAGAATCTTCTGTAGAAGCAGATAGAGAAGTGGTAAAATTGGCCCTTAAGATACTTGAAAAGTACAACAATAATTTCATTTTGGAAGTTGGGAGTAGTAAATATATTAATGGATTATTAGAGGAATTAAAATTGAATAAGAATTGTGAAAATCAAATTAAAAACTTATTATATACCAAAAATAACCATGAATTAAAAGTATATATTGAAGATTTAAAAATTAAAAATGATGTAAAAGAATTATTATCAAATATCTTAAGTTTTCAAGGTAATCTATATAATGTTATTGAAAAGGCGCAAAAATTCTATTGTAATGATAAGATGAAACAAGCACTTGAAGAGTTAAAACAAATAAACGATTTAATTGAGGAATGTAATTTTTTAGATAAAGCTAGATTTGATTTATCAATGATTACAATGCTTGACTATTATGAAGGAGTTATGTTTAGAGGATACTATCCAGACTCATATAAAGAAATTCTAAGCGGTGGAAGATATGATTCTCTAACTAAAGAGTATGGAAAAGAAATTCCAGCTATTGGATTTACATTAAGTGTTGATGAGCTAATGAAGTATGTATATAAGTAAGATTGAAAAGGAGGTATTATTTTGGATTATTTAACTATAGCACTAGCAAAAGGAAGAATAGAAGGGGAATCATTTAAAAAATTTAAAAAAATGGGCTTGGGAGACAGTATAGATACTGATACAAGAAAGTTAATTTTTAAAGATGAAAAAAATAAAATCATATATATACATGTAAAACCATCAGATGTGGTTACCTATGTTGAAAAAGGAGTTGCTGACCTTGGTATAGCAGGGAAAGATACTATTTTAGAAAATGAAACAGATGTATATGAAATATATGATTTAGGTTTTGGAAAGTGTAAATTTGCAGTAGCAGGATTAAAGGGAGATAGCATATATAGAAAAGATGAATATTTAAAAGTGGCAACAAAGTACCCAAATATAGCAAAAAAATACTTTAAAGAAAAAGGTCAAAAAATTGAAATAATAAAACTAAATGGTTCTGTTGAACTAGCTCCAATAGTAGGCTTATCAGATGTAATTGTTGATATAGTTGAGACAGGTAATACACTTAAAGCAAATGGACTTGAAATATTAGAAGATATATGCGATATAAGCGCTAGGATTATATCAAATAGAGCTAGTTATAGATTTAAGTATGAACAAATTCAAAATATAATTCGTTTGTTTAAGGAAATTGATAACTAAAATATAATTAAAATTGACAAGGAGAGGTTTAGATTGAGAGAAAAAGAAAGTATAAGAGAACTAAAGGGATACGAACCAAATCATGTAAATTGTAAGGTAAAGCTTGATGCAAATGAAGGAAATAAAAAGTTGTTCAAGTATCTTGTTAAAGAGCTTGGAGATAGCGATATAGATTTAAATTTATATCCTGAAGACTCTTATAGCGATTTAAAAGAGTCTATAATAAATTACATAGATATTTCTGGAGTAAGTAAGAAAAACCTTTTAGTAGGAAATGGTTCAAGTGAAATAATTGATTTGATAATACATACTTTTGTAGATAAAGATGAAACAATATTAAGTTTTTCTCCAAGTTTTAGCATGTACTCTATATACAGTCAGATAAATGGTTCAAAGTTTATAGGTGTTGAGAGTGATGAAAATTTAGTTATAAATATAGATGATGTAATTGAAACAGTAAAAGAAAACAATCCAAAGATAGTAATTGTTTGTAATCCTAATAATCCAACAGGGGCAATACTTAAAAGAGAAGACATAATAAAACTTTTAAACTCAACTAACAGTTTAGTAGTTTTAGATGAAGCATATATGGATTTTGGGGAAGAAAGCATGTTAGAGAATGTTTTTGAGTATGAAAACTTAATCGTTCTTAGAACTCTATCAAAGGCATTTGGATTAGCTGGGATAAGAACTGGATATATGCTATCTAATAGTAGTTTGATAAACTCTGTTGAGAAGGTAAGACCTCCATATAACTTAAATTCATTGTCCGATTTCATTGCTACAAGAGCATTGAAAAATAAAGAAGTAGTTAAGTCTTATATAGATGAAGTAAAAAAAGAAAGAGAAAAATTGTATAAAGAAATAATTGATATGGGTATCAAAGCGTATGAGTCACAAGCAAACTTTATATTATTTTACTCTGAGATAGAAAATTTATCACAAAAGCTGATTGATAGAGGAGTACTAATAAGAAAGTTTAGTGGAAAACTAGAAAATTATTATAGAGTTACAATTGGTGATAAAGAAGAAAATATTATGTTTGCAAATGCTATAAAAGATATTTTTCAAAAGGAGAATTAGGTATGAGAGTTTGGAAGATAGAAAGAAATACACTTGAAACACAGATTTTAGTAGAACTAAACATTGATGGTACTGGAAAAGTTGAGGTAGATACTGGAATTGGATTTTTAGACCATATGCTTACTTTAATGGCGTTTCATGGTAAGTTTGATTTAAAGATTATTTGTAAAGGAGATATATATGTAGATGACCATCATAGTGTGGAGGACATAGGTATAGCTGTAGGAGAGGCATTTAAAAATGCTTTAGGGGATAAAAAAGGAATAAGAAGATATTCTACTATCTACATACCTATGGATGAATCTTTATCCATGGTGTCTATTGATATAAGCAACAGACCATATCTTGTATTTAATGCAAAGTTTGATACTCAAACGATTGGTAGTATGAGTACTCAATGTTTTAAAGAATTTTTTAGAGCTTTTGTAAATGAATCTAGAGTAACTTTACATATTAATCTTTTGTATGGAGAAAATGACCATCACAAAATAGAAAGTATTTTTAAAGCATTTGCAAGAGCATTGAAAGAAGGTAGCGAAGTAATTTCAAATGAAATAGCATCTTCAAAGGGGGTCTTATAAAATGAATATAATAGTAGATTATGGTCTAGGAAATATAGATTCTGTATCTAGAGGTTTTAAGAAGGCTGGAATAGAAACTAAAATTTCTAACAATTTAAATGAAATAAAGAAGGCAAATTCACTAATACTTCCAGGTGTTGGAGCTTTTAGAGATTCTATAAATGCTTTAAATAAGCTAGATTTGGTGCCAATAATAAAAGAACATGTGTCAAAGGGAAAGTTTTTAATAGGCATATGTTTAGGCATGCAATTACTTTATGAAAAAAGCTATGAATATGGAGAATATGAAGGGTTAGGTCTTATAGAAGGTAGCATTGATAAACTGGATATAAGTTTAAAAGTTCCACATATGGGATGGAATAATCTAAAATTTAATAAGAAAAATGATGATATTCTTAAATATATTAAAGAAGATGACTATGTATACTTTGTTCATTCATATTATGCAAATTCATCAAATAAAGAACTTGTTGCGTTTTCAGAGTATGAGAAGAAGATTCCAGCAATAGTTAGAAAAGATAATGTATATGGTATACAATTTCATCCAGAAAAAAGTGGAGAAGTAGGTTTAAATATATTAAGAGCATATGGGGAGATGATAAAATGATAATATTTCCAGCAATAGATATAAAGGATAACAAGTGTGTAAGATTAACTCAAGGTGATTTTGACAAAGTAAATGTATATTATGATAATCCATTAGAAGTAGCATATAAATGGAAAAATGAAGGTGCAGAATATATACATATAGTAGATTTAAATGGAGCTAGAAGTGAATTTGGTGTAAATACAAAAACAATTGAAAATATAGCAAACAATATAAAAATACCTATTCAAGTAGGTGGAGGGGTTAGAGATAAGGAGAAAGTTCAAAGTTTAATAAAAGCAGGTGTTACTAGAGTGATACTTGGGAGTATCGCAATTGAAAATATGGAGTTAGTTGATGAGTTGGTTAATGAATATCAAGAAAAAATTGTTGTTTCAATTGATGCTAAAAATGGAAAGGTAGCGGTTAGAGGTTGGGAAGTTGTAAGCAATGTAGATTCTCTGACTTTATGTAAACAACTTGAAAAAATAGGAGTAAAGACGATTGTTTATACAGATATATCAAAAGATGGTATGCTTCAAGGTCCAAACTTTGATATATATGAAAAAATATCAAAAGAGACATCTTTAAATGTTATTGCTTCTGGGGGAGTGACTTCTATTAAAGATATTAAAAAACTTAAAGATATGAACTTATATGGAGCAATAATAGGTAAAGCACTTTATGATAAGAAGATAGACTTTAAGGAGGCTCAACAACTATGCTTACTAGAAGAATAATACCATGTTTAGATGTACGAAATGGAAGAGTTGTAAAAGGGAAAAAATTTACAGATATAGTGGATGTGGATAGTCCAGAAGTCCTTGGAAAATTTTATAGTGACTGTGGCGCAGATGAACTTGTATTTTATGATATAACTGCATCAAATGAAGACAGAAAGACATCTTTGGAATTTGTATCTAAAGTTGCAGAAAATATAAATATTCCATTTTGTGTAGGTGGAGGAGTAAATAAATTAGAAGACTTTACTAATATTTTAAGAAAAGGTGCAGATAAAGTTTCTATAAATTCATCAGCAGTAAAAAATCCTGAATTAATAAGAGAAGCCTCACTAAAGTTTGGTGCACAATGTGTAGTTTTATCAATAGATGCAAAAAAAAATGAAGCGGGTTCATGGAGTGTATATGTAAAAGGCGGTAGAGAGAAAACAGATTTAGATGCAATTGAATGGGCAGTCAAAGGTGTTGAACTTGGAGCTGGAGAGATTGTTGTAAATAGTATGGATGAAGATGGAATGAAAAATGGATATGATATAGAGTTACTGTCAAAAATAACATCTTTAGTAAATGTACCTGTTATAGCATCTGGAGGGGCTGGGAAAATGGAAGATTTCTATGAAGCAGTCAAAGAATCTAATGTAGATGGAATCTTAGCAGCATCTGTTTTTCATTTTGGAGAGATAAAAATAAAGGATTTGAAAAAGTATTTAAAAGAAATGGGTGTAGAAGTAAGATTATAAATTAAATATCTATAAGGAGATTGGAAAAATGAATGATAAATGTAATAATGTATGCAGTGAAAAATTTGAAGAATTTATAAAAAATGTAAAATTTGATGATAAAGGATTAGTTCCTGCTATTGTTCAGGATGTAATAAGTAAAGATGTATTGATGTTAGCATATATGAATGAGGAGTCTATAAAGAAAACTTTAAAAGACAAAATAGCTTGTTACTTTAGCAGAAGTAGACAAGAATTATGGGTTAAAGGTGAGACATCTGGAAATATTCAAAAAGTGGTCAAGATTTCTTATGATTGTGATGTAGATACAATATTACTTTTAGTTGAACAAACAGGTGTAGCTTGCCATACAGGTAATTACTCTTGTTTCTATAGAGATTTATTTGATGATACTGATAAAATTGACTTTGAAGTACAAAAAAATACATTAAAAGAATTATATGATTTAATAAATGAAAGAAAAAACAATCCCATTGAGGGGTCTTATACTAACTATCTATTTGACAAAGGTTTGGATAAAATTCTTAAAAAAGTTGGAGAAGAAAGTAGTGAAGTAATTATAGCCTCAAAAAATGAAGATAAAAGTGAACTTATTTATGAAATTAGTGATTTAGTATATCATACATTGGTTTTAATGATAGAAAAGGGTGTTGAAATTGATGAAATAAAAAAAGAATTAGTTAAAAGAAGAAAATAGAATAAAAATAGATTGATAGAAAATAAGAAAGTATACCGTTTTTTAAAAAAAATGGTATACTTTCTTATTTTCTGTTTTATATTGTAGAGGAAAATCACAGGTTTCTTACTTAAGTTTATTATGTATACAATTTATCAATAAAACGATTATAATACATTATTTATTTTAGAAAAACTATGATTATATAATTAATATTTAAGAAAAATAATTTTAAATTAATTTTCATATTGAATAATATGGTCTGAAAAAGGATATGTTTTAAGATGAAATAGATATAAATTTTAACAAAAAGTAAACGTTTTCAAAACTAATATTTTATTTTTTACTAAAAAATAAAATATTAGTTTTGATTTATGGTTTAATTTGGGTTATAATAAATTGTTAAATTATTTATTACTATAAAACAAGCTATAAAATAAATAAAAGTGATACTATTTAGTCAAAAACATTAATAATAAAATACAAATTACAAAAATATAATAAAATGTTTTTGAAAACAGTGAAAATTTATTGCAAAAGGTTTAAATTAACTTTTACTTGTGGATAGAATCTATTCTAATAGATAAATAGATATTGAAATGTAAAACAATTTAACTGTTATGAAGAATGTATCATCATATTGGGATTTTTAATTTTTATAATTTTTTTAAAAAATTTTAATTTTACTTAAAAATTAAAATTTACAAAAGTTTAGCATATGTTATTTTATCTTAATAAATAATAAAAACTATTTTTCTATAATATTGGCATAGTAGATGCTTATATAACTATGAAATTAAAATTAAATAGGATGAAGTAGGAGGAAAAAAATGGGAAATAGTGAGCTAAAAAAGACTCTTGGTGTATCTGCAGCATTATCAACTGTTGTAGGTTCAGTAATAGGAGCAGGTGTATTTTTTAAACCGCAAGCAGTTTATACATTAACTGGAGGAGCTCCAGGACTCGGTATATTGGCATGGTTAATAGCAGGAATCATAACTATAACAGCTGGTCTTACAGCTGCAGAGGTATCAGTTGCAATACCAAAAACTGGTGGAATGATGGTATATATAAAAGAGATTTATGGAGATAAATTGGGATTTTTAACTGGATGGATGCAAATTGTATTATTTTATCCTGGGATGATGGCAGCATTAGGTGTCATATTTGGAGAGCAAGCATCAGCTTTAATTGGTAATTCATCATTATTACTTCCAATAGCAATTGGAATTATAGTGATAGTTGCAGGGCTGAATATGTTGGGTTCAAAAACTGGGGGAGCTATACAAACAATTTCTACAATATGTAAATTAATACCACTTATATTAATAATGATTGTTGGATTTATTAAAGGCGGTGGAGATAATCCAATACTTAGTCCTATGGTTGGTGAAGGATTAAGTCTAGGAAGTGTAATAGGTCAAGTTTTAATTGCTATATTATTTGCATTTGATGGATGGATGAATGTTGGTACTTTGGCTGGAGAAATGAAAAATCCAGGAAAAGACCTTCCAAAAGCTATAATAGGTGGATTATCAGTGGTTATGGCTGTTTACTTTGTAATAAACTTAGCATATCTTTGGGTATTACCAGCTAGTGAGCTAGCAAATTACGCTTCACCAGCATCAGCAGTTGCTGAGGTTATATTTGGTTCAATAGGTGGAAAAATAATATCTGTAGGTATATTAATTTCAGTATTTGGAGCATTAAATGGATTCTTATTAACTGGTTCAAGAGTGGCCTATACTTTAGCAACAGATAAAACTTTGCCTAAATATAAAGTATTTTCTAAATTAAATTCTGCTCAAGTTCCAGCAAATTCTATAGTATTAGTATCTGTTCTTGCAGCTATCTATGCTTTATCAGGTCAATTTAATTTATTAACTGATTTAGCAGTATTTGCTACTTGGATATTCTATGTATTGACATTTATAGGGGTAATGAAGCTTAGAAAAACTCACCCAGATATACCAAGAGAATACAAAGTACCACTATATCCAATTGTTCCAATAATAGCTATAGTGAGTGGTATATTTGTCGTAGTTAATCAATTATGCTTCGCGGGTATGAAAACTACTATGATATCTGTTGGAGGTCTTATAATAACAGCTATAGGCTTGCCAGTGTATGCTTATATGACTAAGAAAACAAAAAATGAGTCTAACTAGTTTATAAATACTTTATGATTATATAAAAAATAAAATCTCAATCTATAACGTAGATAGATTGGGATTTTATTTTTTTATTTTTAGCTTTTATAATTACACCTCTAAAAAATCACCTGTCTTAAAATACTCTATTTTGTCTCCAAGTAATTTTTTCATGTAATCAAATGCAACTAATCCTGTACAATGGAATGTATATATTTTCTGAAAACCAATTGTGTTAAGTTCCTTTATGACATCATCTATGTATTCTGTAGAACAGTTAAGTCCACCTTGTTTTGATAAATTATCCATATGAAATCCTCCAATAATAAACTTAATTGATTTATCTGGAAAGTATTTTTTAACAGTATGAGCGATATTTACAATTCCACTATGACTACAACTACTTATTATTGATACATAGTCTCCATCCACATATACTAAGAATAATTCGTGTTTAAAATCATCTTCAATAAACATATTGTCCTTAAATTTTAACAGATTTTTATCTCTACAAAAGAAATCTTTATTATTGTTTTTATCAGAGAAGATATAAAGATTTTCACTAAGTTTGTAAAAATCATCTATCCAAATAAAGTTTTTATTAAAATCTTCAAATAAGCCCTTTCTATTTCCTATATAGTAGTTTTCTTGCTGATTTTCGTTATGGTAGAAATATTCATATAATTTAGCTTGAGATTTTATATAAACATTAATATCTTTATTAATTTCAAAAAATTTATCTATACCGCCAATATGGTCGGAATGATTATGAGATATTACAAGTGCATTTAAATTTAATAAATCAACATTTAAATTTTTAGCATTTTCTATAAAATTTCCACTTTTTCCTGTATCTAATATATAGCTTTTATCATTAATTTCTAAAAATAAAGATAAACCATGTTCAGATTTTAAGTTTTTGGAGCCAGAAATATTTTCAATTAAAGAAATTACCTTCATAAACAATACCTCCCAATAATATTTTTAGAATTTTTATACAACTAATACTTACATTGTAACAAATTATTATGTTGTAATGTAAAAAGTTTCCTATAAAGTATAACACTTTGTAGACAAGTTTATAAATTTTTATTTAATAACAAAAACAAATGTATATGAATATATAACATATTAAGGTCAAAACAAGAAATAATATTGTTTTCTTAATATATTTCTTATTTTAAATTTCTATTTTATAGAAAAAAAATTATAAATTTTAAAAATTAGAAACGACATTTTAACTAGTATTAATTGTAAAAAACACTATATAATACTCAATTTTCAACATTCTATACAATTATACAGAAATTATACAGCATAATAATCAGCAAAATAACAAATTTTAAAAATTAAGTAAAACTTTTTGTCGAAGTTCAACGTCTATATATATGTAGTGTAGATTCTGATTCTAAAATACTACAAAAATATAAATGTAAAAATATAGTAATATTGGAGGTCGAACGATGAGAAATAAAAAGAAAAAAATAAATAGAAAGAGATTGTATTTGCTTTTAAGTGCTATAGTAGTCTGTTTAGCATTTATAATAATTGGCATACGAGTTAGTTATATGAACATGAAAGAAGATGAAATTAGTAGAAATGCTAAACTATCAAGTTCTACTATTACAGATATAATATCTAATACATCAGCAGAAGTTAGTAAAGGGCCTAGTAAAAGTTCTGGAAAAGTAGCATACATAACTATAGATGATGGTCCATCTAAATTTACTGACCAAATGATAAAAACTTTAAATAAGTATAATGTTAAAGCAACTTTTTTTATGATAGATGGAAATATGAAGGAATATCCACAGCAAGTTAAAAATATAATTAAAAATGGGAACACAGCAGGTTTTCATAGTGTATCTCATGATATTCATAAACTTTATGTTACTAGTACATCAGCAAAAGATGAATTTGATACGAATGATCAGACTCTTTATAGTATAACTGGTAAACATTCAAAAGTAATAAGAATTCCTTATGGAAGTAAACCATATACTCCACAAGCTTCATATCAAGCCTTAGTTGATGCAGGGTATAAAATTTGGGATTGGGATTTAGATACTGAAGACTGGAAATCTAATTCTGCACAAATTGTACAGAATGTAAAAGCTCATATTAAGAATAGAAAAGGTGAAGATAAGGATCAACTTGTAGTTTTAATGCATGAGAAAAAACAAAGTGCAGAAGCTTTAGATTCAATTTTAAAATTTTTATCAGATGAAGGCTATGAATTTGCAGCAGTAGAGCAAAATCAGATACCAAAAAATTATTGGTTACGTAATTTGGAATAGTAAAAATAAAAAATGTTGATTAAGAGTTTTAAAAATTGAAAATAAAAAATGAGTGAGGTGTAAGTGTTTTGAATAAAAAACTTTGTGTAGGAATGGTCGGAGTACTATCTTTAATGATGGTTGGTTGTAATAAAAGTTTAGCTAAAGTGAATGATGTAGAAATCACAAAGGCGCAATATGAAAAAACAAAGGCAGTATTATCTGCTACTAACAGTTATATAAATGGTCAATCTTTAGATGAAATGGAAAAAAGTTTAGATAAAAAAGGTAGAAATAAATTAGAAAATGTTATAATATCGTTTATGGTGGATAATGAACTTTTATATCAAGAGGCTAAGGATAAAGGATTAACTCCAAGTAAAGGTGAGATAGACTCAAAATATCAAGAACTAGAAAATGAAATGAATTTGAATACAAGCTATAAAGAAAAAATGGACAAAGCAGGTGTAGATAAGGAATATTTAAAGCAAGAAATATCTAGAGATTTAGCCATAGACAAAAGTAAAAAAGCCTTTGAAAATAAAATAAATATAAGTGATGCTGAGATGGAATCTTATTATGTAAATCATAAAAAAGATTTTAACGTAGAAGAAGTAAGTGCTTCTCAAATATTGATATCAACTTTAGACAAAAATAAAAAAGAAGTAAGTAAGGATAAAAAAGAAGCTTTAAAAAAAGAGGCAGAGAGTATATTGACTAAAATCAAAAATGGAGAAAGTTTTGAAGCATTGGCTAAAAAATATTCAGATGACAAAGCGACTGGAAAAAATGGAGGTCAGCTAGGATATTTTTCAAAGAATGATAAAAATGCTGAATTTACAAAAAAAGTATTCAAATTAAAGAAAAATGAGGTTTCAGGTGTTTTTGAAACTAGTTATGGATATCATATAGTCAAAGTTACTGATAAAAGAGAAAGACAAAAAAGTCTTAATGAGTGTCAGAGTTTAGTAAGAGAATCTATTTTAAACGAAAAATATATTGAGCACATAAAAAAATTGAATGAAAGTGCAAAAGTAGAGAGATAGAATCTATAAAAACTCAATCCTAGCCTGTAGCCGGAGGGAGATTTTACAGGAATGTTTAAGAGTTTAAAGAGAAGGAAAGTTGAGAGATACATTATCGATAATAAAGACTCTTTTTATAGAATTGCATATAGTTATACAAAAAATGAAGAGGACGCATTAGATGTGGTTCAAGAAGCCATGTATAAGGCTCTATATTCAGTAGAAAACCTTAAAGAAGTAAATTATATAAAAACATGGTTTTATAAAATTCTAGTTAGAACGAGTATAGATTTTATTAGAAAAAACCGCAAATATAATAATATGACAGATATCACTCTTATAGATGAGACAGGAGAATGTGATAAGTATACTGATTTAGACTTAAAAAAAGCATTAGAAGAATTACCTATTGAATATAAATCTATTATAATATTGAGATTTTTTGAGGATTTAAAGATTGAAGAAGTAGCAATAATATTGGATGAAAATGTGAATACTGTTAAAACTAGGTTATACACTGCTTTAAAAAAATTAAAATTAAAAATTGAAGAGTAGGGATAAAAAGAATGACGAACAAAGAAAGGTTAGATAAGTTAAGAGATGAGTATCATAAAATTCCAATACCAAAGAAACTAGATACTATAATAAATCATAAAAAAATAAAAGATATATATTGCGAACAAAATAAAAAGATAAATAAATGGAGATTTAAAGTCATTATGGCTTCAGCCTGTATGTTTATAGTATTAGTAAATATTAGCCCTGTATTTGCAGATAACTTTTCTAAATTACCTATAATTGGAGGATTAGTAAAAGTAGTAACTATAAAAAATTATAGTTTAAAAAACGAAAACTATGAAGCTAAAATTGATATTCCTAAAATACAAGGTTTAAAAGATAAAAATTTAGAGAAGAGATTAAATAATAGTTTTATGGAAGATGGAAAGAGGCTTTATGATGAATTTCAAAATAGAATGGAAAAAATAGAATTATCAAAAAATAAGGAACATAAGTATTTAAGCTTAAGTTATAGTGTTAAAAATAATTCTAAAGATTTTCTATCAATAGAAATGACAAAAAATGAGATAGAAGCATCATCATATGTGAGCAAAATACATTATAATGTTGATAAAAAAAGACAAATAGTTTTAACTTTACCTATGCTTTTTAAGGATGATAAATATATAAAAGTTATTAGTAATAATATAAAAGAACAAATGCGAAATCAAATGAAAAATGACAGCATAAAATCATATTTTATAGATCAGGGAAAAGATTCTCCTGTTAAAGATTTTAAAACAATAAATAAATATCAAGATTTCTATTTTAATAAAAATGAAGACCTTGTAATTTGTTTTGACCAGTTTGAAGTAGCACCTGGTTATATGGGTTCAGTAGAATTTGTAATTCCATATAAAGTAATAAAAAATTTGTAAATAGAATAGTAATTTATATATAAATATATTAAGGAGGTTAATATGAATACATATAAAAAACTTAAAAAATCTATATTTAAAATTGCTGTGATTTCAGTGTGTCTACTTGTAGCATTAGTAAATGTAAATCCTATATTTGCAGGAAGTTCTTCTGATAGAGTTATAAAAAATAATCCGATAAAAGTGATAAATGCTAAAAATTATAGTTTGAAACAAGATAATTATGAAGTCAATATCAAAATTCCTAAGATAGAAGGTTTAAAAGATAAAGATTTAGAGAATAAATTAAACAATGAATTTATGGAAAATGGGAAAAAACTTTATAGTGAATTTCAAAATAAAATGAAAAAAGAAAACAATAAAGGTCATAGATACTTAAATGTAAGTTATAGTGTAAAAAATAATTCTAAGGACTTTTTATCTATAGAAGTTAAAAAAGAAGAGATAGAAGCTTCCTCATATGTAACTAAAACACATTATACTATTGATAAAAATAGAGAAATACTATTAAACTTACCAATATTTTTTAAAGATAGTAGATATATGGATGCTATAAGTGATAATATAAAAGGACAGATGAAAAATCAAATTAAGAAAGACAATACAAAATCATATTTTATAGACCAAGAAAAAGATTCCCCAGTAAAAAATTTTAAGTCTATAAATAAGTATCAAGATTTCTATTTTAATAAAGATGGAAACCTTGTAATTAGTTTTGATGAATATGAAGTAGCTCCTGGGTATATGGGGCCAGTTGAGTTTGTAATACCAGACAAAGTAATAAAAAACTTAAAGTAGACATATAGAAGATTTTTAAATAGACTAGTAAGGAGAAATATATGAATATATATGAACAAGCGATAAAGTTAATAGAAAATAATGAGGACTTTGCATTTGCTACAATAACTTCTCACTCAGGTTCAACACCACGTGAAACTGGAGCAATGATGATTGTAAAAAGTGATGGCTCTATATTTGGTTCTGTAGGTGGGGGAAGTGTAGAAGCAACATGCATAAAACATTCAATTAATGTTATAAAAAATAGAGAGTCAATGTTGTATAAATTTACTCTAAATAAAACTGATATAGCAAAGCTTGGAATGATATGTGGTGGTACTGGAGAAATACAGATAGATTTTATTGATAGTAATTTGAAGAGCAATTTAGAAAGATTTAATAAAAACTTAAAAGAAAATATAAGTAAAGCATATATATTTGGTGCAGGTCATATTTCAAAAGATGTAGCAGTAATATTATCACTTCTAGAGTTTAGAACAATAGTAATAGATGATAGAGAGGAATTTGCTAATTCTGAAAGATTTCCACACTCAGAAGTGGTAGTTTTAGATTCTTTTGAAAATATACCAGATTTTCCAATTGATGAGAATAGCTATATAATTATTTTAACGAGAGGTCATCTATATGATTCAAGTTCATTGGAATGGGCTCTTAAAACGAATCCTTGCTATATAGGTATGATTGGAAGTAGAACAAAAATTGGATTGACATACGAAAAACTTATGAAAAAGGGGTTCAGTAAGCAAGAACTAAATAAAGTACATGCTCCAATAGGAATAAAATTAGATGCTCAAACACCAGCAGAAATAGCTGTGTGTATAGCAGCTGAACTTATAAATTGTAGAGCAAATAAGGAAAAAAGAAATTAATGAAAATGATGAGCAAAGATTATCAGATTTTAAATATTAATTTTAAAAATAAAGAAATAGAAGCAGTATTACTGTATAAAAATAGAAAAAATATTTGCATAAAAATAGACTCATTTGGCAAAGTAGTTGTAATAAGTCCACCTAAAGTTTCTAAAAAAATAATAGAAGAAATAATAATTAAAAAAGGAGACTGGATACTTAAAAAATCTGGTGAGTATAAAGACAGAGAGGAAGCATACAAGCAAAGAACATTTATGACAGGTGACAAATTTCTTTATCTTGGTGAAGAATATTGCTTAGTTGTAAATAAAACTTTGGATGATTGTGCGAAAAAAAGTAAGTGTAAAATAAATCTTGAAGAATATAAAATAATTGTTAAAACAAATGACCTAAGTAAAGATTTTATCAAAAAATCTTTACAGTGTTGGTACAAAAATGAAAGTCAAAGAATTGTTTCAGAAAGAATCGATTTTCTTAAGTCGAATTGTGATATAATGAAGCAACTAACACCAGTTAATGTAAAAGTAAAAGAACAAAAAAGTAGATGGGGGAGTTGTACATCTCAAAAAAATATTTATATAAATTCAAAAATATCTATGGCGAGATTAGATGTAATTGACTATATAATAGTACATGAGTTTAGTCATTTATTACATATGAATCACTCAAAAAAATTTTATGATTTGGTAAAAAATATTATGCCAGAGTATAAAGATAAAGAAAATTGGCTTAAAAAAAATGGATATAAGATAATAATATGAAAACGATTATTTCAAATGTTCATTTAAAATATAAAAAAGTGATTATTGTGAAGAAAAAAAATAATCTGAAAATTTTAAAAAAGTCGTTGACATTCCAAAAGATAGATAATATAATCTATATTAACAGCAAAACAAAGTTAAAAAAATTAGATAGATAAAAGCAATGACAGAGACAACAATACTAATAGAGTTATCTACAGAGAACCAATGTTGCTGAGAATTGGTGTTAACAGTAGTATAATGATCACTCTGGAGCTTTTGTACTGAATATATTTTAGTAAGTACAAACGTCTGCCAACGTTATATGGCTAAGGTTAAGGTAATCAATTACCCGACCTGAAAAAGAGTGGTAGATATATTTTTTATATCTACAAATAAGGTGGTACCGCGGAATTTAACTTTCGTCCTTATAAGTAATATTTATATTGCTTATAAAGATGAAAGTTTTTTTATTTTGAGCGATATAAAAGATTAATCCATATAAAATTAATGAAAATAATAATAAAAAATAAGGAGGAGTTTTTTATGGAAAATACTGTATATGCTAAATTAAACCAAGGAATAGATTCTTTTTTAAGAGTGGCGATGACACTTAGAAGAAGAGAAGTTGATATACAATCAATAAGTATGACTGTAGATAATATGAATAATTCAGGTATAAAATTGATAGTAAATGAAGAAAAGACATCTCTAGATAGTGTCTTAAATCACATGAAGAAACTACATGATATAAGAGAAATAACTGTTGAACAAGTAAGACACTAATTAAATATGACTTATAAAAATTAAAAACTAGTATGAAGAAACTAATGTTTAAATAAAAACTAAAGAAAAATATTAGATGAGAAAAATTTTAGATTAAAAATACGATTATTATTGAAATTATAAACCTATTACAAATTTTAAAAACTGAAAATTATAAATATTAAGATTATTAAAACTATAAATATTGAGATTCTGAAGATTAAAATTCTATAAATTAGAAAATAAAGTTTGTTAAGTAGCATAGAATCAATGATAATGAGTATAAATTTCTAATAAAAATAAATATCACAAAATAATTGAGAGAAAATATTGGGAGGAAGTAAAGATGGCAAAGATGTATTATGAAAATGATGTAAATTTAGAGGTTTTAAAAAATAAAAAGGTTGCAGTTTTAGGATATGGAAGTCAAGGTCATGCACATGCACAAAACCTTAGAGATAATGGTGTGGATGTAGTGATAGGACTTTATGATGGAAGTAAGTCAGCGCAAAAAGCAAAGGAAGATGGATTTGAAGTAAAGAGTGTAGCAGAGGCTACGAGAGAAAGTGATTTAACAATGTTGTTAATGCCTGATGAAAAGCAAAAGAAAGTTTATGAAGAAAGCGTTAGAGATAATTTAAAAGAAGGTCAAACATTAGCATTTGCACATGGATTCAATATACACTATAATCAAGTACAACCACCAGAATTTGTTGATGTTGTAATGGTAGCTCCTAAAGGACCTGGTCACTTAGTTAGAAATGTATTTACTAAAGGAAGTGGAGTTCCAGCATTGTTTGCAGTATATCAAGATTACACTAAAAAAGCCACAGAGACAGTTTTGGCATATGCAAAAGGAATAGGAGCTACAAGAGCAGGTGTTTTAGAAACTACTTTTAAAGAAGAAACAGAAACTGACTTATTTGGAGAGCAATCAGTACTTTGTGGTGGTATAAGTGAACTTATAAAATTAGGATATAAGACACTTGTAGATGCAGGGTATCAAAAGGAAGTAGCATATTTTGAATGTCTACATGAAATGAAACTAATAGTTGACCTTATATATGAAGGTGGATTTGAAAGAATGAGATACAGCATAAGCGATACAGCAGAATATGGAGATTATGTATCTGGTAAAAGAGTAATAACTGATGCAGCAAAACAAGGTATGCAGGATGTATTAGAAGATATACAAAATGGAAAATTTGCTAAGGCATGGATTAAAGAAAATGAAGAAGGGCGTGAAAACTTCCTAAAAACTAGAGAAGCAGAATATGCTACAGAAATAGCTGAAGTTGGTAGAAATTTAAGAAGTATGATGTCATTCTTGAAATAAATATATTAAATGGATTAGTTTGAGGGAAAGAGTGGTGCATAGTAGTGCGTATGAACGGAGCAAAGGTAATTTTAGAATGTTTAAAGAAAGAGGGAGTTGACACAATATTTGGATATCCTGGTGGAGCAGTAATACCTCTTTATGATGCTCTATATGATTATACAGATTATTTTAAACATATAAGGACTTCACATGAACAAGGTTTGGTTCATGCAGCAGATGGATATGCAAGAAGCACTAATACAGTGGGGGTTTGTTTTACAACATCTGGACCAGGAGCAACGAATGCTATAACTGGTATAGCAACAGCCTTTATGGATTCTTCTCCTATGGTTGTAATTTCAGGTCAAGTTCCAACTAGTTTATTGGGGAAAGATTCTTTTCAAGAAATTGATATAACTGGAGCAACCTTATCTATGACAAAGCACAATTATCTAGTTAGAAATACTAAAGAGTTAGTACCTACAATAAAAGAAGCTTTTAAAGTTGCAAACTCAGGTAGAAAAGGACCTGTACTTGTGGATGTTCCAAAGGATTTGTTTTTAGCAGAAATGGATTTTAATGATGAGGACTATGGTTTATGTCAAATAGATGAGTATATGGATTATAAGGATGATTTTGACTTAGATGATGAAAACAACTTTAAACTTTTAAAAGATGCAGTGGAGATGATAAAAGAGTCTAAAAAACCTATAATATATGCTGGTGGAGGTGTTAAATCATCCAATAGTGAAGAAGTTCTTGTAAAATTTGCAACTAAGATAGATACACCTATATTAAATACACTTATGGGACTTGGAAATATAGATAGAAAAAATGAATTATCTCTTGGAATGGTTGGAATGCATGGAAGTAGAGAAAGTAACTTAGCACTTTCTAATTCAGATTTAGTGATAGCGATAGGTGCAAGATTTAGTGATAGAGTAATAAGTAAAAGTTCTGAATTTGCTAAAAATGCAAAAGTAATACACATAGATATAGACCCATCTGAAATAAGTAAAAATATAAAGTCCAATATATCTTTAGTTGGAGATGTAAAGATGGTTCTTAGTCTACTACTAGAAAGAGTTGAAGGTAAGGACAATAGCAATTGGAAAGAGGAAATAAAGACCTTTAGAAAAGGTGAGGGTGTAGAGGAAAAAGAGTTTCATCCACAGAATATACTTAGAAAAATAAACGAAAAATACGAGCAATTGGCAAATCCAACTGTAGTTGTTACTGATGTTGGCCAGCACCAAATGTGGTCTGCAAAGTATTGGGATTTTAAAGGAAATAAAAGTTTTATAACATCAGCAGGTCTAGGAACTATGGGATTTGGTCTAGGAGCAGCTATTGGAACTAAAGTTGGTAATTTAGATAAAAATGTAGTTTTAGTTACTGGTGATGGAAGCTTTAGAATGAATTGTAATGAGTTAGCTACAGTTGCAAATTATAATGTACCTATGCTTATTTTATTGCTTAATAATAGAACTCTAGGAATGGTAAGACAATGGCAGAAATTATTTTCTAATCAAAGATACTCTCAAACTGATATTAATGAAAATGTAGACTATGTTAAGCTTGTAAATGCTTATAATATAGATGGATATAAAGCATGTGATATGGAAGGATTAGAAAGAATTTTGGATACAATAGATTTTAATAAACCTGTGTTTTTACAATGTGATATAGATAAAGACTATGATGTTTATCCTATTGTAGCTCCTAATGATGCATTAGAAAATTTGATATGTAACTAAAAATTGATACTGAATATTGATAAAGTTTTTTATTAAACTTTTATTGATATTCAGTTTTTTATTTTACAATAATCTCAAGTATAGATTAATATTTTTTAGTTTTATAATAATTTAATTCATGTATGATAAAGTATTGATTAAATATTAATGATGGAATTTAGAATAATAATGTAACTTAAGTAAATAATAATTCTGAATAATAATTTACGGAGGTATTTATATGTTTAAGCATGATAAAGCTTTATTAAAAGAAGTAAAAGTAGAAAGACCAAACCCTCAATATGCCGTTTTGATGCAAGAACAGTTAGGTGGTGGAAATGGAGAATTAAAAGCAGCAATGCAATATTTAGCTCAAAGCTTTAGAATAAAAGACCCTCAAATAAAAGATTTATTTCTTGATATAGCAGCAGAAGAACTTAGTCATATGGAAATGGTAGGTCAAACTATAAATTTATTAAATGGGCATGATGTTGATTACAAAGCAGTTGATACAGGGGAAATCGAAACTCATGTTTTAACTGGATTATCACCAGTATTAATAAATTCATCAGGAGCTCCATGGACTGCTGATTATGTTACAGTTACAGGTGATTTAGTAGCTGATTTACTTTCAAATATAGCTTCTGAACAAAGAGCAAAGGTAGTTTATGAGCATCTATATAGACAAATTGATGATAAATATGTAAAAGAAACAATTGATTTTTTACTTAATAGAGAAGAAGCACATAATGCTTTATTTAGAGATGCTTTAAACAAGGTTAAAGATACAGGTTCAAACAAGGATTTTGGAGTTACAGAAGATTCTAAGCTATACTTCGATTTATCAACTCCAGGACCAAATCATGATACTAAGATAGATATCAATCCTCCTTCTTTTGAAAAACCTTTAAAGAAATAGCTTGATATTTCTTGTATTGTTTTGTTTTGGTAGGTATTTTAAAAATTATTTGCCTAGAGGAATTAAGTAGATAAAAACTTAAATATATACAGTTAAAAATGGGTATATGCTTATTATAAGTGTATATCTATTTTTTTATTGCAAAACATATAACAAAATAATAAATGAGGTGGTATTATGGCAACGAATAAAAAACCTAATAATTTAATAAGTGAGAAATCTCCATATCTTCTGCAACATGCATATAATCCCATAAATTGGCATAGTTGGAACGACGAAACTTTTAAAAAGGCAAAGGAAGAAGATAAACCGATATTTTTAAGTATTGGATATTCAACTTGCCACTGGTGTCATGTTATGGAAAATGAATCTTTTGAAGATGAAGAAGTTGCTGAAATAATGAACAAAAACTTTATAGCAATAAAAGTAGACAAGGAAGAAAGACCAGATATAGATAGTGTGTATATGACAGTTTGTCAAGCAATGACAGGTAGTGGTGGATGGCCAATGACTATAATAATGACTCCTGATAAAAAACCTTTTTTTGCAGGAACTTATTTTCCAAAATACTCAAGATATAATAGACCAGGTGTTATAGATTTATTGGAAAATGTATCTGACAAATGGAATACAAATAAGGATATGCTTATAAAATCTGGAAATGAAATAGTAGAGGCTCTTAAAGATGATTTTGGAGTGAAAAATACAGATGGTGATTTATCAAAAGATATGTTGAGTTCATCAGTTAGAATATTTAAAACTATTTATGATGATAAATATGGTGGTTTTGGTAATGCACCTAAGTTTCCAAGTCCTCAAAATCTTATGTTTTTGATGAAATACTATAGTATAGAAAAAGATGAAGATGTATTAAAAATGGTGGAAAAAACTTTAGATGGAATGTACAGAGGAGGTCTATTTGACCATATTGGATTTGGTTTTTCAAGATATTCCACTGATAAAAAATGGTTAGCACCTCATTTTGAAAAGATGCTATATGACAATGCTATGCTTACAGTTGCATATTTAGATGCATACAAGATAACCAAGAAAGAGTTATATAAAGAAATTGCTATAAAAACTATAGATTATGTAATTAGAGAGATGCAAGATAAAGAAGGTGGATTTTATTCAGCACAAGATGCAGATAGTGAGGGCGAGGAAGGTAAATTTTATACATTTAATCCACTTGAAATAATTGATATATTAGGTGAAGAAGATGGAAAATTCTTTAATGATTATTTTGATATAACTAGTAGTGGAAATTTTGAGGGGAAAAGTATTCCTAATCTCATAGAAAATAAAGAATATGATAAGTATAATGAAAGAATAGCTAATTTGAGTAAAAAGGTATTTGAATATAGGAGAGAAAGAACTTCTTTGCATAAAGATGATAAAATTCTGACATCATGGAATGCATTGATGGTAGTAGCTTTAGCAAAGGCTTATAAAACTCTAAAAATGGATAGATATTTAGAGTATTCAAATAAGTGTATTGATTTTATAAATAGTAATCTTGTGAATAAAGCAGGTAGATTATTAGCTAGATATAGAGATGGTAGTGCTGATTATTTAGCATATTTGGATGATTATGCATTTTTAATATGGGCATATATAGAACTTTATGAATCAACATTTGATATAAAGTATTTAGAAGAGGCATTAAAATTAAATGAAAGTTGTATTGAGCTTTTTTGGGACTATGAAAAAAGTGGATTTTACCTATATGGTAAAGATAGTGAAAATTTAATAGCAAGACCAAAAGACTTGTATGATGGAGCTATTCCATCAGGTAATTCTGTACAATTATATAATCTTATAAGACTTGCAAAAACTACTGGTGACAATAAACTTGAAGAATTGTCATACAAGCAATTAAAGCTTTATTCAGATAGTGTAAAAAATTCACCAACAGGATATAGTTTTTATATGCTTTCATTAATGTATGAACTTTATCCTACAAAAGAAATCATATGTATTTTAAAGGAAAACTCTGATTTAATTGGTTTTAAGACTTTAGTAAGTGAAAATTTTTTACCAAATTCAACTTTTTTAGTAAAAAAATACAATGAAGAAAATACTAAGATAGATTTTTTAAATAATTATAGATTAAAAAACGACAAAACTACTTATTATGTATGTCAAAATAATAGTTGTAGTCAACCATTTAATGATTTACAAAAGCTAAATGATATAATTTTTATGAGAGACTAATTATAATGTTGAAAGAACTCAGTATTGATATTTGATACTGAGTTCTTTTTGCAATAGTTATTCACCTAGTTACATTTTACTGTTCTCCTTTCTTTTTAGGGATATTTACGTAGTTCTTATTATTAGGCAAAATAAATCATGGTATTCGCACTCCATTTCTTGATTTTATTTGGTTCTCCATATATAATATATGCTGATATATTATAACGAAAGAACCATTTGAATATGGAATATATGTCTTGCCCCTAAGTGACGATAAAATGGGGCATTTCTGAAAGATGGTGCAAAATATACTGGAATTTTCAAAAATTGATTATATGTGGCTAATACTAAAAGACTCTAAAAAGTCGTATAGTAGAACAAAGAGGAGAAAGGAGCTATAATATGAATAATGTTGTGATTATAGACGATGACAAAGAGCTTTGTGCTCTTATGAAAAAATGTGTAGAGCAAGAAAATTTATCTGCTATTATTGCACATGGAGGTGTGGAGGGATTACGCCTGACTGATGAAAACAAAAATAGCTGCTCTCTTGTGATTTTGGATGTAATGATGCCAGACATAGATGGGTTTCAAGTTCTGAAAAAAATTAGGGAAACAAGTAATGTCCCAGTACTTATGCTTACCGCTAAAAGTGACGAGAATGATAAAGTTTCTGGGTTGCGTCTAGGTGCTGACGATTATCTAACAAAGCCATTCTGCATAAATGAGCTTATGGCTCGTATCAATTCTCTTATTCGCCGTTATACTATGTTAAACCCTACTTTTGTAACAGATACAGATTGCATAATAATAAAAGGCATGGTTATTGACAGAACAAATCGCGTTGTTTCCGTTGACAATATTCCTGTTCAGCTTACAAGCAAAGAATTTGATTTACTTTCTTTTCTGGCTTCTAATAAAGGACGAGTGTTTACCAAAAAACAGATTTATATGCAAGTGTGGGGAGAAGAATATGCTTTTGACGATAGTAATATTATGTCTTTTATCAGTAAATTACGGAAAAAGATTGAAGCAGACCCTGGACATCCATTTTATATTTTGACAGTCCGAGGTGTTGGCTATCGTTTTAATAAGGAGGCATAATCTAAATATGAATGTTTATCTGCTTTTTGCATTTGCTCTTGCTTTAATTATTATAGTGTATCTCGTTTCTATTTTGTGGCGTGTCCGAACACAGCTTGCACTTATAAAATATGCTTTAGAAGATATAAAAAACGGGAACCTTAACCGACGTGTTTTAACAAGGAAGAGTGATATAACAAGACAAATTTGCTATGATATTAACGAAATTGCAATCAACAGTCAATCACAGCTTATCCAGCAGAAACAATCGGAACAAGCATACAAACAGCTAATGACAAGTCTTTCCCATGATGTAAAAACTCCACTTGCTTCTTTGGTTGGTTATTTGGAGGCAATCGAAACTGATATTGTTGTAGGAGAAGAAAAGGACGAATATATACATGTTGCGTATAATAAAGCCCAACACTTAAAACATTTTGTAGAAAATCTATTTGAATGGGTGAAATTGGATTCTAGGGAACAGATTTTTCATTTTGAACTTTTCGATTTGAATGAATTATCTCGTAATATTATAGCTGATTGGGTTCCTATTTTAGAAAAATGCCATTTTGAATATGAAATTGATATACCTGAAACTGAGTATGCTATGCACATAGATGTAAACGCATATACCCGCATTCTTAATAATCTATTACAAAATATCATTAGGCATAGTGATGGAGATAAAGTAACACTACGTATTTTTGAAAATGAACAGCAAGTCAAAATTGTAGTAGAAGATAACGGGAAAGGAATATCTTCTGATAATCTCCCACATATCTTTGAAAGAATGTATCAATGTGACCATTCTAGGTCATCAAAAGGTAATGGCTTAGGATTGGCGATTGTAAAAGAACTTATCAATGTTCACAAAGGAACGATTACCGCCAACAGCACCATTAATATGGGGACTATATTTACAATATTGCTTCCGAAAGCTCTGTAAAATGCAGGGCTTTCTTTCTGCTAAAACAAGATAAAAGCAAGGTTTTAGCAAGGTTTTGGCAAGGTTTATGTTGTATACTTCTAATTGTGATTGTTTCTGATATTCTATCAGTTATCACATGACAAAAGTAGTTTTATGGAAAGTGAGGAAATTTTATATGAATGATTTTGTGATTGAAACAAAACATCTGACAAAAGTTTATGGAGAACAGGAAGTGGTTAGCAAAGTCAATCTCCATATTAAAAAAGGTCAAATTTATGGTTTGTTAGGACGCAATGGAGCTGGTAAAACCACGATTATGAAAATGATTTTAGGACTGACGCCTATCACTTCTGGCGAAGTAACTGTATTCGGAAAAAATATCAAAGGTAGAGAAAAACAAATATATCCCCGTATTGGCGCAATTATTGAAACACCAGGATTTTATCCAAATTTAACTGGAACAGAAAATCTTGAAATTTTTGCGAAGCTGCGCGGCACAGCCAGCCCACACGCAGTTGAAAACGCATTGAAAATAGTAGGATTGCATTATAAAGACAAAAAGCTGTTTGGTAAGTATTCACTTGGAATGAAACAGCGTCTGGGAATTGCAAATGCTATTTTACATGACCCAGAAGTGCTGATTTTGGATGAACCTACAAACGGTCTTGACCCTATTGGCATTGCTGAAATGAGAGATTTTATTAAACATTTAAGTGTTGAGTGCGGAAAAACGATTCTTATTTCAAGTCATATTCTTTCGGAAATTTCATTATTGGCTGATGATATTGGAATCATCAACAATGGTGTCCTCTTGGAAGAAAGCAGCATGAGCCAACTAGAAAAGAAAAATCGTAAATATATACTGCTGCAAGTGTCAGATACTCCAAAAGCTTTACTGATTTTAGAGCGTCAATTCAACTTAAAAGATTATTCTGTTCAAGACAGCCATAGCTTACGTATTTACGACACTAATCTGAATATGGGTGAAATAAATAAAGCCCTTGTTATGCAGAATGTTACTGTAACTAGTTCGGGGATTTGTAATGATACTTTAGAGGACTATTTCAAAAAAATTACAGGAGGAGAAGGCATTGCTTAAATTTATTCAAACAGAATTTCTTAAACTGCGCCGCAAGAAACTTATTTGGTTAATGTTGTTAGCTACTCTCATTATGCCATTTTTCGCACTATTATATTTCAAGCATTTGGGAGAAACTGATGTTGACCCAATACAATTTTATAAATGGTCTGCGTTCAGTTATACTATTTTTATTATTTTGCCTGTCGTTTTGGGAATGCTTTGTACGATACTTATGCGCGAAGAAAATCAGTATGATATACTCAAACAACTTTTGATTGTGCCTATAAGCAAAATGGGATACTTTTTCAGTAAATTTTTTGTGGTTTTGATTTACTCTATTTGTTTCATGCTGATTACAGCCATTGCTTCTATTATATTCAGTATACTTCCTGGATATGTCGTATTTGAATGGGGAAGCGTTTTATATTTACTGAAAAAATGTTTGGAATTTGGTGTTATTATTGCTTTTGTAATGCTACCAATTTTAGCAATCGCTGTGTCGCAAAAAGGATACATTCTCCCAACTTGTATAACATTGGTGTATGCCTTTTCTGGTTTTATCTTAATGACAGTAAATATGTATTTACACCCGTTATCCAGTATGGCAGTTATCGTTATGCGAAATAAAGATATTCCAGGTCTTGTATATACACAGGCAATTAACATTCCACTTGCATTTCTTTGTATTTGCATTTGGGATATTGTTTCAATAGTACTTGTAAATATAGCATTAAGAAAAAGAAAGTGAGGTATGAATCATGCAAAAATTACTTTGGGCTGAAAGCCAAAAGCTTCGCCGTTCAAAGGTTGTTTGGATTGCAGTTTTTGCAATAGTTATGGTAGCTACTATGATTTTTGCAGGAGGACAAGGTGTGCATGATGGACCAGATTTACATTATGGATTAAAAACTGTATATGAGGGCTCTCGGTATATAGACAATGCAGGGTGGTATATGGACGAAGTTCAACCCTGGGCAACTTTTTTTGTTCTTCCAGCAGTCATTGCCCTTTTAGGGAGTTATATGATTTGTCGTGAAGAAGATGATGATACCATAAAATCTCTGCGCCTAATTCCTGTAAATGAAGCAAAATTAACCATTGCAAAAATGATTGTTACTTTTGCATTTAGCATACTCCTTTATTTGTTGCTCTTTGCCATAACATTTTTGACTGAAGTTATTTTACATCTTTCCGATTTATCAGTAGAACTGATTTTAAGTTCTTTGAAAGAATATTTTTTAGGTGGTGTAGGTGTATTCCTTGCAATTTCACCCATTATCGCGCTGGTCTCACGTATGAAAAAAGGGTATTGGCTTGCGTTAGTATTTACTGAAATTTATTCTGTTACTGGACTATTTGCGAGTATGTCAAATACTCTAAAAACCTTTTATCCTATTTCAGCTATATTTAACTTTTCTGGTTACCACATAACCACTGTAGGAAAAATAATGGGGAGTACTATAATATTGTTGCTGTGCATCTGTCTTTCTGCCTTTATACTGAAAGGGCTAAAACATAGTGAAGAAAATTGAAATAGGTAATATCAAAATGAAGAAGATGAAAAAGCTGATTATGCTTATTGTATTTCTATTGCTCTTTGATATGCTACACTGTTATATCGAATGGAAATTCAACAATGACTCATCTAAAGGGATAATAGAACTAATAGATGAGTGGACTGACCAGATTGGTCTGCATCATGTGATGGGTGTATTTTTTTATTCGAAAATGCAACTGGAATCATTTCTGTGTGGAGACTAAGAGTGAAAAGTAGAAATTCCTATCAATTCTCTCCCTTTCAGGCTGGAAGTAGAGTGAGAAATGATGAAGCCATTTGAAATTTCAGACAATCATAGAAAACCAGTTTGGTTACATCTATAGATAATTCATCTATGTATTTTAATGTAAGAATAAGCTTATAATGTTTGAGAATCTTATCTAAGCAACTTACTATAATCTGATTTTCATAATCTCGCATGATTTCAAGTTCAATGACCTTAATACAGTCAACAAAAGACTATAAAAGTTATTCAAATTTATAAAAGGATAAATAGATTTAACGGCGATTTTGAAAAAATTAAAGTCGCCGTTTTCATGTTTTGATTTATATTATACAAATATCTATATTTCAAACCTCCATCTTTAATCTCATGAGCATTTAAAAATATTGTGATATTATAGATAGCTTTTTCATTATAATATTAATCTTTTTTATTTATTTTATTTCTTCTTCTTGAGAATTCTTTAAGTGCTTCAGCTTTAATTTTATCAAGTTCTTCATCCTCCATAAAATTAGCATCGTCTTCAAATCCATCTTGTTCTTCGCCATTAAAACGATACATTTTTTTTAGTAAACTCCACAAGGTTTCTAATTCGTCTTGAGTAAACTCATGAAATACATCTGCCATAAAATTTATTCCAACTCTACTACATTTAATCATGACTTGTTTTCCTAAATCGGTAACCTTTACATTAATTGCTCTTTTATCATTTGGGCTTGGAACTACCTGAACATATTCATTTTTTTCAAGGTTAGCAACTATTCTATTTATATTTTGTTTACTTGTACCCATTTTTCGTGCAATATTATTTAATGTTGTTTCTTCTTCTGGTAAGTGAAGAATAGATAAAATAGTCATATATTGTCTTGAAGTAAGTACATCAAAATACTTATCGCCTTCTATTTGTATTTTGTTTGTAAGAGTAAAAAGAGTTGCATATGTTTGATTCATTAGAAACAATTCTTTCAATTCATTTGAATAATCCATAAAATATCTCCTTTGTATTTAGATACTATTTTGACGAAAACAGAATATCACGAATTGAATATAATGTCAATATGATGTCCAAGTATAGTTAAATGTTCTCTCTAAATAATTAATATTCAATAACTAAATTATTATATAGTTATTTAGAGCAACACTTGTATAGCAATTTATGCTAATAATTAATAAGTAAGAAACTTATATAGAACGTTTTGACTTGAAAATTGTAGTAATATAGTATATAAGTTAATATGTTGAATAAATTCAGGCTGGAGGAGTAATTATGAAGTGTACAAATTTTACTTTCAAGGGAAAAGAAGATTTAGATATATATACATATAAATGGGAAGATGAAAGTATAGAAAACCCAAAGGCAATTGTACAAATTGCCCATGGAATGGCAGAAACTGCACAACGGTATGAAGTTTTTGCTAAAGAGCTTACTAAAAATGGATATATAGTATATATAAATGACCATAGAGGACATGGAAAAACCGCAAAGACAGTAGAGAATGTTGGGCATCTAGCTGAAAAAGAAGGTTTTAGATGCCTTGTAGAAGATATGAATACTTTAACAAGTATTATAAAAAAGGAAAATAAAGATTTGCCAATTTATTTATTTGGGCATAGTATGGGGTCATTTGCGAGTCAAAGATACATAATGGATTACAGTGATAATTTATCTGGTCTTATATTATGTGGTTCAAATGGAAAACAAGGTATTATTCTAAATTTTGCTCATCTAATAATTAATCATGAGATTAAAAAGTATGGAAGAAATTCTCGAAGCAATAAAATAAATGATTTAATATTTGGTGGAGAAAGCATAAGAAGAAATAAAAATACTAAATTTGATTGGTTAAGTAGAGATAAAGAACAAGTTGAAAAATATATAAATGACCCATTTTGTGGGGTGGTATGTACTTGTGGCTTTTTTTATGATTTAGTACAAGGATTAAAAGAAATAGAGGATAAAGAAAACTTAAAAAAGATACCACTTGATATTCCTATTTATATAATATCTGGAGATAAAGACCCTATAGGTAAAAATGGTAAGGGTGTCTTAAGGCTAAGGGATAGATATATAAAATTAGGAGTAAAAGATGTAACATGTAAACTCTATAAAGATGGAAGACATGAATTATTGAATGAGATAAATAAAGAGGAAGTTTTTGAGGATGTTATTTGTTGGCTAAATGAAAAATGGGAATTTTGTAGTCAATGAAATAAGCTTTTAACTTATAATTTAACCAATAGTTAAATTATAGGTTTTTTGTTAACTTTACCTCAATTTACTAATAAATGCTTTTTTAATATACTTAAATTAAGAGATATACATTAAGGAGGTATATATGCGAATTAAAATAGGTGAAGTCATACAAACATTGAGAAAAGAAAAAAGTTTAACACAAGAACAATTAGCAAAGTTTATAGGAGTGTCAACACCAGCAGTATCTAAATGGGAAAGTGGAAACTCTTATCCAGATATAGAACTATTGCCAGTATTAGCAGATTTTTTTAATGTATCTGTTGATAAACTTTTAAACTATAAAGTAGATTTAAGTGAAGAAGAAGTAATGAAAGTCTATAAAGAACTAGAAGCAACTCTTGCTAAAGTAGAAATTGATTTATTAATAGAGGAACCATTAGAAGAATTTAAAGAAGATTTAGAATCTGTAGAAAGACTTGCTAATATGTATATGGAGAAATATCCTCAAAGTTATCTGCTAAAGTTAAAAATAAGTTCACTATACCAAATGTATTCATATAAATTTGGTAAAGATAAATTCAATAGTAAAATTAAAGAAACAACAAATATTCTTGAAGATATAGTTAGAAATACAGATGATATTCAGATTAAAGAAACAGCGCTTCTTATTTTATCAAATGCATATTATATGTTAGACGATTACGAAAAGGCAGAATTATATTTAAATATGATACATAAACCAATAGGAGACACAAGTGTTAATTTAGCTATGATATATTTAAGTCAGAATAGATTGGATGAAGCAGAAACATTACTTCAAAATAAATTATTTAGCGATGTATTTAATGCAACTCTGGATTGTAAAGGATTAATTAATGTATGTAAAAACAAATATAAAGAATTAAAGAAAGAATTAGATGATGGAAGCTATAACAAAAAAACAACAGAAAAAGAAATGGAATATATAAAAAATAAATCATTAGGATATGCAAATATATCTTTAGAAATAAAGAAAAAATTTAGTGAAAATAGAGGAGCTTTTTTTGGAATATACATGGACTACATAGAGTTATCTTTAAATTTCTTATTTTTTAATATGAAAGAAGAAGCTAAAGAAGCTTTATATGGTTTAAATGAAATATTAGAAAAATATCACCTACATGAAAGTTCAGATACAAGTCAAATGATGTTTTTTGATAAAGTAAAATCTAGAAATTCATATACTTTTAATGTATATACTAATCTACTTATCATGTTTAATGATAATAGTTTTAATGAATTAAGAGAAGAACCAATTTTTGAATCTATAATTAAAAAGGTTTCAGAATTGGAGAAAATGTTAAAAGATAAATAAATGTTTAGTGTGACGAACTGAAATTAGTAAATAAAAAGCTGGAAATCAGGATACTTAATAAAGTAAATATCTTGTTTCTAGCTTTTTATTTGCATGAAATAAGTTATCAAACATAGAGATTTAATTTGTATGAAATAAGTCATTAACCGTAGAATATAAAAAAATTATGAATAAAACAAATTTAGAAGTTACAAAAAAGTTACATAAATTTAGAAAGTTATAATATACATATATAATATAAGATTAAAACTGTAATAAATAAGTTAATTTAAAATTTGAACATGAAAGGGGAAATATTATGGAGAAAAGAGAAAAGAAAATAATAATATCATCTTTATTAAGTGTATCAATTTTAATGAGTTTAGTAAGTATATATTCTATATTAAATAAAGAAGAGATAAGTCTAACTGTTAAAGGCCAAGAACAAAAAGTGTCTTCATTTAAAAAGACAGTTGAAGAACTTTTGGATGAACAGGGAGTGAAATACAATTCTGAAGATAAAATTAATCCAAGTTTGAATACAGAATTAAAGGATAACATGAAAATCAAGGTTGTTAAAGTAACTAAAAATCAAAAAGAAGAATTTGAAAAAATACCATTTGACACAAAACATGTGAATGATAGCAATTTAGTAAAAGGAAAATCTAAAGTCTATCAGGAGGGAATAGAGGGAGAGAAAAAACTAGTCTATAATTTAACTTACCATGATGGAAAGCTAGTCAAAAAAGTCTTATCAAAAGAAGTGATTTCTAAAGAACCAACTACAAAAATTATAAAAAATGGAACTAAAGAAAAAGTATTAATTGCATCAAGAGGAGCAAATACAAGAGGAGGAAAACATATGAGAGTAGTTGCTACTGCATATGCAGGAGATACTATAACATCTACTGGTACAACACCAAGATGGGGGGTAATTGCAGTTGACCCAAATATAATACCATATGGAACAAAAGTATATATACCTAGGTTAGGTATGACATTTGTTGCAGAAGACTGTGGAGGTGCAATTAAAGGGAACAGAATAGATATATTTATGAATAGTGAAGGAAAAGCATCTAATTGGGGGAGACAGAGTCTAGATGTATATGTGTATTAATTTAGTGAATATAATAACTTTACTTAGAAGGAAAAAAAGTATAAAATATGAATTAATTAAACTGTTAGATTATTCTTAAAACAGAAAAAACATAGCTAAGGGGGGATAAGATGAAAATAGTCTGCTTAGGAGACAGTTTAACATATGGATTTGGAGTATCACGAAGTAATTCATGGACAAACATTGTGAGTCAGGAGACTGGTTTAGAAATAATAAATAAGGGTATAAATGGTGATACAACAAGTGGTATGTTAGTTAGATTTAATGAAGATGTTTTACAGAATTCTCCCGATATGGTTTTTATAATGGGTGGTACTAATGATTTTATTGCTGGAGCAGGAAATGAAGTTATTAATTCTAATATAATGGCTATGGTACATCAAGCATATGCAAAAAATATTATACCAATAATAGGTATACCACTGAGACCAGATATTCCAAATGTTAGGGAAGATTGGAGTAGCTTTACGGATTTTAATACAGTATCAAAAAAGTTAGAGTCATATAATTATTGGATAAAAAAATTTAGTGTGACATTTAATACTGATTTTGTAGATTTTTATTCTGAATATAATAAGAGTATGGAAAAAAAAGGATATAAAAAATTATATTTTGATGGATTACATCCAACTAAGGAAGGTCATAGAATAATTGCAAATATTTTTATTAAGTCAATTAATAAGTATATAGAAGAGTCATAATTATATAAAAAAGGTTTATCTATGCAATTATAATAAATGGATAAAATAGGGAGGATTTTATTATGGATTATACTAAAACTTATGAAGAATGGGTAAAGAGTTCATATTTTGATGAAGATACAAAACTAGAATTAGATAAAATAAAAGATAATGAAAAAGAGATAGAAGATAGATTTTATAAAGATTTAGAATTTGGAACGGCTGGTCTTAGAGGTGTAATTGAAGCAGGAACTAATAGAATTAACAAATATACAGTTAGAAGAGCTACTTTTGGATTGGCAAACTATATACTAGAAAATACTACAGAGGAAGAAAAAAATAGGGGCGTAGTAATAGCTCATGATAATAGACATAAATCTAGAGAATTTTGTATAGAATCTGCAAATACATTAGCAGCGTGTGGTATAAAGGCATATATATTTGATAGTTTAAGAACTACTCCAGAATTGTCCTTTGCTGTTAGAAATCTAAATGCAATAGCAGGGATAGTTATAACAGCTAGCCATAATCCACCTGAATACAATGGATACAAAGTATACTGGGAAGATGGGGCACAAGTTATGCCAGATATTGCAAATGCAATAACAGAAAAAGTAAATAGCATACATGATTATAGTATAATACCAACTTTAAATGAAGCTAATAAAAATTTAGTAGTCTTATTGGACGAAACACAGGATACTGAATTTATAGAAGCTGTAAAAAGTCAAGTTATAAGAAAAGATTTAGTAAAAAGCGTAGGTAAAAATTTTAAAATAGTTTATACACCTCTTTGTGGAACTGGCAATATTCCAATAAGAAGAGCATTAAAAGAAGTAGGATTTGAAAACATATTAGTGGTTCCAGAAGAAGAAAATCCAGACCCAAATTTTGCAGGGCTTGACTACCCAAATCCAGAAGAGAAAAAAGCTTTAAACAGAGGAATATTGCTTGCAAAAGAAAAAGGAGCAGACCTTGTAATAGCAACTGACCCAGATTGTGATAGAGTAGGTGTAGCTGTAAGAACCACTACAGGGGAATATGTATTACTTACAGGGAATCAAATTGGTGGAATGTTGACACACTATATAATAGAAGGCTTAAAAGAAAATGATCAATTAAAAGAAAATCCTACAATGATAAAAACTATAGTTACATCAGAATTTGGAGCGGATATAGCAAAAGAAAATAATGTTGATGTACTAAATGTTCTTACAGGTTTTAAATTTATTGGTGAAAAAATAAAATTATTTGAAGAAAATAAAGATAGAAATTATGTATTTGGATATGAAGAAAGTTATGGTTATTTAGTTGGAACTCATGCAAGAGATAAAGACGGTGTTGTTTCATCATTATTAATATCTGAAATGGCAGCATTTTACTATTCAAAAGGCATGAGCTTATATGAAGGCTTAATAGAACTATATAAGAAATATGGATTCTTTAAAGAGCAGACTATATCTTTAACTTTAAAAGGTATAGAAGGTGTGGAAAAAATAAAAGAGATAATATCTTATTTTAGAGAAAATCAAATTGATTGTATAAATAATATAAAGGTAATTGATAAAAAAGACTACAAAAATGGTGTAGATAATCTCCCTAAGTCTGATGTTTTAAAATATTTCTTGGAAGATGAGTCTTGGGTAGCTATAAGACCATCTGGGACAGAGCCAAAGCTGAAATTTTATATAGCTGTAAAAGGAACTAGTGATGCTGAAGCAGATGAAAAGCTTAGAGGTTTAAAAGAATATATAGATATTATGGTATCAAAATTAAAATAAAATAGACTAAATTGCTACATAAAAGAATAATAAATAAGTATTAAAGATGCAATTTTATTTGTATTTAAATAAAAGCATTATAAAAAACTGGTTGACATTTAACTGAAAGTTAGCCAGTTTTTTAATTAAAAAGTATTTTACGAAAATTATTATTTTAATTATTTGTTTTGACAGCTTTTGTTATATTTGTAATAAATGATTTATTAAATTTTATACAACAGTATATTTTCTTAGTATGTAAACTTTAAAGACATTTGTTTTGAAAATAGATTTATTTTTCATACTTACTACTAATCTATCTTAGTCTTGTATAATAATATAAAAATAAAACAATATATACTATAGGTAATAAGAGTAATACTTTTAAATCAAGGTCAAAAGTATTAGTATAAAATGTAAATATGAGTGCTAATAATACAATTATTAAGTTTGGGATTGTTTGAAAGAATGCTTGTTTTGCTCTTTTATTCATTGTATTTCCTCCTTGTAAATATTAATATTTTAAAATGTTTTTCATAAAATAATCAGTAACTTATATTTGATTTTCTTAATCAAAGTATAACAAGAGAATAAGAATAAAGAGTTACTAAAATATTACAATAAGAAATAAAGAAACAAAAAAGTTAAGTATAAATATATGGAATAAATTATAATATATATCTGTATTTAATCTACCTTAATACCTTATGAAGTTATCTATATATAGAAAAAGCACCTATAATTAAAAGGTGCTTTTCTTATTTATACAATTTATATTGTGTCTTTATCCTATTTGTTTTATTAAAGCTTTTGCAGATTTAATCTTTGATTTTTCATTAGTTTTTTCTAATAAGTCTAAAGCACAATTAGTACAAATATTTACTTCATTACAACTATCTTTTTCAGAGTAAGTTATATACTTATTCTTAGATTTGTCTATTTTGTCTCCACAATAATTACATATTATAAAGTTACTCATATTTTAAGACCTCCGTTTTATTTATTTTTGAATATAAAAATATTATTTAAATAGAATTTGCATTAACAATTAATGTAAAATTTGTATAATTCTGAAAATTAACTTGTTAAAATTATAGCAAATTTGCAACTTTACTTTTAATTATAATGTATTTTATTCAAAAGATAAACATTATAACCATAAATACTTAACTTTTATTACATATTTCTTAAATTATAAGCATAAGATTAATATTGATTTGATATAATCAATAATTGTTTAAGAAGAAAATATAATAAATTTAAAAGTTACCCTGCTAATACTAGTTTGTTTAATATTTTTATTTGTTGTTACTTTAAAAAACCTTTTTGTGTTGTCAATTCAATTAGAAAATACATCTCGAATTTTATCCTTTTAAATTAATACCACTAGAAGCTTGTATATAATCATAATTATAGTCCAATAATATATATTTAATTCAAGATTATACTTTTTATTTTCAGTGATTAAAAAATTAAAATATTGGTAGAATTATTATTTTCAGCTTTTATTTACTTTATTTTTGTTTAAATAATTATATTATGGTATGAATCTGAGTATAATTAATATTGTATAATGAAATTAATATTAGAGAAAAGGGGATATTTATGTTTGGGATAGATAAGAAATTAATTGAATATATAGTAGCAAAATCTAATTATAGTGAGTTAAGTTCAAAATCAGCAGAAGTATCTTTTTTTTTAATGTTGTCTATATTTCCTTTTTTAATATTTACAATAAGTTCTATAGCATATATACCAGTTCTTCATTTAAATAAATATATAGCCTTATTTAGAAACATGATGCCAGAGAGTGCTTTTGATGTATTATCTTCAATTATAGTTTCTGCAATAGACAATAGAAGTTTAAATTTTTTAGCTGTCAGTTTTGTACTTACGATGTGGACATCTTCAAGGGCAGTAAAAGCACTTATTAAAGGAATGAATAGAGCTTATAAAGTTAAAGAAACTAGGTCTTTTTTAAAAATCTTATCTATATCATTTTTATTTACGATTATGCTTTTGGTATTGATTTTTTTATCTATGATATTTTTGGTTTATGGAGAGAAGATAGGTTATTTTATTTTTAACTTTATAGGATTAGATGAGATATTCATAAAAATATGGGATATTCTAAGATACACTGTAGGTATTGCAACAATAATAGTAATATTTACATTTTTGTATAAGTATACACCTAATAAGAGTTTGACTATGAAAGAATCTGCTCCAGGTGCTATTTTTGCTACGTTTGCTTGGTTTGTAGTATCATTTTTCTATTCTTATTATACAAACTATTATGCTAACTATGAAGTAATCTATGGAAGCATAGCTGAAATAATTGTACTTATGACATGGATATATTTTAGTAGTTGGGTTATTGTTGTAGGTTATGAATTAAATTCAAGATTGTATTTTAGAAAGATAAGAAATGAAATGTTAAAGTAAAATATTAAAATAAAAATTGGTATTTGATATTGCAAATGTAAATTTTGTAAAAACGTTTTCTAAAAATAATTTACATTTGTTATTACATATGATAATATTGAGTTAAGATATTGGTAAGGAGATGATTCAATGTTGTCAACAGTTACATGGAGAAAAATGCTAATAAGTGCAGCAGAAATATTAAAAGAAAATAAGATATATTTATGTGAATTAGATGGTATAGTTGGAGATGGTGACCATGGAGTTACTATAGATAGAATAGCTGATTGTATGAGAAAAAGGGCTCTAGAAGAGCATGATGATGATAGTATAAAATCAATTAATGAAGATTTGAGTACTTTATGTATGAATGTAAATGGAGGGTCAGCAGGACCTTTATGGGGAACTATATTTGAGGGAATGGCTGAAGGAATAGAATATAAAAAAGAACTTAAAATAGAAGAAGTAAAAGATATGTTTATTGAAGCAAGAGAAAATTTATCTCTTATTTCTACTGCTAAAGTAGGTCAAAAAACACTAGTAGATGCATTATACCCAGCAATAGATGCTATGCATACTATTGAAAGTGACAACATAAAAGATGTTTTTAAAGTGGGTTATGAGAAAGCAGTAGAAGGCGCAGAAAGCACTAAAACTTACATAGCAAAATTTGGACGAGCAAAAAGTATAGGGGAAAGAAGTTTAGGGCATATGGACCCAGGCGCTGTTTCTATATCATTAATGTTTAAAGGTTTATATGACGCATTATAAAAGAGATTAACACAGCAATTAATCAATATAACAAATTTAATAGGGGGAATTTATCATGTCAATGAAAAAATTTATTAACCAACCAGAAGATTTAACTAGAGAAGTTTTAGAAGGTTTAGAACTTTCAAATTCGGAGTTACTAAGAGTTACAGATTCAAATTTAGTAATAAACAAAAAGTTGGAAGAAGAAGACAGAGTAACAATAGTTACTTTAGGAGGAGCAGGTCATGAACCAGCTTTGAGTGGATTTGTTGGAGATGGAATGGTTGATATAGCTGTAGTCGGAGATGTATTTGCCGCTCCAGGACCAAATTCTTGTTTAGAGGCTATAAAGATGGCAGACAAAGGGAAAGGTGTATTATTTGTAGTTCTTAATCATGCAGGAGATATGTTGACAGGAAACCTTGTTATGAAACAAGTTAAAAAAGAAGGATTAAATGTTAGAAAAGTTGTTACTCAAGAAGATATAGCAAATGCACCGAGAGAAAATAGTGATGATAGAAGAGGATTGGTTGGATGTATACCTTTATATAAAATAGCTGCAGGGGCTGCTAAAGAAGGAAAATCTTTAGATGAAGTTGCAGAAATAGCACAAAAATTTGCTGATAATATGGCAACTATAGCTGTTGCATGTAAAGGAGCAACTCATCCATCTACAGGTATGGTAATTTCTGAACTTGGAGAAAATGAGATGGAAATAGGAATGGGGCAGCATGGAGAAGGTGGAGGTGGACGTATGGAAATGAAGTCTGCTGATGAAACTGCTGAAATAATGACACAAGCTTTAATAAAGGATTTGGATATCGAAGATGGTGAAAAAGTAATGTTAGTAGTTAATGGTTCAGGAGCTACTACTTTAATGGAAATGTTAATAGTTTATAGAAAGTGCCATAGAATATTACAAGAAAAAAATATAGAAATAGTTTCAAATTGTGTTGGAGAACTTTTGACTACTCAAGAAACAGCTGGATTCCAACTATTTATAGCTAGAATGGATGATGAATTATTGAGATACTTCAATTCACCATGTAATACGCCTTACTTTAAAAAAAATTAGACTAAATTAAAGGGAGATAAAAAATGGCAGATAAAGATGGAATAATATTACCAAAAGATTATGGAATAGGGATAAAACCACCTCAACAAAGTTTTTATTTAAAAGGAATGGACAATGCAGATTGGGGAATGAAAAATAGATTATCAAAGATATTTAATCCTAAAACAGGAAAATCATTGATGTTAGCTTTTGACCATGGATATATAATGGGTCCTACTCAAGGATTAGAAAGATTAGACCTTTCAATACCTGAACTTATAGAAGATGCAGATTGTCTTATGGCTACAAGGGGAGCTTTAAGAACGTGTATAAATCCCACTCAAGATAAAGCTATAGCACTTAGATGTTCGGCTGGTAGTTCCGTACTCAGAGAGGATATGAGTAGAGAGGTTATAGGAGTTGATATAGAAGATGCTATAAGAATGAATGCATCATGCCTAGCTATACAGACATTTATGGGGGCTGAAGGTGAGTGTAAGGCTATAGAAAATTTAGTCAAAACAATAGATATGGGAAATAGATATTCAATACCAGTTTTGGGTGTCGTTGCAGTAGGTAAAGAGATGGAAAGAACTGCAAAATATTTTCTATTAGCCACTAGGATGTTAGCTGAATTTGGAGCAAGTATAGTAAAGACTTATTATTGTGAGGATTTTGAGAAAATAACATCTGCTTGTCCAGTTCCAATAGTTATAGCAGGAGGGAAAAAAGTTCCAGAAAAAGAAGCGTTAGAAATGGCTTATAGAGCTATAAATGAAGGAGCAGCAGGAGTTGATATGGGAAGAAATGTATTCCAATCAGAAAATCCAAAAGCTATGATAAAGGCAATAAAGGCTGTAGTTCATGAAAACAATACTCCAGAACAAGCATACAAGTTATTTGAAGAATTAAAAGAAGAGTATAAGTAGTATAAGTTTAATATATAGGTTTTAATATAATTGGAGGGGAATTTATGGAATTTGTACATATAGGTGTTATAACAGATAAGCCACAAGAGCATGAAGAGTTTAATGAAGAATTGAAGGTGTATATAACAGACCCAAAATACACAGATTTCAAATATGAATATTTAAGATTTGTTGAAGGAAGTCCACTTCCAGAAATAATGCAAAAAAATCCTCATGTTGCATATAAAGTAAAAAATATGGACAAATATCTGAGTGAGAATGAAGTAATTGTAGAACCTTTTAAAGTAGGAGATAACTTAAAATGTGCATTTATAATTAATGGTGGTTTTATAATTGAATTAATGCAAGAATGTTAATAATTAAGCTAAAAAGCCCAGAATTTTTCTGGGCTTTTTAAATTTTTTATACAACTTGACAAATTTTATCTAATGAGATAATTTTATCTTAGAATTAGCTTTGAAAGGATGAAAATATGACTATTGAAAACGAAATGTTGAAATTAGTAGAAGTATCAAAAATGTATTATGAAGATAATAAAACTCAAGCAGAGATTGCAAAAATTTTAGGAGTATCAAGACCATTGATAAGTAAAATGTTAAATAAAGCAAAAGAAATTGGAATAGTAAAGATAGAGATTAGGGAACTATTTTCTAGTAATGATTTGCTGATGAATCAGATGAAAGAGATATTTAACATTAGAGGTGGACTAATAGTACCAGAAGCTAAAACCGAATATATAACTCAACAAACTATACTAAGTCATGGAATAAAATATATAAAAGAAGAATTACCTAAGGTTAGTAATGTCGGTATAGGATGGGGATATACTATAGGTAATATAATAGAAGAAATACAAAAGAGTGAGGATACTTTTACTTTTAAAGGAGAAGTATATCCATTGGTTGGAATGGCTAACATACCAAATAAAGGATATCACCCTAATGAATTAATATCTGTATTTTCAAATAGTACAGGATTTAGTCCTGTATTTTTATATGCGCCTGCATTTCCAACTAGTAGTGAAGAGCGAAATATCTATTTGAAAACTGAAAATTATCAGAGTATGGAGAAAAAATGGGATAATATAGATACAATAATTTTATCTGTTGATAATTATCCTCAGGTTCCAGACCAAGCTACTGCGATTAGATTTGGAAAGAAGCTTACAAAAGAAAAAGCAATAGGTTCCTTTTTATCTTATTATTTTAATAAAGATGGAGAAATAATTAAAAGTGATAGTGATTATGTCATACAAATACCTCTTGAAAAATTAAAAAAGGCAAAAAAAGTAATAGCTATATGTTCAGATTCTAGTATAGATTCAATAACAGGTGCACTGAAGACTGGATACATAACACATGTCATTACCGATGAAAAAAAAGCGACACAAATAATTATAAACAAATAATAAATTACATAAAATTAAATTTATTTGAAAATATTTGTTATGAAATATGTTATAATTAATAGAAAAATGTCATATAATTACTTAAGAAGTATTATTATAAATAACATTGAGAGGTCGTGGTTAGGATATGGATATCCATAATAAATATGTGAATTTTATAAAAAATATACCTGTGCCTTTTTTATACTGTAAGATTATAAGAGAACATGAAGATATAGAATATAGAGTGGAATATATAAGTAAAGGTATGAGTCAAGTATTGAAACTAGAAGAGGGAATTTGTGATAAAGATATATTAGATGTATTACCTATATTTAGAGCAAAAAAATATTCTAAAGAGTTGTTCTCAGATAATATAGATTGTATAAAAAGATATATTCCAGCACTTAAAAATTGGATAAACATAAGAAAACAAATAGTTGGAGATTCGTACGTAGTTTTGTATTTTAGTAAAATAGTATTCGATTATAGACAGATAATCGATTCATTTGATAAAAAAGAAAAATTAGCTTATGTTAAAGATGAAGAAGGAATATATATAGATTGTAGTGAAAATTTAATATCAATATTAAATAACAAAATTAAAACTACAAAAGATATATTTGGAAAAAACGATATAGAAGTATGGGGAGAACGAACTGGAAAATTATTTAGAGATGACTATTTAGAAGGAATATCTAGTAAAAAAAGATTTTTACAAAAACTATTTGAATACGAAGAAACATTTTTTATGGTTGAAAAATATTTCTTATATGATGAAAGTGAACTTTTAGGTACTATAGGAATAATAGATAATATAATATACAGTGGATATAATAATAAAAACTATGATTCAAAAAACTTAATGAAGATGATTGAACATTCAATACCAGAGAATATGTTTTATAAAGATGTATATGGAAATTATATTGGATTTAATTCAGGATTTTTGAATCTAGCATGTATGAATAAAGAAGAATTACTAGGTAAGAATAGTCATAAATTATCAACAGAAGAATCTCTTATAGACAAGATATGTAAAAGTGATAAGGATGTAGTTGAAAATAAAAAGATTGTTACATTTGAATCAAATATGACTATACATAACGAAAATAAATGTATTGAGATTACAAAAAGACCATATTTTGATAGTTATGGTAGTGTCATTGGAATAATTGGTACAGCAAGAGATATAAGTAGAAGAAAAAAACTAGAAGAAGAGATGGATAAAAATAGAATGGAGTTTTTTGCAAATCTATCTCATGAACTTAGAACTCCTATAAATTTAATATCATCTTCATTACAAGTAATAGAAAAGAAAGAGGCAGACTTAATAGAATCAAATGATACTCTAAAAAGAAATCTAGGTATAGTAAAACAAAATGGAAATAGAATATTGAGATTAGTAAATAATGTTATAGATTTTACAAAAATGCAGTCGGGATATTTGGATTTTAAGCCAAAAGAGTCTGATATAATATCATTTGTGGAAGAGATATGTATGTCTGTAGCTGATTTTGCAAGTCAAAATAATATACAACTTACATTTGATACAGAAATAGAGGAATTTTCAATGTTATTTGATTCAGAAAAATTGGAAAGAATAATATTGAATTTACTTTCTAATGGAATTAAGTACAACAAAGAAAATGGGAAAATAAATATATTTTTATATGTGAAAGATAATATGTTTGAAATGAAAATATCTGATAGTGGTATAGGTATACCAAAAGAAAAAATAGATAAAATATTTAATAGGTTTGAACAAATTGACAATGAACTTTCTTATAGAGTTAAAGGCAGTGGAATTGGGCTTTCATTAGTGAAATCTTTAGTTGAATTGCATGATGGTAGTATATCTTTAAAAAGTCAACTTGGTGTTGGAAGTGAATTTGTTGTCTCGTTGCCAGTTAGAAGCAATAATAGTGAAAAATGCAATTATAAAAGAGAGCTCAGTAGTGAGCTAAGTAAAAAATTAGAAATAGAATTTTCGGATTTATAGATTAAGTATAAAAAATAAAATTAAAAAAACTATTGACAATTTATTTGTAAGGGTTTAAAATAAATTACAATATAATAAATAAAAAAGCGATGAATAGGAAGAGTAAATCTAATTCGATTATCAGAGAGAAAAGTCCATTGGCTGAAAGACTTTTTAAATTAGAGAGATTGAAAACTACCTAGGAGCTACTTTCTGAAGTTATCTATATTAATAGATTTTAGTAAGAATAGTCGTTAACTACGTTAAAGTTTAAAGTGGGTTTTCATAAAAAATGAAAACTAAATTAGGTGGAACCGCGGGAATTATACTCTCGTCCTTATGTTATAAGGATGGGAGTTTTTTGTTATTTAAAATATTATTTGAAAGTATAAAAAGGAATTATAAAAAATTATAAAAGCGATGAATAGGAAGAGTAAATCTAATTCGATTATCAGAGAGAAAAGTCCATTGGCTGAAAGACTTTTTAAATTAGAGGGATTGAAAACTACCTAGGAGCTGTTATCTGAAGTTACTCTAAAAAGAGTTTTAGTAAGATTAACCGTTAACTGCGTTAAAGTACAAAGTGGATTTTGTCAATAATTGACAAAAATCAAATTGGGTGGAACCGCGAGTATAGACTCGTCCCTTTATATAGGGATGGGTCTATTTTTATTACAATAAAAGATTGAAAATTAAAAAAAATCGGAAAATTATAAATTTAGGAGGAAAATAAAATGCAAAATAAAGTGAAAATTGGAGTACTAGGATATGGAACTGTAGGAAGTGGACTTATAGATATAATAGATAATAATAAAGAGAAAAGAAATATAGAAATAGTTGGAATATTAGTTAATAATTTAGAAAAGCATAAAGAAAAAAAATACTCTGATATAATAACTAATAATATAGATGACATATTTGAGAAAGATATAGATATATTAGTTGAAGTTATGGGTGGTTTAGAACCAACACTATCTTATATAAAAAAAGCATTAAATAATAAAATTCATGTTGTTACAGCAAATAAAGATTTACTAGCTGAATGTGGAGATGAACTTGCAAAATTAGCTAGTGAAAATAAAGTAAGTATTAAATTTGAAGCTTCAGTTGCTGGAGGGATACCAGTATTAAAGCCAATAATAGAATCATTAGAAGGAAATAATATAGACAGCATAAATGCTATTTTAAATGGAACTACTAACTTTATATTATCTAAAATGTATGATGAGGATTTGTCTTATGACATGGCATTAAAACAAGCTCAAGAATTAGGTTTTGCTGAAGCAAACCCAGAGTCAGATGTATTAGGATATGATGCTGCTAGAAAGCTATCAATATTGTCAACTCTAGCTTATGATAATAGAGTATACTGGAAAGATGTATATCTAGAAGGAATTACAGATATAGATGAAAAAGACATAGAATATGCTAAAAAACTAAATTGTAAAATAAAATTAATTGGGCAAAGTAAATATGAAAATGATAAAGTAAGTGCATTTGTTAGACCTGTTTTAGTGGAAAAAGATAACATACTTGCTAGAATAGACAATGAGTTTAATGCTGTCATAGTAAATGGAGATTCAGTAGGAGAAGTTTCTTTTGTAGGTAAGGGAGCTGGAAGTCTAGCAACAGGAAGTGCAGTTTACTCAGATGTTATTGATATAATAGATAACAGAGTTTCTAGTATAGATTCTTTTACTAAAGATAGAATACAAGTAAATAAAATAGTTAGAGAAAAATGTGGAGCACTTCTTAGATTTAAAAAATGTAATAAAGATGAAATATTGAATATAGTTGGAAATTGCTTAGTAAACTATGATATTTTAAATGATGATGATGAGCTTGCTATTATGGTTTATGCTGACTCTGAGTATGAAATAAATAACAGTTTATGTCTAATAAAAGACAAAGGATATTGTGAAAAAATGAATAAAATGTTGAAAATAAGCTAAAAAGAAAAGAATATAGGTTTCTATGTAACATATTTTGGAAATTTTAATACTATATAGTATGAGATGAAACAAAACATCTCATAAAAAATTAAAATTAAAAGGAGATATGCTATATGGGAAATAATAAATGTTCAGGAGATTGGTATAGAAGAAGTTATTCTACATCAAGATGGTTCCAAGATGATAATAATTCATGGGATAGAGACAGAGATAGAGACAGAGATAGAGATTGTGACAGAGATAGAGATAGAGATTGTGACAGAGACAGAGATAGAAATTGTGATAGATTTAGAAGAGAAGCAGAAAAAAGAGAAAGAGAAGCAAGAGAAGCATTCTGTGAAGCTGAAGAAAGAGGAAGAGAAGCAAGAAAATTTGAAAATGAAGCTAGAAAAATGTGGGAAAAAGCAGAAAAATCTTGGAATGAACACTCAGCTTATAATTATCAAGGTATAGAATCTCTAGAAGAGTCTAGAAGATTCTTTGACGAAGGTATGGAATGTGAAGCTAGAAGAAATGGAAACAACCATAATAACCATGATTGTGATAGATGTAGATGTCATAAGTGTAATTGTGACAGATGCAAATGTGACAAATGCAACAAATGCAAATGTGATAGATGTAATTGCAATTGCTGTAGAAGATAAAAAATTTCATTGACAAATTAATAGTTAAAATATATCATATTATGTATAATAAAGAGAAAATTCAGAAAGATTAACTGAAATATAGTATAGTTATTAGACAAATAGTGCTCAGTCAGTGAGGTGAGTACAATATGATTAAACTCCTATCCTCTAGTTATTGATAGAGGGTGGGAGTTTTTATTTATTGCTAGAATGATAACATTATAAAACTAGGAGGGAAAAGATGAAGATTATAAAAAAATCAAATATAAAAGAAAAGGTAGATGAAAAAATACTAAGAGAACAAGTAAGTTCTATAATAGAAGATATAAGAAATAATAAAGGGACTGCGTTGAAAAAATATAATGAAATGTTTGATAAAAACACAAGAGATGAATTCAGAGTTACTGAAGAAGAAATAAAAGAAGCCTATAAACATGTAGATGAGGAGTTTATAAACAATTTGAAAATTGCTGCTAAAAATATAAGCGAATTTGCAAAAGCCCAAAAGGCTAGTTTCGAAAATTCTTTTGAAAAGGAAATCTATCCAGGCGTTATTTTAGGTCAAACTAATATTCCTATAGAGTCATGCCTTGCATATGTTCCAGGTGGACAATATCCTTTATTTTCAACAGCTCTTATGCTTATAATACCTGCAAAAATTGCAGGAGTAAAAAGAATAGTGGCATGTTCACCAACTATGAAAAACACTAAAAATATAAATCCTAAAACATTAGTAGCTATGGATATAGCAGGAGCTGATGAAATATATGCAACTGGAGGAGTTCAAGCTATAGCAGCATTTACATATGGTACAGAAAAGGTTAAACCTGTTGATATAATTGTAGGACCAGGAAATAAGTTTGTAACAGAAGCTAAAAGACAATGTTATGGGCAAGTCGGAATTGATTTTGTAGCTGGTCCAAGTGAAGTTCTTATAATAGCTGATGAAACTTCAAATCCAGTCTATATTGCAGCTGACTTGTTGGCACAATGTGAGCATGATTTAAACGCAAGAGGTATATTATTAACTGATAGTTTAGAAATAGCACAAGAGGTTGAAAAAAATATGAAAATCATGTTAGAAAATTTACCAACAAAAGATATTGCATATAATTCATGGAAAAATAATGGTGAAATAATACTGGTTGATGATATAGATGAAGCAGTAAAAATAAGTAATTTTTATGCACCAGAACACTTAGAAATAGCAGTAAATAAATATGAAGAAATTTGTGATAAACTAACTAACTATGGCTCATTGTTTATTGGAAACTTATCTGCTGAGGTATTTGGTGATTATGTTTCAGGTACAAATCATACACTACCAACATTAAAAGCATCAAGATATACTGGTGGTGTTTGGGTTGGTACTTTTATAAAAACTTGTACAAAGCAAATATTAAATGAAAAAGCTATAGAAGTATTAGCTCCTGTTGCAGAGAAGCTAGCAAAAGAAGAGGGATTATATGCACATGCAAAGGCAGCAGAAGTTAGATTTAAGAAGTAGATAAAGAGAGTTTTAATTGTTATAAAAATATATACTGCAGTAAAAAATAAAATTTTAGAAACAATTATTTATATTATAGTTGAGAATTTAAAAGAAATAAATTTAGAAATAACCTATTTTAAATTTATTTCTTTTTTATTGGAATAATATTGACAAATTTAACCTGTAACTATTATACTAAACTTAATAAATAAAGTTTATAAAGTAAGGTGTTGTTTATGAAAAATATAGTTGGAAAGCCACAAACGATAAAAAAAGTAAATGAAGACTTAATAAAAAATATTATAAAAAATGATGGACCTATAACAAAGCCAGAAATTTCAAGCATTACTGAATTGAGTTTAGCAACAGTTAATAAAATTGTAGAACAATTAGCTTTGAAAAATGAAGTGAAAGTAAGTGGATTAAATGAATCTACTGGAGGAAGAAGAGCTCAACTATTTGAAATAAATGCAGACTTAGAACATATAATAGCCTTGTATTATTATAGAAACAGCTGTATAGGAGTAGTTGCAAATTTATTAGGTGAAATAACTTATCAAGAAGAGTTCAATATAAGAATGGATACATATGAAAACGTTAACCAGGATACTTTTTTTGTTATAGATACTTTGATTGAAAAAGTAAGGGGAAACAATATAAGAGCGATTGGAATTGGTGTTCCAGGAGTTGTAAAAAAAGGTGTAGTCAAAAACATTCCAACAATAAAAAGTTGGGAAGGTATAGATTTAGAAAATTTAATAAAGAGTAAATATAACACTAAAGTATTTATAGAAAATGATACAAATATTACCACTATTGGAATTTATCAAAAACAGTACAAAGACGAATATAAAAATATGGCACTTATGTATTTAGATGATGGTATTGGCTCAGGTATAGTTATAAATGGTGAATTATATCTAGGTTCTACAAATTTTGCTGGCGAACTAAGCTATCTAAATATAGAGTTTAGCAAGTATAACTATGATAACTTAAATATTGAAGATTACATTATGAGTTTAAGAAAAAGATATTTAAAGAGCAAAGATAATAAATTTAAGAAAGAAATTTTATCTATAATATCAAATTTTGTAAGGACTCTTGTTTGTGTTTTAAATCCAGAAGCTATGATTATACAATGCAATATATTAACTAAAAGTGACATGGAATTTATAGAAGAAGATGTAAATAAAAGTGTTGGAGGAGAAAATTTCCCTAGACTAATAAAAGTGGAGTCATTGAGAGAGGGAAGTATAAATGGGGTAATTAGTATGTGTTTAAAAGAAACTGACTACCAATATTCCCTATCTAATAAAAAAGGAGGATATTAATGTGAAATATTTGATTTCAATAGATGGAGGGGGAACAAAAACAAAATTTTGTGTAAGTGATTTAGATGGAAATATACTTAAAGAACATACTACTGGTTCAACTAATTATAAGTCAGTTGGAGTTCAAAAAACATATGAAAATATTAATAATGGATTTGAGAAAATATTAAAAGATTTATATATTGACTATAACGATATTGAGTACACTGTATTTGGTATATCTGGATGTGATTCTCCAAATGATTATAATATTATAATGGATGAAATATTAAAAGTTGGGTTTAACAAAGAAAAAATATATTTAGTAAATGATGCAGTTTTAGCCTTTTATGCGCAAACTGATGCTCCTGGCTTAGTAATTGTAGCTGGTACAGGTTCAATTGTATTAGGAATTAGGGAAGATGGAGACATATATAGAGTTGGTGGATGGGGATATAATTTTAGCGATTTGGGTTCTGGATATGATATAGGAAGAAAAGTACTAAAGAAAGTTTTACTTTATTGTGATGAGTGCCATGAATATAGTGATTTATTTGATTGTGTTTTAGATTTCTTTAATGCAGATAGCTTTAAGAAACTTACATATATGATTACTGAAATAAATAACAATGTTGAAATAGCAAACTTAGCTTCATTAGTGATTGATTGTGCTGAACGAGGTGATAAATTAGCTATTGAAATACTGAGAGAGTCATCGATTGAACTGTCCAAATTAGCTCAAGTAATATTAAGTAAAATATCTAATTCAATGAAAAATAATAAAAGTGAAATAGATATAGTTTTATCTGGTGGTACATTAAACAAAACTATATATGCTCAAATGTTAATGGACAACTTAAGGGAAGAAAATACAGATAAAAAGTTAAAATTTATACTTCAAGAAAATCAGCCAGTATATGGAGGTATAAGACTTGCTATGGCGTTAGCTAATAGGAGGGTCAAACATGAATAGGAAAAAAATAGTTGTACAAATCTTTACAGGTGGATTCAAAAATAAAGAAATAAAATTTAATGATATAAAATGTAAGCTATTAGAATTAATGGAATGTATTGATGTAGAAAAGGTCATTATGGGTTGGAGTGTAGACAAAGAACTATATGTAAAGACTAAAAAACTATTAAAAAAATATAATGTTGAATTATATCTTTGGTTCCCATGCTTTTCGGAAGTAGGATTACTTGAAAAAAGTAATCTATTAGTTGATTATACTGGAAAAGAAATTAAAGGATATGCATTACAAGAAGATGAAAACTTTGAATTTTATTGTCCAAATAATAAGGGAAATATAGAAAACATAAAGAAAATATATAGTACTTATTTTAGTGAAATTGAGTTTGATGGAATTTTTTTAGATAAGATAAGGTATGGCTCTTTTTCTAATAAATTAAATGGTGTTTTTAATTGTTTTTGTAAAGATTGTTTAGATATATATGAAAAAAATAATATTGATAAAAGGTCATTAATGATAGAAATGGATAATGTATCTAATGAAGTTATAGTTAGTGAAGATACTCCATTTGGTATAACAGAATACATTAATGGAAAATACAAATTTAAAAATAAAATATGGGAAGATTTTTTTGAAATGAAAAGTCAAAATATATATAACGCACTAGTGGATATAAGTAGTTATTTTAAAAGTAAAGGATTGAAAATAGGGATAGACACTTTTTCCCCTTTTATCTCTTACTTTGTAGGTCAAGATTTAGAAAAATTACAAGAAGTAGCAGATTTTATAAAACCAATGATGTATAGAATTACTAAAGCTCCAGCAGGTTTGCCATTTGAATTTGAAAGATTAATTGATGAATCAGTACATGAAAATAAAGAGATTGCAAAAAGAAATTTATTAGATATTTTAGGAATTAGAGAGTATGAAGGAGATATATATCCTATAAAATTTGTGCTAGAGGAAATCGATTTTATAACAAAAAATCTTGTCAAAGATATATATGTAGGTATTGAAATAAATAAAAAAGAAATTATAGCTCCTGTTACACCTAAATATATAAGTGAAAATATTTCAAACATAAATAAGACAACAGTAAAAGGGTATGTACTATCTTGGGATTTGTTATCAGCACCAAAAGAAAATATTGATGAAGTTATAAATTGGTTTAGGAATTAGTGAGGTGATATAGTGAGTAAGATACTAAAAATGCAACAAATATACAAAAGTTTTGGAAAGGTAGACGTTTTAAATGGTATAGATTTTGAACTAGAAAAAGGAGAAGTAAGAGCCCTTTTAGGAGCTAATGGAGCAGGAAAATCTACACTTATTAAGATTCTAGGAGGAGTCCATTCTCAAACTAAAGGTAAAGTGATTTTAGCTGGCAATGAAATAATGTTTAAAAACCCACATCATTCTAAAGAAAATGGTATTAGTATAATTTATCAAGAATTAAGTTTAATACCAACTCTTACAGTTATTGAAAATATTTTTTTAGGTAGAGAGACTTTAAAAGGAATTGTGTTTTTAAATAAGAAAGATATGCTAGAAGAATACATGAAAATTTGTGAAGATTTTGACTTTAATATAGACCCACATGTAGTAGTGTCTAATTTGAGTGTAGCAAATCAACAAATGGTTGAGATAATGAAAGCAGTTTCATGTAATTCTGAAATCATCATAATGGATGAACCTACAACATCACTTACTAATAATGAAAAAGAAGGATTATTTAAAATAATAAACAGATTGAAATCTAAAGGTAAGACTATAGTTTACATTTCTCATATACTAGAGGAAGTTTTTAAAATATGTGATAGTGCAAGTATAATGAAAAATGGAACTATGATTGGAACTTATGATGTAAAAGATTTAACTAAATTAAAAATAACTCAACTTATGACAGGAAATGATAATCACAAACTTATTGAGAAGAAGGATTATACATTTGCAAAATATGAAGAAGCTCCTGTATTAGATGTTAAGAATGTAAGTTGGTCTAATAAAATAAAAAATGTTTCATTTAAAGTTTATAGAGGTGAAGTTGTAGGTCTTGCAGGTCTTGTGGGTTCAAGAAGAACTGAAATTATAAATTTAATATTTGGGATAGATAATAAAGATAGTGGAGATATATTTATTAATGGTAAAAATGTAGATATAACTTCTCCTAAAGTTGCTATAAAAAATAAAATAGGGTTAATCCCTGAAGATAGAAAAAATCTTGGGCTAATTTTGGAACAAGCTATATATACTAATTCGGCATCAGTACAAATTGATAAATTTAAGAAATTCTTGTTTATAGATAAAAATAGAGAAATTGAGTTTTCTAAAAAGGGTGTCAAGGAACTAGGAATAAAAGTTAGTGATGTAAAACAAGAAGTAAAAGAACTTAGTGGTGGAAATCAACAAAAAGTAGTAGTCTCTAAATGGTTAGACAAAGACTTAGATTTAATAATATATGACGAACCAACAAAGGGAATAGATATTGCTGCAAAAGAAGATATTTTTAATACAATAAAAGAATTTTCAAGTAAAGGGATAGGAGTAATCTTTATATCTTCTGATTTGGAAGAAGTAATAAGAGTAAGTGATAGAATTTTAGTGACAAGAGAAGGTTCTATTGTGGATGATTTAAAAAATGAGAATATAAAAGTTCAAGATATAATGAACAGTATATTTAATGTATAAAAGAAATGAAAATGGAGGACTGAGATGAAAAAAGCTTTTGAGAAATTGAATTTAAGAGATTATGGAGTATTACTAGGTTTTTTGGCTTTATGTATAGCGATAAGTGTTGCAACTCCATCATTTTTAGGTAAACAAAATATACTTAATCTTTTGCGACAATCTTCTATAATTGGAATAATTTCGGCAGGTATGACTTTTGTTATAATATCTGGAAACTTTGATATATCAGTTGGGGCAGTAGCAGCTCTTGCAGGTGCTATAACGATGAAATTTGCGACTGGTGGAACCAATTTATTTGTATCTATGCTTTTAGGTATAGCAATTTGTGCAGTAATAGGACTAATAAATGGGATAGTAGTTGCAAAGATAAATGTACCATCGCTAATAGCTACTATGGCTATGGTTACTATTGTAAGAGGATTGCTTTTGATGCTTACAGGAGGATATCCAATTACTGAAAATATACCAATACTCGATTATATTGGAAATGGATATTTATTTAATATACCAATACCAGTAGTAATTTTCTTTATAGTAGTACTAGTTGCATTTATTGTACTAAATAAAACTAAGTTTGGTAGATATGTTTATTCTGTAGGAGGTAATCAAGAAGCAAGTAAACTCAATGGTATAAATGTGGATTCCCATAAAATAAAAGTATTTATTATTAATGCTGTACTTGCAGGAATAGCTGGGATTGTACTAACTGGAAGACTTGGAACGGCAACTGCGATTGCAGGTGAAGGCTATGATATGGATGCTATTGCATCTGTTGTAATCGGAGGGACATCAGTAGCAGGATGTTCTGGCTCTGTACTTAAAACTGTTATAGGTGTGTTACTTATGAGTGTTATAAACAACAGTTTTAATCTTCTTGGAATAGATGTATATTTCCAATACATATTTAAAGGTTTAATAATTTTAGCAGCAGTTGGATTTGATTCTTATAGCAAGAAAAAGCTTGCTTCAAGATAAAAAATAAGAGGGGGAAATTTTTTATGAGAAAATTAATGAAACATTTAGCATTATTACTATCACTTGCTATGATATTCAGTTTAGTTGGATGCTCAAATGATAGTGGAAAAGGAAAAGATGGAGAAAAAAAGATAGCCGTATTGTTGCCAGGTTCAACAGGTTATTTTGTAGCAACTAAACAAGGTATAGATGCAAAATCTAAAGAATTAGGTGTAAATGTAGAATATGCAGATGCTCAATGGGATGCTAGTAAACAATTATCACAAGCTGAAGATTTTATGGCTAAAGGAGTAGATATGATTGCATTATGTGGAGTTGATTCTGCTGTAAGCGAGAGAATAGTTAAGGCTGCTAATGATTCAGAAGTTCCTATAATAGCATTTACAAATTCTATAGGAAGTAACTCAACTGGAGAATTTAAAGGCTTAGTTACCTATATAGGGCAAAATGAGGAAGAAACAGGAGCATTAACAGGTAAAATTGCTAAAAACTTATTAGGAGAAGCTGGTGGAAAAGCTGTATTAATAGAAGGTGTTCCAGGAACTACTCCACAAGTATTAAGAAAAAAAGGTCTTGAAAAAGAGTTAAAAGATAGTAACATACAAATAGTTTATAACCAAACTTCAAATTGGGAGAAAGAGCAAGCCTTAAAGGTAACAGAAGCTTTAATTCAAAAGAAAACTGATTTTAATGTTATAATATGTCAAGATGATAACTCTGCTACAGGAGCAGGACAAGCTTTAAAAGATGCTGGTCTTAAAGATAAAGTTAAAGTTATAGGTTTAGGTGGAAGTAAAGACGGATTAAAAGCTGTAACTGATGGGTTAATAGATGGTACAACTTATATGTCTGCTATTGAAGAAGGTGCATTAGTTATAGAAAAGGCATCTAATTTCCTTAAAGGCGAAAAAGTTGAACCTGTTACACAAATTAAACAAGTTGAAGTCAACAAGGATAATATTTCAGAATTTAAGGGTGAATGGTAAGATATTACATACATTAAAATTGAGAGAGTTACTTTATATAGTTTCTAAAGTAACTCTCTCTTTAAATCCAACCTAGTAATAAGTTATTGGATAGTATTTCTAAACAAATAAAAAATTAATATAAACAAAGACTTATTTATACTAAATTATAAGTCAAATTAATATAAACTTATGTAAAATGAGAAAACATTTAAAGTATTGAAAATACTAAGGTTCAAAAGAATTATTAAAAAAATATAAAAAAACATAAAAAAACTATTGAAAAAAATAAAAAAATTTTGTATAATTAAAGTTTTAAAAAGTGTGGTATACAAAGCCAATTCTTTTGTATATAATATATATAAATTAAGAAAAAGGAAGGGATATGTATGGCCAGGCGGTTATTTTTAGAAAGAATTGGACTTATATTATTAGGTTCAGCAATATTAGCATTTGGAGTTTATAATTTTTACTATCTAAACAACATAACAGAAGGTGGAGTGTTAGGTATTTTACTACTGTTAAAAAATTTATTCAACATACAACCAGCAATAGCAAATATTGTAATTGATGGTTTACTACTTTTAGTAGGATATAAATTTTTCGGTAAAAAATTCCTAATATATTCAATAGTAGCTTCTATAAGTTTTTCAGTATTATATGATTTATTTGAAGCTATAGGACCTCTTGTACCACAATCACAAAATATGCTTTTATCAACTATTTTGGCAGGTATAACTGTAGGAGTAGGAGTAGGGATAATAGTAAAAGCAGGTTGTGCATCGGGAGGAGACGATGCTTTAGCATTAGTAATTTCTAAGACTACATCTTTGAACATAGGGCAAGTTTATCTAGCAACAGATGTTATTGTATTGTTGTTATCATTAGTTTACCTATCCGCATTTGATATTTTTTATTCTTTAATTGCTGTTACGATTAGTGGTAAAGTAATTGATTTTATTTACTATCATGGTAAAAATTTAGATATGGATATGAGTAATGAAATAGTTCCAGAATGTTAATATAAACTAAATAACAGTATTTTTGAAAGGTGGCAAACTTGCCTCCTTTTTTTATGTCTAAATTAAGTAGAGAAGAGCTAATTTTATATTTATGCAATACTAATCAATAATAGATGTATCTTAACCCTATCTTTATACCTAAAATGATAAGATAAATGAAGTAGCAATATGAAACCAAAACGTATCAAAGAAACTAAAGTAAATGGAGGAGTCGAAATGTTAGATATAGTGATGATAGCGTCACTGGCTATAGGATTTATTTCCATGAAGTTGCTTGCTGGCTGGTGTGGGAAACAAACTGAAAAAAAATAATGTAATGTATGGAGGTATTACCTATGTGGTTTCTGGCAGTTGTAATTGTAATGTTGATAGTATATTTGGTGTATGCGCTTATTAATCCTGAAAAATTCTAAATAGTATAGAGGTAATAAGCAAGTTGAATTGGGGGGAAAATTTTTATGGTACAGATAGTAATAGTATTGGCGATATTTATGGTTTTAGTAATACCTATGGGTAAATATTTATATCATATATCCACTAACCAAAAAACATTTGGAGATAAAGTGTTTGATAAAATAGACAATGGCATATATAAGGTATGTAGCATAGATAAGAAAAAAGAAATGAATTGGAAGCAATATGCTTTAGCTTTATTAGTTACAAATGCAGTCATGGTGTTTATAGGATATGTAATACTTAGAACTCAGAGCATGCATATTTTTAATCCTAATGGAATTAAAGGTATGGAACAAAGTTTATCATTTAATACAATAATAAGTTTTATGACAAACACGAATCTTCAACATTACTCAGGTGAAACAGGGCTTTCATATCTTAGTCAAATGACAGTGATAATATACATGATGTTTACATCAGCAGCAACAGGATATGCAGCGGCCATGGCATTTGTAAGAGGGTTAGTAGGCAAAAAGAAAACATTAGGCAACTTTTATGTAGATTTAATTAGAATAACAACAAGAGTACTTTTACCAGGGGCTTTAATTGTTGGTGTTATATTAGTTACACAAGGAGTACCACAAACTTTTGCTGGTACAGAAACAATAACTACTATAGAAGGAAAACTTCAAGATATAGCTAAAGGTCCTGTGGCAGCACTTGAATCAATAAAACACTTAGGAACAAATGGAGGAGGATTTTTTGGTTCAAATTCATCACATCCATTTGAAAATCCAACAATAATATCAAATATAGTAGAGATGTTATCTATGATGATATTACCAGGAGCTTGTGTTGTTGCATTTGGACATATGATAAAGAATAAAAAACAAGGTTGGGTTGTATTTGGTGCAATGTCAATCATATTTTTAATAGGTTTAGTGGTTTGTTTTAGAGCAGAAAGTGCAGGAAATCCTATCTTATCACAATTAGGACTTAATCAAAGCATGGGAAGTATGGAAGGTAAAGAAGTTAGATTTGGTATAGCTCAATCAGCATTGTTTACGACAGTGACGACTTCCTTTACAACTGGTACAGTTAACAATATGCATGATACTTTAACTCCTCTAGGAGGATTAGTACCACTTTTAAATATGATGTTAAATGTCGTATTTGGTGGTAAAGGTGTAGGTCTTATGAATATGCTAATGTACGCTATAATAGCAGTATTTTTATGTGGATTAATGGTAGGAAGAACACCAGAATTCTTAACTAAGAAAATTGAAGGAAAAGAAATGAAGCTTATAGCTTTACTTATTATATTACATCCACTTTTGATACTTATGTTCTCTGGACTTGCAGTAGCACTACCAGCAGGTCTTGAGGGAATTTCAAATCCTGGATTCCATGGATTATCACAGGTTTTATATGAGTTTGCATCTTCAGCAGCTAATAATGGCTCAGGATTTGAAGGTTTAGGAGATAATACTATGTTCTGGAATATAACAACAGGTATAGTTATGTTTTTTGGAAGATATGTGTCTATTATAATATTACTTGCAATATCAAGTTTATTAGCATCTAAGAACTCTGTAAATGAAAGCATAGGAACACTTAGAACTGATAATTTCACATTTACAATAATTTTAGTATTGGTTGTTTTAATTGTTGGTGCTTTAATATTTTTCCCAGCCTTAGCGCTTGGACCTATTTCAGAGCATCTAGTATTATGGCACTAAAAAATTGGGAGGGAGTAAAATTTTATGGAAACTAAAAAAACAAAGTTTATTACAAAAGATATTTTCAAAACTTCCATTATAGAAGCTTTTAAAAAATTAAATCCTAAATATATGATGAAAAATCCAGTTATGTTTGTTGTAGAGATTGGATTTATAGTAACTTTGATACTTACAATAGTACCTAGTTTGTTTGGAGATGAAGGTAATAACTTAAGAGCTTATAATGGGATTGTAACAATAATACTATTTATAACTGTTCTTTTTGCAAATTTTGCTGAAGCTGTAGCTGAAGGTAGAGGAAAAGCACAAGCAGATACATTAAAGAAAACTAGAAAAGATACAGTTGCAAGAGTTTTAGATAAATTAGGAAATGAAAAAATGATAAGTGCAAGCGAGCTAAAACTGGGAGATATTGTTTTAGTCAATGCAGGAGAAGTTATTCCAAATGATGGAGAAGTAATAGAAGGTATAGCTTCTGTGGATGAGTCAGCAATAACTGGAGAATCTGCACCTGTTATGAGAGAATCTGGAGGAGATTTCGCTTCTGTTACAGGAGGAACTACAGTTGTAAGTGACTGGCTAAAAATAAAAATAACAACAAAACCAGGAGAATCCTTCTTAGATAAAATGATAGCTCTTGTAGAAGGAGCTTCAAGACAAAAAACACCAAATGAAATTGCTTTAAATACTTTATTGGTGGGATTAACACTTATATTTATGGTTGTTTTAATCTCTCTTTATCCAATGGCAAATTATGCAGGTGTAAAGATTCCAATTTCTACTATGATAGCACTTTTGGTGTGTTTAATACCAACTACTATAGGTGGATTATTGTCAGCTATTGGTATTGCAGGTATGGATAGAGTAACTAGATTCAATGTTATTGCAATGTCAGGAAAAGCAGTAGAAGCTTGTGGTGATGTTGATACTATGATTTTGGATAAGACAGGTACTATTACTTATGGAAATAGACTTGCATCAGAATTTATAGCAGTTGGAAATGCAGATTCAAAAAATTTAATAAACTATGCTGTTATGTGCTCATTAAAAGATGACACACCAGAAGGAAAGTCTATAGTTGATTTAGGGATAAAACTAGGTTCAACAGGAAAAACAAAAGAGGCCGAAGAAGCTGAGTTTGTAGAATTCTCTGCACAAACCAGAATGAGTGGTATAAATTTATCTGATGGAACAGCTATTAGAAAAGGGGCTTATGACAGTATAATAAATCGAGTAAAATCTTCTGGTGGATTAGTACCAGACGATTTAGAAGAAAGTGTGAATAGAGTAGCAAAATTAGGTGGTACACCTCTAGTAGTGTGTGTCGATAATGAGATATACGGTATTATCTACTTAAAGGATACAGTAAAATCAGGTCTTGTAGAAAGATTTGCTAGACTTCGTGAGATAGGAATAAAGACAATCATGTGTACAGGAGATAATCCTTTAACAGCAGCCACAATTGCAAGAGAGGCTGGAGTAGATGGATTTATTGCAGAATGTAAACCAGAAGATAAGATAGAGGCAATAAAAAAAGAACAATCTGAAGGTAAAATAGTTGCTATGACAGGGGATGGAACAAATGATGCTCCTGCACTTGCTCAAGCAGATGTGGGTCTTGCTATGAATAGTGGTACAACATCTGCAAAGGAAGCAGCAAACATGGTAGATTTAGATTCAGACCCAACTAAAATATTAGAAGTGGTTGAAATAGGAAAACAGCTTTTAATAACACGTGGTGCTTTAACAACATTCAGTATAGCAAATGATATTGCAAAATACTTTGCAATTATACCAGCTATATTTACCCTTGCAATACCTCAAATGGAGATATTAAATATAATGAAGCTTTCTACATCATTTAGTGCGATATTATCAGCTTTAATATTTAATGCTATAATTATCCCATGTTTAATACCTCTTGCTATGAAAGGGGTAAAATATAGACCTATGAAATCGCAAGCTATGCTAATGAGAAATATGCTTATTTTTGGTCTTGGTGGGGTTATAGTACCATTTTTAGGAATAAAAGTAATTGATTTATTAATTACACCTTTAGTAATGGTTCTTAATTTAGGTTAATAAATGGAGGATATAAAAATGAAAACATTAAAACCAGCATTGCTTGTAAGTCTTGTATTGTTATTTGTTTGCGGACTTGTATATCCACTTGTTTTAACAGGCGTAAGTCAAGTTGCATTTAAAGATAAAGCTAATGGAAGTATGATAGAAGTAAATGGCGTAAAGGTTGGTTCAGAGCTTATTGGTCAAAGTTTTACAGATGCAAGATTTTTTAAGGGAAGAGTTTCATCAGTAAACTATAATACTTATACAAAAGAAGATTTAATACCAGATAAGGATGGAAATACAGTTTATGGCGGTGTTTCATCGGGTTCTTTTAATTATGGAGCAACTAATCCAGAGCTTCATGATAGAGTTCAAAAAGACATTGAACAGTTTTTGAAGGATAATCCAGGTGTAAAAAAAGAAGATATACCAACAGATTTGCTTACAGCATCAGGTTCAGGACTTGACCCTAATATAAGTCCCGCTTCTGCAAAGGTTCAGATACCTGCTATAGCAAAAGTATCAGGAATATCAGAGAGTAAATTACAAAAAATTGTAGATGATAATACTTCAAAAAAACTTTTCGGAGTTTTAGGTGAAGATAGAGTTAATGTGCTAAAGGTTAATGTAGAGGTTGCAAAAATATTAGGTCTTATATAGTATTTCGTAGAATTTTTGTAGTGAAGTATTGTGTATGACTTAGCATAAAGCTTGAAGTTTGAAGAGTGAAAATCGATAATGATTTTCACTTTTTTTGTTTGAATATTATTAATATTAGAAATAAAACAATTGAAGGGATAAAATCCAAAAAAAGGTTGCATTATCAAAATGATAATACTATAATATATTTATCGTTATCAATTTGATAATAGAATTGGACATATAGGAGGAAGTAGTATGTTATATAATAACGCATTAGAGTTGATAGGAAACACACCTGTAGTAAGGTTAAATAATTTAGGATGTACTAACGGGTGTTCTAACATATATGTAAAATTAGAAAAAGTAAATCCAGCAGGAAGTATAAAAGATAGAGCAGTTTATGAAATGCTAGAAGGATTAGAAAAAAGAGGAGAATTAAAAAAGGGTGATGTACTAGTAGAAGCAACTAGTGGCAACACTGGTATTGCATTATCCATGATAGGAAGATTAAAAGGATATGAAGTAGTAATAGTAATGCCAGAGACTATGAGTATCGAGAGACGAGATTTAATGAAGGCTTATGGAGCAAATTTAGTACTTACAGATGGAAAAGCTGGAATGTCAGGCTCTATAGAAAAAGCAAATGAACTATTGAGAGAAAATCCAAACTATAAAAGTTTGAAACAATTTGAAAATAAAGACAATCCAAATGCACATTATAAAACAACAGCAGTTGAAATTATGAATGATGTTAGAGATTTAGATATATTTGTATGTGGAGTTGGAACAGGTGGTACTTTAATAGGGACTGCAAGATATTTAAAAGAGCAAAATCCAAATATAAAAGTAGTTGCACTTGAGCCAAAAAAATCTCCAGCTATATCAGAAAATAAAACTGGACCTCATAAAATACAAGGAATAGGAGCTAACTTTGTTCCTGAAAATTATGATTCTAGTGTAGTTGATGAAGTAATATTAGTTGATGATGAAGATGCTTTTGATACAGTTAAATTACTTGCATCAAAGGAAGGGATTTTGGTAGGTATATCTTCTGGAGCAAATATATTTGGAGCTATGGAAATGGCGAAAAAATATCCAAATAAAAAAATAGTAACAGTAGCTCCAGATGGAGTAGATAAATATATGTCCATGGGAATATTTTAATAATTTTATTTGAGGGAGTGAATACTTTGTTTAAAAAAATAAATAAAGATATTGAATATATAATGAAGAATGATCCAGCAGCTAGAACTAAGATAGAAGTTTTTTTACTATATCCATCAGTGCATGCAATGATAATGCATAGAATAGCTCATTTTCTTTATAAGAAGAAGATGCTTTTTTCAGCTAGATTGATATCCCAGATATCCAGATTTATGACTGGTATAGAAATACATCCTGGAGCTAAAATGGGAGAAGGTATTTTGATAGACCATGGAATGGGTGTTGTAATTGGCGAAACAGCTGAAGTGGGAAATAGAGTAACAATATATCAAGGAGCTACTTTGGGTGCTACAGGAAAGGATACTGGCAAGAGACATCCAACTGTTGGCGATGATGTATTAATTGGAGCTGGAACAAAAATACTAGGACCTTTAAATATCGGTTCTAATTCAAAAATAGGTGCAAATTCAGTTGTTGTTAAAGATGTACCTAATGGAGCCACAGTTGTTGGTATACCAGCAAAAATAGTGAAAATAAGAAATCTAGAACCTGTAAAAAAGAATAAAAGAGAAGTATCCTACGAATACGAAGAGTTAGACAATGTATATTATATATAGTCATAGTGATGTTATAGAATATGAACTTTTGGAAAATGGTGAAACTGTGACTAAAGGTGGGATAGGAAGAGCTTTAGCAGAAGGAGTTTTATTTGGAGGAGTAGGTGCTGTTGTTGGTGGTGGAGCATGTGAAAAGATAGGTTCTATGACTAAAGAAAAGTTCACTATGATAAAGGGGAATGATATTCTTTACAAAGCATTAGATTTCATAAATAGATAATATTTTAAAATATATAAGGTATTTGTATAAATTATTACTATTTTATGAAAAAAAATAATTTTTTAAAAATATTAGCCGATTTTGCGTGTTTATTGACTAGTTATGCAGATTTCTTGTAAATTTACCTCTATAGTGCTAGGATATGATTAAATATAAGATAATTGAAGGGGTATAATTGTATAAATTTTAAGAAAATAACATCTATGTCATTAGCAACAATTAGTATTTTAACATTATCGTTTTCTAATCTGGTTATTTCAAACGCAATGGAAAAGGACATAAATTTAAAAAACGAGAAAAATATTAGACTTGAGAATAGAGATACAATAAGCATTTATGTTGATAAGCCAAGTATACCAAAAAGTGGGCGTGTTACATTTAGTGGATATGCAACAGATAAGTCAGGGGCGCCGATAGCTAATAGAACTGTATAATTACTTGAAAATGACTATCCAAAGGAATATACATCAGTAAAAGATATATTTGATATTACTAAAACAGATTCAAATGGGTACTATTCATTTTCTTTTAATGTAAGTTATACATATGGATATCATCCATTCTTTGTTATGTTGTCAAATGGGCAGACTATAGATGGGAACTTCGATTTTGGGAATACAAGTACATGGAAGGGTAAATGGTTTATAGATGGAAGAAATTATGATTTTGCAGATGTATTAAGCAAGTATTCTGGTGTTTTTATATCTCAACATATGTAATTAATGTATGTTTTAAAGTAATTATATGAATGGTTTTAAAACTAACATATAATTACTTTTTTAATATGAGAATAAATTTATTTTGGAGAGGTAAATATAATGAAAATTTCTAGTCAATATAGAAGCCAATATTTATTAAATAATGAAAGTAACATAAAAAATACAAAAAAAACAAATATTATTAAGAAAAATGAAACTATAGAAAAAAATAATTATTTATCTAATATCATGAAACAAAAACAAGAACTTGATAATAGAATTAAAGATTTAAAAGATAAACAAGAACTTTATGCTAAAAAAATAAATGAAGCAATCAGAAATTTATTTAAATCAGAAGAAGAAAATAAAAATAGTAATGTAGAAGAAGAAAATAAAAATACTATTTTGGAAGAATATCCAATTTCTCTAAATACAGGAGAAAAAGAGGAATCATTAAATACAGATGAACTTAATAATAAAAATGAAGAAAAGGTAGAAGAATTAGATCAAAAAGGCGTCGATAATGAAAAAGAGTCAGAAGAACTAGAACAAAAACATATTGATAAAGAAGATAAAGAACTTGAAAATTTATTTTTAGAAGGTAAAACTCGCGAAGAACTTGAAAATATGCTTAAAGATTTTATGAGTATGACTCAAGAGGAAATAAAGAAAATTGAGTCAAGAATAGAAAAGTTAGATAAAGATGCTGAAAAATACAAGAAAAATCAAAATATTAATGGGCAAAAAAATTATATAGATACTTTAATTTAAAGACCCCCCAATAAAATCAGGTATATTTTAGAAGGTAGCAACTAGTTAGTTGTTACCTTCTTTTGCTATTAATCCTATTAGATTTTATATAGCTATATATTTCTTTCTAATTAGATAATATAATGCTGTTGTTATAATGGCTGCTATTATCATTGCTATTATTGTAATGTCTAATTTTCTTGTGAATAAACCTATTGCTATATATTCAAGACCCATTACATAGCGAGAAAGTATTTCTAGTTTAACAGTTCTTTTCTTATCTATATTTCCATACGTTGATTCTAATTTATTAAAATATTTTTCACTGCAAAAACTAGTTTTAGGTTTAATTAAAGATATTATTGTAGTTAATATTATAATTCCTACTCCAATAAGTATAAGATTGATATTTCCAAAGTTCATAGTATATACCTCCTTTAGCATAATAATTTTTTTATGTATGTTGTTTATATTCTTTTGTAAAGAGGAAAGGAAGATAAAATAGTGATACAAATATAAGTCTCTCTAAAATAACATAATAGCTAAGTGGTATTTCAGAACTATTACAAATAACATCTAAACTATCAACTAAAGCATGAATTATAGAACAAATCCATATATTTTTAGTTTTCAAATAAACATAACCTAAAAATATAGAAAGTCCGATTCCATAAATTAAATGAATTACACTTCCCAGTATTGGAGCATCTGGATTATAGAATGTAAATTGTAGAGGTAAATGCCATAAACTCCAACAAACACCTACAATTATAACACCTATTTTTTTGTCAAATTTATTAAAGAAAATACTTTGTAAAAAACATCTCCAGCCATATTCTTCAGACAAAAAAGGATAAATATATATTAATGATATTATAGTAAGGTTCAGATAAAATAAAATACCATTATAATTAAGATTATTTCTACTTATTATTAATCCAAGGATAACTTGAGAAAATATAAAGTAGATAATTAATAAAGCACCTGTTCTTACATTTTTTAGAATATACAGTTCTTTTGATTTAAAAGAATAAATAATAAGATATAAACTGCTTATTAAAATTAATATAGAATTCACTAATTGAGATTGATTGAGGTTTATTAAGTTAAATGATTTAGCAATAAATAATAAAAAATAACTAAGAAAAAGTAATATTACTAATGAATAAAACTTATACTCATTATTAGTTTTTCCTTCTGAGTAAAATTTTGCAATAGCGACAGAAGATAAAGGTAATATCATTATGAATGATGCAAAATTTCCTGGGTCAATAAACTTATTGAAATATAATAGAAAACCTAATAAATAAGTTAAGCCAAAAGTTATAGAAAAAAATATTATAATCTGTATTTTCTTTCTTTTTTCTTCATTTTCAATATATCTTGGATTTAATAAATCAATCCATTTTTCTTGTAATTTCAATACAAAAACCTCCTTTAACATATTACTTTCTTTTCTATAATAACAAATTCATATTGTATTAATTTTCTTAATAAAAGTATAGCAGCAATGTAAGTATAAAGAGTATCTAAAATATTACAAATATTAACAGGTTATATAAAACTATAGTAGAAGTTGTAATAATAAAACGAACGAAAATTATTATACTAAAACATAAGACATGTTATAATTATATTGTATATTTATTAATGTATAAACTATCAAGAGCGTTACTTAACACATCTTAAAATTGATTTAAATGAGTCTTTTTCATACACAAAATTATATGATATAATAAAAAAATAGAAGTGTATTGGTAGTACACTTCTATAGCTATAACTAAGCATTCTCATGAGCGGGAGTGCTTTTTTCATTTTTCCAAACAACCTTGTTTACTTCATCAATAATTATCAAATTAATCTTATTATTTTTCAAAATCTCTGTTGCAGTATCAATAAGATTATCTAGGTCAAAACTACGAGTTAATTCTAGTTACTTGTTGTTTAAAACTCTTTTCAGTATGTAAGTATTAAAACACATCTATATCACCCCTTAAGCACTAAGGCATTCTTATAAGCGCTTCCAAAGTAAAAAATTCGTCTACATACTGGTCAAAGTTTCTAACATATTCAGTCTTGTATTTAGTGTTATTTATTTCTATAAAAGCAATAGTTTTGCCATCATCATAGTATCTGCTTATTACGAAATATTTTTCTGCAGTAGATACATTTTCTTTATCTTCTATAACTAAGCCTTCAGCATTAAAACAAGGTGCCATACTATGCTTTCCAATCCTTAAGTGGTTAATATTAACCTTTTAAGGTTAATTTAATAATATTACTATTTCATAATAAAGTCAAGAAAAATTAACTATAAAAGAGAAATACTGCCCTTAATGGGTTAATTATGATAAAATAAATTAAAAGAGGTGATAAAATGATTTCATACAATCGCTTATGGAAATTATTAATTGATAAAAAAATTAAAAAAATGGAATTTAAAGAAATGACAGGACTAGGAAGTTCAAGTATTAGTAAATTGAACGAGGATAAAGTTGTCTCTATGGCTACAATGGAAAAAATATGTTTGGCATTAGATTGTAACATAGAAGATATTGTTGAGATTAAAAAAGATATTGAGTAGCAATATTTATCTTAAAAAGTATATGATACTAATATGTTTTATAGGGCATTAGAAAATATAGAAATAAAAGAAATAAAAGATTAAGTTTCATACAATGGACGAGGTTTTATCAGATTATAAAGAAAAATAATCATAATATAACTATAAAATAAATTTTATAAAATTTATTTTGAAAAGGTATTATTTTCAAATTTGAGGACATAATAAAAAAGAACTGAAGGTCAAAGTTTTAGTTCGCCAATCGTTGGTAAACAAAAATTTTAAATTTGTAACATATAGGAGGATTTTATTATGAAAGCAAATGTTAATCAAGATACTTGTATAGGTTGTGGATTATGTCCATCAATATGCCCAGAAGTATTTGACATGGCTGATGATGGAAAATCACATGTTATAGTTGATGAAATACCAAGTGATGCTGAAGAATCAGCAAAAGAGGCTAGAGAAAGCTGTCCAGTTGATGCAATAGATGTGCATTAACAAAAGAAAAGCCTATGAAGATTGAAAGCTCAATCTTTATAGGCTTTTATATTTTATTGAGTTAAAATTTCAATTCCTGTTTCTGTAACTAAAACCATGCACTCCCATTGAGCAGATAATTTACCATCTTTTGTGTAGATAGTCCAATCATTTTCTTCATCAACAAAAATCTCATGAGTTCCTTCATTTACCATAGGTTCTATAGTAAATATCATTCCAGGAACCAATAACATTTCAGTTCCTTTTTTAGAAACATAACTTACAAATGGGTCTTCATGAAAACTTAGTCCAACTCCATGCCCACCAATTTCTCTAACAACAGAATATCCATTTTCTTTTGCATAAGAATTAATAGCATTACCTATATCACCCAAGAATCCCCATGGTTTAGCAGCTTCAAGACCTTTTTGAATGCATTCTTTAGTAACTTGAACCAATTTTTTTGCATTTTCTTTAACATTTCCTATCATAAACATTCTTGAAGCATCTGAGTAATATCCATTAAAAATAGTAGACACATCTACATTTATAATATCTCCATCCTTTAATAGGATGTCTTTACTTGGGATACCATGACAAACTTCATTGTTTATTGATGTACATACACTTTTAGGAAAACCATTATAATCTAGTGGTGCAGGAATAGCTCCATTTTCTAATGTAAAGTTATGGACTAATTCATTTATATCTTCTGTAGACATTCCAACTTTAATTTTATCCGAAATATAATCTAAAATCTTTGTGTTTATTACAGCACTTTTTTTAATTTCTTCAATTTGTGTTGCATTTTTTATGATGTCGTGAGTAGGTACAATATGACCTAGCTGAGCAAATGAATTTATTTTATTATCTATATCCATATGACATTTTTTATATTTTTTAGTACTTCCACACCAACAAGCATCGTTTCTGTTTAATTTCATAACTCTTCATCCTTTTTATTATTTATTTAAATTATGGGCTACATAAACTATTTTAAAATATAACCATTAGAAATATTATAACATAAATATCAAAAAGTCTTTTATAAAGAGTACTTTATTAAATAGAAATATATTATTAAGTATTAATGTGTTTCATAGCTTAGTTCTAATTCTTCAAGAAAATTATATGTTAAAGGACAATTTTCTTTCAATATATTTTTTGAGTCTTCATCAAGATAATAATGCACAAATGATTCCGCAAAAAATTCTTCTGGGAATTTACTAATATATGCATGTGCAACTTGTTTAGGGTCATAAAGTTTATACCTTTCTTGAATAAACACTTCCATAAATTCTTCTGAATTTGATTTTTTGTCTAATACATTTTTATCTATAGCATGTGCAGTTTCATGTAATTCCAAATTTTTAGCTGAATGAACATTTGCATAACTAGGGTTACTATAACCTATTTTAGCCACAATAGAGTTGTTTCTATATATCCCAGGTACATCTTTCCAAGTTTTACCTGATCTTACCCAGCATGGAGGTAATTGGTGTTTTAAATCACTAAATTCTGGTTCATCAGTTAAATTTGAATTTATTAATTTTATAATTATATCTTTTTCTTTAAGTGTTTGTAGATATTTTCCATTTATGTTTGAAAGTCTGTTTTTCATGTTTTCAACTTCATCTTTATCATAGTCTGAATTATCTGGAAGTATAATCATTTGTTCAATTATATCTATATTACTTTCTCTTATATTTTTACTGTTTTTGTTAACTTCATATTTGAGGCTATCATCTCGATAAAAAGTCATATTTGCATCGTTTTCTGAAAAAGAGGAGTGAATATTTTCTAAATCTAAAATGTTCATTTGATGTAAAATATTTTTTGTTTCACCACTCCATACCACTAAAGAAAGTGAATTAAAGTTAATTAGTGGATTTTCTTTCATTTTTGTTTTATTACTTATACTGACATCGAATACATATTCAATGGAGTTTTCTATATCAAGATTGTTTGTATTCTTCTTAAGATATAGATATGCTTGTCTTAACTCTATATAAATGTTATCTAAAGATTCGTCGAAAAATTCTGATAGATTGTTTGTAAATATTTCTTCACTTAAAAGTTCACTTTTATCAGTCACACTTTCAATTAAAGTATTAATTTCTTTTATCATCTCAGGAATATTTATCTTCTTGCTTGCTTTTTCATCAGATACATTGCATGGTGCAAGAGCAATGCAATAAAAATCTTCTTCTTTTTTATAAAAGGCTTTAAGTGATTTTGACAAAAGTGTAAAGTCTACACCTATCTGTAAATTGACTTTAAATAAGTTCTTTTGTGATAATTCAATATTATTGCTTTTAGCTATAATTAAATTGTTTTCCATAATCATTGCCCCCTTTTTATTAGGTTATCATAATTTTTTTATATATGTCAATTTATTTTTTTGAAAATTATAATTTTTTTGAAAATTTTATTTTTTATATTTGTGAATTTTTTGTTAGAAGAATAAATATGTTATTAATATGTCAAAATTTAGCGTCAAATACTTTTAGAATCTACTTTACGAATTTACATTTGAGTTATTGTTATAGCTGACCAATATATAAAATTTACAGCAGTTTTTTTTATTTTATAATATAATGTTTATATATTTAATTTAAGGATGTGAATTAAGATGTATTTTACATATATTATAAGGTGCAAAGATGATTCTCTATATACTGGATATACTAGCAATATAGAAAGAAGAATGAATGAGCATAAGTCAGGAATTAATTCAAAGTATACAAGAGCAAGGGGATTTAAAAAGTTAGAGGTTTATTTTGTAACAAATACAAAAAGTAATGCAATGAAATTAGAATACTATATAAAAAAGTTAACTAGGGATAAAAAATTATCTATAATAAAAAATCCCAATATACTTATAGATTCAATTGACAATAAAGAAAATTATATTATTGGAGAAGAGATAAAAGAACTGAAGTAAGTGTCTTTAATTATATTGTAAATAAGTGTATACAGTGTAAAAACTTGACAATAAATACTATTGTAATATAATGAAGTTATAAATATAATAAATTAAAATAGCTAGGGGAGCCAAGAGCTGAGAGGAATACCGACCCTTACACCTGAACTGGATAATGCCAGCGTAGGAAAGCTTAGTATAAAACTTAAGTATGTATTATTTGTGATATATGCGAATTTCTAAGCTATACCTATTGTAGGTATAGCTTTTTTAGTTAATCTATTTAAATTAAATTTTTAGGAGGGTATAAATGAGTAACTACAAAATACCAACACTTACAATAGCTGGTTCAGATTCATCTGGAGGAGCTGGAATCCAAGCTGATTTGAAAACTTTTAGTGCAATTGGCACATATGGAATGAGCGTAATAACAGCTATAACGGCACAAAACACTCAAGGAGTTTTTGCTGTAGAAGATTTAAGCCAAAGTATAATAAAAAAACAAATAGAGGCAGTATTTGATGACATACCTCCAAGAGCAGTAAAAATAGGAATGGTTTCAAGCCCAGAAATTATACTTGAAATAGTTGAAAATTTAAAAAAATATAATCCAGAATATTTAATAGTAGACCCTGTAATGATATCTAAAAGTGGATATTATTTATTAAAACCAGAAGCAAAGGAAAATCTAATTAAGTATTTAATACCACTTGCATATATAATTACACCAAATATTCCAGAAGCAGAAGAAATTACAGGAATAAAAATACATAATGTAGATGATATGAATAGAGTAGGAAAGAAAATATTAGAGCTTGGACCTAAATTTGTTCTTATGAAAGGTGGACATTTAGATGGAGAAGCAGTGGATATTTTAGTTGGTAAAAATATATTTGAAGTGTATAAAAGTGAAAGAATTGATAAAAAAAATACACATGGAACAGGATGTACATTATCTTCTGCAATAACATCTTACCTTGCATTAGGTTATGAAATAAAAGAAGCAATAAAATTAAGTAAAATTTATATAACAGAAGCAATAAAAAATAGTTTTGATATAGGTCATGGAGTAGGCCCAGTACATCATTTTTATAAGTTTGAATAATAAAATTTTATGGAGGTAGAATATGTATAATTTAATTGAAGATGTAAAAAAAGTAAACCCATTAGTAATTCACTATACTAATAATGTAACAATAAATGATTGTGCTAATGTAACTTTAGCTATAGGTGCAAGCCCTCTTATGAGTTTTTCATATGAGGAAGTAGAAGAAATGGTAAGTATAGCAAATGCTGTAGTTATAAATATAGGAACTATGAATTCAAATATATTAGATTTGTTTTTATTGGCTGGAAAGGCTGCAAATAAATACAATAAACCTGTTATCTTAGACCCAGTGGGAGTCTTTGCAAGTAAAGCCAGAGCAGAACTTACAAATAAGCTTTTAAATGAAGTTAAATTTGATGTGGTTAAAGGGAATATAGCAGAAATAAAATTTATAGGTGGCTTTGATGTAATGGGTAAAGGTGTAGATTCCTTTGATGATGAAGAAGATTCTACTGATATAATAAAAAAAGTTTCTGAAAAGCTTGAATGTATAGTTGCAGCAACTGGAAAAATAGATATAATAACTGATAGTAAGAATACATATAAAATAAATAATGGAACTGATAAATTAAAAGGTATTACAGGCACAGGGTGTATGACTGCTAGTTTGATTGCAAGTTTTATGGCTGTGACTAAAAATAAATTAGAAGCAGCTACAATGGGTGTACTTACAATGTCGTTAAGTGGGGAGCTGGCTAATTTAAATAATCCACCAATAGGTACATTTAAAGAAAATCTAATGAATTCTATTTATCAAATGGATGAAGAGATTATAAGTAAAAACTCTAATATTGAATTTTTAAATGAATAAATGGTCAACAGGAGGCTGTAAATGATAGATAAAGAATGTTTAAAAAAAGACTTAAAGTTATATTTAGTGACTGATTCTGAAATGCTAGAAGGTAGAGATTTTTATAAATGTATTGAAGATGCAATTGTTTCTGGAATAACAACGGTGCAACTCAGAGAAAAAAATGCTTCTGGAAAAGAATTTTTAAAAAAGGCTATGAAGCTAAGGGAAATAACTAGAAAACATGGTGTTAAGTTTATAATAAATGATAGAGTAGATATAGCAATTATTTGTGATGCAGATGGAGTGCATGTAGGACAGAGTGACATTGATGCAAAGGAAGTTAGAAAGCTTATAGGGAAAGATAAAATACTAGGTGTATCAGCAAGAACTTTAGAAGAAGCTATCTGTGCAAAAAATGATGGTGCAGACTATTTAGGTATAGGGTCTATATTTACAACATCTACCAAACTGGATGCTAAATCCGCATCATTTGAAACTGTCAAAGAAATTAAAGGAAAGATAGATATACCATTTGTATTGATTGGTGGGATAAAACTAGATAATGTAGATAAACTTAAGTGCTTAAATAGTGATGGATATGCTATAATATCTGCTGTATTAAAATCTGAAAATATTTCTGAAGAAGTAGAAAAGTGGACATTAAAAATATAAAATGAGTTATGGTAGTGAAAAAATTGGAAAAATTTGATATAATTTAAAAGTAAAATATAGGAAGTTATAAATGTAAACTTTTCTACATATACTTTTTAATCAAAATATATGTAGATTTGATTAAAAGGAGATATTAATGATTAGGATATTATTAGTGTGTGTTGGCGGTATGTCTTCTACTTTATTGGTAAATAAAATGGAGAAAGATGCAAAGAAAAGAGATATAGACTGTAAAATATGGGCAGTTGGAGAGGGAAATATAAAATCAGAACTTGGTAATTTTGATATTTTACTTCTTGGGCCACAGCTTAGATTTATGTTTGATGATGTAAAATCTATAGTTGGAGATAAAGCTCCAGTAGCTATAATAGATATGGTAAACTATGGTACTTGTAATGGTCATGCTGTATTAAATGCAGTACTAGAAATACTAAATTAAATTAATCACTGATAGTGAACTCTATGATATAGAGTTCACTTTTTATATTTTATAGTTCTTTTTCAAATTTTTTTATTTTCAACAAGGCTGATTTAAATTGTTCATCTTCATAGACTCTTAATATATAATTAACTTAGAAAAAAATTATTTCTAGAAAAAAATTAATAAAGGAGAATATAAGGTAGAGTTGTTTCTATATGTAAATTATTCCTAAATTTGCACTGATTATATACTTATCCATTTAGATTTTAATCTATTCAAAATACACTTCTATTTACTCGTTTATCAATTTATATGGTAATAATTGGATTTGATTGTATGAGATTAGTGCAGTACTATTTATTAGAATAAAAGAATATAATTTATTTTTTCACTAATATATAAAGGATATACTGGTATCATTGACATTTATATTGGAGGTTGATTATGAAGAATGAAATTTTACGTTTTATAAATGAAAAGGTATTATTTGACAATTTTGATGAACTTAAAAAACAAAGTGGTATAGTAACAGAAGATATAGTAAAAAAGTTTAATTTAAGTAGAACTCAATCAAGCAGATTATTAAATGATTTGGTAAAGTCTGATAATCTTATAAAGATAAATAGTAGACCTGTTATCTTTCTACCAAAAAATAAGATAAATGATGCAATAGGTCCTACGAAAAAAAGTATTTATGAAAGTGTTGATGAACTTAGTAATGAGTGTAAATTATTAAAGCAGGAGATTGTATTTAACAGTATTATAGGTCATGAAAGTAGCCTAAAAGAGGCAATAGAGCAAATAAAAACCGCTGTACTTTATCCAAATGATGGACTTACAATAATGCTAACAGGTGAAAGTGGTGTAGGTAAAACTTTTTTAGCGAAGGTAATATATAAGTATAGTGTAAGTAGTAATATATTAGAAAAAAATGCTCCATATAATGTACTAAACTGTGCACAGTACTATAATAATCCAGAGTTATTATCAAGTATACTATTTGGACATGTCAAGGGGGCTTATACTGGAGCAAATGAATCTAGAGCTGGGTTAATAGAGAAATCTGATGGTGGTATATTATTTTTAGATGAGGTACATAGATTAAACAGTGAAGGTCAGGAAAAGTTATTTACATTTATGGATACAGGTACATTTTCTAGAATTGGAGAGAATGGAGTAAATAGAAGTGCTAAGGTAAGGCTAGTATTTGCTACAACAGAAAGCTTATCTGAGTTTTTGCAGACTTTTTTAAGAAGAATACCTATAAATATTTATGTTCCTAATATAGAGGAAAGAGGAACTATTGAAAAAAGGAAGATTATAGAACATTTTATATATGAGGAAAGTAAGGTGCTTGGTTTACCTATAGAGATAACTCAAATTACATTAAATACGATTTTAAAGATAAAATTCAAAGGTAATATAGGTGAATGTAAAAATGTAATAAAATATGCATGTGGAAGGGCATATGCAAAAAACCAAAAAAGAAATGGAAATATTTTTGTTACACTTCAAGACCTTCCTAGAAATATTTATATAGAAAATGTAGATATATTTCAGTTCCAAAGTGCTAAAAGCAAAAGTATTGTGTTTTCTCCTAAACAATTTAATATTGAGACATCAGATGAAGGAAATAAAAGAAATATAATATATCAAAGCCTTACAAAGTGTTTAGATTATTTTGATAGACTAGAAAAAAAAGAAATAACAAAAGAGATATTTAGTGAAAAGAGCTCAAACTTAATGATTAGGTTAATGGATAACCTAGTTTTTTCAAATAATGATGAAAATAAAAATGTACTTATGGAGCTTATAATATCTATAATGCAGGATATATTTAGAAATTTAGAAGTTAACAACAATATAAAATATGATGGAAATAATGTATTAGCATTTTCTTCGTATCTTTATTTGAAGGATGAGTCTTATCAATTGTCTGATGAATGTAAAATCTTACAAAGTAAATTACTAACATATTTAAAGAAAGAAAATTACAAAGAATACTCTATAGTAAATAAAGTATCGACATTAATAGCAAATAGATTGGATATGTATCTTAATAATGTAGATATAATTATAATGATTATATTTATTAAGTCGACAGTTATAAGAATGAAGTCTAATAAAGTTAATGCAATGATTATAGCACATGGGTATGCTACTGCTAGTAGTATGGCAAATGTATGTAATCGTATGTTGGGTAAAAATGTATTTACAGCTATAGATATGCCTATAGATGCGACAATTGCTGATGTATCAAATCAAATGTCTAGATACTTGGAAGGAGATAGGATAAAAAATGGACTAGTTGTGTTATTTGATATGGGCTCTCTTAATCTGATATATGAAGATTTAAAAAGTAAAATAAGTAGTCCAATGTTGTTTATAGACCAAATATCCACTATTTTTGCACTAGAGGTAGGTAATTTATTAATGCAAGGTAAAAACATTGAAGATATAGCAGAAATTATGGATGAAGAAATTAAACCCAACATACAATTGTATTATCCTCAAAAAAATAAAGAGTATGCCATAGTATCTTCTTGTTTTACTGGGATAGGTACTGCTATAAAAATCCAACATCTACTTTCAGAAAGCTTAATGGGGATAGTTGATGTTAAGATAATACCGCACGATTATGAGAGTCTTGTTTCTATGGGAGATAAAGATCCACTTTTTAAAATGTATGATGTATTGGCCATAGTAGGAACTGCTAATCCAAATGTAAATGGAGTAGACTTCATACTACTAGAGGATATAATATCAGGAAAAGGAGAAGATGATGTCTTTAGAATATTTAGTAAAGTAGTAGAAAGTGAAAAAATCAAAAACATAAATGATTCTATCATAAAGAATTTTTCTTTGATTAGAGTAATAGATAGTCTGACTATTTTAGACTCAAAAAAAATAATAGAGAGAATAGAAGAAGGAATCAATGCTATAGAAAATAATCAAAAGAAAAAACTTCCTAATGATAAAAAAATTGCTTTATATGTTCACTTAAGTTGTATGATTGAAAGATTGGTTAGACAAGCTGAGATTGAAGAATATACTGATATGAATTTATTAATTAAAAACCATCACAGTGAAGTTAAACTAATAAAAAATGCATTTAGTGTGCTAGAAAAGAGCTATAGTGTGCAAATATCTATTTCAGAAATCGGATATATCTATAATATTATTTATGGTCCACTTCAGTAAAATACAGTATTAAAAAATAAATAAATAAAATTGAAAAAAAGTATGCCACTAGTTGGCATGCTTTTTGCTTTTATAAATAAACAAGAGGATAAAAAATAAAAATTTTAATATATAATGGAGGATTTGAGGAAAATGATATCTTTAATGAGGATTGATGACAGACTAATACATGGTCAGGTAGCATATGGATGGACAACATCATTAGGTATAAATGTAATATTAGTTGCAAATGATGAAGCAAAAAACGATCAAATGAAAGCCATGTCATTAAATTTAGCTAAGCCTAGCAATGTAACTTTATATATAAGGGGGGTAGAGGAATCTGGAGAAATAGTAGAAAAATTTGCTTCTTCAAAGAAAAGTAATGTATTAGTATTAGTAAAAAATACAAAAGATGCTTTAGATGTAGCTAAAAACTCAGGAGGAGTTTTAAAAGAAATAAATGTAGGTGGATTAAGATACGAGGAAGGAAAGAAGAAGCTGACAGACTTAGTTGCTGTTGATGATAATGATATAAACAATTTTAAAGAAATAACTGATTTAGGAATTGATATAGAATTTAGAATGTTACCTAGAGACAAAAAGAAAAAATTATCAGACTTAATAAAATAATTTGGGAGAAAGAAAATGAAAAATTTTTTAATTGCAACACATGGAGAATTATCTAAGGAGCTTGTTGAGACAAGTAAATTAATAATTGGTTCATTAAGTAATGTTGAGTACTTTTGTATGACAAAAGATAAATCAGCAGACGATGCTGAGAAAGAAATGATAAGTATATTATCAAATAACAAAAATAATGGAGAGCTTATCATACTAACAGATATATTTGGTGGAAGTGTAGCAAACATATGTACTAATTTACTTTTACAAGGGTTTAAATTTGAGTTATTGACAGGAGTAAATTTACCGATGCTTTTGGCTATTCTTTTATCAACAGAAGAGGATGCAAAGCTATTAGCTAAATCAGGTTTAGAGGAAGCGAGAAATGGAATAGTTCATGTAAATGAACTATTAGAAAATAAAAATGAAATCAAAAGTGTGATGTAATTAATGTAAATTAAGAGGGAGGTTCACTATGTTAGTACAAGCTATTATGTTAGCTATTATAGCAGGCTTTGGTATATTAGATGGACGTATATTTGGTCAGTCTATGTTTGATAGACCAATAGTTACAGGGGCATTAGTAGGATTAGTTTTAGGAGATATAAAGTCAGGAATTATGATTGGTGCACAACTTGAATTAATTTGGATGGGAATTGCAGGAATAGGTGCAGCTACTCCTCCAGATGTAGTAACAGGTGGTGTATTAGGTACAGCGTTTGCTATATTATCAGGAAATGGTGCAGAAGTTGCTCTAGCTGTAGCAGTGCCAGTAGCAGTTTTAGCACAATCTCTTGGAGTATTGGTTAGAATAGTAAACTCATATTTTTCTCAAAAGGCAGTTTTTTATGCTAAACAAGCTGACTTTAAAAAGGTTACTATAATGATGTGGATTCCAGTAGTATTATTCTTTTTAAGTACATCAGTTCCAACATTTTTAGCAATTATGATTGGTGCTGATAAAGTTACAACATTAATAAATGCAATACCTAAAGTTATATTAGATGGATTAGGTGTTGCAGGAACATTGTTACCAGCAGTAGGATTTGCACTACTTATGGATATGCTACTTTCAAAAAAGATGTCTGTATTTTTCTTTATAGGATTCCTCTTAGCATCTTATGTTGGACTAGATATAACTGCAATAGCGTTGTTTGGAGTCTGTGTAGCAGTTATATTAAACTTTTATATTAATAACAAAGAAAATAGTCAAAATCCTCAAGTAGCAACTAATATTTTAACGGAAGGAGAGATTGACTTTGAATAAACTAACAAAAAAAGAATTAAGAAGTATGTTTTGGCGTTCATTTGCTCTTCAAGGTGCGTTCAATTATGAAAGAATGCAAAACTTAGGTTATTGTTATGCAATGTTACCTGCAATAAAGAAGTTATATAATAAAAAAGAAAATCAAGCAAAAGCGATAGAAAGACACTTAGAAATTTTTAATACAACCACAGTAGTAGTTCCTGCTATATTAGGTATAACAGCAGCTATGGAAGAGGAGAATACTAATAATTCAGAATTTGATGAAAACTCAATCAGTGCTGTTAAAACAGCTCTTATGGGACCTCTTGCAGGAATTGGGGATTCACTATTTTGGGGAACATTTAGAATTATAGCTGCTGGAATAGGAGTATCACTTGCAAAAGAAGGAAATATATTTGGCCCGCTATTATTCTTACTGTTGTATAATATCCCAGCATTTGCTCTAAGAATACTTGGACTTAAATATGGATATAAAGTCGGAGTAAATTCACTTGAAAGAATACAAAGAGAAGGGCTTATGGAGAAAATAATGTCTATGGCTACAACTGTTGGTTTATTCGTTGTAGGAGGAATGGTTGCAACAATGTTGAGTATAACTACTCCACTAAAATTTAATTTAAATGGTGCAGAAGTGGTTTTACAAGATATATTAGATAAAATAATACCTAACATGTTACCTTTAGCTTTTGCATTTGTAATATATTACATGCTAAAGCGAAAGGTAAGTGTAACAAAGTTAACTCTAGGCATTATAGTGGGAGGAATTGCTTTACATGCAATAGGGTTATTATAGAAAGAAAATTATAATTTATTAAATATATGAATAAGGAAGGCATACAAAATGAGAATACAAGATTATATGTTAGAAACACCAGCAAAAATGAGAGAAATGATATCTAATGCAGATAGTTTATTTAATGAAATTAAGAAAGAAGATATAAAAAAGATTATAATAACAGGTTCAGGTACTAGTTATCACTCAGGATTGCAAGTACAACCATATTTGCAAAATTTATTAGACATAGATGTTGTAGAAAAGTATCCATTTATGATAACTGAAGATACATTTAAATTTGATAATAAAAATACCTTAGTGGTGGGAATATCTCAAGGTGGAAGTAGTTATTCTGCATATAATGCTATGAAGTTAGCTGAAGACAAGGGTTGTAAAATAGCATCTATGGCAGGCTGTAAAAATGCTCTAATAGATGAGATTTCTGACTATATATTAACAGTGAATTGTGGTGAAGAAAAATCTGGTGCTAAAACAAAAGGCTTTTATTGTACAAAGTTAAATTTAATGTTATTAGGTCTTCAAATAGCTAGAGAAAAGGGAATAATATCTAGTGAAAAGTACAATGAAGAGATAAATAAGATATTGGATGCAATAGATAGATTTGAATCAGTATATAAATCATCTGAGCAATGGATTGAAAGAAACAAAGAAAAGTTAGTTAACGCTAAAGAAATAAGAGTAGTAGGTCACTCTGATATATATGGAGATACATTAGAGTCAGCATTAAAATTATTAGAGACAATGAGAATTCCTGTAACTGGATATGAGTTTGAAGAGTTCATACATGGTGTATACAATGCTATAAATAGTGATTCTACTATATTTATACTAGATACAGGAAGAGAACCTAGAGTAACTAAGATGGTTGAAGTACTTTCTGGATGGACAGACAATGTATTTGTCATAGGTAGAGATGTTGCAGAAGAAGATAAAAATTTAAAGGCAGATATTATAGATAATCCTTACTATCAAACGTTTAACTTCATAGTACCTATACAATTGATATGTGGAGAAATACCTACATTAAGAGGTATAAACCCAAGTATTCCAAAAGATACTAAGTTCCACATGAAGTTAGGTAGTAAGAAGTTTAATAAGTAATTATACATATAAGTAGAGACTGTAAATTAATTTGTGCTTTTAAAGATAATTTCTACTTTATAGCAACAATTATTTATTTACTATTAATATTTCCCAATATATGAATTTTATTCTAATAAATTGTAAAAAATATATACTGGGA